>CALYBD010000015.1 GCA_944393745.1 uncultured Alphaproteobacteria bacterium | reverse complement strand
TTTTAGTGTGGAGGGCTTTATGAAGAGGGGCGGGGGGGGGGGGGGGGCATATTTGTAACAAAAGTGTAACAATCCGATTTCTTGAAAATAAAAAGAAAAAAGATCTTTTTGTTAAAAAAGATAAAGAAAAAGGTTGGGAAGGATGTACACGTAAAAAAAGAAGTTGTGGTGCTATCTCCCCTCGACGGGGCACTACCCGTACGCGGCCGGCGGTACTACCCGTACGCGGCCGGCGGCCGAGGCACTACCCGTGCGGGGATCATGTCTTCCAGACAGGGATTAGGTCGTGCTTGCGGCAAGAACCAAAAAAAACTGATGTCCGTACGACTAGTACCAGCCGGCGGCCGAGGCACAACGCCCTCCCGGGTGGCGGCGCCACGGGCATAACGCCTTCTCGGCGAGGGGATCAGATCGTGCCGGTGGCAGGAAAGCAAAAAACTGACGCCCGTACGGCCAGTACCCCCTGCGGCTAGCAGCCCGTAGGGGGATCATGCCCTCCGGACAGGGTGGCAGCGCCACGGGTACTACCCGTACGGGGATTACATCTTTTAGATACATGGATCAGATCGTGCTTGCGGTAAGAAAGCAAAAAAAGGTGATTGAACAGAATATACGAATATTATCGGCACCCTGACGGGGAAAGAATTACAGGTACATTCTTTCGGAAAGTTCTGATTTCCGTGTCGCAATAAAGCTGTTGATTTTGAATTCAATCCGATCCGTTTACAAAGAAATATTAACGACCGGTTCATATCGGTCTGTCATGAAAACGGGCGGGAACAAAATCTTTCGATTTTTATCCGTATACAAAAACCCCCGCATTTTTTGCGGGGGCGCTTTGTAACGGATAAATGTTACTTCGGCACAAGCAACATTGTAATTTGTTTGCCTTCCAATTTTGCGGGCTGTTCGACTTTTGCATACAAGTCTGAATCCGCAACAACGCGTGCCATCACTTCTTCGCCTTGTTCCATATAAGCCATTTCACGGCCGCGGAAACGTAAAGTCACTTTTACTTTATTGCCTTCGGAAATAAAACGCTGAGCACTGCGCAGTTTGACCTCATAATCATGCGTGTCAATATTGGGACTCAGCTTAATTTCCTTGATTTCTACAACTTTTTGGTTTTTGCGCGCTTCCGCTTTTTTCTTTTGCTGTTCGTAACGGTATTTGCCCAAATCCAGAATTTTGCAGACAGGCGGATTCGCGTTCGGTGAAATCTCAATCAAATCCAAACCGGCGTCATCGGCCTGTTTTAATGCTTCGTGGACAGATACAATTCCGACATTTTCACCGTCAACGCCGATCAGGCGGACTTCCTTTGCCGTAATTTCCGTATTGGCCCGCGGCCCCTCACGGGTGGGCGAAGCCTGTGTCGTAGCTGTTGTTATAAATCGTCTCCTTCAGTTAATGGTTATTCATCAATGTGCGGCCAGACCGCTTCTGCTTTCAGTTTAGCAATTACATCGCTAAGTGCAAGTGTTTCTTGCTTTTCCTGACCCAAGCGCCTGATCGTAACTGTTTGATCGGCGGTTTCTTTTTTGCCGATTACCAGCATAACGGGCACTTTCTTTAAAGAATGTTCGCGAATCTTATAGCTGATTTTTTCGTTGCGCAGATCGATTTCGGCGCGAATGCCGGCTTTTTTCAAAGCGGCCAGCACTTCTTTTGCGTAATCGTTTCCTTCGTCCGTAATCGTGGCGACAACGACTTGCAACGGCGCCAGCCAGAACGGGAATTTTCCGGCGTAATGCTCTATCATAATGCCCGTAAAGCGTTCCAAAGAACCGAACAAAGCGCGGTGCAACATGATCGGACGGTGCTTTTCGCCGTCTTCGCCGATATAAGAAACGTCAAAACGTTCCGGCAGGTTCATGTCAACCTGCAGGGTGCCCAGCTGCCATTCGCGACCGATGGCGTCTTTGACTTTAAAGTCCAGCTTCGGGCCGTAAAAAGCACCGTCGCCGGGATTCAGCGTATACTGATATCCCATGTCGGTCAACGCCTGCGCCAAAGCGGTTTCCGTTTTATCCCATAATTCATCGGCGCCGATGCGTTCGGCCGGACGCGTGGATAATTTAATGCTGACGTCCTTTAATCCGAAAGCATCATAAATATCCAGCATCAGTCGAACGACTTTCTGACATTCGTCTTCCAGCTGTTCGGGGGTACAGAAAATATGCGCGTCGTCCTGGGTAAAAGCACGCACACGGAACAATCCGTGAATGGCTCCGGACGCTTCGTAACGGTGAACGCGGCCGAATTCCGCAATGTATTGCGGCAGGTCGCGGTAGGATTTAATCCCCTGTTTGAAAACCAGAATGCCGCCCGGACAGTTCATCGGTTTAACGCAGTAAACGCGGTCTTCGATTTCCGTTGTGAACATGTTTTCGCGATACCAGTCCCAGTGTCCCGACGTTTCCCATAACACGCGGTCCATAATCTGCGGCGTGTTGATTTCGACATATCCGACGTCGTTTTGACGTTTGCGCAGGTAATTGATCAAAGTCTGAAACAATGTCCAGCCGTGCGGGTGCCAGAAAATATCGCCGGGGGCAACGTCTTCAAAATGGAACAAATCCATTTCGCGGCCCAGTTTGCGGTGGTCGCGTTTTTCGGCTTCTTCCAACTGAACCAGATAAGCGTCCAAAGCTTTTTTGTCAGCCCATGCCGTGCCGTAAATGCGCTGCAGCTGTTCGCGCGAAGAATCCCCGCGCCAGTAAGCGCCGGCGACTTTCATTAATTTAAACGCTTTGCCGACTTTGCCCGTGGACGGTAAATGCGGCCCGCGACATAAATCAATAAAGCCGCCCTGTCTGTAAAAGCTGATGACGGCGTCCGCAGGCAGGTCTTCGATCAGTTCGACTTTGTATTTTTCGCCTTTTTCTTTAAAGAAAGCGATTGCTTCGCCGCGCGGTTTTTCTTCGCGCACGATCGGTTCGTCACGGTCGACGATTTCGGCCATTTTCTTTTCGATGGCTTCCAAATCGGCAGGCGTAAACGGTGTTTTGCGCGCAAAATCGTAATAGAACCCGTTTTCGATTGACGGGCCGATTGTGACCTGTGTTTCCGGATACAATTCTTGAACGGCCTGTGCCATAACGTGCGAACACGTGTGGCGGATAATGTCCAACCCTTCAGGGGATTTTGATGTAATAATATCAATTTCGGCATCTGTCGTGATCGGCGTCGCAAGATCCTGCAATTTACCGTTAACTTTGACGGCCAAAGCGGCTTTGGCCAGACCCGGACCGATTTTAGCGGCAATGTCGGCGCCGCTGGTCTGTCCGTCAAATGACAGCACGGAGCTGTCGGGAAGTTTGATCGAAACCATGAAAATTATCTTCTTTCCTGCAAAAAGTTCTTTAATGCGCGCATTGTAATTCCGCTTTGTTTTGTATTCAAGAGAGAACAAAGCCAAAAAAACAATTTAATCCGATTTTTTATCAACGGGATATTTTTGTATGATTTCTCGGTAAAGATCCAGTGTTTTGGCGCACATGGCATCTTTGGAAAAATCGGTGCGTACGCTTTGGACGGCTTTTTGGGTCATTGTTTGTTTGTCTGCGGCAGACATATCCAAAGCGGCATCCAGCTTTTCCGCCAGATCTTTGGCGTCGCCGTGCTTAAATAAAAATCCTGTTTCGCCGTCTTTGATCGTTTCGGTGGCGCCGCCGTGATCGGGGCCGATCACTAAACGCCCCATGGCCTGCGCTTCGGGAATGACACGACCGAAAGCTTCCGGATCGGTTGAAGCCGATACGACAATATCAGAAAGCATATAAGCAACGTCCATTTCATTGCAGTGGTCGACAAATTGAACAATTGAAGCCAATCCCAGTTTTTTTGTTTTTCTTTCCAGTTCGCGGCGGTAACGTTTGCGTCCCTGATCGGATCCGACAAACAAACAGCGGACGTTTTTGTGTTTCATCAAAGCCAAAGCTTCAAGCATTAACAGTTGCCCTTTCCAACGGGTCAGCCGTCCGGGCAGCATAATGACGGGCAGGTCTTCGGGCAGACGCCATTTTTTGGACAAAGCAATCAGGCGTTCCTGCGATATTTTTGAAACATTGAACCGTTCTATGTCGGCGCCGCGGTGAATGACGCGGATTTTATCGGCTTCAACGCCTTCGTAATTATCCAGAATATGCTGTTTGATAAAGTCGGATACGGCAATCGTCAAAACGCCGGCCGTCATGACTTTATTGTATTTCTTTTTAATTTTGAACGGCCCCATGTTATAAGCGCCGTGAAAAGTCGTCAGAAACGGAACACCGGTTTTTTCACAGGCCCATTTGGCGCTCCAGGCCGGTGCGCGGGATCTGGCATGAACGATGTCGACATTTTTTTCTTTGATGATTTTTGCCAGCCGATCGGCATTTTTGCGCATAACAATCGGGTTTTTGGAATAAACGGGCAGTGTAATGTGTTCCGTCCCGCCGCGTTCCAATTCATGAACCAGTCGTCCGCCGCCCGAAACAACGACGGAATGCCACCCGGCTTTTGTCAGAGCAGCGGCAATTTCCGTGGTTCCTCTTTCAACGCCGCCGGTTTCCAGACGCGGCAGAATTTGCAAAATAACGGGAATTTTATCAGAAGATGTCATCGTTTTATTCCATTTTTAAAAAATCACAGGGGTCCGCCATAGGGGCGGCGTTCTTTATAACCGGCTTTTTTCATGCAGGACGCATAACGCCAGTAAATAACGGTTTTTGACGGTGTGGCCGTGTTGACGAAAATAGGCATGGCACCGGGATAAGGCGAAAAATTGGCCCAGATGCCGCCGTCTTTCAGGTTTAAACGCAAATCAAGCGTTTCGGCTCCGAGCGGGTCGAAATTCGTAAATCTCCACGGCCAAAAATCGGCTTCGCGCAGACAGCGATTGTGATCCTGAACAAATCGGGTTGTTCCCGTATTTTCTCTTGCCCAGTAATAAATCCGTGTCGGTGAAGACAAACAGCCGTTTAACAAAAGGCAGAAAACAAACAGACAGAGAAAACGTTTCATTTTTTTTATCCTTTGTTTCGTTGTCTTAAAAGTCCAGATCGCCGTAATGGGGCGCCGGAATAACCCCCGGAATCCGGTCTGCCAGGATCGATCTGAAAGACGGGCGCGATTTAACGCGGGCATACCAGTTTTTGGTTTCTTCAAACAGCATGGATCCGTTTTCCGATTTATCCCAGGGAACTTCGCCGATATAATCCAGCACCGAAATTTGTGCCGCTGCCGAAAAATCAGCCATGGTAAAGACTTCTCCGGCCAGCCAGTTTCGCTGCTTTAACAGCCATTCCGTATAAGTCAGATGGCCGATAATGTTAGCTTTTCCCGCGCGAATCGAATCTGAATCCGGCACACCGCCCGTCAGGCGTTTTATGATTTTTTCTCCGGCCAGATAAAAGGTGACTTCTTTAAAGAATTTATCGTCAAACCAGTCGCATAAACGCCGGACTTCGGCTTTGTCGCGGGCATAAGCGCCGAATAAAGGTCGCGATGTGATTTCGTCAATGTATTCGCAGATCGGGCGGTGGCCGCACAGGATATAGCCGTCCGGTTCTTCCAGAACGGGGACGTCTCCGGCCGGGTTTTTGGCCAGAAATTCAGGACGGAATTTCCAAGGTTCTTCGATTTTTGTCGTAAATTCCAGTCCTTTTTCCGCCAACATCAGCCGCACCTTGCGGGAAAAAGGATCGGCTAAATGATGATACAGCGTGTACATTGCGGTTTTCCTGAAAAAAAATAATTCTTTTTATTCTTAACAAAAATTAGTTTATAGCTTGTAAATAATTAAAAAAAACTTCACAGTGAAAAAGCATTTTTCAGGTGAAACAAAGGAGCTGTTCGCATGTTGCAGACCATTACGTTGGCTTTGGTGCAAAGCTTTGCCGAATTTTTGCCGATCAGTTCTTCGGCGCATCTGATTTTGGTGCCGCGCCTGTTCGGCTGGAAAGACCAGGGCATCGCAATGGATATTGCCCTGCATATCGGAACGTTGTTTTCTGTCTTGATTTATTTCAGAAAAGATATCATCGCCATTATCAGAGGCTGCTTTTACCTGTTGCGGCGGCATTTTGATCAGCCGCAGGCCAGACTGGCCCTTCATCTGGGGATTGCTTGCGTGCCGGTTTTTGCAATCGGCGTTTTTTGCCATACTTATATTGAAATGTATTTCAGAAATCCGCATCTGATTGCCGTAACGGCAATTGTTTTCGGCGTTTTTCTGTATTGGGCGGACAGAAAGGGCGATTCAACGAAAACGGTCGAACAAATGGGCATGAAAGAGGCCTTTTGGATCGGTCTGGCGCAGGTTTTGGCGTTGATACCCGGCGTCAGCCGTTCGGGAATAACAATGACGGCCGCCAGGGCTTTGGGAATTAATCGTGAAGATTCGGCGCGTTTTTCAATGCTGCTGTCCGTTCCGACAATCGGGGCGGCGGGCATTTTCGGCATTTTGCAGATTTTGACGGATCCGGTCGGCGAAAACCCGCCGGAAATGATGATTTTTTGGGGAATGTTGATTGCTTTCGGAATGGGAGTTTTTGCAATCGGATTTTTAATGAAGTGGCTGAAACATTCTTCTTTTGCCGTTTTTGCGGTGTATCGGATTTTACTGGGGATATTTCTTTTTTATCTTTTTTGATTTTTTTTGTTGACGAACGTTCGGCTTCGTAATAAAAAAACTGCCGGAGCTTGTTTTGCCCAAATGGCGGAATTGGTAGACGCGCTAGCTTCAGGTGCTAGTACTCGCAAGGGTGTGTAGGTTCGAGTCCTATTTTGGGCACCAAAGCAAGTTCTGAAAGGCAAAGGGGCGAAAAGCCCCTTTCTTTTTGATTCAAAGGGGAAAGGAAGATCAATGACGCAGATCTGTTTTCATGAAGGCGACCTGCCCTCAACGGTTCATTTTTCAAATGCCGTGGCCGTTGATACCGAAACAATGGGGCTGGATTTGCATCGCGACCGGCTGTGTTTGGTTCAGCTGGGGGACGGCAACGGGAATTGCCATATCGTTCGTTTTAAAAAAGGGCAGTATGATGCACCGAATTTAAAAGCGTTGTTGGAAGATCCTTCTGTTTTAAAGATTTTTCAGTTCGCCCGTTTTGACGTGGCGGCGTTATATTTATATCTGGGGGCGTTGTGCCGGCCGGTGTATTGCACCAAAATCGCTTCCAAAATTGCACGGACGAATGCGCCTTCTCACAGTCTGAAAGCGTTGTGTCAGCAACTGTTGGGCATTGAACTGGAAAAAGAACAGCAGTGTTCCGACTGGGGCGCCGAAGAATTAAACGAAGAACAGCTGAAGTATGCGGCCAATGACGTATTGTACCTTCATGCTTTAAAGGAAAAACTGGATATTTTGCTGGCACGCGAAGGCAGAACGGGGTATGCTCAGGCTTGTTTTGATTTTCTGCCGCAAATCGGTATGCTGGACATAGCGGGATTTAACTGCGAAAATCTTTTTGTTCACTAAGTCAACTTTTTCTACAGGATCTTTTATGCTGACATCTGACGAAATATTAAAAATAGCCCATCATGTTTTAAATCTTGAAAGCGAATCCCTGAAACTGTTGTCCGACAGTCTGGATGATTCTTTTGTTCAGGCCGTCAACACAATTAATGCCACAAAAGGGCGCGTCATTATTACCGGTATGGGAAAAAGCGGACATGTCGGCAGAAAAATTTCGGCTTCTTTGGCGTCTCTGGGAACGACGGCTTATTTTGTTCATCCCGGCGAAGCCAGCCACGGCGATTTGGGCATGATTGAACCGAACGATATCGTTATTGCTTTGTCAAATTCGGGCGAAGCGCCGGAATTAAGTGACATTATTGCTTTTTGCCGTCGGTTCAGCATTAAACTGATCGGCATGACGGGACGGCGCGACAGTACTTTGGCGCGTCAGTCGGATATTGTTTTGTGCTTGCCGCCGATCCAGGAAGCATGCCCGTTCGGTCTGGCGCCGACAACGTCAACCACGTTGATGATGGCTTTGGGCGATGCGCTGGCGATTGCGCTTTTGCAGCTGCATAATTTTTCCAAAGACGAATATAAACTGCGCCACCCGGGCGGCAAACTGGGCAAAATGATGCTGACCGTCGCCGATTTGATGCACACGGGCGATGAAATGCCGTTGGTAAAGCCCGATACAAATATGTCGGAAGCTTTAATTGAAATGAGCGGTAAAGGCTTCGGGTGTCTGGGGATTATTAATGATCAGGGGGTCTTTTGCGGTGTCTTTACCGACGGCGATTTGCGCCGGGCGATGGCGCCGGATCTTTTGACGAAAACAATTCAAGACGTCATGACGCGTACGCCGACGACGACAACACCGCAAACACTGGCAATAGATGCTTTGCGCATTATGAATACGACAGGCAAAGGGATCACAAGCCTGTTTGTTTTAGATGATCACAGAAAACCGATCGGGCTGTTGCATATGCATGACTGTCTGCGCGCCGGAGTCGCGTGATGGCGGATAAAATCGTTGATATCAGCGATATAAAGTGGGGAAAAACCCAGACAAAAGGCGCCGCCGAATGGCAACGCCGCCAAAAAAAGCGTATGCGTCACCACAGCCGGCTGGTTATTTCTTTAAAAGTTTTATTTCCCAGTCTGGCGGCCGTTATGATCGGACTGGTTGTTTTATGGCCGCAGATGAAGGCGCAGCAGGAAGAAAACATTTCCCTGATTTCTTCCGAAGTTGATCAGTTAAATCTGCCGGACGATCAGGCCATGGTCAACCCGCGCTTTTTTACCGTGGACGATAAGGGCGAACCGTTTAATCTGACGGCCAAAACGGCTTTTGAGCTGCCCGGTGAAACACGGCGCGTCCAGCTGGTAGCCATCAAGGCGGATCTGTTGACGCAAAATGAACGTTGGTTTGCTTTGGACGCCGATGTGGGGATTTATTCTCAGGTTGATGATACGATGGAATTGCTGAAGCAGGTCAACGTATATACGGAAACGGGCGAAGAAATTGATACGACACAGGCGTTGATAAATATAAAAAACAGGGATATCGTTGGTTCAAAGGACGTTTTTTTACGCACGCCGTACGGTTATGCCCGTGCCGAAGGTTTTTCGGTCACACAGGACGGGACGGTTTTCAGGCTGACGGGAAAAACGCGGGCTGTCTTTTATATGCAGGATAAGGAAGAATAAAAAATGTGCGGCTGGGATCGGTTATGTTTTTGCCTGTTAGTTTTTTTATTTTCCTGCAGCGATGCGGCAGCGGCTGAAAAACAGCAGGTTGTTTTGACTTCCGAAGGAGGGTTGGAATGGGACAGCAACAAAAAAACGCTGACGGCCGAAGAAAAAGCTCTGGTCGTTCGCGGCGATACCGCTTTGGGGGCTGATAAAATCACGGCTTATTATAAGGACGGACCGAACGGGGAAAACAGCGAAGTTTATCTGGTCAAAGCCGTCGGCAATGTTATTATAACAACTCCCAAACAGACGGTTTATTCTGATTCGGGCGTTTATGAAATTGACAAGTCGGTAATTGTTCTTAAAGGAAATCCGGTTAAACTGTTCGCAGGTCAGGAACAGATGACGGCCCGGATTTTGGAACTGTGGCAGAACGAAGACATGGCGGTTGCCCGTCAAAACGTTGTTGCGCAGAAAGATTCCCGTCGTCTTGAAGCCGATATCGTCAGGGCTTATTTTATAAAAGGGAAGCAGGGCGATAAAACGCAGGTGGAACGGTTCGAAGCCGAAAACAACGTTGTGATTACCAATGACAAAGAAAAGGTTCAGGGGGATTTCGGCGTTTATCTGGTGGATAAAGAAACGGCCACTTTGCAGGGAAATGTGAAAATTTCCCAGGGAAATAACTTTATTGTCGGCGAAGTTGCCGATATAAATATGAAAACGGGCGTCAGCCGCTTGCAAATGTTGTCCGAAAAAGGTAAATCTAAAAAACAGGTGCGCGGCGTTTTCGTCCCCGACAGTGAAAAGAAACAAAAACCTGTCGTTGATGAAAAACCAAAAACCGGCGCCGTGCTGAAGGAAAGTAAAAGTGGTAAAGGACGCGAAGAAAACGAAAAACGCATCGATTCCTCCGACGCAGCAAAGCAGTAATACGCCGCGTCTGGCGGCCTCTACGGAAATGGGGCTGCGTGCCAAAAGTTTGTCCAAAGCCTATAAGAAACGTCCAGTTTTGCGTAATGTTTCATTTAAAGTTGATCGCGGCGAAGCGGTCGGTTTGTTGGGGCCGAACGGTGCGGGGAAAACAACGTCTTTTTATTGTATTACCGGTTTGATTACGCCGGATTCCGGCACAGTCAGCATTGACGGCATAGACGTGACGTCCTTGCCGATGTATCGCCGGGCGCGCCTGGGGATCGGTTATCTGCCGCAAGAGGCGTCAATTTTCCGCAGCCTGAACGTTGAAAATAATATCCGCGCGATTTTGGAAGTCGTTGAACCCAGATGGGATCGGCGCGAAGAACGACTGGAAGAATTATTAAACGAATTTTCGATTGCCCATTTGCGCCGTGCGCCGGCTTTGGCGTTGTCGGGGGGTGAACGGCGCCGCGTTGAAATCGCGCGCGCTTTGGCGTCTTCGCCGTCGTTTATTTTGCTGGACGAACCTTTGGCGGGGATCGACCCGATATCGGTCGGGGAAATCAGGGATTTGGTGTCGCATTTAAAACATCGCGGCATCGGCGTTTTGATTACGGATCACAATGTGCGCGAAACATTGGATATTATTGACCGCGCATATATTTTGCATGACGGCGTTGTTTTAATGGAAGGTGATCCGCAGGACGTGGTGCATCATGAAGACGTGCGCCGTGTCTATCTGGGTGAAAAATTCGCCTTGTAATTTCTGAGCAGGAGAGGGGATAGACAATGTCTTTGACGCCTCGTTTGGACTTGCGCCAATCACAGACGTTAACGATGACGCCCCGTTTGCAGCAGGCGATCCGGCTGTTGCAGATGTCTGCTTTGGAATTGGAAAGTGCCGTTGCCGAAGAATTGGAAAAAAATCCTTTTTTGGAACGCGAAGGATCTTTTGATCAGGATAATCAACCCGAAAATACGGACTTTTCCGAATTTGAAGGCCGCGAGGAACTGCCGACTTTGCTTGATTCTGCAGGACAAGAAGAAGCACCGCCGGATACAAACGATATCCCGACGGAGGACAGCTTTTACGAACAGCCAGGGGAAGACGACGGTGTTTCGGACGAATCGTTTGATTTTTCTTTGGATCCCTGGTCGGGTGATGGCGCCGCAGGGGAAAAAGACGATACGTTTCGTGCGGTTGATTTGTGCGCCGCGCCGCGTCAGACATTGCATGAATCGCTGATTTCGCAGATCAATATGTCGTTTGATCATGAAAATGACCGCCGGACGGCAGTTGCGTTGTTGGAATGCCTTGACGAAAACGGGTGGCTGACGGGAAAAACCGATGAAGTCTGCCCGCCGGAAAAATTAAAAGAGCTTCTGCCGGTGCTGCAGGGGTTTGCGCCGACGGGCATTTTTGCTTCGGGATTGTCGGAATGTCTGGCGCTGCAGTTAAAAGAACAAAACAGATATGATCCGGCTATGGCGGTAATGCTGGATCATCTGGATTTAATTGCCGGACGGGAATACAAAAAGCTGTCAAAACTGTGCGGCGTGGACGAAAGCGATATTTCGGATATGATTGCGGAAATCCGGCGTTTAAATCCGCGTCCGGCCGCTGTTTTTCAAACGGAACAGCCCGGCGTTTTAATTCCGGACGTTTTGGTGCGCCGGGATAAATTCGGGAATTTTTTTGTTGAATTAAACCAGGCCGTTTTACCGCGAGTTTTAATCAATCGGTCTTATGTTGCGGAAATATCGGCGGCGGCCGGCGGGGATAAAACGGCAAAACAGTTTTTAACCAAGCATTTATCATCGGCCAATTGGCTGATCAAAGCCTTAAATCAACGGGCAGAAACGATTTTAAAGGTTGCCGGCGAAATCGTTTCTCGGCAAAAAGATTTTTTTAAATACGGCGAAAAGGCTTTGAAACCCATGGTGCTCAGGGATATTGCCGAAGCGGTCGGCATGCATGAAAGCTCTGTCAGTCGGGTGACGGCGCAGAAATATCTTGCCTGTTCGCGCGGCGTGTTTGAATTAAAATACTTTTTTTCGCAGGGACTGGAAAGTCGCGGCGGAGACGACAGCGTATCGGCTCAGGCCGTTCGCCGCCGAATCAAAGAATTAATAGAATCAGAAAAGAAAGAAAATATTTTATCGGACGAAGCCTTGGTTTATTTATTGAAAAAGGAAAAGATAGACATTGCCCGCCGGACGGTTGCCAAATACAGGGAATCCATGGGGATTCCGACATCGGCACAAAGAAAAAGAGACAAGCGCCTGAATAACTGAAATTCATTGCAATATGCAACATTTTCTTGACTTACGGCGCGTGCGGTCGTACTTTTTCGCTTTAGGCGGTGAGATTCCGCAACAGGATTTAACTTTTAACAAATGAGAACGGCACTATGAAAATTGCTATTACAGGGAAACAAATCGACATCGGTACCAGTTTGCGCACGTATGTTGAAGAACGTATCGGAAATACCGTTAAAAAGTATTTTGAAACGCCTTTAAACGCTTCTGTTGCTTTTTCCAAGGAAGGAAACCTCATCAAAGCGGATATTTCCGCCCACCCGATGAGCAGCGTCCTGATTCAGGGCTCTTCTTCCAGCGCCGATGCTTATGCCGCTTTTGACGCAGCTAATGATCGTATTGCCAAGCAGCTGCAGCGTTATAAAAAACGCCTGACCAGTCATAAGGCTTCTGCCGAAACGGTAAACTTTGCCGTGATTGAACCGGAAAAAGAATCGGACGAAGATTCTTTGCCGCAGGACGAATCCGCTCCTGTCGTTGTTGCCGAAATGCAGTCCGAACTGCCGCTGTGCACGGTCAGCGGAGCCGTCATGCGCATGGATCTGGCCGACGTACCGGCATTGATGTTCCGGAATATTGCTCATGGCGGGCTGAATATGGTTTACCGTCGCGCCGATGGCAATATCGGTTGGGTTGATCCGCAGGCGAACTAAACCTTAAAAGAAAAACTGTTATGTTAATTTCCGATTTGTTGACGCCTCAGTCAATTATTCCTGATTTGAAGGCGACAAGCAAAAAACAGGCTTTGCAGGAAATGGCTTCTTATGCCGCGGAACAGCTGCATTTGGAAGACCGTGCCATTTTAGACGTATTGTTGGAACGCGAACGTTTGGGGTCGACCGGTGTCGGCGGCGGCGTTGCGGTTCCTCACGGGAAAATGGTTGATCTGGACCGATTGTATTTGTTGTTTGCCAGATTGTCCGCGCCGGTGGCTTTTGATTCGCCGGACGGCCGTCCCGTCGATTTAATGTTTTTACTGCTGACGCCCGAAAATGCCGGCGGAGATCATTTAACGGCACTGGCTAAGGTTTCCCGCCTGCTGCGCGATGAAAAGGTGTGTTCTTTGCTGCGCGGCAGTGAAAGCGCCGAAGCAATCTATTCTGCTATTTTGGAAAGCGAACAGGGCTGATAAAACAAATCTTGGTAAAGCGGAACTGAAAATTCGGTTCCGCTTTTTTATATGCAATTTATAAAATGCCGGTTCTGCCCGTTTTTTGATCAAAGAATAATTTTGTTGACAAAAGAGATTGTTTCGGGGCATATTACGTCCCGTTACGGGGGTGTAGCTCAGCTGGGAGAGCGACGCGTTCGCAATGCGTAGGTCAGGAGTTCGATCCTCCTCATCTCCACCAATTCAAAGCCTTGTATTCTGCGGATACAGGGCTTTTTTAGTATTGGTTTTTAATGGTATATCCGGCCGCGGCTTAATGTCTTTTTTGGGGTACGTCAAAAACCTTTGTTCTGCGACGTCAAGGATTTGCGCTTTATGCGGAACAAAAGGCTGTCTTTTGGCTAAAACAATCAGTTTAATTCATAATTTACAAAAGGTATGATATATAAATTAATCAATTTGTGCTGAGGAAAAAATGACGTTTAATATTTCTGAATTTATCCGGGTCAACAGAGTGTATTTTATCTGGGCCGTTTTTGTCGGCGTGTTGTATCTGTTTCGGAATTTGTTCGGCTTGGTTTTTATTACTTTTATTATGTGCTTTATCGTATCGGATGTTACGCATCGTCTGCGCAGGAAGTATCGGCTGAACAGAAGGACGATTGTCATTGGCGTTTATTTGTTGTTTTTGGTCGGTGTGACGGCTTTTTTGGTATATGTTCCGCCCAGAATTTTGTCCGAAACCATAAATTTTACGGATCAATTGCCTGCAAGTATCCGATCTGTCAGAAACTGGCTGAGTCATAATTTGGAAAATAATGAAGTCATTGCGCCTTTGCTGCCGCAGATTAAAGAAGCGTTGTTCCCCGAAACGGTTGTTGTCAGCGCCTGGAATATTGTTCGCGGCATGTTGGAACGGGGACTGCATTACGTCGGCTGGTTTTTCCTGGCGATGTTATTTAGTTTTTTGATTATGTTTGATCTGCCGGAATTATCCAGAGGCATGCGCCGGTTGCGTTTTACGCGTCTGGCCGAATCTTATCGTGAAACGGCGGACAGCGTTATTTTGTTTGCCAAAGTCGTCGGAGAAAATTTCCGCGCACAGTTGTTGATTTCCGCAATTAACACGGTATTGACGGCGCTGGGGCTTTATTTTATGGGCATAAAAGCAATCGTTTTGTTATGTACGATCGTGTTTATGTGCGGCTTGATTCCTGTTTTGGGAATGTGGATTTCTTCGGTGCCGATCGTGTTGATGGCAATTAACAGCGGCGGTATGGAATTGGGGCTGTGGGCTTTGTTGATGATTTGCGGTATACATATTCTTGAAGCTTATGTGCTTAATCCCCGGATTGTTTCTTCCGTCATGCATATCAATCCTGTTATGACATTGATTATTTTATACATTGCGCACAGCATGATCGGTATGTGGGGAATGTTGCTGGGGGTTCCCATTTCCGTATATATCTATCGGAAAATTAGCAAACCGAGTGAAAGTGCATAGATAGTGCCTTTAATCTAAGACGGCGATTGCTTCGAATTCGACTTTGATTCTTGGATCCGGAAAAGGCGTTTGTAACGTGAAGCGGACGGGAGCCGTTTCCGGATCGGGGAAAAAATTGTTATAAATCGAGTTCATGGCGCTAAAGTCTTTCAGATCCGCCAGAAAGATTCCGATTTTGACGACATCTTGTAAAGAGGCGTTTGCCTGTTTGAGAAAATAATCGACATTTTCCAAGGCTTTTTGAGTTTGAAAGTAAATATCTCCGTTTAAAAAGGTTCCTTTTTTCCAGTCAAAAGAAGGCTGCGTCGCTATAAACAAAAATCGGCCTTGAGCAAGGATGGCGTTGTTGTAACGGGCGGTCGGTCGGGTTGTCGCGGTGATGATTTTCTTCATTGATTTTCTTTTTGTCGTTGTTGCCAGGCAAGAGGTGAAAGCACTTTATGCAATCCGTTTTCACAAACGCCGACACCTGTCCAAAATTTCGTTACGGAAGCTTTTGTTGTTCCGATGGCGACGGCTTGAGGAATGGGGGTGCAAAAAAGCAATATTTTGTCTTCCGCCAGAACGAAATCGCGGCGTTTCGAACAGTCTTCGAAAGCATCGTGGTAAACGGCGCCTTGTATCAGTCGTTTTTGCAATTCCTCTTCGGAAATGCCGGATAAATCAGAAGCTGCCAAAGGGCCTGAAGGACAAAAATTCAATAAGGCTCTTTTTCTCATGCGTTCTTTTTTTTCTTCGCTCCATGTCCGGAATTTGTTCATGTTAAAAGCAAAAGTCAATTTCAGTTCTTTTTCCAACAGTTCCTCGGAATCGTACAACTGTCCCAACCGGATGTAAGACATATTCAGATTGTCCGGCAAATCGGGTTTGATTTCTTCCAAACACCGCTGGAAGGCTTTTGCGTAAATTTCCATCGCTTCGGGTTTGATATTGTTCATGCGTTCAACGACGCAGTCGTCCGACGCAAAATACAAGTGAACTCCGGGATCATACAGATCCGCGATCGGTTCAAGATAGTCGGCGTAATGGCGCAACATATATGTTTCCGCCAAATCGGGATACGGTGCCGAAGGCAGACGCCACAGCTTATAACCGCCGAATTCAAAAACGAAATTCAACGGCTTGTGTAAGGTGGTGCAAACTTCGAGCGCTTTTTTTATACGCAAAGTCGCATCTTCGGGCAAAGCCCATTTTCTAAATCTTTTGCGTGTGATTAACTTGAAAAGTTTTTCTTGTAATGCTGTCATAAAATCAAACTCTGTAACCGTTGGAAGATATGTTGTTCCGATAATCCGATAAAATTGTACAGATCCTGAATGTCCATAGAAGATCCGAAACTTTGATTGACGCCCATGCGTTCAAAAACGGGCAAAGAAGCGTCCGCGGCAAAAACAGGCGATAATAAGGATCCCAGTCCGCCGTTGATTTGATGTTCTTCAAGGCATAGGACTTTTTTAAAATTTTTCAGACAATGAAATCCGGTCGTGTTTAAAGGGCACAGTTTGACCAGATTGAAAACGGCGACGGACAAAGAATGCTGTCGTTCAAACATCTCGGCCGCCGTTAAAGCTTTTTCCAATATGCTTCCGGATCCGATAACGGCAATATCCGTTCCTTGTTTCATAACGGACAAAGCGTTGATGTCGGGGTGATATCCTTTCGGAGCCGGACAAATGCGGGCGGACAGGCGTAAATAAGACGGGCGTCGGTTGTTGAACAGTTCTTTGGCGCATAAACGGACTTCCCGTTCGGTGGCGGGACTGTAAATCATCATATTCGGCAGGCAACTGACCAAAGCGATATCTTCGAATGATTGATGGGTCGCTCCGTTCCTGCCTGATCCGACACCGATATGGGCTCCGATGATTTTAACGTCGGCCTGATCCATGCAAACAGTATTGCGGATCTGTTCCCAACTGCGTCCCGGACTGAAACAGGCATAACTTGACGTGACGACGGTTTTGCCTTCCAAGGCCAATCCCGCCGCAGTGCTGATCATATTTTGTTCACAGATCCCCATTTCAAAGTATCTGTCCGCGAACGTGTCGGCGAACGGTTTTAATCCTGTCGAACCGTACACGTCAGCTGATAAGGCGACAATATTCGGATTGAGTTCGCCGGCTTTTTTCAATTCTTCTGCAAAAACGTCCATCATCGTCGGCATGGGCTTATTCCATTTTATTTAAAAAATTCAGCCAAAGTCCCGTTTGTCTTTTTTGTTCGTTCAGTTCTTTTAAGGCTTGTTCCTTCAGTTTTCCCCGCGGAACGCCGTCATGCCAGAACGGATTGTTTTCCATAAAGGAAACGCCTTTGCCGGCGGTTGTTTTCAGAACGATAACGCTTGGTTTGGAAGGGGATTGAAGTGTTTTTAAAGTGCGGACGATGTTAAAGGCGCAGGCGTTTTCCAAAGAAATGACGTTGAAATCGAAAGCGTTAAATTTTTTCTTTAAGTTTCCGGACGGCATAACGTCAAGGGTTGTGCCGGAGTTTTGAATACCGTTTTCATCAACAAAAACAATCAGATTGCTCAGATTGTATTTTATGGCGGCGTGATAAGCTTCCCAGACTTGCCCTTCTTGTTGTTCTCCGTCGGAGCTGATTAAAAAGACCTTTTGTCCCGTTTTTTGCAAAGCCAAAGCCATGCCGATTGCGATACCGACCCCTTGTCCCAAAGAACCGGAGGAATTTTCTATTCCTTTTTCGACGCAACGCTGCGGGTGACCTCCCGGTCCGCCGGCGCGCGCGTAGTTGTCGAGATCTTTTCCGGAAAGATATCCGGCCATGGAAAGCGCCGTGTATAATAAAGCGGAAATATGTCCGCAGGAAACGACCAACCGGTCTCTTTTGTCCCAAGCCGGACGACTGATCGAATATTTCATAACGCCGCCAAAATACAGTGCGGTAAATAAATCGCACAATCCCAGACATGACGCGGGATGTCCGTAATCCGCCCGGATCATGGTGCGCATGACATTCAGACGCATTTGTGCCGCAAGATCGTTCAGTCGGGCTTTTTCTCTTTCTTCGGAAAAAGAAAGATCTCTTTGTGTCTTTGTGAACGGAGACCAATCCAATAAAACAGTCATCGCCTTTGCCTTTGCGCAAAAAAAGTATTGATTTTTGAAAGTGTCGGCTTGCTTGCCATCGTCTTTGCCGTGTACCAAGCCGTTTTTAACCAGAACGATCTGGATTCCTCTCCTCTGCCGTGTCCCATGCCTTTTTGAGCGCATAACGTCACATTAAATCCGTTTTGCTTTAAAATTTCTTCCGTTTGCTTGGCCGCATGGAAATCAATGACGGTATCTTTCGTTCCGTGTATCAGTAAAACGTCCGGAGAAACCATATGACGCTTTTTGAAAGATTCTTTGTCCGGCGGAATAAGACAACCGGCAACACCAATCACTTTTTTGACTTTCCCCGAACGCGATATGCCCATGTCCAAAGCCTGCATCGCCCCTTGGGAATAACCGAAAATAATGGTCTGTTCATTCTTTAAACCGAATTTTTTTTGGCAAAAATCAAGAAAACAATTTAATGTTTCGGACGCCTTGACGACCCCTTTTTCTCCCTTTTCCATGTTGGCGAATTTTTCTTTTTCCGCATCTGTCAGCGTTGCGTACGGCGAAGAAAACAGTTTTTTGGCATAGTTGTTTTCAATATCAAACCATTGGTAACCGTCCGCTTTTTCACAAGACTGCCAAAAAGCGTCCGGAGCGACGGCAATGAAATTTTCATTTTTGATGACATTTCGCAGTAAAGGGATAAATTTAAAAATATCATCGGCATTGCCGCCGCATCCGTGCAGCATCAGAAACAAAAGGGACGGTTTCTTTGAAGGATCGGCAATGTAATATTTCCAGTTTTTTAATTCAGGTGTCGGCATTTTGTCGCGTTTCTTCTTTTTGTTTCAGTTTTTCCATGTGTTCCGCCGACTGCTGGCAAGGAAGATCGTTTGTGTCCGGAAAAAAAGAAACGGGTTGTCCTTCTGGAAAAATCATAGGGCTATCCTTGTTTTGAAAATCGGAAAATGATTTTGTAATCGTAATATTTCAAGAAATCCGTCACCTGCGGGAAGTATTTCTGTCTGCCCTGCCAACAATTCACAAATCCTTCGGGAATGCATTTTTGTATGGCGACGTCAAAACCGGCTTTCCAAAAAGCATTGGCAAAATCATTGATCGAATAATCCGGTACGGGAACATTTGAATAACTTTCCACCTCTTTTTTCCAGATCGGCCATAACGGCATTTCGCTGTAGCATCCCGTGGCGGCATAGTAAACGCCGCCGGTTTTTAAAACATGACGGATCTTTCGGGCGTGTTCATCAAGATCCGGCAACAAGTAAATGACGTCGTGACTGAAAGCCAGATCAAATTCGGCAGCCATATTGTCCAGAATATCCGGTGTTTCGTATTGCAGCGGCATATTTCCTTTCAATTTTTGGGCGGTGTTTAAAGATTTGATCGCCAAATCAACCCCCAGCCCCTTTTTAAAAGGCTTTATGCGAAACAGCGTTCTTAAAAAACCGCCCTGATTGCAACCGAAGTCCAATACGGTTCTGTTTTGAATATCGTTTTCATCCATTTGGCGGATCATTGCGCGCCAAAAGGGAGCGTGATGATCATTCATCACGTCTTCTTCGTTTTGAATGTTTGCCCAAGTGTCGATTTGTGTCATTTTTTTATTTCCAAAAAGTTTTACGAGTCAAACTTTTTTATTTCATCTGAAGACAAGAGTCAAGACAGAAAAGGAAAAGAGGTTATCCGGCAAAAAAAAATCCCCTGAAAAAGGGGATTTTTTTAATCGTGGCTTAGGTTGTTTTAATCAACGACGCGCAGATGAAAATGCTCTTGTTCTTCATTATTCAACATGGAAACGGCGGAACAATAATCAGCCCAGGCTTCTATAGAATCATGCAGTCTGTTCAAAATAAAAGTTTCCAGCGGTTCTCCTGCCAAATGTGCTTGTGTTTCAATGAGTTGATAAAGAGATTCGTCCAGCACAAGAGGAATCACTTTGTTGTTAAGAGAGGTTGTTCCCATAATGGAATCCTTGAAATAATCAATAACTTTTTCCACTATATATAGGGGGGATTCGGCAAATCCAGAAAAAAATGATTTTTTTTATAAAAAAAGTTGCAGCATTGACTGAAAGAGCGACTCGAAACGACTCGGAAGCCTTGCAAAATAAGGTTTTTTTGAATCCCGATAAAAATCAACGAGTCGCAAAAAAATTTTTTCTAAAATCAGAACAGAAAAAGAACAAACGGTAAAATAAATCTTATGATTCTGTTTTTTAAAACGAAACGCGTAAAAGTTGTTTTGTTTTTACATGGAATCGTAAAAAGAATCTTTTTTCTAATCAGATAAAAAAAAGCATACTTTCCGTTTGCGGTAATATTCATAGGAGAAAAACCATGAAGAACGGAAAGTATGCTTTATCAGGCAACCTTATTCGACCGGTGCCGGTTTTGGCGGTTGAGGTTCAGGACGCCGAGGATCGGGTCTGCGCTCTTTTTTCGGTTTGTCTTTTTTGAGTTTTTCCGGTGCGGGTGCCGTTAATTTTTCTGCCGGTCCCTCAAAACACGGGCGCGGGCCGTGATGTCTTCTGAATGCGGGGCCGCAGGGGCGCCGGCAGGGCGGTTCCATGATGTTGGCTCCCGGGCAGGGTCTTGCAACGGCAAAGCACGGGGGGACACAGGGGATTCTGCCTTTTTCGGGGCGAAAGCCGGGGTCACGAAAGGGCGCGTTATGATCCGGCCTGTTCATAAAACGGTGCATACGTCTTTGATGATGCCGGAACCCCGGACGTTTTTTCCCGGAAAACCGTTCGGCAAAGCGGCGGCGTTCTTCAGGCGTCATTTTTGACAACATTTCCAACATATTTTCCTGAACGGCGGCATCAATGGTGCTGCGTACCGTTGTTGCTTTTTGCATGGCGGCTTTGAATTGATCCGTATTAAACTGTTCGGCCAAAAGAGCTTCTTCGACTTCTTTGCGGACAGACTGCATTTCCTGTGCATGGTTTTTGATGGCGGCTCTGAATGCTTTGCGCATCAGGCGTTTGTTTTCAAAATCCGCTCCGTCGGGTTTTTGATAGTCGGCGGGCATAAATTTCGGACGTTCGGGCGGAATATCCGGAAATGCCGGTTGATAAATTGCTTTTGCGGCTTCAAAGCCGATGAAAACAAAATTGACGGCCAGGGAAATCCCCAGGATAACCAATAGTTTTTTGTTCATGTTGTTCTCCTGATTTAAGGGTTGTCAGTAATTAATGTCGAATAGTGTATCAAAATAGCTTTGCGTATTGATGTAAACCTGTCGGGTTTGATACCACCCCAGACAGAATCCGCCGATCATAAACAACAAAGAAAGCCATGTTGAATAACGCAAAATAAACAAAAACTGCCGTTGTGTTTTTTCGTTTAAAAGCGCTGCATATAAACGGTCGGATAGTCCGGCACATACAGGCGGGCGGAACAGATTCAGCCGTTCGTCCAGTTTTTGTTCCGAACGAATGATATCGGCGCCCCGAGGGGTTTCGGCCCAGGCCGAAGCGGCTTCAAATTCTTTTGTTTCCCAGCGGGCGCGGCAGGCACCAAAGGTCTGCACCATCTTTTGAAAAGAATTAAAATCCATCGCAATTCCCCCTTATTCTTTTAGTTTTAATTTTTCCTTCAGCGTTTGTCTGGCACGAAACAGCAAAGATTCCAATGCTCCTTGCGATACGGATAAGATCTCGGCGGCTTCTTTGGCCTTTAATCCCTGATAATAGCACAGAATCAGCGCTTCTTTCTGACGGTCGGGCAGCGAATTTACCGCAGCGGCAACTTCCTGAATGTTTTTTTTGCGGATTAAATTTTGTTCCGGCGTATTGTCATCAGATTGAATATCTTCGCTTAATGCGTCCGGTTGTATTTTGATCCGTCGGCGGCTGTCTATGAACAGGTTGTATAAAATCCGATACAGCCATGTTTCCAATTTTGCCTGCGGTTGCCACGCACCGGCATTCCGCCATACTTTAAAAAAAACCTCCTGCGTTAAATCTTCTGCTTCCGTCTTGTCGGCGCAAAGCCGCCACGCCAGACCGAATACCCGTTGACTGTACCGATCCAACAGCTTTTGAAACGCCGCTGCATCAGATCCTGCCGTTGCACGCATAAGCTGTTCGTCTGTCTGATCGTCTGCAGTCATAGGTCGTTTTCCGTAAAGCCTTTATGTTAGATAAACGGTTCTTTTTTATAAAACATGCGCTCAGGATAAAAAAATCCCTTAAAATTTTAAGGGATTTTTTTGTTATTCACGACCTGCAAAAAACAGTTCGTAAGCATTTTGGTAAAAAATCCTGTGAATTAATTCCTCTGCCTCTTCTTCTTCAAAAGCATCGGCAATGGCGGATTTTACTTCACTGACGCGGTCGGGATAAGCCGCCGGATCGGAATAAGGTCCCAGCGGAATATCCGTTCCGAACATTAAATGATAAATTGTTTCTTCATCGGCACGCTGCAACACGGCAACGATCATTTCGGGCGACAACCAGGAAATATCGGCATATAAGTTTGCCGTTTCGGAACGTAAAGCCGCCTGCAAAATACCGAACGTATACCAGTGATTATCATCGTTTCCCATGCCCATATGAGCCAAAATGACCGGTACTTCCGGGAATTTGCGCGCCGTTTCGTAAATATACAGCGGATCGGAATAATTATCCTGCGAATGAAACAAAACGGGCAGGTCATATTCCTGAGCAACGGCCAAATACGGTTCGTACAACGGATCGTTCGCATTCAGCATTAATGTGTTGGGGTGCAGCTTTATGCCATAAATTTCATCGCCGCGTTCTTCGATCAAATCGGCCAGGTTATTTGCATCGCCGTAACCGGGCTGACCGACAATCAGCGTTTTTAATTTGGGATTTTCGGCGGCAATGTCCAGCATTTCCGTATTGGCTTCGATTTCATCGATTTTCGGTGAACCGTCGGGCAGCTGATCAATTCCGCTCATATTGGAAACCAGAACGTAAACGACCTCGTTTTCTTCTTCTTCGCCATTAATCGATACCGTAAACGGTTCGTCAAAAACAGCATTCAGCGTTTCTTCGGTAAAATCGGCGTTGTCGGCGCTCCAGGTGCCGATATGGGCATGAGCTTCGATAATTTTACCGTAATCTTCTTCGTCAATCATCGTTTTCGTCCTTTCGTTAAAAGGAAAATTCTTAAAAGCAGGAAAGGTTTATCCCCTTTTTTTTAAGGGGTCAAGAGTATTGTTTTTTATTTTTTAAAAGAGCTGCCGATTTATCTGTTTTTCTTTTCTTTGATCAAGGCAGGGACGCTGTGCAGCAGCCCGCCGCACATTGAATGCGGCACACCGGTTGTCGTCGGAAAGGACAACGGCAATCCGAACAAGGACCGGACAGCCAGAAAAGCAAACCCCTGTGCTTCCAGAAAATCGCCGTTCCAATTGACTTCGCGCGCAAGAGCAACCGGTGCGTTAATTTTTTGGCGTAACATGCGCACCAGCGTCGGGTTATTTGCTCCGCCGCCGCAGATGATCCAGCGTTTAGCCGGTTTGGGCAGAAAATCTTTTGCGGCGCTGGCGGCGGCTTGTGCCGTAAAGGCTGTTAAGGTCGCTGCACCGTCGGCAACGTTTTCGCCTTCCAGGTGTTCCGATATTTTTTGGGAAAATTCGTCACGATCCAAAGATTTCGGAGGCTTTTTTGCAAAGTAATCACTTTTCATCATCAAAGAAACGATTTTTTCGTTTACCGTTCCGGCGGCGGCCATATTGCCGTCAAAATCCATATTTGTGCCGTGCTTTTTCATCATCCAGTCATCAATCAGGGCGTTTCCGGGCCCCGTGTCAAAAGCGATTAATTCGCCGTTTTCCCCGATCCATGTCAGCTTTGCCACGCCGCCGATGTTTAAAATGACCAACGGTTTTTCCAAATCCCGCGCCAAAGCCGCGTGATAAGACGACATCATCGGTCCGCCTTGTCCGCCGTTGGCTATGTCAGAGTTGCGAAAACGATTGACAACAGGAATTCTGGTCTGTTCGGCCAGCAAATCGCCGTCACCGATTTGGACAGAGATTTTTTCTGCAGGATTATGATAAACGGTATGTCCGTGAAAGCCGATTACGTCAACGTCTTCGGCTCTCAGCCCGGCCGAATCCAATAATTCGGAAACGACTTCGGCATGAAACAGAGTCATTTTGCGTTCGACATCTTTAATTTTTTTGTTGTCTTTGCAGGCGTTGCGCCCCGTAACGGAACGCAGATCCGCGCGCATATCCATATCATAAGGACGGCTTAAAGCTTTACCGTATTCGAAAATGTCCACACCGTCGGTAACCAATAAAGCCGCGTCAACGCCGTCCATGGAGGTTCCGCTCATAAGTCCCAGGGCCGTCAAGGGCTTGATGACTTCCATATTTTCCCTTCTTTGCTGTTGAGTTCGTTCGTATTTACTGCTAAATATCATAGCCGCAATAGTTTAATAAAATCCAAACGGGGCGTTTTTTGATGACACAATTTAAATCGGAATTTCTGCGTATTCTGGCCGAACGCGGTTTTTATAATCAATGCACGAACGAAGAAGGCTTTGACGCTTATCTGTATGAATGTGAAAAATCAAACCGGCCGGCCGTAGGGTATCTGGGGTCCGATCCGACGGCGGACAGTTTGCATGTCGGTCACCTGGTACCGGTTATGATGATGCGCTGGTTTCAGAAACTGGGAAACAAGCCGATTATGTTGGTCGGCGGCGCAACGGCGCGTATCGGTGATCCGTCCGGCAAAGACAAACTGCGTCCCTTTATGACGCCCGAAACAATTGCGCACAATATCGCGGGGTTGAAATCCTCTTATGCCAAATTTATTCGTTTTGACGATACGCCGTCCGGCGCCGAAATCGTGGATAACTATGAATGGTTTAAAGACATTAATTATCTGGATTTTCTGCGTGATGTCGGAACGTATTATTCCGTCAACCGCATGCTGACAATGGAAAGCGTGAAAACGCGTCTGGAACGCGAACAGCAAATGACGTTTCTGGAATTTAATTATCAGCTGCTGCAAGGGTACGATTTCTGCCGTCTGTATGAAAAATTCGGTTGCCGCGCGCAGATCGCCGGATCGGATCAATGGGGCAACATCACTTCGGGGACAGAGCTGGGACGGCGCAAGCTGGACGTGGAGCTGTTCGGCTTTACCAGTCCGATTTTAACGGATTCTTCGGGCAAAAAAATGGGCAAGTCCGAAGGCAATGCCGTCTGGATTAATGACGAAAAGCTGTCCGCTTACGATTACTATCAATATTTCCGCAATATCGGCGATGCCGAAGTCGGCAAATGTCTGCGGATTTATACGGATCTGCCGATGGACGAAGTCCGCCGGCTGGAGGCTTTGCAGGATAAAGAAATCAACGAAGCTAAAAAAATCTTGGCCTTTGAGGCAACAAAGCTCTGTCGCGGGGAAACAGCCGCCGTTGCCGCTGCGGAAACGGCGCGTAAAACGTTTGAGGAAGGCGCAGCCGGCGGCGATCTGCCCATGATTGATTTTGTTGACAATCTGCCGCTGACTGAAGCTCTGGTTCGGTTAAAACTGACGGCCAGCAAGGGCGAAGCGAAACGCCTGATCGCGCAAAACGGGGTTAAAATCAATGACGCCGTTGTTTCGGGCGAAAATATCGTCTTGACAACCACCGATATGAAAAACGGACAAATAAAACTGTCTGTCGGCAAGAAAAAACACGGACTGGTACTACCCGTAGGAGGACAACGCCCTCCCGACGGGGCACTACCCGTGCGGGGATCATGTCCTCCCGACGGGAGATCAGATCGTGCCAGCGGCAAGAAAGCAAAAAACTGATGCCCGTACAGCCAGTACCCCCTGCGGCTAGCAGCCCGTACGGCTACTACCCGTGCGGGGATCATGTCCTCCCGGCGGGGATTGGGTCGTGCCAATGGCAAGAACCCCAAAAAACTGATGCCCGTACAGCCAGTACCCCCTGCGGCTAGCAGCCCGTACGGCTACTACCCGTAGGGGGAAAACGTCCTCCCGGCGGGGGATTAGGTCGTGCTAGCGGCAAGAACCCCAAAAAAACTGACGCCCGTACGACCAGTACCCCGTACGGCTACTACCCGTAGGGGGAAAACGTCCTCCCGGGTGGCGGCGCCACAGGCTTAACGTCCTCCGGACAGGGTGGCAGCGCCACAGGCACAACGTCTTCCAGACAGGGGATCAGATCGTGCCGGCGGCAAGAACTCCAAAAAACTGACGCCCGTACGGCCAGTACCCCCTGCGGCTAGCAGCGGTTTTGGATATACTGCGTCATTTTTTCAATAGCGCGGTTTTCAATCTGGCGGACACGTTCGCGGGAAATGCCCAGCCGTTCGCCTAAAGCGTCCAGTGTGTCCGGGGTTTCGGATAACCGTCTGGCCCGAATAATGATCTGTTCACGTTCGTTCAGCTTTTCCATTGCTTGGGCCAGAAGTTGTAGACGAATATTGCTTTCCTGGCGATCTGCCAGATCATTTTCGATATTTGCTTCATCCGTCAAAAAATCCTGGCGTTCGGCATAACCGTCGTTAAATACAGGCGTGTTTAAAGAAACATCGCCGTTTAAACGCATATCCATTTCGGTTACGTCTTCTTCCGGAACATTTAAGTCGCGGGATATTTCTTTGACACTGTCGGCATCCAAAGAAGAATCCCCGTATAATCCTAAGCGTGCTTTGATTTTGCGCAGATTATAAAATAATCGTTTTTGCGCCGCGATTGTCCCGATTCGTACCAATGACCAAGATTTTAATATAAATTCGTTAATGGCGGCCTTGATCCACCAGACAGCATAAGTCGACAGCCGGTTTCCTTTGTCAGGTTCAAACCGTTTGACCGCCTGCATCAGACCGATGTTGGCTTCGGAAATTAAATCTTCCAGCGGCAGACCGTAAAAACGATAAGAAAAAGCAATCTTTGCCGCTAAACGCAAATGCGCCGAAATCAACTTTTTCGCAGCGGTTAAATCACCGTGATCGCGAAACCGACTGGCCAGCATGTATTCCTCTTCCGCTGACAGAACAGGAATGCGCCGTATTGATGCTAAATATGATTGTATGCCGTTTTGAACGACAGGCAGTAAAGTTGTTGTCATCGTCATATCCTTTCATAAGCAACATGACATTGCTGTGTTAAAAGAACCTCCCCTGAGCATTCTTTTCAAAAAAATAATATAAGAAAAGATATTAAAAAGCAAGTAACAAAATGATTATTTTTAATGGTTCTAAATTATCTGTCCAAAGAACTGCCTTTATACACTTTTTCGTTTGTAAGAGCAGTGCTTATTTAATCAAATTGATCAGTTTTTCCATATAATCGGCGGCTTTTCGTTTCGTTTCGTCGTTTAAAGGATAATATTTAACGATTTCTTCGGTGTAAAACAGGCCGATCAGATTAATTTGCATTGCGTCGTGCAGAACGCTGAAATATTCCTCCATATTGAGGTTTTTTGATCCCAACAGGCAGAAAAAAGTATCTGTTCTGGCCAATTCGATAACGGTTGTTTCAACCCGATCTCGCCCGGCTTGTCCTAAAGAGTCTCCATTTTCATCGGTTAAATCAACATTGGCAATAATATCAAATATTTGTTTAAAGTCGGGACGATCTTTAATCGGCATCTGAGCCAAAACGCCGATTTTATCAATATTCTTTTCGATTAATTCCGGCGCAACGGTTTCCAAATCGGTAAAACCGTAACGTTCGTCAAAATCCTTTAATTGTTTTTGCAGTTTTTTCCGGGCCTGTTTAATCTTGTCCCGCAGGTTGTCAAAAACGGCAGCCTTTTGCAGCAACATTAATAATTCCGGTGCCGCGTCCGTTTCAAAAATGATTTTGTCCGCCAGATACTCGTTTAAAAAAGCCTCTGTCCTGCCGGAAAGCTGTTCTTTTTTTTCATCATCAAAACCGGCAGGATCTTTTTTGTAACGTTGTAAATCCGCATATAAAAAAGAAACATCTTCCATTAAAAGCCTGCCTGTCAGCCGCCTCTGCTTTTGACTCTGTCAGCAATGGATCGTAACAACTGATCCGCAGTCTGAATTTGTTTTTCCGTTGCGCTGACCTGACGTTCATTTCCTTGTGTGTCAATACGGTCGCACATAACTTCCCGGGCGGAATTCGCAATTTTATCTGCCTGCTGGGAACCAATGTCGCGGACACGGGCCGCAGCATTTTCTCCGCCTTTATTTAAACCGTCTGCCGGCCCGCTGTATTTGGTCGTGCCGGAATTTTGTTCCGATTCAATCGTGCAAATATTCTTGCCGTTATACAATTTTGCTTCTTCGCTTAATTCCGTCATGACAACATTGCGCGCTTCTTGTTCGGATAAGACGGATTGCAATGACGCCTGGCGTTTTGCCGCCCAATTTCGTATTTCGCTGTCGGATAAATGACTGTCACCGTTTGCATCGGGCATGGCATGCCAATCCGGCAGTTCCGTTACTTTGCCGTCAGCATCAATATGCATTGTCGGAATATCGGAATACTGATTATCGTTGTGAACGGACATTGACATCAGTTTTGCATCGGATCCCTTAATATCCTGCACTTCAACAAACAAAGAAGAACTGTCATAATCATTAGAGATATGATCATTATCCGCTATGTTCAGGCTAAAGGTATTTGTTGTCGGCGAAACCTTTTGCGTATAGGAAACAAAAGTATCTTTTTCAACATTGATCGGTCTTTGATCTGCCGGTGTACGAATTTCGGGCAGAACAGGTTCAGGTTGAGGCGGTTGGATTTCCGGCAACGGCTGTAATGGCGGCAAGTCCGGTCTGGAAATAACGGGAGCTTCCGGCAACGGAACACGTTCGGGCGCCTGAGCCGTTACAACAACTTCGGGCAAAGTGCCGCCGTCATAAGTTTGTGTGGGGGCGGGAGTCGGAGCCGGGGCAGGTGTCGATTCAAGCGTCGGAGCCGGTGTCGGTTCGGGCACCGGAGCTGTCACAACGACTTCGGGCAAAGTACCGCCGTCATAGGTTTGTGCAGGGGCAGGAGTCGGATCCGGTGTTTGGGGTTGTGTCTGATCCGGCATTTGATTGTTCGTTTCGGCATTTGTATGCATCTGTGATGAAATCGATGAAACGGCAGCCAAACCGGCCAATTTTCCCCCTAAATCGGCCCAATGTTCTTTTTTAGCCTGTTTTGCGGCTTCTTCGGTGATTTTTCCGGCCTTCAGATCAGCGTTAACTTTATGAATCTTTGAAGCCGTTGCGGTTGCCATCATACCGCCGACGGCAACTTGTCTGATTCCGGATATAACGGCTGCTGTCTGTCCTTCTATTGCGCCAGCAGAAACCCCCATGGCCGATACGCCAACGGACAAAGCAGCCAGACCGACGGCCGTTTTGTTTTTAGCGGCAAAATCCGAAAATCCGGAAACGTTTCCTTCCTGGCGGGCTTTTTCAGCCTCTGCCAACAAGGTACCCGCTGCACGGGCGGCATTAATGGCGGCATAAGCTGCGGCAACTTCGGGGCCGGCAACAGCCAAGCCGACGCCGATGGCCGTACCGATCACGGCGCCTTTTGCAAATTTATAGGCGGCACCGTGTTTCTGGGTCATTTTTTCGTCCCACGCTTTGACGTTATGGACAATCTTGTTCAGGACGGGTGTGCTTTTGACTTTTTGTTTGATGCGGTCGCACATTTTCAGGTACTTCTGCCCCGCTGCCGCAGCATAGTTGTCCAATGTCTTTGATGAAAGTTTTAATGTCGGGATTTGTTTTTGACCCAAAGAATCTGCCGTCATGACAAAATCTCCAAAAATAAAATGCCTTACTTACTAAAATAAACAAAAAAGAAACTTTTGTCTATTTCTTTGTAACTCTTTCATAAAACGATCATATTTCCGGATGCCTGATCAGGCTTCTTTATGGAAAACGCGGGACAAAAGCATATATAAGCGCCCGGCTTCCGATCCCAAAAGAACGCCCGTCAGCACGTCGGCACGTTCGTTTTCCTGCGCGCGCGCCAAAATGCCGTCAAATTCGGACACATAGCGTGACACGCATTCCCTGAATTCGGCGTTTTCCGTAAACAGATCCGTCATTTTGCGCACCTGATGCTTGTCTACGGCACGGGATAAATGTCGGATAAAGGCGCTTCTGTCGCCGGAATAATAGCGTTTCCACAGATCTTCTTCAACATTCGGCGTATAAATACGCGCCATGTCAACGCCTAAAGACTGCAGCTTTTCAATAATAAAAGAGGCTTCGCGCATAAAGCGTTCGGTATCGGCGTCTTCTTTTTTCTTATCCAAAGCAGAAAGATATTCTTCCGCCGATCGGGACGCGGAAATCAATGCCTGCACCTGGCGATTGAACGCGCCGCCCAGCTTGATGGACTGAGCGGAAATTTTTTCGCCGGATTCCTGAATTTCTTTGGCGTTGTCGCGCATGACAGTCAGCAAATCCTGCAAACGTTTTAAAGCATCTTCCGCCGCAATTGACAATAAATCGGACTGATCGACAAATTGTTCGCCGGATTTTTTTACTTCTACGGCGATACGTTCGGAATTACCGGCCACTTCGCTGATCATGGCGCGCAGCCGCTGGCCGGCTAAGTCAATCTGAATGACGCCTTTGTTGGACATTTCTTCAAATTCTTTGCCGATCTGCTGAACGGTTTCGTTTAAAGCATGAACCCGTTCACCGGCATTTTCGGCCGTTTTGTTGAAATCAACGGCTCGTTCGCGCATGACGACACTGAAGTTTTTAATGGCTTTTTGCGCTTCTTCGGAAATGCGGGTCAGTTGATGAGACTGCACCAGGAAAGTTTCCCCGGTCGTTTCGATTTGTTCGCGTGCGATTTCTCCGGCGGCTTCAATCCTGTTTGCCTGCGCCGAAAATTCGCTGCCGGCATTGGTTAATCCGTTGACAACCTGATCGGTCATATCGGCCAGCAGGTGTGCCTTTTCTTCCAGGAATTGAGCGGCTGTCTGCGAACGTGACAGGCTGTCTTCCGCGGCTTTTGACGCTTCTTCGTTTCTGCGGCGCAGGTTTTCGCCCATGGCGTCCAGTTCAAAGCCGATCCGCGACGAAGCCGTCAACAGGTCGTTTGTGTTTTTGCGCACGGCTTCGTTGATGTTGCGGATATGCGTCATAACGTCTTCGGCCGCTTCCTTTAAATAATTGATCTGATTGCTTAAAGAAGCCTCGCCCATGCGTGACTGTGTGGCAACGATATTGGCAACATCACCCAGATCGATGATATGTCGCTGCATGGAATCGCGGATCATAACGGCCTGCTGCGTTGATTTTGCGGATTGTTTTTGCAGCCCGTCCGTTTGTTCCTCAATTTCGCTTTGCAGTTCCGTAATGCGCTGAATCAGTTCGTCGGCGGACTGCTTGAACTCGTTTTGTTTGTTTTCCAAAGCCGTTGTCGATTGAATGTTGCGGGTACAGGTGTCCTGCGTGACAGACGTTAATTTCTGCGCCGCCTGCATCATAATGTTGCCCGTTTCCGTTATTTTTGTTTTTGCCGTTTCGCTTAAGTTCGTCAGGGTATCCGTCTGACGGGTCAAAGCCGCGCCGACGTTTTCCAGCTGAGACACCGTCATTTCGGAGGCGTTTGTCAGTTCTTTTGTCTGAACGCTTAAGCCTTCTTCGATCAGATGGATTCGGGAAACCAGACGTTCCAGATCTTTGTCGGCCTGTTCGGATTGTTCGCGCAGCATGGCGGCAACCTGCGCACTTTGTTCGGACAGTTTATCCGAAACGGCGGACAGAGTCGTGTTCTGCCGACTGAACAGCGTTTCGATTTTTTCTGACTGATCCGCCAGAACGGTTGAAGCGTTCTGCGTGCTGTCAAGCATGTTTTGCGCGTCTTCGGTCAGTTTTCTGAACTGTTCGTCGATTTGTAAAACGGCTTTTTCCGAACGCGACTTGATCAGTTCGGAGGAAATGTCCATCTGTGTTGTCTGGCGCGTAATTTCGGCGCTGAGTTCTTCGGCATAAGCCGAAATGCGCTGTGCCGAAGCGTCAAGCAGGGTTTTATGACGTTCCAGTTCTTCGCGCAAAGTGTTGTTGGCAACGACCGTTCGCTGTGATGATAAATCAAGCGCATTGATTTTATTGGACAAAGACGTGTCGATTTCATTGATTTGATCAGTGATTTTTCCGGCCTGATTTATGGTGTCTTCCAGCAGGCGGGACAGTCGCACAACCGTTTCGGCCGCCCGGGAATCCAACAGTTCGGCAATACCGGTCAGATCATCGGCCTGTTCTTTCAGCGTTGTTTTTGCTTCTTCCAGTTTGGCCGAAGCATTGGAAACGTATTTTTGTTGCTGAGCCAGCGATGTTTCCGTCACAATTGCCTGCGAAACCAATGCGCCGGTCAGATCGGACAATTCGCCGGCCTGTTTAGTCAGTTTCTGACAGGCCGTTTCGGATTTTTCTTCGGCATTGGAAACGCTGGTATCAATTTGCGAAATGCCGGTGTTGATATTTTCCTGTATGACGGCCAGTTTTTCAGACGCTTCGTCCAGCGCCGTCGTTAATCTTTGCGTATGTTCGGCCAAAGCACCCGATACGGATTCCGCGTCCGAACGCAGTCGCGATGCCGCGGCATTTAACAGATCGGCACGATTTTCGATTTCTTCGTCAACGGTGGAAATTTCCGTTCTGGCCCGAGAACCCGCCTTGGTAATTTGTTCGGCTTTGTCGTTCAGCGCATTGGAAACGGAAGAAATCTGTTCCACGGCATTGGTCGATGCGGCGTTAATTTCGTTCAGATAAGTATCCAGCGTTGTTTCAATTGTCTTAAACCGGGCAATGATTTTTTCCGCTTCCTGATCCAGCAGAGCGTTTTGTTCTTTAAACGTTGTCTGCAGTTTTTCGGATGTCTGTGTCAATAAGGCATCTTTGTCGGAAATAACGTTGTTTTGCCGTTCAAAAATTTCTTCCAACGTTTCAATGCGCCGTTCCAGTCCGCCCAGCATTTTTTCCGTGTTTGTCCGCGCCGTTTCGGCCGCTTCGCGCAGCAAGGCGGTTTGTTCTTCCAGATCGGCGGTCATGACAGACATATGATCGCCGGCTTCTTTGCCGGAATCGGTAATCAGGGCAACTTGGGTCTGAATATCCTGTTTAATTCGGACGGATTGTTCGTCCAATGTTGCATAAACGTCATTTCCCGCCTTGACGATCATTTCCGTCTGTGCCGTCAAAGCGGTTGTTGCCGCTGCCGTCTGGCGTGTTAAGATATCGCAGGCGTTTTCGGCCGCATTGCGCAGCAAAGTGTTTTGATCCCGAAGCTCTGCCGACAGCTGCATGGCCTTGTCCGTTAAAGCTGTTCCCGTTTCCTTTAAAGCGGCCGTGTCGGATTGTAAAGAGGAACCGATGGCCGATAAAGTCTGCGTTGTCGTATCTGCCGCTTGCCGGACAGCGTTCAGATTCGTTTCCAACAATTCGATGTTTCGGACGGTTTGGGTGTCGACGGCATCTGCCGCGGCTTTTAAATCGTTGCTTTTGTCTTTGATTTTTTGAACGGATTCATCAACGTTTTGTTCCAAAGAATCGGCAATGGCCGTTAATTCTCTGACGCGTTCGGCCAAAGCGGATCCGGTATCGGCGGTACAGTCCTTTAACCGGTCATAAACCGTATTCAAATCGGCCGTCTGTCGACGGATATCGTCCAGCAGAGATTTGACGTATAATTTGTTTTTGGCATTCGGGTGGATAAATTCAAAAATATAGGCACGCAGTTTTTTTGCTTCTTTAATATATTTTCTTTGTGCGGAAAAATACGCCGCCGCTACCCATATAAAAGCAAACGGAGATAAAGCACCGGCGACAAAGCTCATAAATTCCGGCGGTGTCATTTCAAAACGCGCGGCCCACCAGCCGGTCGCCAGAACATAATCAACAACAACGTATCCCCATATGACACTGAGGATTAATCCGACGGTAATACTGAAATCTTCATACCATTTCGGGTGTTTGTGTGAAGAAGTGCTTTCGGAAAATATCATTTTGCCGTCATCGGAAATGGACTCCGGCTCGTTTTCGAAAGAGGTATCCTGCCCCATAGTTTGTTTCCTGTTTGCTTTTAAAATCAAATTCCTTTCAGAATCACGTAAAATGTATTTGTCGTCAAGGATTCTATTGACAATATTCGCTATCTGTTTAAAAAAGCTTTATATAAAACAGAGTTAACTGCAACTGAAGTGGAAAACGATGACGGAAAAAACAAAATATTATCCCGAAATTCAGGCAAAAGCCGATTTTCCCGCCTTGGAACGGGAAATTCTGGATTATTGGCGTGCGGACGACACATTTAAAAAATCCGTTGTCAATCGCGCGGCCGGTGAAAAAGGATCAAACGAATATGTTTTTTACGACGGCCCTCCGTTTGCCAACGGGTTGCCGCATTACGGCCATTTGGTGACAGGATACGTCAAAGATATTATTCCGCGTTATCAAACAATGCGCGGTCATCGTGTCGAACGTCGTTTCGGATGGGATTGTCACGGTTTGCCGGCGGAAATGGAAACCGAAAAATTTTTGGGCATTTCCGGGCGGGCCGCCATTTCCGAATACGGAATCGGTAAATTTAACGAAGTCTGCCGCGAACGCGTTTTGATGTATACCAACGAATGGGAACAGACCGTTACGCGCCAGGCGCGCTGGGTCGCGTTTGACAATGATTATAAGACAATGGATCTGCCGTATATGGAATCCATTATCTGGGCCTTTAAGGAATTGTATAAAAAAGGGCTTCTGTATGAAGGTGTTCGTATCTTACCTTACAGCTGGGCTGCCGAAACGCCGGTGTCAAACTTTGAAACGCGCATGGACAATTCTTACCGCGAACGCGAAGATCCGTCCATAACCGTTATGTTTACGCTGACCCCGGTTGCAGGTGAAACAAAACCCGTCAAAATTCTGGCGTGGACGACAACGCCGTGGACTTTGCCGTCAAATTTGGCCTTGTGCGTCAATAAGGAATTCGATTACGACGTTTATGAAGAAGACGGCGTTCAGTACATTCTGGCTTCCGCTTTGGCGGGGCGGTACAAACGCGAACTGGCCAAAGCCGAAAAAATCAAAACGGTCAAAGGCGCGGAACTGGTCGGGCGGACGTACGAACCTTTGTTTGATTATTTCAAAGGGACGCCGAACTGTTTCCAGATTATTCAGGCCGATTACGTTTCAACAGAAGACGGTACCGGCATTGTTCATATTGCTCCGGGATTTGGTGAAGACGACATGATCGCCTGCCAGCCGTATCATATTCCCGTGATCTGTCCGGTGGACGGCAAAGGCTGCTTTACCAAAGAAGTCCCCGATTACGAAGGAATGCAGGTTTTTGAAACCAACGAACCGATTATCAAACGCTTAAAGGCGGAAGGGAAACTGGTGCGCAAGGAAATGTATAAGCACAGTTATCCGCACTGCTGGCGCACGGATACGCCGTTGATTTATAAAGCGATCAACAGTTGGTTTGTCAAAGTGACGGATTTTCGCGATCGTATGGTTGCGCACAATCAAAAGATCAATTGGATTCCGGAACACGTTAAAAACGGAGCGATGGGAATGTGGTTGGAAGGTGCGCGCGACTGGTCCATTTCGCGCAATCGTTTCTGGGGAACGCCGATCCCCGTGTGGAAATCCGACGATCCGAAATATCCCCGCGTGGACGTTTACGGGTCAATCGCGGAACTGGAAAAGGATTTCGGCGTAAAAATTACTGATCTGCATCGTCCGTTCATTGATACGCTGGTGCGTCCGAATCCGGACGATCCGACCGGAAAGTCCATGATGCGCCGCGTCGAAGACGTTCTGGACTGCTGGTTTGAATCGGGATCCATGCCGTTCGCGCAGGTGCATTACCCGTTTGAAAACAAAGAATGGTTTGAAAACCATTCGCCCGCGGACTTTATTGTCGAATATCTGGCGCAGACGCGTGGCTGGTTCTATACCCTGATGGTGATGAGTACGGCTCTGTTCGACCGCGCGCCGTTTAAAACATGTCTGTGCCACGGCGTTGTGCTGGACGAAAACCAACAGAAGCTGTCAAAACGGCTGCGCAACTATCCCGATCCGGCGGACGTGTTCAATACGCTGGGGTCTGACGCTTTGCGTTGGTTTTTGGTGTCTTCGCCGATTTTGCGCGGGGGCAACCTGTCGATTGACCGCGAAGGAAAGGAAATTGCCAAATCGTCGCGCAAGGCTTTGATTCCGCTGTGGAACGCGTTTTACTTCTTTACGCTGTACGCCAATGCGGAAGGGCTGAAAGCCAAACTCACGACGACGGCAAAAGACGTTCTTGACCGTTATATCTTGGCAAAGACGCGGGATCTGGTGAAAAACCTGACCGAAGAACTTGACGCATGCGATATCGTGGCCGCTTGTGCCGATGTTTCGGATTTCTTGGAACTGATGAACAACTGGTACATTCGCCGTTCGCGCGCGCGGTTCTGGGACGTTTCAAACGGACAAGAAGCTTTCGATGTCTTATATACGGTTTTGGTGACGCTGGTCAAAGCCGCGGCACCGTTGATGCCTTTGACGTGCGAATACATTTATCGGGCTTTGACAGGCGAAGAAAGCGTTCATTTGACGGATTATCCCGATTATAAAATCTTTGAAGCCGATGAAAAGCTGGTTGCCGACATGGACTTTGTCCGCGCGATCTGCTCTACGGCGAAATCGGTGCGTGAGGATCACAAATTGCGCAACCGTTTGCCGTTGGCGTCCATGACGGTGGCGGGAAACAACGCCGCGCGTCTGGCGGATTATGTCGAATTGATTAAAGACGAAGTTAATGTCAAAGAAGTTGTTTTCGGACAAGACGTGACCGATTTGGCGGACAAGACGTTATACATCATTACGCCGTTGGTCGGGAAACGTTTGGGACGGTTTATGAAAGATATTTTGGCGGCGTCCAAAACAAACGAATGGACGGCAAACGCGGACGGCACGTTGTCGATTGCCGGACAGACGTTGTTACCCGAAGAATTTGAATTGCGTTTGGTTTTAAAAGACGGCAACGCCGGTCAGGCTTTGCCGGATAACACGGCGGTAGTTGTGTTAGATGTTGAATTGCGTCCTGAACTGGAACGCGAAGGCATTGCCCGCGACTTCGTCCGTTTGGTGCAGCAAAAACGCAAAGACAGCGGATTTGATGTTTCTGACAGAATAGTCGTCGAATATGCTTCCGAATCTTCTGTTGTGTTGGAAGCGTTGAAGGAAAACAAAGACTATATCTGTGAACAGGTCTTGGCCGTTTCTTTTGATGAACGATCAAACGTTGACGGACCCGCCGAAGAAGTCGGAGAAGCGACAGTCTGCTTTAAAATTGAAAAGGTATAATCTAAAAAAGGAAGCCCCGCCATTGACGGGGCTTTTAGTTTACCTAATAAAAAAATCCCGATTTATTGTTATTGTGAGTAATTTTGTTTTCTACGGATGTCGGTTTCTGAAAATTATTTGAAAGCGCACTTTTATGCGTATCCCGTTCGACTTCTTTTAAAATCAGAGCAGAACATTTTGTGTCGGCAAAAGTAATCGTATTGGATTTTCTTTCAATAGACACTTTTTTTTCTTTTATGGAAAATCCTTTCCGTTCAGGCACAAAAAAAACGTCATCAAATTTTTCCGTGTAAACACAATTTGTTCCGTTCTGTTGATAAGAAACCGAAGTTGTCGTTCCGTTTTTGGCAATCTGAGGTGCGCATCCAACCAAAGCCAGCAACGGTATAAAAAGAAAAACTTTTTTCATTTCTGAAATCCTTTCGTATTGTTTAAATAAAACCCACCTTTGTAGGTGGGCGGATTTTCAGAAACCGTGAGTATACAAACGGCTCGGCTTATTCAGCATAGGCCTTATTCACCGAAATCCGCCCGTTTCAGGACAGATTCGGTGCATAACTTATTGACCGCCATACACAAGGCGGCTATATACTCAAGGGTTTCTGACGCCCTGTCGGTGATTTTTCCGACCAAGTTACTTTAGCAAAAAGAGCTGTAAAAGGCAATCCGGCTGACAGTTAAGTTTTATTGTTAAAATGTGACTTTGGTAACTTACTGTTCTATACTGTTTTTCGTACACTAAAATATGCAGATAAAGAAGAGGCGACAATGGACACAACATTAACATCATTGGTTAAGACACTTTTGACGGGGAACGGTATATACTTAATCGGCTCGATTATTGCTTTATTGATTATCGGATACGTTATCTTGTGTATCTTTGCCTGGGTTTCCGATAAGCAACGCGATATCATCAGTAAATATTACAGACCCAAAAAGATCTTAAACGAAACGGAGGCTAAGTTCTTCAATTTGTTGTGTCAGGCCGTACCTGTCGGTTGCAGTGTTTTTCCTCATGTCTCAATGCGGGCCTTGATTGAAACAAATCACTGGGACATGTGGGCACCGTTTAATTTAAAAAGGGTCGACTTCGTGATTTGTAATGCGGCTTTAAATATTGTTTGTGTCGTTGAATTAGAAGGTCTCAACGAACAAAAACGTCACTTGCGCCGCGAAAAAATGTTGCAGAATGCCGGTGTTAATATCCTGCGTTATCGATTGAGCGAAGAACCTACTGTGGATCAAATCAGACAGGACATTAAAGCCTTTATAAAAGAAAACGCTCCTTAATCTTTGGGCAAAAGGATTTTGGAATTATAGGGCATCGGGGCTTTCCCGATGCCTTTTTTTAAATCTTTTCTTCGAACGAAAACAACCATGCCGTAAGGGGTCATGGCTTGAAACCAGTCTGTTTTGGGGACGTATCCCGTAATTCTTAAAGTCGTTTGTTCGGGTAACAAAGAAATGATGCCGCTGTCCGTGTAAGGGGCCTGGTAGGCGGAAGTCTGGGGAGCAACCGTATGATACAGCTGTGTTTCGTCCAACAAATCGAATTTCAAAGGAACAACGTTTTGCGGTTTATAGTCGCTGATGCGGGAAGCTTGATGCTGAGGACGGATCAGTTCGTGCAAATAAGGCGTTGTCAGCATGACCAGTCCGACAATCAGGCAGAGGAACAACGGCAGATAAACGCGTAAAGTGTCCGTCCAACGGATTTCCCAAAAGTCCGGTTCTTTGCGTCTGGGGACTTCGGGCAGAGCGTTTAAAAAGATGTTGATTTTGACGCGTTGCGTTTGTTCTTTGGCGAACTTGCGCGCCTGTTCCGCCAAAGATCGCGCGAGATCCACGCGTTTTTCCTTTCTGAACGCGGCGGCGTTCTGCATTAAAACGCTGAAGTTTTCTTCGGGCGGCATATGCTTGAAAGAATAATTGTTTTTCAAAGAAGACCAACTTTGAACCGGCGCCGAAAAAAATTTTTTCCAGATTTTTGCCGCTGATCGGAATTGTTGCTTTGACGCACAATCGCGGCAAAAAACACCGCCGTGCAGAACACCGTTTTCTTCAAACAAAACATAACGTGGCTGGCGGGCGTGCCTGCCGCAGCGGCAGCACGGAATAAAATCGGCCGCCGCCTGCGGCACGTTGTCATATGCTTTTCTGGCATCGGGATCGGTTAAGACCTGATAGGCTTCATTAATTTTTAAATAAATTTCCCTGGCTTGCGGATCGGGATTTTTATCCGGGTGATACAATTTGACTTCGCGGCGAAAAGCTTCCTTGATTTCTTTTTCGCCGGCGGTTTCGGATAAATGCAAAATAGCATAATAGCCTTTTTTGTCGTTCAAACCAAAACCCCCCGTTTAATATTGCCGCCCTGATCGGGGGCAAAAAGAATAAAATCATTTGTCCTGTCAACTTTGACAAGGCCCGTATAGTTTAATGCCGATAACGTCTGCGTAAATATATTCTGAATCGTATTGTCAAAAAAAGCCGGAAAATCGTTTTGATGGCGTAAAATCAAATCAAACCGGCGTTCGCTGCGGCAGGCCAGTCCTTCCATTTGAATTTTTCCCAGCTTTGTTAAATTCAGATCCAGTACAAACCGGACGTTGCGGCGTTGTTTTTCAACGGATCCGCGTTGCAAATCGCCATCGGACGGACGCTGTAAATACAAAGAAACCGGTTCAACGACGGATCCCGACAAAAACGGAATATCCCACCCGTTCCAGCTGTTTTGTCCGTCCGTTGCTTTTTTGGGTGAAGCGGAAAATTCTTTTTCCAACTGTTTTAACAGCCGTTCTCCTTTTGGTGTCGCCCGCAGTGCCGAAACGTTGGCTTCGCCGATAAAAGAAGAAAAAGAAACATTCTGTGCGGCCGCATTCATAAAGGACAACATCAACGCCGGCAGCCTGTTTCCGACGTGCGGCAGAATATTTTTGACGGCTTCAAAAGCAGTCTGATCCGTCTGGCGCAATGTTTCCAGAGCATCTGTCAATACCGTCCAGGTGTTTTTAAATTCGGGCAGCGGCGTTTTCGGCATGATCGGCGATTCATTTTCAACCGGTAAAGAAAGAACTTTAACATGAACCGGCGTTAAGTGCGGCAGATGGATTTTTTCTTCGACGGCCAAGACACCGATCTTTGTGATAATTAAGGGAATCTGATCTTCCTGCGGCAAAAAAACGGTTCCCTGCAGCATCGTCGCCGCCGAAGCGGGGGAAGAATCCTGACGAACGGGGGAAAAGTTCGGGGGTGCCGATGCGTTTTGTTGCGCTTCGAAAGACTGTCGGACGGGAAAAGGCGCTGAGCTCGGGTCCTTTTGTGATGCTGCAAGAACGGCCTTTTCTTCCCGGACAAAAGGATTTTGGGGTGTTTTCAAAAAAACGGGCGAAGCGTTATCTTTTATATCGCTTGTTCCCGGTTGGTTTTCTGTTTTGCCGGTCGGTGCAAAATCCGGAACAACAACACTTTTCGGCGTTTGTAAAAAGGACGGCAAAGAGGGATTTTTTTGTGCGGCAAAGGAAAAATTTTCCGGCAGATCAGCGGGCAAAGCGGCCGTCGTCTGTGCCATAAAAACAGAAGAATTGCCGGCTTTCGGCGTTTCGGCAAAACCGGCGGCGGCAGGCAAAGGCGGACGGGGCATTTGTTCGGTATCGGGAATTTCTTTGGGCATCTCGATTACTTTTATGATCTCGTCTGCCGGAGCCTGCGGCATCGGTGTCGCCTGAATGCCGGGCGGGGCGGCGGCAATGTCACGGCGGGTCAAAGCCGGTAAAGCATTTTGATCCGGAGTCAGTTCAATATTAATCTTGCCGTCAATGTTTAAACGGGGCAAAGGCTCGCTTTTTTCCGGTTCGGGCAGCAAAGCCGCAATCTGTTCGGGAACGGATTTTAAAACAAAAGCCTGAACGGATATCGGCTTTACCGGCGATTCGATAACGGCCGATTGTGTTTTTAGGGCGGCTTCCAAAGCCCGGGCCGCTTCTTTAATATCCGGCAAAGGGGCAGAAAAATGAAGGCGAAACGATAAAACGTTTTTTACTTCCGGCGGCAGGATTTTCAGGCTGACGGGTGTTTCGACGCCCGGGACATGAGGCAATTTGGCCGGAAAAGCCATTTCCGTGCCGTCAGGTAACGTCACCGTGATGATCGGCAGTTCTGTCGGTACACGGGGCGGTGTAATAACCGCGGGCAAAACCGTCCCTGTCGGCTGGGATTGCAGCTGTTCGGGCACGTCCGTTACCGAAACGGCCGCCGACACGGCAGTTTGAGCAGTCATTCCCAGAGTTTGAAACGTTGTGACAGGACTGCTCATTGTTAACCTTTATTCTTTGCTTAACCGGGCGGCAATGGCCAGGACATCTTCGGCGGCTTCAGTATTCGGGTGGCGGCGCAAAATGGACGTCTGGTTGCGGATTGCGTCGCGCACGCGCGTATCGCGGCGGATCACGCCGGCCAAAGGCGGAGAAATACGCAAGAATCCCTGGCAGGCTTTTAACAGCGTCGTATAAGTTCTTTCCCCTTCACGGTAAGAATTGGCCGAATTGACGATAATGCTGATATTCGGCTGCTGTTGTTCCATGCAGATCATTTTTATAAAAGCATAAGCATCTGTCAGCGATGTCGGTTCGTCCGTACAGACAATCATCAGGCTGGCCGCTGCCGAAGCAAACAGGCGGACGGGTTTTTCGACGCCGGCGCCCAGATCGACAATGACGCGGTCGTAGCCTCCGGCCAATAAACGAAGGTCGTCATTGATCAGCTGCAACCGACTGATCGGCACGTTCGCCAGGCTGCCGGATCCCGAACGGCCGGCAATGATGTCAAAGTTGCCGTCGTCGTAATGGCAGATCGCCTGATTTAATGTGATCTTTCCGGCAATGACGCTGCCCAGATCATGTGTCGGCATCAATCCCAGCTGGATATCAATGTTGGCCAGTCCCAAATCCCCGTCAAACAAAAGCGTTTTTAAGCCGCTTTGCGCCAAAGCATGCGCCAGAGTAATGGAAAACCAGGTTTTCCCGACACCGCCTTTGCCGGACGCAACGGCAATCATGTTGCGTACCTGCGGGCGGAGCACCTTTCTGGGCGCCAAAGCCAATATCTGTTCGGAGTTGTTTTGCGTTGTTGGCGTATTCATAATTTTTTCCTTATAGCAGAATCGGATTCTTCCGATGACATCAAAAGCAAACGAGCCAAAGAAACCGCGTTGATCGGGGATAATCCGCGTGTGATGTTTTGGCTCATACTGGCTTCGCACAGTGTTAAACGGCCCGCGTCCGCTGCGGCCAGAACGCCGCCGAACCGTCTGGCGGCGTCCAGACGGGTTGCCAGCAGATATATTGCGCCGGCTTCGGCAAAAGCTTCTGCCGTTTCCATGGATTCCAGCGGATCCACACCGGCCGGCATCACCAAAACCGGCAGAACGTCTGCAGCTTCGATATAAGCCTTCAGGTATTCCATGTCGCTGGGCTGAAACGGATTAAAGGCGGGCATATCAATAAAAATTAAATCGCACGTCTTGCGCAAAGCGCGGATATGCGATTGCAGATTTTCCGGTGACCTGGCTTTCAGCAAAGTAATGTCCAATATATTCGTAAAAGCCACCAGCTGTTCGGTCGCGCCGGCACGAACCGTGTCCGCGGAAATCAGACCGACTTTGCGCCCCGACAAACACGCGCGCGTTGCCAGTTTTCCGGTTATAACGGTTTTGCCGACCCCGGCGGCACCCGTTAACATAAAGGCCTGCCCTTTGATTTGTTCGGGCAGCGGGTGAAACGTAAAGACCGTATCCAGAGCAGAAGCAAAAGCAACCAGTTCGTTTTTCTTTTTGGATTCCCGGACATACAAAATAATTTTATCAATCAAAGCCGGGGGCAGCGCATGATAAGACAATGTTTCGCGCACGGATTGCTGAAATTCGGATTCCTGCGGTTCTTCCCCGTACAGCCGTTCGATTTCGTCATCGCGTGCGCTTTCTTCAATCGCGGCGGTTAAACGAACGCCCGCCCCGGTTCCCAAACGTTGTGTGGAAACGATGATCGCGTTTTCCCCCAGCTCATGGCGCAGCAAATCCATGGCTTCGGACATTGTCGGGGCTGTGTAGGTTTTTATTTTCATTTACGGTCTCTAAACTTGTCCTACGGTTCTGATTTTCGCGCGGGGGTGAATCTCATTTTGAGATATTACCACAGTTGTCGGCCGAAAGCGCTCAATAATTGAACGAACGTACGGACGAATGCCGGGGCTGGTCAGTAAAACCGGCGATTCTCCGCGGGAAGCCTGCTCTTCGAACACTTGTCGGACGCGTAAAATAAATTTCTGAATCTGGCTGGGCGGCATGGTTATTTGCTTTTCTTCGCCTTGTCCCGATAAAGACTCGGCAAAATGCTGTTCCCATTCGCCCGATAAAGTCACCAGCGGAATAATGCCGTCGGGACCGGAAACCGCATTTGAAATCTGGCGGGATAAACGGGATCGGACGTGTTCCGTGATTAACATCAGGCTCTGGGTAACCGAACAGGCTTCGGAAATTCCTTCCAAAATTGTCGGCAGGTCGCGAATTGAAATCCGTTCCGTCAGCAGATTTTGCAAAACACGCTGTACGCCGCCGATCGTAATGCGTTTGGGGATCAGTTCTTCAACCAGCTTTTGCTGATCCTTGTCCAGCTCATGCAGCAGTTTCTGCGTTTCCGTATAGCTCAGCAGTTCGGACATATTGGTTTTAACCAATTCCGTAATGTGCGTTGTGATGATTGTCGGGCAATCCACGACCGTATAACCGCGAAACATGGCGTCTTCGCGCGCCGTCATGTCAATCCACATCGCCGGCAGGCCGAAGGTCGGCTCTTTTGTTTTTTCTCCGGCCAGCGTAATTTCTTCGCCCCGCGGATCCATCACCAGCAGCTTGTTCGGGCGCAGTTCGCCGCGGCCGGCTTCCGTTTCCTTGATATAAATCACATAAGTGTTCGGCGCCAAACGCATATTGTCCTGAATACGCACCGAAGGCATGACAAATCCCATTTCCAAAGCCAAAGCGCGCCGCAACGCCTTGATCTGATCCGTCAGGCGCCGGTTTGACGTATCGTTGATCAATGACAACAGACTGTATCCCAGTTCCAAACGCACCAGATCCATTTTTAAAACGCTGGAAATCGGTTCTTCAACAATCGGCGGCGGCGTTTCAGGCTGTTCAAGTTTTTGGCGTTCGGCTTCCTGTTTGGCCTGTTGTTGTTGGCGGATCAGGAAATAAGCCGTTGCGCCGGAAACAAAGCTTAAAAACAAAAAGGGTGCTGCCGGTGTACCGGGCAGAATTGCCAGCATAAACGATAAAAACGACGTCATACCCAGTGATTTGGGATAATGAGACAACTGGCCGAACAGCACTTTTTCCGTTCCGCCTGAAATACCGGCTTTGGACACCATAATACCGGCGGCAACGGAAACGATCAAAGCCGGGATCTGGGAAACCAATCCGTCGCCGACCGTCAGGCGCATATAGGTATCGGCAGCCCGCATGAACGGCATATTTTGCTGCAAAACACCGATTAAGATGCCGGCAATAATGTTGATCGCCGTGATGACCAGTCCGGCAATAGCGTCTCCGCGCACGAATTTCGAAGCACCGTCCATTGCGCCGTAAAAGCTTGATTCCTGTGACAATTCATCGCGGCGTCTGCGGGCTTCCGGTTCATCAATCAGCCCCGAAGACAAATCCGCGTCAATGGCCATCTGTTTTCCGGGCATCGCGTCCAAAGCAAAACGGGCGGCGACTTCGGCGATACGGCCGGACCCTTTGGTAATTACCATAAAGTTGACCAAAACCAGAATGGCAAAAACAATAACCCCGATGATAAAATTGCCGCTCATGATAAACCCGCCGAACGCGGCAATCACATGGCCGGCGGCTTCCGGACCGCGATAACCGTCCGATAAGATCAGACGCGTCGAGGATAAATTCAAAGCCAGACGAAACAAAGTCGTTATCAGCAGTACCAACGGAAAAGACGTAAACTGAATCGGCTTTTCGATAAAAATCGATGTCATTAAAACCAGCACGGAAAATGTCAAGGACAACGCCAAAGCAATGTCCAACAGCCACGGTGCCAGCGGCAAAATCAAAATGACCAGCATTAAAACAATGCCCAAAGCCAAAGCAATATCCGAACGTTTCCCAAGGGAAAAAAGCCCTTGTTTAATGTCGGCGGAAGACGGGATAGAGCCTGCTTTGACGGGTTCGTTTGCCATTTATGACTCCTTATCCGAAATCATTCGGCGCGGCGGGAACCTCGGTTCCTTCTTCCATATATTGTTTTAATTTATTGCGCAGGGTTCTGATCGAAATGCCCAAGATATTTGCGGCGTGCGTCCGGTTGCCCAGCGTGTGCTTTAACGTGCTGATAATCAAATCTTTTTCAACATCGGCGACCGTCCGCCCCACCATGCTTTCCCCGCTGTGTCCTGCCGGTTCGTCATTGGTCGGCTGTGTTGTGTTCATCAGCATGACGGCTTCATCGCTAATTTCCGATCCGGTGGACAGCAAAACAGCGCGGTGAAGCGTGTTTTCAAGTTCGCGTACGTTGCCCGGCCAGTTATAAGTTTGCAGCATGCCGACGGCTTTTTGCGACAAGGGTTTGACGGGAATGTCATTCATTTCCGAATATTTTTTGATAAAGTATTCGGCCAGGGGAATAATGTCGTCTTTGCGTTGACGTAAAGGCGGCAAGGCTATGTTTACAACGTTTAAACGAAAGAAAAGGTCTTCCCGGAATGTTTTATTTAACACTTCCTGTTGCATATTGCGGTTGGAAGTGGCCAGAATCCGCACATCGACATTAATCGGTTTTTTTCCGCCGATGCGGTCGATTTGACGTTCCTGCAACACGCGCAACAGCTTTGCCTGCAGACGAATATCCATTTCGCTGATTTCGTCCAGCAAAAGCGTGCCGCCGTCGGCTTCTTCGAATTTGCCGATCCGGCGCGCCACCGCCCCCGTAAAAGCCCCTTTTTCATATCCGAACAGTTCGGATTCCAACAGGTTTTCCGGAATTGCCGCGCAGTTAACGGCGACAAAAGGCGCCGAAGAACGTTTTGAATTGGCGTGAATATATTTGGCAATGACTTCTTTCCCTGTTCCCGATTCACCCGTAATCAGAACGCTGGCGGTGGACGGAGCGATCTGTTTGGCCAGCTGCAGAACGCGTTCCATGGATTTGTCTTTGTAAACAACGGGTGTTGTCTGCATGGAAAAGGCAGATAAAACTGCGCCGATTAATTCGGCATCGGGCGGCAGAGGGATATATTCTTTTGCGCCGGCTTTAATGGCTTTGACGGCGGCGCGGGCGTCTTCGGCGATGCCGCAGGCGACAACGGGAACACAAATGCGTTCGCTGTCCAGTTTTTCAACCAGAGAATAAATATCCAGTTTAACATCAGCCATAATCAGATCGGCACTTTGCCCGCCGCGCAGCAGTTCCAAAGCCTGTTCGATATTTTCGGCATGGGAAACAGACCCGCCTTTTTTTATGGCGATTTGGCTGGCTGCTCCGATTTGTCCGTCCATAGATCCGATTAACAGCAGACGCATTTTTCTTCCTTAAAGTATTGTATGAGTGATCAGTTTCTTTCTGCTTTGATAATTTCCGTCATGGTAATGCCCAAACGGTCTTCGATGACGACGACTTCGCCGCGGGCGACCAAACGGTTGTTGACGTAAATATCAATGGCTTCACCGATTTTGCGGTCCAGTTCGACAACGGCACCGCGTCCCAGTTTTAACAGTTGATGCACCTGCATGCTGGATTTTCCCAAAACGGCAGACACCTGTACGGGAACATCATAGACCGCCTCCAATTCTGCCGAAGATTTGGGCTTTTCGGGAATTTCTTCGTTAAACCGGCTGGCTCTTTCCGACAAAGATGTTTGAGGAATGTCGTTTTCTTTTAATTCGTTCAGGTTCAATTCCTCTTCGTTTTCGGCTTCAAAAGTATTTTCAGGTGTATCAGCCATATTTTTGTTCTCCAGTGTTTTGTTCGGCCGGTTCTGTCATCGGTTCGGCCTGCGCGTATAATTTTACCAGTTCTTCCGTTTGATTTAAAACATCTTGTGCATTTCTTTGCAATCCGCCGTTTTTCCATTCGACAAGGCAGTCGCCGACCGGCAGGGAATCGTCACGGATAACGGCTATTTTCCCGGCATAAGATTCTTTTTTGACCAAATCGGCCAGAACAGGCTTTATTTTATCTGCCAGAAACGGGTTCAGACGTAAGGATATTTTGGGTTCATCTTTTAAAAAATGAAAGTTTTTTTCCAAAAGTCCCTGAATTTCGCCGATGGCGTTTTTTTCGGATAAAGCGGGAACGACTTTGCGGCAGACGGCCATGGCAAATCCGACGGCCGTTGTAAAAGCGGCCTGCGAATCGTTTTGTGATCGTTCCAGCAGTTCTTTTAACGAAGCGTCAATGGTGTTCAACGTGTCCGAATTTTGTTTTTCAATGGAAACCATGGCCTCCTGCCAGGCGGATTCTCGGCCTTCTTCAACGCCCTGCAGGTGTCCTTCTTTTCTGGCCTGTTCTTTTGCGGCGTCCATTTCTTTTTGGGTAAAGACGGGGTCAACGTCATGTTTTAACGTTTGCTGAACGGATTGTACCGTTGCCTGCAATTCTTCAACGGGCGACGGCGGATCATTTTTTACGGGCGTGTCCGTTTGATCAACCGGTGCCGTATCGGATACGTCATTGACAGAAGCTTCCGGTTTTTCCGGTTCCGGTTCGGGCGGTGGTTCTTCAGATGAAAGTTGTTCGGATTTTTGCTGAATTTGTTCGTTCAGCGTATCCAGCAGTTCTGAAATGGAAGGAATGCCGTCAACAGATTTTGCCGACAGGTCTTCTTTTGCCGAAGAAACGTCTTCTTCGTCTTCGTCAAATCGCCTGTCGAACATAAATTTGTATTCTTTCGTCATCTTCCTTTGCTTTCAGGAAATCAGTAAATCAATTCGTCCTGAGAACCGCCTTCGGAGATCGTAATTTCGCCGTTGTTTGCCAGGTCTTTTGCCGTTTGGACAATAATGGCCTGCGCATCATCAACATCACGCAAACGAACAGGCCCCAGCGCTTCCATATCTTCGCGCATCATCTTGCCCGCGCGTTCGGACATGTTCTTAAAGAACAGATCCTTAATCACATCGGACGCACCTTTTAAGGCAATGCTGAGCTTTTCTTTGTCCACATTACGCAGCAAGACCTGAATGCCCAAAGAATCCAAACGCGTAAGGTCTTCGAACGTAAACATAAGGGATTTGATCCGTTCGGCGGATTCGCGATTGCGTTCTTCCAATGCGGCCATAAAGCGGCCTTCGGCGTTGCGATCCATGTTGTTGAACATTTCCGCGATCAGTTCGTGTGAATCCTGACGCGTCGTGCGGGCCAGGTTGTTCATAAATTCGGTACGCAGCGTTTGTTCCAAACCGTCCAGAACGTCTTTTTGAATTGCCTCCATACGCAAAAGACGCATAATCACGTCCATTGCAAAAGATTCCGGCAGCAAAGCCAGAACACGCGCCGAATGATCAGGTTTGATTTTGGATAAAATAACGGCAACGGTTTGCGGATATTCGTTTTTTAAATAGTTGGCCAATACTTGTTCGTTAATATTGCCCAGCTTGTCCCACATGGTTCGGCCGGCCGGGCCGCGGATTTCTTCCATAATGCTGGCGACACGATCCTTGGGCAACGTTTTTAACAGCAACCGTTCGGTATTTTCAAAATTACCGATCATCGTGCTGGGACCGGAAATCGCGCTGGCAAATTCCAAAAACAGCTTTTCCACCGTGGCGGAAGGAACGGTTCCCAAAGACGTCATGACAATGGACAATTCTCTGATTTCTTCGTCTTCCATCAAAGACAGGATTTTGGAAACGTGTTCTTCTTGCAGCGACATCATCAAAATGGCCGCTTTTTGCGGACCGGTCAGATTATAATAATTTTCAACCGCTTTTCCCATAAACTTTATTCCTTATTCGTCCGAATACAACCAGGAACGGATAATGCTGACGGCTTCTTCCGGGTGCTGATCGATAATTTCGCCGATTTTACGTACGGAAGACGCCTTGACGCGACCTTCAACCTTGGCGATATCGATCAATTCTTCCAGCTGATCGGTTTCCGTCAGCGCAACGCCCGAAGTCGGACTGGGCAGCTGCTGTAAATCTTCGCTCGGCCTCATGAGCAATTCCTCCTCTTCATCGATTTCCGGTTGTTCAAAGGCTTTGATAATCAAAGGACGGACAACCAGCAGGATAACCAAAACAGCGACCATGGCAATGCCCATTCCTTCAATCATTTTGATGACTTCCTGCTTGGTAAAGCCCATGAATAAAATCGGGTCTTCCAAACGCAGTAAATCGTCCGGATTAAAGAACGGCAGGTTAATGACTTCAACCGTATCGCCCCGGTTCGCATCGTATCCGACGGCCGAACGCACCAAAGTCGTTAATAATTCCATTTCCTTTTCCGTGCGCGGGACATACGTCCTTGTCCCGTTCGGATTCAAAGTATAGGTGCCGTCAACAATAACCGCAACGGATAATCGTTTGATAACACCGTTTTTGCGAACCTGGCTGATAACCTCTTTGGATATTTCATAATTGACGGTTTCTTCCGTTCTGTTGGCCTGTTGAGTTACCTGATTGGTATTTTGCGCTTCGGCATCGGGCAGGTTTTGTTCAACACTGACAATCGGTTCGCGTTCGTCTGTCTGGGAATTTTCTTCAATGGTTGTCGAAGAACGCAGAACCTGCGCTTCCGGATCATAAATTTCCCGGTTGACGACGACCTGGTCAAAATCCATTTCCACAGAGGCCTGAACCCTGACTTTGTCCATACCGACGGATTGTTCAATCAGGCTTTGAACGGAATTGATCAGCCGTTTTTCATAATCGCGGCGCATCTCTTCGTTTGTTGACATCTGCATTTGTTCGTCGTCATCAAAATTTTTGGTCAACAATGTGCCGCGCGCGTCCATAATGGAAACGTCTTTTGTCTGCATTTTCGGCACGGCCGCCGCAACAAGACGCTGTACGGCTTCAACCTGTTTTGGTTTCAGCTGTTCATTTTCTTCCATTCTGATAATGACGGAAGCCGAAGGCGGCTGTTCTTCGCGTGAAAACATTTCCCGGCGCGCCAAAACCAAGTGGACACGGGCGGCCTTGACATGATCAATTGCGCGGATTGTGCGGGACAGTTCCCCTTCTAAAGCCCGCAGAACCTGTAACTGTATGATATCATGTCCGACACCCGGCGATTGCGCCTTGTCAAAAATTTCATACCCGACAACGCTGCCGGCATTGACCGTTTCGGCCAGTTGTACGCGCAGCTTTAACGTATCCGCGGCCGGCACGTGAATCTCCGTCCCGTTTTTATATAACCGGTACGGAACGTTCTGTTCGTCTAACTGAGCCATAATTTTTTTCGTATCGGCCGGATCCAGTTCATTAAACAAAACTGCCATTTCCGTTGATCCCAGATGGGTCGCCAAATAAATCAAAAATCCCATCAGGAAAACCAACACGCCGCCCATCGCCGCCAGCCGCGCCGTTCCCAAATTTTTAAGTGTCTGAATAAATGAAAGCACCGTTATTCCCACAGCCTCAGTTACAAAATAGGCAAATCATATCAAATATGTATAACAAAAGAACCTAAAAAAACACTTAATAAATCAATTTTATCGGATTGCCGGTTCGTCAGGGTTTGCTGCGAAATGCTCACGTACCTTTTTGTACGTTC
>CALYBD010000014.1 GCA_944393745.1 uncultured Alphaproteobacteria bacterium | reverse complement strand
GGGGGGGGGGGGCATATTTGTAACAAAAGTGTAACATATGTTTTTTATAAAAAACAAAACAAATTAAAGCGTTTTTTTCCCGGTTATCCGGGATTTCTTTCTTTCTAAAAACAGATAACGTATCACAACCGAAAGGTTTTTTCTTTTTTATTAAGTAAAAGGAGATTGACGTTGAAAAAATGATTTTATAACGTAAAGTTGAGTTTGTTTTAGCAGGAAGGATTATATGACCCAAAAGTTTGATTTGGCCGAATATGTGCCGACTTTTCCCGGTTTTCCGAAGGAAGGCGTTAACTTTTACGATATTACGGGATTGTTCAAAGAACCTGAAGTCTTTGCTTTGACGGTTCAAAAAATGACGCGTTTGATTGCGCAGTATGATCCGAATCGTTTGTTCGCCATCGATTCAAAAGGCTTTATCTTTGCCGCGCCCGTTGCCGCCAATCTGGGGATCGGGTTGTCTTTGTTGCGCAAAGCGTCAAAGCTGCCCGGGACGGTCGTGCGATATTCGTATGCTTTGGAATACGGTACTGATGAAATGGAATGTCGCGTTGAAGACTTTGATCCGTCCGAACGGCTGGTTGTTGTCGATGATGTTTTAGCTACCGGCGGAACATTGGCGGCCGGCATTGCTTTGTTAAGGCAGGTCGGCGGAAATGTCGTCGGTGCGGCAACGGCGTTGGAAATCGGTAATCTGAACGGACGCGAAAAAATAGATGTGCCGTTTTCCGCGATGCTTTATTTTCCCGAATAATTAAAAAGAGGATTCCCATATACCGCCGTTTAACGGGTTTTTGACGGTTTTTGCTTTTTGCGCAATGACATCGCCCAACATTGAAACATAGCGGGCACCTTCGACCGTACGAAATAAATTGACGCTGCGCCGGTCGTTTTCATCTGTTTGCCGGCGGATTAATCCTAAAACACTTAATTTGTCAATGGCACGTGATACCGCCGGCTTGGAAATATTTAATTCTGCAGACAAGGCACGGACGGTATGAGGTTCAGGCGTTAAATAAACGCTGAGTAAAACAGCGGTCTGGCGCGTTGATAGGTCAGAGGCATTATCGTTTCGCCGGACGATTTCATACATCGTCTGCCGCCACAATTCCAATCCCGTAAAACTGTCCAAAGTCATTGTTTATTTCCCCGCAACGGCCAGATTAAACAAACGGATTGTCGGCGCATTAATGGCATGACGGTCATCTAAATCATTTGCCGCTGCCATGTTTTTGAACATGTTTTTTAAATTGCCGGCAATCGTAATTTCACTGACGGGTACCGTTATTTCTCCGTTTTCGATTAAAAAACCGGACGCACCGCGGCTGTAATCCCCGGTAATCAGGTCAATCCCCTGGCCAAACAGCTGTGTCAGATATAAACCGTATTTGATATCGGCCATCAACTCGTCCGCGGAAACTTTTCCGCCCGTTAACGTCAGGTTTGAAGCCGACGGATGCGGATTTGATCCCAATCCTCTGGCAGCATGACCCGTCGATTCCAGATTTAGTTTTCTGGCCGCATGCAGATCCAACAACCAGGACGTCAGGACGCCTTTGTCAATCAAGGCCCGCGGCAGGCAGGGCAATCCTTCCGCATCACAGGGGCGTGAAGCGGTACCGCGCTGTTTATGCGGGTTTTCCAAAAGGCTTAATTCCGCAGGAAAGATTTCCTGGCCCATGCAGTCTTTTAAAAAAGACGTTCCCCGGGCTATTCCGGCGCCGTTGATGGCACCGGCAAACGTACCGATCAGTCCTCTGGCCAGACGGGGATCCAGAACAACGTCCATTGTTCCGGACGGAATTTTTTGCGGATTTAAGCGCCGAACCGTACGTTGTCCGGCGTTATTTCCGATTTTTGCGCTGTCTTCCAGATCTGAAAAATAAACAGCCGTTGAATAATCGTAATCGGTTTCTTTTCTGCCTTCCGCATCGGCGGCAATGACGGAAACGGAAACAGATGCGGACGAACGGTCATATTCGCGCCTGAAGCCTGTCGAAGAAGTCATAATGATATGCGATTTTTCAATACCGGCGGCCGCACCGTCAGACTGAGTCACGCCGGGAACGGACAGGGCTGCGTCTTCGGCTTTTAAGGCGGTATCTGATAAATCAGCTGTTGTCAGTTCCGTCGGATCAAACAAATCCAGATCGGGAAAAGCCGTTATTTGCTGTTCGGGGTCGGCCAGACCGCAGAACGGATCGGCCGGAACGGCTTTGGCCATTTGGACGGCTCGCTGTGCCAGATCCGTTAAAGTCTTTTTATCCAGAATACAAGAGGATACAACAGCCGGTTGCCGGCCGCAGAAAACGCGTAAATCAACGCCGGCCGTTTCGGCATATTCGACGTTTTCCGTTTTTTGCAGGCGGCATTCCGCACTGGCCGACAAGCTGTGTACACCAAAGGATTCGGCAGAATCGGCGCCGGCTTTACGGGCTTGTTCAATTAAAAAATCGACCGCATTTGAAAGGCTGAGTATTTCTGTCATTGCATTATCTCTTTTGGCTGCCGATCGGGATAAAAACGGTTTGTTCCAACAGACTGCTTTGTTTTGGCAGGATCAGAATTTTTCCGTTTGATCTGTTGGCTTTGGCATCGAAACCAACCAGAATGTAGTTGTTTTTCTGGGCGCTGACAAGCGCAAATGTTTCCCCGTTGAGCAAAGCAATATTTTGTCTGGTTGTTTTGGCCGCGGCAATCCCGCCGTAAAACGCCGTCACGACCAGAATTAAAATAAAGGCGGCCGTTGTAAACATATGGGCCAAAGGCGTTTTGCGCGCTTTGAAATGAACGCTTAAAACGCAGACGTATAAAAATACGATATACAGGCTTTCGGATAAAAAACGTCCGGATTTTAAACCGTGCACCAAAACGGCGCATAAATAAGCCGTTACCCCCAATGTTGTCAGCAAAGAAAAGAAGTAACTGATTTTTTGCGATCGACTGAGAATGCTTTTCGGCGTTTCTTCGGTATTCAGCGTTTTTTGCAAAACCAGCCCCGATAAAACGGCCAAAAACAAAAAGCACGCCGTTGCGCAAATAATTCCCAGCGGGAATTCCATTAAATACACCGGCACTTTGTATTCAATAAACCGCCCCGCCTTCATGGCAACGGATAAAATGCAAGACAGGCAAAGGCCGAAAATAAAAATCAAAAAAGCAATATAATTAAAAGAAAGCGGTATTTGTGTTGTTTCTCCGCGATCTTCCGCGGGCGTGCTTTTTTTGTCATTGAACAAAGCCATGCTTTTCCCTTTGCGAACAGATAAAAAAACTTTTTCCTATGCTACAGCAAAAAAGGTTTTTCTTCTGTTAAATTTAAGTTACATACGGCTCTGTACGTTTGTTTTACTGGAAAAATGAAATCTGATAAGTCTTTGACTCTATTGTCTGAAAATGAGATAATATTTCAAACAAGGAAGAGGGTAACATGGTAAACGATAACGGAACCGATGACGCCGTTTCCTTGTCGGCAGAAGAATTGGATCGCCTTTTTAATATCGGCATCGCTCTTTCGGCCGAGCAGGATATGGACGTTTTATTAGAAAATATCCTGACCGCTGCAAAGGAATTCTGCAACGCGGAAGGGGGCACGCTGTACCTGATGGATCCGGCGCAAAATCAGCTGGTTTTTTCCATTCTGCATAACGATAAGCTGGGCATTAAAATGGGCGGTACGTCCGAAAAAAAGGAAATTCCTTTTCCGCCTTTGTACCTGTACGACCCGGAAACCAATGAACCCAACTATTCCAATATTTCCACTTATGCCGCGCTGACCGACGAAATCGTCAACGTGCCCGATGCCTACGATTCGACAAAGTTTGATTTTTCGGGCACGCATAAATTCGATAAAAAATCAGGGTACAGATCAAAATCGTTTTTAACGGTTCCTTTGAAAACCAGAACCGGACAGGTCGTTGCCGTTTTACAGCTGATCAACGCCTGTGCGCCATCCGGCGAAACAATCAGTTTTTCAAAATCCATGCAAAGATTGGTGGAGGCTCTGGCATCTCATGCCGCCGTTGCCATTGACAACCAGCTGCTGCTGATATCGCAGAAAAACGTTCTGGAAGCTTTTTTAGAGGTTATTGCCCGTGCCATTGACGATAAGTCTCCTTATACCGGCGCGCATTGTCAGCGCGTTCCCGTTATTGCGCGTATGATGGCACTGGCGGCCGTTATGGCTCAGGACGGGGTATTCCAAGATTTTGAAATGTCCGATGACGAATGGTACGCTTTTCATTTGGCGTCCTGGCTGCATGATTGCGGCAAAGTCACAACGCCCGAATATGTTCTGGACAAGGCGACAAAGCTTGAAACCGTTAATAACCGTATTCACGAAATCCGTGCCAGATTTGAAATTCTGCGCCGAGACGCGCATATCGATTATTTGAAAAAACGGCTGGCCGGAACGGAACCGAAAGATTTGCTGCTGGCCGAATTTAATGCTCGTGTCAAAAAACTGGAAGACGATTTTGCTTTTCTGGCAAAGTCCAATGTCGGATACGATATTTTGTCCGCAGAGGAAATTCAGCGGGTTCATGAAATTGCCAAACAAACGTACTATCGTTACTTTGATAAAACGTTGGGGCTGTCCTGGGACGAAGCCGAACGCATCAAAGACAATATGCCGCCAAAGACAAATCCGCATGAACCGTTGCTGGAAGACCGGCCGGATCATATTTTCGGCGGATATAACCGCGGGGAAATCCATAATCTTTCTATCGCGCGGGGAACTCTGACCCCCGAAGAAGCCAAAAAAATCAACAGCCATATCGATATGACCATTGAAATGTTAAAAGCCATTCCGTTCCCGGCGCATATTAAAAATGTTGTCGAATATGCCGGCGGTCACCACGAACATATGGACGGAACGGGTTTTCCGAATCATCTGAAGCGTTCACAAATGTCTGTCCCGGCGCGTATTTTAGGTCTGGCCGATGTGTTCGAAGCTTTGTCGTCCAGCGACAGGCCGTATAAAAAAATTAAAAAGATGTCCGAGATTATCTCCATTATGTCCGGTATGGCAAAAGGCGGCCACATTGATCCCGATTTGTTTAATTTGTTCTTGACTTCGGGCGTTTATCAGGAATATGCCGAACAATATATGAAAGAAAGCCAGATTGATCAGGTTGATATTCAACAGTATCTGGTAAATCCGGAAACGCTTAAAGAGGAATAAATGCAGATTCGTCTTTTTGTAAATCAGCCGTTGGCTGTCGGGGCAACCGTTTGTCTGCCCGAAGACCAGCGACATTATCTGCGTAACGTTCTGCGCGCGCAGCCGGGGGCGGAACTGTTCGTCTTTAACGGCCGCGAAGGAGAATTTTCGGCCGTATTGTCTGTGTTAAACAAAAAAGAAGCGCAGATTCAAATCTGTCGCGTGCTGCGCGGTCAGCCTGAAAAACGCGATGTGCGTTTGTATTTCGCTTTGTTGAAACGCGACTGTACGGCGCTGGTCGTTGAAAAAGCAACCGAACTGGGTGTTACAAAAATCGTGCCCGTTATAACGCAATATACGTCCGTTCAGCGCGTTAACGTCGAACGTTTGCGCGCCGTTGCCATAGAGGCCTGCGAACAATGCCGCCGTCTGGACGTGCCGGAAATTTCGGAACCTGTCGCACTGGCGGCTCTGTTAAACGAACAAAACGCAGATGAACCGTTGTTGATTCATTTGGACGAAACCGGCACGGGACACAAAGCCGAACAGGTGTTTAAAGGGGTGGACAGGGCGGCTTTTCTTGTCGGACCGGAAGGCGGCTTTTCCGAATCCGAGCGCGCTTTGATCGCGGCAACGCCTCATACGGTCGGACTGGATCTGGGGGAACGGATTTTGCGGGCGGAAACGGCGGCGATTGCCGCTTTGGCTTTGTTTATGTGCAGATAATTTTGAAAGGCTGAAAACTTAATGAAACACGATCATCACTGCTCTTGTCACGAACATAACCACGATCACGATACATGTTCCTGCGGTCATCATCATTCGGACTACTGCGATTGCGGCCATGATCATACGGAAGAAGAGGAAAATTATTCCGCGGTTTCTGCCATGTTCGGACTGGACGACGACGTTCCCGGCGATGCTTTGTCGTTGCTGCAGACGGAAATGAACGAATGTGATGATCTAAGCGAACTGCTGGGATTGGGCAGGAATCCGGACGTTGATGACATATTAAGCGAAGCAATTGCCGATTTGTCGCCGAAAAAGAAAAAAACGCTGATGAATCTGGCAGTTATTCTGCACGATTATCTGCCGGAAGATTAACCGAACAAAAAGTTGTCTTTGAAAACAGGGTAAAGTCGATTATATTTCCCTTTTTTTATGCAAAGGATAGGGATATGGCGGATTTACAGTTATCTTCGGAATTAACAAATCTGATAGTGGTCGGATCAATTTTTTTGGTTTCTTTGATTTCTCCGAAACTGAGTCTGCCGGTCGTGGTGATGGAAACGCTGTGCGGCGTTGTTTTGTCGTGTTTCGGTGTAAAACCTCAAGATTGGATGTTGTTTTTTGCTTCTTTGGGCGGCGTGGTGATTACGTTTTTGGCCGGAACGGAAATGAATCCGCGTTCTTTTTGCAAAAACGCCGTGCCGAGCCTGATGATCGGGCTGTTTTCTTTCTTTGTGCCGTTTATATGCCTGTTTTTATACACGTACTATGTTTCGGGCTGGAATCCGAATGCGGCGTTGATCGCCGGGGTGGCGTTGTCCACAACGTCTTTGGGGGTTATTTATTCGATTTTGATGGAAACGGGCATGAATAAAACAAAGCTTGGAACCATTTTAATGTCGGCAACGTTTGTGACGGATATTACGACGGTTCTGGTTTTAAGTGTTTTATTCGTTAAACCGACGATGTACACGCTGCTTTTTTATGTCGTTTCCGGTATGGTTATTTTCGGGGCATACAAATATTCGCAAAAATTGTTTCACAGCTCGTTTTATAAAAATAATCTGGCGGAAACCGAAGTAAAATATATTCTGTTTTTGCTGTTTATTTTTATTTATTTCGGCGAACTCGGGCACGGTCATGCCGTTTTGCCGGCGTTTGTTTTGGGCTTTTTAATGTCGGATTTTTTTGAAACAAGCGGTGATACGGCAAACAGCGAAACGTCTGCAAACGACAGGCTGCGCAGCGGTGCATATTCCTTTATTACGCCGGTCTTTTTTATTGTCGGCGGGCTGAAGATATCCGTTCCGTTATTAATCGGTGCGGCGGGCGTATTCTTTATGCTGTTGCTGATACAGGCCTTTTCAAAGGTGGCCGGGGTTTATTTTTTGGCAAAAAAATATTTAAAAAAGGCGCCGATGTATTCAACGCTGCTGATGACGACCGGACTGACGTTCGGAACGATCGCGGCTTATTTCGGATTGGATTCCGGTATGATTGACGTGCGGCAGTATTCGGTGCTGATCGGCGTTATTATTGTTTCTGCCGTTGTGCCGACGATTATTGCACAGGTGTTTTTTAAACCGGATATGAATGATTAAAAAAGCCCCCTTGGGAAAAGGGGGCTTTTAAAGTGATTACCAGCGAAACTTCGGTGTCTTTTGCTGTTTTTCGACTGTATGATGCGCTGTTGCCAGAACTTTTGTTGTTTTGACCTCAACGATTTGCAGATCAAAGGTATATTCCTGAAACGTTTTATTGCCGACATCGTGCCGGTCGCCTGAAATTACGCCGGTGATCAGTGTGTCCGCGCCGCTTTTTTGGGCGGCGGAAACAATATCCGACATTTTAACGGAACCGCCGCGCTGACGAACCAATTCTTTGTTAATGGCTTTGTTTTCGGGATCAATAACCGTGAAACCGTCGACTTCATTAATCAGTTTTTCTTTTAACGCGGCATTCAAAGCAACGCGTGCGGCGTCCATATCCGATTTGTCGGTCTTATTTTCCAGTTGCGCCAGGTAAAGTGTCGTTTCCTGATTCGGACGTTTTTGGATATAGCTTTGCAATCTTTTGCTGTTAATGATTTTATTGACGATTGCCGCGGCCGTATCGTTTGTGTCGCGTGTTGTCCATTCGGCTGTTGCGATTTGGTCTTCTTTGCTCATATACGGGTTAAGCGAAGCGCAGCCGGACAGACAGGCGATGAAAACAAGGATAAATAAGCTGTTGATTTTTTTCATTGTAATTCCTCTCGTTTTAAAATGAAAAGTCACCGATTGATTCCGTCAGTTCCTGTTTGAAATCATTAATTACCAGTGATAAAGCCTGATCGGCATTTTGTCCGGCTTCGCTGAAACTTCTTTCAAACAGCAGGGTTTGTTTTCCGCTGAGGATTTCTTTGGCTTTTACCGAAAAACCGAAAGAATATTTTTCCAATCCTTCAATGTCCGTCGGTTCCCGGTTTGCCTGAACCGAAACGGTGACTTTGATTGAACAATCGTTTGAGATGATGTATCCGTTTTCTTTAAACACGTTTTTAACGGTGCTTTTAAAAGTGTTGTTTTTTGTGCCGATAATATTCAGACAGATGTCTCCGCCTTTTGTTTTTTCTTTGCGGTTTTTAAAAACATCTGCGAATGAAAAGCTTTCCAAAACACCTTTACCGGTCAGGACAATCATTAATTCGTTTAATTCCCGGCGTTGTTCGTAAAGCTTTTCGGCTTTGCGCGCAGAGGCGGCATTGTCGTCTTGCAAAAAGGCTTCCATTTTTGAATCCAGATCGTCAATTTTGCCGGCGACGATGCGGGCGGCTTTTTGCTTGTCCAGAAAAGCCAGTGCGTAAAAAGTTTCGTTTTGTCGGAAAGTTTCTTTGATTTCAACAGTTTTTAGCAAAACGTCGGATTCTTCGGACAGGCTGTGCCGGGCAGCGGAAGAAACGCTGTCGTTATTTGATTCGACTAAGGAAGACAGGGAAGATTTAACCCGTGCCTGAAATATTTTTGCAATTCCTGCGCGCGCCTGCGCTCCGGCGGCATTCAGATTATTTGCGGATCCGACGGCGCAAAAGGCGTTTTCATCGCAAACGGCATAAGGATCGGATATCCAGACGGGAATTTTGTCCTCCTTTGCCTGCACGGCAAAGGAGGCGCAAATCATTCCCGCGGTCAATAAAAAAGCGGGATATTTTTTCATTGAACGGCTCCGGCGGCTGTTTCCAAAACGGCTCCGGCCAAAGGCGCACCGGTTTTAATCAATCCGATCGTCGCGTCAACGGCAGCGTTCATTGCCGGTTGATCGTCTTTTGCCAGCGTGCGCAATGTCTTGGCTTTGTAGGCTTCCAAAGCTTCTGCCAAAACCGCATTGGATATACGTACGGCAACATCGCATTTGTATCCGGTTTTGTCTTTTTCCGCCCCCATTTCTTTTAAATACTGGCGTTTTTCCCAGTATTTTCCGGTGACGGAAACACCGTGCAAATTAACCTGAATGTTGCGTTCCAGTTCGTTTTTAACGCTGCGTGTGGATTCGTCGTCTTTGGAACGGGCCGTTTCCTTGAATTTGCTCATGATTTCCTGGGAAATTTCAGAAGCGACTTTTTGTGTCGCTCTGCTTTCGGCCAGATTTAAGCAAAGATTTTGATCAGGGTTTTCCGCATCGCTGACATAATAACGATAATTCTTTTTATTGCCGGAATTATCGCTTTTATGTGCGTTTTTTTGAACAATCCATGACGGCCGGTCGCTTTCCGACGCGTCACGGACTACATAATCCGGCTTAAACCCGGCGCACCCCGAAGTGACGGCGGTTAAAAAGAGGATAGTCAATAATGTTTTCATTTTTTATTTCCTCAGGCATTAAACATTGGGCAAAGAAATATCGACCAAAACGGGGGAGCCTTTTTGGATTTTGATCTGTTCCGAATACAATGTTTTTCCGTCTTTGCTTAATTCAACGGTATAGTTGCCGTCTTTTAAGGCTGCTTTTTGCTGATAGATATTGGCCGGCAGAATTTCCCAGTAACGCGTATCAGCGTATTCGGACATGGCGATTGCTTTGGACGCGCCTTTGAACGCGGCGATGGCGGCGGCGTTTTTGAACGGTTCTTTCGCTTTATCATAAGCCTGTTTGGCTGTGGCAAAGGCGGCGGTGTATTTTGTCAGCAACCGGGCGCTTTTGACGGCAATTCGTTTCTTTTCGGAATCTTTAAACTGTTTGTAAGCCAGTTCTGAGAGCGGAGAAATCAAAGCCATTTTCTTTTCCTGAATCACTTTTCCGGCGCTGTTTTTGATAGTTAAATTAAAACGTTGAGCCGTTGTCGGTTTGTTCATGACGGTTAATTCATATATAATTCCGTCATTGCCGATCAGGATTTTGTATAAGGGATTGTTGACCAGGGCTCCCAAAGGCAACGTAATTTTTTTCGTCGTTTTCGGCTGGATCAGGCCCTGTTTGAAAATGACGTGCAAAGTCGCATTTTGTGATTCCTTGATATTGCTTGTAAAGGCTGAAAAATCTTTGGCATTTTGCGAATTTTTCTTTAAGGAAGCCAAAGTCGAATAAGCTTCTTTGAAAATTTTATTCATGTCCGCATACATACGGGCGGATTTTTCAGGACTGACCACCGTTGTCCAGGATTTTTGCATCATGTCCAGATAAACTTCTTCGGCATTATTGACAAACGCGTCCCAATCCTTTGCCGTTGCCAGCAGACCGTCGGCATATTTTGTATTGTTCGGATCTTTCATGTGCAGGTGATAGTTTGTTAAAGCAATCATAAAACGCAGCATGGACGTTTCGTATCTTTCACCGGCGTAATCGGCAACACCGTCGCCGACAACTTGCGCCGCCGCCGTTTTTGTCAGACTTTTTGCGCGCAAATCCAGACTGATTTTTTTTGCCTTTTCAAAGGACGACAAAGCAGCCGCATAGTTTTTGTTTAAATAAAGCATCATTCCCGTGTCCAACGCTTTTAAAAGCTGATTGGCTTCGGAATCATAAAATTTTTCTTCCTGCGTAATTTTTAAAGCTTCGGGGTAATCATTTCCCTTAACGGCCGATAACATACGCGTCGGGCCGTCCCCGACCGTTCCGCAGGCACTTAACGCGGTTGTCAGACAAAAAGCAGTGATGAATTTTTTCATAAAGAACAACTCCTTATAAGGTTAATAAAAAAACCGCCCATAACAGGCGGCCGGGGAGTTGAAAGATCATATCCTATGAAATGATACTTTGATCTTTGGGGGGATCCCTTTTTTTTTGAGGATAAGCCGGGATCTTCCTTGGACATACATCAAAGTCTCCCCGACCTCTATAAAGAGTTCGGGGATATTTTCCGTTTTACCATTGGCAAAACGGCTTAACGACGCATATCTGCGCCGCATAGGATCAAAGAGCCTTTCACAACTCCGCGCCGCTAAGCGCTGACCTGTTAACCAAAAGTTAACAAAGCTTAAACAACAGGATAATGTTTTTATTTTTGAACACAAGTCTTTTTTTGCATCAATGTCGCTGATCTTAAAAAAAGCCCCCCGATATTTTGATACCGGGGGAACTTTTTTGGTTGTTCGAAACAGGAAAAACCGGAAAAGATTTTTAGATTTTTTCTAATCCTTTCAAGATCTTTTCGGGCGTAAAGGGCCATTCGCGGATCCATACACCGCAGGCGTTGTGAATCGCAATGGCCAGCGCCGGCGCGGCGCCGTTCGTCGCCAGTTCGGAAATCGACTTGCCGCCGTAAGGACCGTCCGGATCTTTTGTAAAGACAAGAGGCGCCTGAAAATCTTTGGGCAGGTCGTAAATGGTCGGCGGGTTGTAATCCTGCAGATTGTCGTTTAAAGGCTTGCCGTCTTTATCCAGAATAATGCCTTCGTACAAAGAATGTCCGATGGATTTCAACACGCCGCCGAAGACTTGCCCTTCCGCCAATTCGGGATTGATCGGCGTGCCGCAATCCAGCAGGGCATAGAACTTGCGCACGTCAATTTCTCCCGTACGGGTGTTGACGGCGACTTCGGCAAAGTTCGCGCCGTAAGGAATCGCATGATTTTCCGTAATAAAAGAACCGATGCCCTGCAGCTGGCCGGAACCGTGCCCCGTCGTCGTGTTATAGGCAATCTGCGCGTATGTGATTTCGCCTTTTTTGCCTTTGACTTTCGCAGGGTATTCCAATACGCAGTCTTCAACCGGTTCGTTTAGATATTCCGCGGCCTTTTGCAGAATTTTTTGCTTCATGTCTTCGGCGGCCAGACGCGCCGCGTTTCCGGAAAAGAACGTTCCCGAAGAAGCGTAAGCCCCCGTATCAAACGGCGTGTGATCGGTGTCTCCGCTCATCACGGTGACCTGAGACAACGGTACGTTTAATACTTCCGCAACGACTTTTGCCATAACGGTATCCAAACCCGTTCCGATGTCGGCTGCTCCGGAATGTAAAGAAAATCCGCCGTCGGCCAGCATCAGAATATGGGCGTTGGAATGATCCAGCCCCGGCAGCCCCGATCCCTGCTGAATAATGGCAACGCCTTTGCCGATTTTAATATCGGGATCGTCCGAAGCTTCTTCTTTGCCCCAGTCAATCATTTTTGAACCGATTTCCAGCGCTTTTTCCAATCCGCAGCTTTGCACCAAAGCCGGCGTTCCTTCGCGTCCTTCGCCCAGACAGCGCAGGATTTCCAGAACGGCGCCTTCGTGCACCATGTTTTTACGCATCAGTTCGATCTGATCCATGCCCAGCTGTTCGGCCAGTTCGGCGACCGTGCTGTTTAAAGCGAAGGCCCCTTTGGGCGCGCCGTATCCCTGATAAGCGCCGGTCGGCATAATGTTGGAATAATAAATCCGTACCGTAAAGTACATGTTCGGGCATAAAAACAGCGGCAGGTTTTTGGAACACGCGTTCATCGGAACGGTCAACGCATGCGCGCCGAAAGGCCCGGTGTTGGCTTCGTTATCCATTTGAATGGCGGTAAATGTGCCGTCTTTCTTTGCGCCGATTTTAACGCGTACGCGCATCGGTTTGCGTGTCGAACAGGTGTTAAATTCCTGATTGCGCGTATAACGGTAATAGACGGGACGCCCCGTTGAATAAGTCGCAAAAGCGGCGACATCTTCTAAAATAACGTCCTGCTTTGATCCGAATCCGCCGCCGACACGTTCTTTGATGACATGTATTTTCGTTTCGGGAATGCCGAGGACTTTGGCGACGACGCGGCGTAAATGGAACGGCACCTGCGTCGAAGCATGAATAACCAGGCGGTCGCCCTGCATTTTCGTAAACACGACGTGCGGTTCCGTCGGCGTGCATTGAATCTGCGTTGTGGCAAAGGTTCTGTCGATAATGACATCGGCTTCCTGAAAGCCTTTTTCCACGTCACCGATTCCGCCTTTGACGCTGGCGGCCAGATTGTGATGCGGATCGGCGCGCAAAGGGAAGGGGTAGTGGATTTTACCGTCACGCGGATCGGCGTTTTTATTGTATTCGTCCAGATCTTCCGGAGCCCCGACACCGTACGTCACAAACGATTTGTGCAAAATCGGCGCATCGGGCGCCTGCGCGTCGTCCCAGGTAAAGACAGGCTTTAAAACCTCATATTCCACCTTGATTTTTTTCAGCGCTTCATCGGCTGCTTCTTCGGTTTCCGCGACGACGGCCGCGACACGGTCGCCGACATAGCAGACTTTCTGATTGAACAGCTTCCTGTCGTGCGGAGACGGTTCCGGCGCGCCTTGTCCCGCGTTCGTGTAATAAACATCGGGGCAGTTTTTGTGCGTAATGATCGTTACGACGCCTGGGACTTTTTCGGCTTCGGTCGTGTCGATCGAAGTGATGTAAGCGTGCGCGTAAGGGCTTTGCAACATTTTTAAAATGCATGTGCCCGGTTCGACCATGTCTTCAACAAACGCTTTGTGTCCGGCAACCAGCTGATGACCGTCGATTTTGCGGCGCACTTTTCCGACTTCGCGCAAATCTTCGCGAAATTCCGTAAAGCCTTCGGTTTTATAATTCGGATCTTTCATTCTTTTCTTTGCCAGATCGACCGCTTTGAAGAACGGCTGATAGCCCGCGGAACGGCTGAACAAAGGCGATAACGCGTCCATGATGTCGTCTTTTGACGGATCGGGGTTGCGTTCCAATAAACCGGTCAGCATTAACGCCGCCGCCGGAGAGTTGTATCCCGACTGCACCAGTCCGCAGTCGACCATTGCCGATTGAACGGCGGACAGTTTCCCGTCTTTCATAACGGATTCGATTGTCTTGATGTCCGCTCCGTCAATCTGGGCGGCAATCAACAAACCGGCGTTAACGGTTTTTCCGTTGAATATGATCGTGTCCGATCCGCAAAATCCCTGATGATCGTCACTGTCGCGCACCGAAAAGATGCCCAAGCGTTGCAATAAAGCCTGAACATTTTCTCCGGCTTCGGTAAGAACGGTCTTTTTTAATCCGTTAAGAGTAAAAGAAATTTTCATTTTTACACTCCCTTCGCCGCTTTGATCAGACAATCGGCAAGCATGACGCCCGCGATATATTTCTTAAAGGCCGCGGACGTTCTGTAGTCGTCAAAAGACGCCACCACTTTTGATACCTTTTCCGCCAGTTCGTCCCGGTCGGGCAGAGAATCCCCGTTCAACGCGATTTCCAGATCGGTCAGACGTTCGATTTTGCCTCCGTCCTGCGCGACGACCAGATGAATTTGCTTTTCAAATACGCCTGCCGCGACAGACACCAAGCTGACACCGCGCGCCGTTATGGAATGCTTGTTTGAGCAAACGGCGGCTTTTAACGGTATGCGAATCGCTAAAATCAAAGCGGAACAATCCGAAGTGACGTATTTTTCGACACTGATTTCTTCTGTCGGCGTTTCCAATTGCGCCTCTGCGGCGATCAAAACCGTTAAAATCGAAAAAGCCGGATTCTTAGCCGCAATCGCACCGGCCAAAGTGCCCTGGTTGCGAATATTGCGATTGCGGAATAATTTAAGATTGCCCTTGATATAATCAGGGATCAGATCATTGTCTAAAATATCTTGCAGTGTTGTCATCGCACCGATGCGAAGCGTATCCTGATCCTGCTTGATAAAGTTCAAATCCAATTCGTTCAGACTGATGACCGTTTCGGGATTCATGGCGGATCTGGACGAATTGATCCAGGAACCGCCCGCCATATAAACGGCATCAGGCGTTGCCTGTTTTAACTGGACGGCTTCGATTATTGTTTTCGGTTTAAGAAATTCCGTTATCATTTCGACCTCTGAAAAATAATTTCGGCTATTATACAAGAGTTTGTTTTTTTACCAAAACGAAAAATAACACTGTTTTTCAAAGGACTGTTTTCAAATCATATAAATGAACAGGGATCCTTCGGATAAGAAGAATCCCTGCCGCATAAATATAAAACGCTGCCGGGAATTTAACGGTATTCCCAGGTTACGGCATTCGTCGTGCTGCATGCCGTTGTGGCCGTGGCAACATCTACGGGTAAACTGTTGTTAGCATCATTCCAGGTAAATGATGTTCCCGCCGGTGCTGTCGTTGCTTCGTCGTTCATTGCTGCTCCGATCGTGATGGAAAGCAATCCTGAAGATTCGTCGGCGCCCCAGTCCGCGGTTGCCATTTTTACGCAGGCTTCTGTCGTTAACCCGGAATATGACAGCAAAAACGAACGCCCTGATTCCGTTGCCCCGAATGTGATAGAGCCCCCAAAAGGATTTAATCCCTGTTTTGATTCACTGTCATAATTTTCATCTGTCAAAATACCTATCTGATAGGCGCTTTCTCCTTTCAAAGAGCTATACCTCCGCTGTGAAGCATACAAAGTACGGATATTTTGGATAATGGTCTGCACCTGATCCATAGCTTTTGTTACTTTGAATTTCGACATTGCCTGAGAATACCCCGCAATGCCGCCGACCGACAAAACGCCGACAATTGCCAGAACGCCCAGCATTTCGACCATGGAACGGCCGGTTTCCTGTGAATGAAAATTTCTCATTTCGACTCCCTGTAACATAAAAGTAAACCGCCTGTTCAGGCGGCCGGGGAGTTCATAAATCAAGTAACAGATTGATCCTTCGGGTCTTTAAGAATTTCCGTTTTTTCAAGGATAATTACGGGAATCCTCTGGACATGCACCAAAAGCTCCCCGACCGTCACAAAGAAGTCGGGGATATTTTCCGTTTTACGATACGCAAAACGGTTATCGACGCATATCTGCGCCGCTGTTACAAGAGCTTATGAAGGCTCCGCGCCTGTTCAGGCACTTAAACACCCGGGAAAATCCCGAATATTTCAATAGCATTATATGATATAAAAAAATAACAGGCAATACTTTATATCAAAAACGGCGGGATTCCCTTTGCCGCCGCTGTTTGTTGTGTCCAAAGACATGCGCCAAAAAACTTAAGCCCCTTTTTTATGTTTGAAAAGGGCTCTTTTGTATTAAACAGCATAGACCGTTGAAAGAGTTATTCGTTACTTTTTGTTTTCGTTGTTCTGCAATCTGAAATTATCGCAATCACAAACGGAATGAAGTGATTCCTTTTGCATTCTGCCCGGCGGACTGCCGCGTCGCGTTTTGCTCCTCGCAGATTATCGTAATTGCGAGGCCGCAGGCCGCGGCAATCCATTTTATATTTTTCGCAATTCATTATCCCTGCAACACTTTTTTCGGCATTCGAAAAGGCAAATCCGATGGGAATTTTGTGCTTAAATATAAAGAAAATGTTTCCGAAGTTAATTGCTAAACTTGCAAATTCGTTTTTTCTTTTTTGCTTGTTTACGCCAATACCTTATCCAGAAAATACGGCATCTGCACGTACCACCAATCCCAGTCGTGGTTGACGTCTTTGCCCCAAACATCGACAAAAGCCGGAATATGCTTTTCTTCCAGAATTTGTTTTAAACGCAGGGTGTCTTCAATCATCGGATCTTCCCAGGCTCCTTGTCCGACACAAAAGACCAACCTGGCGCGGCGCATCTGATTTAAGTATGCTTCGTCCGTTACGTTCGGCAGGAAATACAGCGGGCAGTTTCTGTAAACCGTATCGTCCATGTAATCGCCCAAAAAGTATTTGGAAGAATACAATCCGCTTAAAGCGATCACGGAATCGATCAGATCGGGTCGGCGGAAAAAAGTGTTGGCACTGTGTGTCGCGCCCATGGAACACCCTGTCGCCATAATGCCGATTTCGTTTCCGCCGTTGGCATCTTTACTGATTTCTTTGATGCGCGGAATAAATTCTTCTACCGTGTAGTTAAAATATTTTTCCTGCATCTGCATATTGTCATAAGGGTTGCCGCCTTTATTTTCCCAGCTTTCCCAGTCAATGCCGTCAATGCAGAACAACTGAATGCGTCCCGCATCGATATACGGCGCACAAATATTGACCATGCCGTGATATTCATAATGCCAGAACCGGCCGCAACCGGGCGGAAAGACCAATACCGGTTTGCCGGTATGACCGTATACTTTAAATTCCATATCCCGGTTTAAACAGGAAGAGTATTCCTTGAAATATTCTTCTTTCATTTTTTATCCTTTTACACGCGTTCGTTGATGGCATTGATGATTTCGTTGATTTCTTCCAGCGTATCGGCGTAAATCAAATAAAAATAATCCCCCATGGCGCGTGCCGTAATGCCTTCGATTTGCATGTGTTCCATGATATGGTTGCCGTATTTTGCCAAAATGGCTTCGTGCGTGTAAACGTAGTTGAAGCGGTATTTCCGGCTGGCGTAAGCCGCATAACGTTTCTGAGACATATCGCCTTCGGGTTTACCTTTGATCAAAGTGTCCGCCCAAGCTTTATAGATATTCACGTCATGAGAGGCTTCATAGATTTCCGTGATCATGCCTCCGGGCGGACGCATATTGACTTCCAAAGCCATAATCTTTGATTTTCCGGTTTTCTTGTCCGTTGTGCGGAAAAATTCAAAATGAAAGAAAATGTCTTTGATGCCGTAAGCCTTAACAATCGCCGTACCCGCTTTGCGGATATCTTCGGCCATATTCTTTTCGGAATGGTACATGATGCAGTCATCATTGACAACCGTATCCATCAAAGATTGATGATAGACCTGGCTGGCGCAAAAGACGATTTCGCCGTCACGGTTGGTCAATCCGTCAAAAGTTTCGACATGACCGTCTATGAACGTTTCCATAATATAGGGAACATCGGGTTTTTGAGCGAAAAAGTCCGCCAGTTCGGATTCTGTGTATAAGGTGTATGTATCACAGGCACCGACACCGTCATCGGGTTTGACGACAACGGGAAAACCGTGCTTGTCCGTAAAAGCTTTTCCGTCCGCAAAGTTGTTGGGCAGGCAGTAATCGGCGCATTCGACACCGGCTTTTTTGAAAAAAGCTTTCATTTTGGATTTTTGTTTGTGATCCATAATTTCGGGATATTTAACCCCTTCAATATTGAAATCCGTTCTGAGTTTGGCTTCGGTAATCAGCCAGAATTCGTTGTTGGATTGAATGCGATCGATTTTTCCGTGATGATGGATCAGACACGCCGTTGCGCGATAGACCTGATCATAGTCCTGCAAATTGTCAACACGGTAGTATTCGGTCAGAGCGTCTTTCAATCCCGGTTCCAAAGAATCGTAATCGGCATCGCCGATTCCCAAAACATTAACGCCGTTTTCCTTTAAATAGCGGCAGAATTTCCACCCGTAGGTCGGAAAATTCGGAGAAAAATAAAGAAAATTCATTATCTTGTGTCCTAAAAGCTTTTTTATAAAAAAGGCTTGCCCTTTTCTTTTGAAAAAGTGGCAAGCCTGAAAGCAGATGTCAATAAAAAATTATATGACGGCTTTAATCTTTCCATTCGTTTTGATGAATGTATTCTTCGTGAAATCTTTGCGCCTCCTGCGCCGGTTTTTCCGGATATCCCGCGATCATCAAAGAATGGATTTTAATGTTTTCGGGAATATGGCAGACTTTTTTGACAACGTCTTCGCGTTCTTCATGCGGGTGCATGCCCACCCAGACCGATCCGATTCCCTTGGCGTGACAGGCCAACAGCATGTTCTGCATGGCGGCGGCGCAGTCTTGTTCCCAATATTCCGGAGACGCAGCCCTGTTCAAATCGGCGCAAACCGCAACCGCAAAGGCAGCTGTCTTTGCCATCGGTGCGGACGGCAACCCCGCACTGAACTGAGCTAACTTATCCTGATCGGTAATGACGACAAATTCCCATACCTGTTGATTGCGGGCGCTCGGCGCGTACATGGCCGCTTTGACAATGTCGGTGATGTCTGCCGGAGATACTTTTTGATTTGTGTACTGACGCACGCTGCGCCGTGTTAATAATCCTTCCATTAATTCCATCAGATTGATCCTTTCCATAAAAAAACGTTGATTTGATTTTATCAGCTTTCTTATTCTGGCGAAAGATGATAATAATAAAACGACAATCTAACTGTTTGACGGGATTATAAATGTTGGCATGGTTCCTTGATTATTTGCATTTTTCTTTGGCGATGTTGGCTGTTTGCGCGCCGCAATCGGCGATTCCCGTTTTTGTTAATTTAACGGACGGAATGGGGACGCGTGAAAAAGAAGGAATCGCTCGTCAGGCCGGAATAACGGTGGCCTGCGTTCTTTTGTCTTCGGCGTTCTTCGGCAGTGCTATTTTGGACATTTTCGGGGTCAGCCTGAATTCTTTCCGAATCGCCGGCGGCATTTTGTTGATTTCCATCGCGTTCGGCATGATGAAAGCGTCCGAAAAACGCCATACCAAAGAAGAACAGGCCGAAGCCGAAAGCCGTGACGCCATCGGGGTGATGCCGATCGCTTTGCCGGTGATTTCGGGACCCGGAGGTATTTCCGCCATTGTGATCGCAACGCAAACGGATCAGTCTTGGGCGCATATGCTTTCGGTTTGCTGTGCCGGATTGACGGTCGCTTTGGTGTCTTGGATCTGTCTGAGAGTCGCCGATAAATTGGCACTTGTTTTAGGACAGACGGGATTGAATATCATCGGACGTATCTGCGGTATGATCCTGTCCGCATTGGGAATCGAGTTCATTTATACGTCTTTAAAGGCGATGTTCCCCGCTTGGATCGCATAAATTTAAATAATCCGTAAATCTTTGATTATCCAAACGATCAGAATCAACAAGTTAAAATAAAAACCGTAAAGCCTTCCTTTTTCCCATTCACTGATTGCGGGGGAACCTTTTATGTATACGTATTTGTTTTTTTCCCCGTTGAAAAAAGCTTGTAGTTTTTGCTTTTCGATCTGTGCTGGTCGATATATTGAAAAGCTTTTTGGAAAGGTTATTTGATTTTTTTCAAAATTGATGACGATCTGGTAGGAAGTACTTTTGTAAGAGCTTTTTTTTAAGATTTCTATGTTTTTAAAGGGCGCGATAATGTCGTAGGTCTGCGCCAACCGTATTTGAGGCCGAGCGATGGTTGAATGTAAATAGCGGCAAATTTGTTCCGAGCGGGAGCATTCAAAAACCATTGTTTTATCGAAAAAAAAACTTTCAAGTGCGAAGAAAACACAGCAACCGGTCAAAAGCTTTTTTAAGAGGTTAATAACGGCTTTTCGATTTTCTTTTGAGTTATAAATAAAATACAAAAGTGCGCAAAAAAAACCGGGAGCCACCATGGTAAAAAAAGAAACAGTGCTCATGATGTGTATCCTGTTTTATTTTGACTTTGCGTATGGGCGTGCGGTGTTTCGGTTTCGAGTAGTTTCATCATCTCTGTGATTTTGCGCATTGGCCTTTGCAGAACGCCGGCAATGCCGAGTATTTTGAATTTATCTGCCGTATTCAATTTGTTACCTTCCAAATAAAAGGCGATAAGGTAAATAATGATAAAAAGGTACAACATATCAGTCTTTTTTGGTTCTCCATTCATATAACAGCTGAAGCAAAAAGAAAGCCAGCATCATATAAAAAGAATAGATTATCCCTTTATCAAACTCGTTTAGTTCTTTTGATCCGGAATGATAAACGTATCGTTTTTGATCCGTTTTTAAAAAGCGGTTGATCTTTTTGATTTCATCGTCAGCATCGTCTTTAAAGGTAAAATCGTAAGGAAAGACCTGTTCCTGTTCTTTGGAATGAAAAACGATTTGATAAACATAATAAGACGAATGACGTCTGTGACGTTTGACCTCTCGGACTTTGGCGTAGTCGACATCTTTGAGGTCGTATGTTTCAACAAATCGCAGATCGGTGTCGGCAATCGTCGATCTGGCGTAAGAACAAAGCAAAGTGTCTTTCCGGCAATCCAAAAGCACTTCTTTGTCTTCAAAAAAATAAAACCACCCCTCAACGATAAGAAGAGCCGCCATGACATATTTGATGCGGGAAACGGCTTTTCGGCGATCTTCCTCTTTTTTACACAGAAACGTAATGCCGTAAGTAAAGGCGACGAGTACAACAGGAAATAAGATCAGAATAATAAAGAAAAAATGCATATGCTGTTTGTCCTATTTTTTGGCTCGCGGGTGAGCGTGGGTATAGACTTCCATCATTTTGTCGGCGTCCAGCCCCGTATACCGCTGTGTTGTGGATAACGACGAATGTCCCAGCAGTTCCTGAATTGTGCGCAGATCGCTGCCGCCGGACAACAAATGCGTGGCAAAGCTGTGTCTTAATGCGTGCGGCGTTGCCGTTTCGGGCAGTCCGAGCATATAACGGATCTTGCGCATTTGGCGTTGCATGACGCCCGGATTGACGCGTTCGCCGCGCGCACCGATAAACAAAGGAGAAGCCTCCGGCGCGCCGTCGGGGCGTTCTTTTAAATAGGCGTTGATCATTTCCCGCACGATCGGCAAAACCGGGACGACGCGTTCTTTTTGTCCTTTGCCCAGAATGGTCATAACATCAGATCCGGGGCGGTCTTTGACGTCCAAAGACAAAGCTTCGCCGATACGCAAACCGCAACCGTATAACAACGTAACAAAAGCCATATCCCGTTTTTTCAGCCATAAGTCTTCCTGTAATTCTCCGGCGGTTTTTATGACATCGAACGCCTGTTCTCTGGTCAACGGTTTTGGCAAAGCTTTTGGCGTTGAAGGCGAATGGATAACGTTGATTGCCGGATTGGACAACAGAGCGTTTCGTTCCAGAAATTTAAAAAAGTTGCGAAGCGTGGACATATTGCGCGCCAAAGACGTCCGTCCGATTCCTTCTTGCGTTCTGGCGGCAAGGTAAGCGCGGAAATCGGTGACTTCCATTTTTGCCAGTATGTCGAAAGAAGGCGTCTTTGCGGTGTATTCCTGCAAAAATTTCAAAAAAGCGGCCAAGTCGCGCCCGTATGCCGCCGCCGTATGCCCCGAACAACGTTTTTCGGTTTTCAGCCAACGTTGCCATTCTTCAATCGCCGTCATCAGACGACCGTCCGCGCTGTAATGGATAGAGACGTTTTGAGGTTCATATAAATGCGCCATAAGCATTCTCCGGAATTATAAATTTTTTATCAGATAAACGGCCAGACTGTCGTCTACACGGACAGTCGTTCCTTTTTGTACGGGCTTTGCATCATAATGCAGTCCCGTTGCGTCCGGAATATAGTTCATTTTGACATATAATCTTTGTGCCGCTCCGTAATCTTCGGACAATCCCACTCCGATGCCGATTTGTGCATACCCCGATTTTTTTGCCACGGATTCAATGCGTTTCAACAATTTCCGACCGATCCCCTGTTTTCTGAAACGGGGAACGACATTGAAATCGACAATTTCGGGAATATTGTTTCGCGCAAAGTTTTCATAGTCGGAAACGTATTTCAGCGTCACGTATCCGATCATTTTTCCACCGCTGCAGGCAAGCAGAACATACCTGTTTTTTTCCGAATGTTCTTTGAGATATTTTTTAAACAAGTCAAATCTGTCGCTTAAATAAGTGTCTTTAAAGCTTTCTTGAAAAAGGGCAAGCTCATTGCGGGAAAGTTCTTTTAATCTGATGCCTGTCAGGCCGAGTTGTTTCATTTTAAACCTTTTATATGAAAAAAATCCGGAGAATTTCTTCTCCGGATTATAGCCGTCAAACTTTAAAAAAGCGTGACCGATTACAGGATCGACTGACCTGTCTTTGCCCAGTCTTCGGCGAAAGTCTTCAGACCGGAATCCGTCAACGGATGATGATAAAGCTGACGAATGACTTTCGGCGGAGCCGTAATTACGTCCGCGCCGATCTTGCCGGCGTTGATGACGTGTTCCGGGCTGCGGACGGAAGCAACCAGAATCTGTGTTTTGAAGTTGTCATAGTTGTCATAAACCATGCGGATATCTTCAATCAGCTGCATGCCGTTGACGCCCAAATCGTCCAGACGGCCGACAAACGGAGAAACAAACGTTGCGCCGGCTTTGGCGGCTAAAATCGCCTGACCGCAGGTAAAGCACAGCGTCACGTTGACCATCGTGCCTTCGGCGGACAGAGCGCGGCAGACTTTCAAACCGTCCTGTGTTAAAGGAACTTTGATCGTGACGTTACGGGCGATCTTGCGCAGAACTTCGGCTTCTTTCATCATTGTGTCGTAATCCAGCGCCGTGACTTCCGCGGAAACGGGACCGGGGACGACCTTGCAGACTTCCGCAATCAGTTCTTTGAAGTCCATGCCCTGCTTGGCGGCCAAAGACGGATTTGTCGTAACGCCGTCAACCATGCCGGTGGTTGCCAAATCTTTGATTTCATTTAAATCGGCTGTATCGATAAAAAATTTCATTTGAGTATCTCACCCTAAAGTTAGTAGATTGAAACTAAGCATTGAGTGTAAGGAAATGTCGGACAAGAATCAATCAAATAAAAAACGTTTGCGGATTTTACTGCCTCTGCCTTTGGCGGAACCGTTCGATTACGCTTGCCCCGAAGATATCGCGTTGCCGGCAGCCGGCAGCTTTGTCCGCGTTCCGTTTTCCAACAGGACGATGATCGGAGTCGTCTGGGACGACGGGAGGGAATCGTCTTTGGAAGACTCCAAAATCAAAAATATTTTAAACGTTTATGACTTTCCGCCGTTAAGCGACAACAACAGAAAGCTGATTCGCTGGGTGTCTGATTATACGTTGTCTTCTTTAGGCTCCGTCTTAAAAATGGCGATGAGCGTTGATGATGTCTTTCAGGGTATCGGAGATATGACAGGATATGTGCGTTCTCAAAGTTTGCCCGATATCCGCCTGACGCAGGCGCGTCAAAAGGCTTTGTCCGTCATTACAAACGTGCCTCAGACGATTGCGGAAATAGCGCGTCTGGCGAAAGTGTCGTCTTCGGTGGTTAAGGGATTGGCGGAAACGGGCTTTTTACAGCGTGAAAAAATAAAGCCGATTTTATTTGAACGCCCGAAAACGGATCTTAAAGGCGTTGATTTGTCGGAAGGACAAGCGCAAGCGGCAAAGAGGTTGTCCGATTCTGTCGGCAAAGGATTCGGGGTGACGGTGTTAAACGGTGTGACGGGATCGGGAAAAACGGAAGTTTATTTCGATATGATCGCCACAGCCTTAAAGCAAAACAAACAAGCTTTGATTTTGTTGCCCGAAATCGGTCTGACGGGGCAGTGGCTGGAACGTTTTAAGCGTCGTTTCGGCGTGTTGCCGGCATTATGGCATTCCGATTTGTCCGCAAGAGTGCGCAGAGAAACATGGAAAGCCGTCTTGAACGGAGACGTCCGCGTTTTGGCAGGCGCGCGTTCCGCTTTGTTTTTGCCGTTTTCGCAGTTGGGCGCGATCATTGTCGATGAAGAACACGACGGTTCTTATAAACAAGAAGACGGCGTGATTTATCAGGCGCGCGATATGGCGGTCGTCAGAGCGAAAATTGAAAATATTCCGATTGTACTGTCTTCCGCAACGCCGTCTTTGGAAACCAAGATCAATGTTCAATCCGGCAAATACAAAGAAGTCGTTTTGCCCGACCGTTTCGGATCGGCTGTCCTGCCGGCGGTTGATTTGATTGATATGCGCCGTTTCCCGCCTGAAAAAAAAGAAGGGATCAAAACTTTTTTGTCTCCGGTTCTGATTAAAGAAATCGAAGAAACATTGGAACGCAAGGAACAGACGCTGTTGTTTTTAAACAGACGCGGTTATGCGCCTTTGGTGCTGTGCCGTCAATGCGGTCATCGCTTTCAATGCCCGAATTGTTCGGCGTGGTTGGTGGAACACAAGAACGGGCGGCGTTTGGAATGTCATCATTGCGGGTATCATATTCCCGTTCCCGAAAAGTGTCCCGTTTGCGATTCGGAAGGGGAACTGACGTCTTGCGGTCCGGGGGTGGAACGGATCAGCGAAGAAATTTCCATTCGTTTTCCGCAGGCGCGGCAACTGGTCGTTTCGGGGGACTTAAACGCAACCGCTTCGCAAATGGCGGCATTGATGCGTCAAATTCATGACCATGAAACAGATATTATTATCGGAACGCAGATTTTAACAAAAGGTCATCATTTCCCGGACTTGACTTTGGTCGGCGTTGTTGATGCGGATTTGGGGCTGGCCGGCGGAGATTTAAGGGCAGGGGAAAGAACATTTCAAATGCTGCACCAGGTGGCCGGACGTGCCGGACGCGTTGATAAAAACGGGCAGGTATTTTTACAGACGTTTGATCCCGAAAATCAAATTATGCAGGCGTTGAAAACGGGAAACGCCGATGATTTTCTGGCAGCTGAAATTCAGTCGCGCGAATTATTGAAAATGCCGCCGTTCGGTCGCCTGGCCGGTATAATTGTCAGCAGTCCGTCGCAGGAATACGCACAGAAAACGGCGGCTTTGTTGGGAAAAAGCGCCCCTTCCGGCAACGGCGTGCGTGTACTGGGGCCGGCGCCGGCGCCATTGTCTTTGCTGCGCGGAAAATACCGTTATCGCCTGTTGCTGCAAACAGGACGGCAAATTAAAATTCAGGACGTTCTGCGCCGCTGGCTATCCCAATTGTCCGTGCCGTCTTCCGTGCGGATTCAGACCGATATAGATCCTTATAGTTTTTTTTAAAAAACACTGTACCTTGTATGCCGGAATCCTTTATAGTTAAGAAGTGTTTTTTTTAAATTCGGAGTGATGCGTGAATAAAATAGTCGGAAAACTGTACAAAAAGCGTCGCTCTTTTAAAGATAAAAAATCTTTAACGCCTGTTTTTGCGGCCATTGATCTGGGAACAACGAATTGCCGGCTGTTGGTTGCCACGCCGACCCCGACGGGATTTGCGGTAAAGGAAACTTTTTCCAGAATTACACGGCTGGGCGAAGGGTTGGTCAGTGACGGCATTTTGTCCGAACGCGCGATCAAAAGAACCATTTTTGCTTTAAAACTGTGTGCGAAACGATTGGAAAAATATAAAACGGTCAGGACGCGTTTTGTGGCAACGGAAGCCTGCCGTCGGGCAAAAAACGGACCGGATTTTATTGCCCGTGTAAAAAAAGAAACGGGATTAAATCTGGAAATTATTTCTTTTGAGGAAGAGTGCCGTTTGGGGGTTGCAGGGTGTGTGCCGTTGATCAACCGCAATATTCGTCATGCGTTGGTTTTTGACATCGGCGGCGGATCCACGGAAGTATCTTTGGCAAAAATAGATGAAAAGAATCAGGCCGTTATTGAAGGCGTGCTGTCTTTTCCCCTGGGGGTGATTACCGTGTCGGAGGCTTTTACCGGCAAAGGTTTGTCTTCCGCAGCGTACAGAGCCGTCGTGAAAAAAGTCCTGTCGTATTTGCAACCTTTTGAAAAACATTACGGTATTTTAAAAATTATTGAACAGGGCGATATTCAGATGATTGCCATGTCGGGAACGGTTACGACAATCGGCGCTTTTCATTTGGGGCTGCCTGTTTATAACCGCGCCGTTGTTGACGGATTGGCGCTGAGCTACGAAGATCTGGCCCGGGCAAAAAGAAAGCTTGAAAAACTGCCGTATGCACAAAAAGAAGCTCACCCCTGTATCGGGCCGCAGCGGGCGGATTTGTCTTTGCCCGGGTGCGCGATTTTGCAGGGGATTTGCGAAATGTGGCCGATCGGTGAAGTCACGATTGCCGACCGCGGGTTGCGCGAAGGCATTGTTCTGGATTTGATTCGCAAAGAAAATGCAGAAGCGGGAAAAAGATGAAAAAATCTGCTCCTCATATGTTAAAAACGCACGTAAAGACGGCTAAAAAAAGGTCGGCGGCTTCCACTCAGTGGTTGCAACGCCAGTTAAACGATCCGTATGTTGCCATGGCAAAACAACAGGGATATCGCGCTCGTTCTGCGTTTAAGCTGATTGAACTGGACGATAAGTTTCGTTTTCTGATGCCGGGAAAACGTGTCGTTGATTTGGGGGCTGCGCCGGGCGGCTGGACACAGGTCGCGGTTCAAAGGGTAAAATCCGCACCGGACAATCCTTTGGTTGTCGGGCTGGATCTGTTGGAAATGACTCCGATTGCCGGAGCCAAAACAACGCAATTGGATTTTTTGGACGATACGGCGCCCGATGTTTTAAAAGGAATGTTGGACGGACACAAAGCCGATGTCGTGTTAAGCGATATGGCGCCGAATACGACGGGCATGAAAGATATTGATCATCTGCGCATTATGGGATTGTTGGAAACGGCCTATGCTTTTGCGTGCGAGATTTTAAATCCGAACGGGGCGTTCGTTGCAAAGATCTTTCAGGGCGGAACGGAACAAAACCTGTTAAACGAAATGAAGCGGCGTTTTAAGTCGGTCAAACACGCCAAACCGCCGGCCAGCCGCAAAGAATCTTCGGAATTTTATGTCGTGGCGACAGGGTTTAAGGGCGAATAATGAAAGAATCGGCCAGAATCCAAACAGCCATAGAACTGACGGACGAAATTTTTGCTTTCCGCCAGCCGGCTGATCATATCATCAATGCTTATTTCAGAACGCGCCGCTATATCGGTTCGACGGACAGGCGCGTCGTTTCCGATCTGGTGTGGCAGACGCTGCGCCATTACGGACGGCTGTCGTCTTTGTCCGCGGAAAAGCTGACGGGCAGGGCGGCCGTTATGATGATGCTGTTTTTCCAAAAACGCGATCCGGCTTCTTTGTTTAACGGGGAAAAGTATGCTCCCGTACCGTTAAACGAAATCGAAAAAAACTTTTTAAAACAATTGCCGGACACTTTGCCGTCGGCCGTTCTGGAATGTCCGGAATGGTTAAAGGGCAAAATCGATACGGCGGATATTGTTGCCATGACGGGCGAAGCGCCGTTGGATCTGCGCGTCAATACGTTAAAGTCCGACAGAAAACAGGTGCTGACTTTATTGGAACAGGCTGGAATTCGGGCGCAAAAAACGCCTTTTTCTCCGCAGGGAATTCGGATTGATGAGCGGATTAACGTAACGGCGTTGTCGTTATTTCGTGACGGATTGGTTGAAATTCAGGACGAAGGGTCTCAAATTGTTTCTTTATTAACACGGGCACAACCGGGACAAACGGTTATAGACTGGTGTGCCGGTGCCGGCGGCAAAACGCTGGTCATGTCTGCGATGATGCAGGCAAAAGGCTCTGTTTACGCTGTTGACAATGATCCCAAACGCATGCGAGATCTGCCGGACAGAGCCGTTCGGGCGGCGGCAAATAACGTAATTGTGCTGAATAATTACAATAATTTAAAAATGTATGATCTGGTTTTGGTGGACGCACCGTGCACGGGGTCGGGGACATGGCGACGCAGTGCGGACGCCAGATGGCGCATAACGCCGCAACAGTCGGCCGGTATTATAAAAACGCAACGGGAAATTTTGGATAAGGCCTGCCGCTTTGTCAAAAAAGGCGGAAAGCTGTTTTATATTACGTGTTCTTTGGATCCTGCGGAAAATGAAGATCAGGTAAGGACGTTTTTACAAAACCATAACGATTTTAATTTGGAAGACCTTTCACCGGTTTTGGAAAACCTGACCGGTCAAAAACGAACGGACAAAACAGTGCGTTTAAACCCTTCTGTTTTTCGGACAGACGGATTCTTTGCCGCTTCATTTATCAGAAAATAAAAGGTTTTCCTTATTTTATCCGAATCTGCCCGACAACTTTGCAGAACAGCAAAACGCCGTTAAACGGGGCTTTGCAACACGGCCTTTTTTACTTTTATGACCGGCCGGATTCCCAGTAATTCCTGTCCGTAACGTTTTGCGGCGCTGACGGATCCTTTTCCCAGATTGCTGCCCAGGCAGATTACCCATACGGTGCCGTTGTCCGCGGAATGGGCCGTGTCGGTATAAAAAGGCTGTCCGCCGACGGTGTCGGCCGTCCCAAATTGGCATACAGCCAAACCGGCATGGCATGAATAAAACTGTACGTTGAAGCATTCCAGATTGTTCCGTCTTCTGTCGGTTTGTTTTTAACCATGTCGGCCAATTCCTGTGCCCCGGCCAGACGGGCTTTATAGCCGTTGTAGTTGATTGTATATTCCGATCCGGCCGCATTTTTTCTGGTAACGTTGTCTTGTGTTGTTAAAGTTTCAACGTTTTGAAAATCTTTGCTGACATTTTTCAACTCTTTTAAAGCCGTTAGCAGACCGTACTTATTATTGCCGCGGGTGCCGTATTCTTCCTTTGTTCCGCCGGCCGAAATAAAATCCCGTTCGTCAATCTAGGCCGTTTTTGGGCCTAAATTATGATCTGAAATCAAATCCAGCGTTTCATCGTTGTTTTGCAGGACATTCCATTTAAAGCACTGTCCGGACGGATTGTCCTTTGTCCAGGCTGTCTGCGGGTCACACTGTTGTCCCGTGTACGGATTAAAATAAACGGCATCCCCGATTTTGTAATCCGGTGTTTCGTTCGGATTTTCTTGCGCTTTTATTCTGTCCGACAACATAAAAGAAAATATAAATAAACAAAAGAAGATTGTCCTGATATTCATAATAAAATTATCCTTTAAAAATAAATGTAATTAAATTATAATATAAAAATATTTAAGTTAAAAGAGAAAAGATGCTTATATGATCGCTTTGATGAATAAAGAACAGGAAAAAAATAAAAGTAATATATTAAAACTTCTTCATTCGATTGACTTTCCTTTTTATGTGCCGGATAAAGATGATTTTGAAATTTTACCAGGCGGTTCAAGATGTGTTGCGATCAGAATTTCGGATTTTGTTGTGCGTTTCCCTCTTAATCAAGAGGTGTGGAACAGTCAGCAAAGGGAATCTTTTGTTTGTCAAATGCTTAAAAAGAATCTGCCGGATCCGTTTAAAAATAAAATCACCGATGTCAAAATCGCCAAAGGGTTTGTTTATCATAAAATGATCAAAGGCAGATTGTTTGACAAATCGGTCGTTTTATCCGAATTCCAAGAAGACAATCTGGCTTATGATCTGGCGGCGTTTTTGTCCGTACTGCATTGTGTGCCGACAGCGGAAATGACAGAGATTGACAATATGATCCCCCCAAAGGCAGAAGATTGGGATTTTACAAATCCTTCCGACCAAGATGGCAGCATAATCAAACAGCTGTTGCAGGAGAATGCAATCAATCCTGATGATTTTCAAACGGATAAATTTGATAGGGTTCCTGTCGTTTGTCATAATGATTTAAGCGGCAGCAATATTCTGATTGACGACCGACAGGATAAGCCGTTACAAGCGGTAATTGATTTCGGTGCGGCCGGGCTGATGCCCCGTTCCAATGATTTTGTTCCGTTTTATAAAATCAGTCGCAGCTTTGCACATAAGGTGATGAGGCACTATAATCAACTTTCTTTGCATCAAATCAATCCGCGGGAAACCGACTGTAAAGCGCTGTGGTTTATCGGAACGGTTTTAAAGAACAGCCGGAAAGAAAGCCTTTTTGCAAAACTGATGATTGAAAATTTTAAAAACGGATAAGACTAAAAAAAACGTTTTTTTCCGTTTGCAGAAAATAAGTTTCAAAATATTTTGCCGCTATCTTGTGTGGCATAAAAGAGTCTGAAAAGCACATCGGAAATGTCTAAAATCCACTGCCGCGTTACACTGGGATTTTGAATGTCAAAAAGCTTGATTCTCTTAAGTTTCGCTCCAAAAGTCCGATAAATTATCAAAAAATGTTTATTTCGAAATTTCCAAAATCGGACTGGCTGAAAGGCTTGGATTACATAACAAAAAAGCACCTTAATCGGTGCTATCTTAAAAGATGGTGCCCCTGGCCGGAATCGAACCAGCACGTCTTGAAGGACAACAGATTTTGAGTCTGCCGCGTCTACCAGTTCCGCCACAGGGGCACTTAAAACAAACAGAAATATAGCTGATTTTTTTTTGCTGTCAATAATTAAATCAACTTATTTTTCCCAACGCATAAAAATTTCATTTTCAGGTATTTCTTCGGCCGGCCGGGTTTCAATTTCACTAAAGCCGTTTTTTTTATAAAATAAAAAAGCCGATTTGTTTTTTTCAAAAACATGCAGTTCCAGAACAGAGCGTTTTTCTTTGCAAAAATCAATCAAAGCCGATCCCGTTCCCCTACGGCGTTTGTCCGCACGAACAAACAGGCCGGCAATATAATTGCCTCTTAATCCGATAAATCCGGTAATAACGTTATTTTGTTCGGCGACAAAGACGCCTTTTGCAATTTCCGTTTTTACGGCATCATAGTGGGAAAGCCAGTATGAATCACAAATAAAAGCATGCGCCTGTCTGTTTGATTCCAGCCACAGGCGCATAATTTCATCCAGTTCCGATGCGCGTGAAAGGCGTATCATCAAATATCCAGATCGCTGACAAATTTAGCGTGTTCCTGTATATACTGGAAACGCAGTTCCGGTTTTGATCCCATTAACTGTTCAACCAACTCTGCCGTCATTTGCGATTCATGCAGATCTTCTTCCCGGCGCGGATCGGGAATCAATACCCGCAGCAATAACCGTTTTTCCGGCGCCATCGTCGTTTCTTTTAATTGAGAAGGCGGCATTTCACCCAACCCTTTAAAGCGGCTGATTTCGATTTTCTGCGCGTTTTTAAATTCTTTTTTTATAATCCGATCCTTATCCGCATCGTCAATCGCATAAAAGACTTTGCTGCCGTATGCCAAACGGTATAAAGGCGGCACGGCCAGGTACAAATGTCCTTTCTGAATCAGCCTGGGCATTTCACGGTAAAAGAACGTCATCAACAGTGAAGCAATATGCGCCCCGTCAACATCGGCATCGGTCATGATAATGATTTTTTCATACCGCAAAGCATTTTCGTCATAATTTTCCCGACGTCCGCAGCCCAGAGCTTCGGTGATATTGTTGATTTCTTCATTTGCCAGGATTTTATCCGTTGAGGCGTTGGCGACGTTCAAGATTTTACCGCGCAAAGGCAAGATAGCCTGCGTTTCTCTGTTCCTGGCCTGTTTTGCCGATCCGCCGGCAGAATCCCCCTCAACGATGAAAATTTCCGTGCCCTGAGACGATGTTCTGGAACAATCGGCCAATTTTCCCGGCAGACGCAGTCGCTTGGTTGCCGAAGCACGTGCCGTTTCCGTTTGTTTCTTTTTGCGCTGGCGTTCGGCCGAACGTTCCAATACGTACGTTAATAAAGCGGTTGCGGTTTTTGTATCTCCGGACAGCCAGTGATCAAACGGATCCTTGATGGCATTATCTACCAGGCGGGAAGCCTCCGGTGAACCGAGCTTTTCTTTTGTTTGTCCCTGGAATTGCGGATCTTTCATAAACAAAGACAGCATAATGCCGGCCGATCCGATGACGTCTTCCGCCGTGATTTCCGCGCTTTTGCGATTTCCGACCATTTCGGCATAACTGCGCAAACTGCGGGTGAGAGCCGTTTTTAATCCCGTTTCGTGCGTTCCGCCCTGCGGCGTGCTGATCGTGTTGCAAAACGAGCTGATAAATCCGGCGTCCGAATCTTCCAACCAAGTAATCGCCCATTCAATATGACCGCGTCCGCCCGATAATTCGGCACGTCCCGAAAAAGGTTTTGGCGTCACGCAGGCTTCGTCTTTTAACCGATACTTTAAAAAATCCTCCAGACCGTTCGGATATTTTAAAATTTCTTCCGTCGGCGTTTTGTCTTCACCCGTCAGCAAAACGGGATCGCATTTCCAACGAACTTCCACCCCTTTGAACAAAAAAGCCTTTGAACGCGCCATGCGAAACAACACGCTGGGCTTAAAACGCAGGCGTTCACCGAAAATTTCCGTGTCCGGTTTGAAAATCACCGTCGTTCCGCGACGGTTTGATACCGTACCGATTTTTTGCAGCGGCGTTGTCGGCACGCCGCGGGAATATTGCTGCATCCAAACGCATTTATCCCGGGCAACTTCTACCGTCATTGAGGAAGACAGCGCATTGACAACGGCCATTCCGACTCCGTGCAGGCCGCCGGAAACCGCATAGACTTTCCCGCTGAATTTCCCGCCCGAATGCAAAGACGTCATAATGACTTCCAAAGCCGATTTTTCCGGGTGCTTGGGGTGAGGATCAACCGGAATGCCGCGACCGTTGTCCTTGATGCGCAGCGATCCGTCCGCATTCATTTCCATTTCAATAACACTGGCATAGCCGGCAACGGCTTCGTCCATGGCATTATCCAAAATTTCGGCCGCCAGATGATGAAAAGAGGCTTCGTCCGTTCCGCCGATATACATTCCGGGACGACGCCGTACCGGTTCCAGTCCTTCCAGAATTTCGATATCCTTGGCGGAATAGTCGTTATTGATTTCAACGACGGTTTTATTAAATAAATCAGACATAAGCGTTTATATTCATTCCTGTTCTTTTTTCGGCTGCTTTTTAAAGCGGGAAGTGCGGACACTTTTTTTCGATGTTTTTCCCTGGGGAAAAGCCGTGACAAATTCGGCGTACAAAGAGTCGATAAATGTGTCGGTAAAGGGCAGTTTACCCTTGTACCAATCCGGTTTCAACTGATTTTCCGTTTCCGAAAAGGCAACAAACCGACGTGTCCATAACTGATCCAGATCCATGGCTGTCGCAAACGGCAGATGTTTGTTGTACAAAGATTTTATTTTTTGTTCCGCATTGCGCATAACGTTTAACAGCGTGTCGTCCTGAGACGACAAATAAAGTTTATAACCTTCCATGTTGTCCAAAAGGGATTTTCCCAAAACGGACGGAGAACGCAACAAAACTTTAAATACACCGATACAAATCAGCAGGGCAAAGAAAAATAAAGCGGTCAAAGGTGTCGTCTGAAGACTGTAAAACACGAACAAAATAACGGATATCATTACCGGCAGCAATAAAAGGGCGGCTGATTTTAACAGACGTTTACTGTTTTCTTTAAAGGACAGGCCGCGCATTCCGGCAAACAGTTTTAAGCAAAAAACAGATATCGGGATTAAGCAAACGGCACATACCGCCGATGTCACGGCCGTAATAACGGGAAAAAGCGACATGGCAGAAACGGCAAGAACGGAAATGACGGCCATTAAAATACCGAACCAAAAATAAGTCTGAGGGAAAACCGTAAATTTTTTCCGGTATTCTTTTATCAGCTTTTTTTCGATCTCGGACATTAATCTTTTCAGCTGCAGCGTTGTCGCGTTTGTGACGGTAAAAGAAGTATTTTCCTTGATAAATAATTTCTTTGCGATTTTCTTTTCCAAGGCGGTCAGATCGGTTTCCTTATCGGTTTGTTTGATTAAAATCAGTTTTCCGTCACTTTGTTCGTCAAACGCCAAAAAGTTTTTGGCGGCCATGTCCAGCAATATGATAAACATTGATTTCGGCGATATTTTTTTTGTCAAAGCATAATTTAAAACGGCGGGAGTCAAATCACCCTTTTGCAAAGGAGCCGCTTTGATATCTTGTTTGTCCTGATTTTTGCGCAGACTGAACCACGTTGCCAGGTAATAAGATAAAACAAACAAAAATGCGATAAAAGAAACGCCTGTCGTACCGTGTTCAATGATAAAACGATCCAATTTGCCGTTTTGGAATTCGGGCATCGGATTTTTTTCCGCCCAATTTGCCAGAATTGTCAGATCTTCGTAAGGCGCCAGCGGAAAAGTAATAACAAAAGACAAGTTGTTTTCCTGATCTTTTCTGATTTTATAGTTATGGCCGTAACCGTTCGGACCGCTGGTAATGGCCGCCTGTGAAAACAACGTTGATTCGGGCGGGAAAATCATAACGGCGCCCGCCCGCGTGATGGGAATATCCCAGTGTGAACCGGTGACGTTCCAGATCAATTCTTTGAAATCAGGCGTTTCCGCTTCTTTTGAATTGTTTTTAAATTCGGCAATTTTATTGGAAAACAGATACGTTACCTGATAAAGATGCGTTCCCGGTTTTAACGGTGCTTCGGAATGAATTTTTATTTTTATGCCGTCCGGATCCGGCAGCAGTTTTGCCCGAATCGGGGCATTGTCAAGCAAAGCCTCCAAAACAGTCAGGTTCGTTCTGTACTGTTTGCCTGTTCTGTCCGAATGATATTTCGGAAAATAGCGTTCGATACCGACAAAATCCGTTTCCTTTGGCTCAACGACCCGTTCGATTGTTTCGGTGACTTTCAGCGAACCGTTGCTCAGGATTTCAATGCGACTGAAAAAATAGGGAATATGTTTTAAATTCGGGACTTCGATAAAAGTATTGGGCGGAATCAGTGCCAGCGTTTTGTCGCCTTCATAATCCAGTGACAAAAAACGCGGTTTTGCCTGCACCGTTGTCTGCTGAGCAAACCAGTCCGGTTCCCGTGTCCTGTCCGAAAAAACAGGAGGCGTCTGCGGCTGTGTTTGCTGTGAAGCCCCGAATAAACGACGGCGTGCCCGGTCTAAAATTCGGTTTAATGCGTTAGACGGCTTTGTTTTTATATTGCCTCCCAGTGTCGGCTTTTTCCCCGAGGAGTTCGTATTGTCAAAAAAAACAAGAGTTCCTTTTGCTTCCAAGATGTCCGACAGTTTCGGGACGGCATAGGGATCTTCGCCGCCATCATCAAAAGAATCTAGTATTTCAACCAGCTCCGAATCAATCGTGACATCGGCCTCTTCTTTTGCCGTTCCTGCGGGACAACGGACCAAAAGAGCACCGATAAAAACGATACAAAATAAAAAAGAGCGCATAAAAGGATCTTTCCGGATTGTTTTTGTTGTTTCTGACGTTACGGGTAAATTTTAAAGATCAAGCTCAAAGATACCGGACACTTCCACGGCAGCGCCCAAAGGTAAAGAAGCAACGCCGAAAGCAACGCGGGCGTGTTTGCCGGCTTCGCCCAAAACGTCAACCATTAAATCGGACGCGCCGTTAATGACTTTCGGGTGGTCTTTAAAATCAGGGGAAGCACTGACCAGTCCTTCCAGCTTTAAGGTTTTCTTTACGGCATTCAGTCCTTTGCCGGGAACCAGCGTGTCGCAGGCATTTTTTAACTGAGCAAAGATGTTGATGGCGCATTGGCGCGCGGCGGCGGCACCTTGTTCCGCGGTTAAATCCGTTCCCAGATGACCGCTGTGCGTTAAAACGCCGTCGGCCGTCGGCAATTGGCCGGAAACATACACGGTTTTTCCGCTGACCGTCCAGCCGACATAGTTGGCGACCGGTGCAGCCACGGCCGGCAAAGTAATTCCCATCTGAGCTAATTTTTGTTCTGCCCGCGCTGTCATTATTCATCTCCTTAAACAAAAAGCATATTGTTTTGTGTTTACCTGATTTGCGCAAAATGTGCAATAATTTAAAACACGAAAAACAAAACTTTAAACACCGGCTGTCTTGGTGTATAGAAAGATCAGTTTGTTTTTTTGATTAAGGAAAATAGTAATGACGACAATGTCCCTGAATAAGGATAAAATTAAAATTCTGTTGCTGGAAGATTTGCACGCAAATGCCGAAAAATATTTCAGAAGCCACGGCTATAACAATTTGACAATGTTAAAAAATGCCTTGGACAGTGAGGAATTGAAAAAGGCCGTTGCCGATGTGCATATGATCGGAATCCGGTCCAGGACAAAATTGACGGCAGAAGTATTTGAAGCGGCAAAAAAACTGATGGCGGTAGGGTGTTTTTGCATCGGTACGAATCAGGTTGATCTGAACGCGGCCAAAGCGCACGGAATTCCTGTTTTTAATGCGCCTTATTCCAATACGCGTTCGGTGGCCGAACTGGTGATCGGCGAAATCGTGATGCTGATGCGCGGGATTGCGCAGCGCAATGCGGCGGCCCATGAAGGGGTATGGCTGAAAAATGCCAAAGGAGCAACGGAAGTCCGCGGCAAAGTTTTGGGGATTGTCGGTTATGGCCATATCGGAACGCAGGTGTCGATTTTGGCCGAAGCAATGGGCATGAAAGTGCGTTATTACGATATTGTGGATAAGCTGGCTTTGGGAAATGCGGAACCGTGTGCGTCTTTGTCGGAATTATTAAGCGTTTCCGATGTTGTCAGTCTGCACGTGCCGCAAACGCCGCAAACAAACAATATGTTTTCTCATGCCGAATTTTTTGCCATGAAAAAAGGCGCTTTTTTCATTAATGCGGCACGCGGCAGCGTTGTTGATATCGACGCTTTGAAAACAGCCCTGGATCAGGGGCAGATTGCCGCAGCGGCTTTGGACGTTTTTCCCAAAGAACCGGCCGATAAAACCGAAGAATTTGTTTCGCCTTTGCGCAACATGACGAATGTTATTTTGACGCCGCACATCGGCGGTTCGACATTGGAAGCGCAAGCCAATATCGGCTTGGAAGTCGCCGAACGGCTGGTCAAATATTCGGATAACGGTTCCACGTTGGGGGCGGTGAATTGTGTCGAAGTTTCTCTGCCCGTTCAGGAAAGCGGCAAGACAACCCGTTTTATGCATATTCATAAAAACGTTCCCGGCGTGCTCAGTGCAATCAACGGCGTGTTTTCAAAATACGGATTAAACGTCAGCGCCCAGTATTTGCGCACGGACGGAGAATATGCTTATGTCGTGGTTGATGTTGACGGGCATTTGGAAAATGCGCCGGAATTGCAAAAAGAGCTTGAAGCCATTAACGGGACATTAAAAGTGCGCTATTTGTTCTGATGCCGCGAAGATTGTTTTTTCTTCTTTGCTTTTCGGAAATAATATAGCTAATATAAATCAAGCAGATATCTTCTTTCGGAAGAATCGGCGGTATATATTTTCCGTTGGATTAAACGATTTTTTTTAAGGAGTGCGGCATGGACGAAGTGAATTTGATTTCGGCAAGAAAGGACACCCTCGCGCTGGTTTTGGCGGGCGGCAAGGGGTCGCGTTTAAAAAATCTGACGGAAGTGCAGGCCAAACCGGCCGTTCACTTTGGCGGGAAGTTCCGAATTATCGATTTTCCGTTGTCCAACTGCATTAATTCCGGTATGCGCAGAATATGCGTTTTAACCCAATATAAGGCACACAGCCTGATTAAGCATATCCAACAGGGGTGGAGCTTTTTGCAACCGGAACTCAATGAATTTGTCGAAATATGGCCGGCGCAGCAACAGACGTCCGATGAAGTCTGGTATCAGGGAACGGCCGATGCCGTTTATCAAAATCTGGATACGATTCGTTCCCATTCGCCAAAGTATATCCTGATTCTGGCCGGTGATCATATCTATAAACAGGATTATTCAAAAATGCTCAAACAGCATATTGAAGCGGGGGCAAAGGCAACCGTGTCCTGTATTGAAGTGCCGATCGAAAAGGCTCATGAATTCGGCATCTTGGACGCAGATGCGCAAGGCAATATTATACGCTTTGTCGAAAAACCGAAAAATCCGCCGTCCATTCCCGGAAAGCCGGATCGTTCTTTTGCCAGTATGGGGATTTATATTTTTGATGCCGATTTTCTGATAGATTTGTTGGAAAAAGATGCGCAGGACAAAAACTCTTCGCATGATTTCGGCAAAGATATTTTGCCGTCTTTGGTCGGTAAAGTGAAAATGGTCGCGCATCGTTTCCAAGACAGCTGTGTCTTTAATAAAACCGATGAAGCTTATTGGCGCGATGTCGGTACGCTGGACGCTTATTGGGAAGCCAATCTGGATCTGACAAACGTTGTGCCCGATCTGGATTTATATGATTCGCGCTGGCCGATCTGGACGTTTCAGGAACAACATCCGGCGGCTAAATTTGTGTTTGAAAGCGATTTAAGAACGGGTATGGCCGTTAAATCGCTGGTATCCGCGGGTTGTATTATTTCGGGCGGAACGGTGCGGCATTCGTTGCTGTTTTCGGCCGTGCGCGTTCATTCGTTTACGTTAATTGAAGATTCGGTTATTTTGCCGAACTGTGTCATTAATCGTCATGCTCGTGTGAAAAAAGCCATTTTGGCGCAGGGTTGCGTTATCCCGCGGGGGTTAGTGATCGGCGAGGATCCGCAAGAAGATTCCAAATATTTTTATGTCTCGGAAAAAGGCGTCGTGCTTGTTACGCCGGCCATGTTGGCAAAGTTGCCGCCGGTTCCCGAATTGTCATAGAATAAAAACAGGGCGGAAGTCGTAAGGTTTCCGCCTTTATGTTCAACGGAGCATAAAAATGTTTTTTATCGGCAGATCCCTTTCCAAGGGCAGGTATTACATTAATTGCTTTTTAGAATTGATTAAATGGCCCGTGGCTGTGGCAATGTTGCTGGTTTTTCCTGCCGCACTGCAGTCGTTTCAGCGCTATTATGTGATCAGAAATCAGTTAAATTGGCACAATTTGATATATTTCGGCATCGGGATCGGATTTTTTGCCGTTGTTCGGGTCTGTTTTATTATGCGGCGCGGGGCGGCGGAAACAATGGAACATGAAATAACGCATTCATTGTTTGCCATGATGACATTGCACCCGGTTCGGCATTTGGAAGTTTCTGATACGGGCGGCGGGTTTATGACTTTTTCAGGAAAAGGCAACTGGCTGATTGCCATTGCACCGTATTTTTTCCCGTTAACGGCTTTTACAATGATTTTTTTAAGCATTGCCGTTAACCGGATTATCGGTTATACGCCGGACTGGGTTTTTATCGGTTTGGGGGTGGCGGTGTGTTATAATCTGTTTTCTTTTGCCGAACAGCTGCACCCGCATCAGACGGATTTTAAAGTAGCCGGATATTTATTTACGATTTTATTTTTGCCGGGGGCAAACTGCCTGGCCTTTGGGACGATTTTTGCTTTTGTGGAAAGAGGTTTTAACGGGATCGTCTTTTTTTACCGGTTAATTTACTATTATTCCCGTCAGGATTTTTTTGTTCTGTTGGATTATTTTAAAGGATAACGGACATATTTTCTTTAGCGGCGAACAGGCGCGGGTCTTCGGCGCGGGCGGTTTGTTCCAGTTTTTGCATGATCGCATCGGTATGTGACGGCGCATGATGGAACAGGGCGGTTTTTTTCACATTGGCGGCTTTGGTTAATTTTGCGGCTTCCAGCCAGGTTGAATGTCCCCACCCTTTAAAAAAGTTGTATTCTTCGGGGGTATACATCGCGTCAAAGATCATTAAATCGCTTTCTTTGACGAAATCGACCAGTTCGTCAATTCCGTCGGGTGAACAATGTTCATAATCCGAAATATATGAAATGGATTTGCCTTGATAATGCAAACGATATCCCGTTGCGCCGTTCGGGTGAACCAGGAAGTGCGTCTGAAGCGCTGCCCGGCCGTCAAACAGTTCAAAACTTTCGGGAATCTCAAAATTATGAAAATGCAGAACCGAAGGGATCATGTGCTTTGGTAAAGGAAAAAACGGCGCTGACATTAACATGTCAAAGATTTCCTCTGCTTTTTGTCCGTTTGGCAGCCGGGCGGCATAAATATTCAGGTCAGACGTGTCCTGAAATGCCGGATAAAAAAAAGGAAAACCGCAAATATGGTCCCAGTGGGTATGCGAAATCAACAAAGTCATTTTGTTGATTTTTCGCTTTGCCAAGCTGATGCCCAAAGCCCTGATACCGGACCCGGCATCGAAGATGACCGTTTCCCCGTCCAAGTTTACTTCAATACAGGAAGTGTTTCCGCCGTATATGGTATGTTCTGCAGAACAACACGGAATACTGCCGCGCACCCCCCAGAAAGTAACTTTAACAGGCATAAGCCGAAATCCTCATTTCTTATCCGTTCCTTTTGTAGCACATTATATTTGTTTTGATCTGTGACGAAAGGCATAGATAGGTGATAACCAGTTTCTGATCAACATAATAATACAATAAATCAAAATGATAAAGAATATCTGAATCATTGGCGGATAATATTTGCGTTTCGGCGCCCGTTGATTTTTTTATTTTTTTTGTATACTCTGAAAATGATGGCGGCCGATGGCTGCAAAACAGACGGAATCGGAGAATTTATATGAAAAAAATTCTGATCTCTTTTCTTTTTTGCAATGCTTTTTTTTGGGCTTTTCCCCAGCAGGCGATCTGTCAGCAGGGTAAGGAAGTCAAGGCGTTGCCGACGTGTCTGGACTTTTCCGATGTCTATTCCAGAACCGTTTTGGGAACGGCTCCGGCCAGCGAAGAAGAAGAACGGGAAATGCAGTCCTTGGCTTCAATCATGATGGGGTATGTTTCCGCTTTGCAGGATATTTACGGCAATCGGCTGGTGGGTATGTCGGCGACGGATAATGAATGGACTTTGCTGGAAAAGGTTGATCAGTTCTGCCGCCAATATCCGCATTTGACATTTCAGCGCGCCGTCCGTGCCGTTCCGGCCGTTTCTCAAACCATTCAGGCCTTGCAGGATCAGGAATTTAAACGTTGCACCAGCTATATCGAACAAACAAAGCCGACAATCTGCGCAACGTTTAATGCGGGAAAATAATCCTTTAAATTTGGTCTGAACAATCCTATATCTTGAACGTTGGTTTTTTCTTGAAGGATTGGTTATGGACTACATTAAAATCCGCGGGGCGCGCGAACATAATCTAAAGAATATCGATCTGGATATTCCCAAAAATAAATTGATTGTCGTGACTGGGTTATCAGGATCCGGAAAATCGTCTTTGGCTTTTGATACGCTGTATGCCGAAGGACAGCGCCGGTATGTCGAAAGCTTATCCGTATATGCGCGTCAGTTTGTCGATTTAATGAAAAAACCCGATGTCGATTTGATTGAAGGGTTGTCTCCGGCCATTTCGATTGAACAAAAAACCACGTCCCATAATCCGCGTTCCATTGTCGGGACGGTGACGGAAATTTACGACTATATGCGTTTATTGTGGGCGCGTGTCGGGATTCCTTATTCGCCGGCGACGGGTCTGCCGATTGAAAGCCAGACCGTTACGCAGATGGTGGATCGGATTATGGCATTGCCCGAAGGTACAAGACTGCTGTTGCTTTCTCCGGTCATACGCGGCCGAAAGGGCGAATATAAAAAAGAAATAAAAGAATTTCAAAAAAAAGGATTCCAGCGTCTGAAAATAGACGGTACCGTCTATGATATTGAAGAAACGCCGGAATTAAACAAAAGCTTTAAACACGATCTGAGCGTCGTTGTCGATCGTGTGGTTGTCAAACCCGGTATGGAAAGTCGTCTGGCGGAATCTTTTGAAACGGCTTTGGGGCTGTCCGACGGTCTGGCCGTTGCGGAAAATGCGCAGACGCATGAAGAAATGATGTTTTCTTCCCGTTATTCCTGTCCGGTTTCCGGATTTACGATTGAAGAAATCGAACCGCGTTTGTTTTCCTTTAATAATCCGCACGGTTTTTGTCCGGAATGTGAAGGATTGGGGGTGAAACTGTATGTGGATCCGGATTTGGTCATTCCTGATAAGACGAAACGTCTGGACGAAGGGGCAATCGCGCCGTGGTCGGGGGCAAACGGGGAAATTTACCCCTGGCATCGCGAGGCGCTGCAGGGCTTAAGCCGGCGGTTTCATCTGGATTTATCCGCCCGCTGGTGTGACCTGCCCAAAGAAACGCAGCGCGCGATTTTATTCGGCAATATGTCTTTTGAAGGGGTTATTCCCAATTTGAATCGCCGTTTTCTGGAAACCGATTCCGAATATATGCGCGAAGAAATCCAGAAATTTCAAAACAACATTGTTTGCGAACACTGCGGCGGAAAGCGGCTGCGGCCCGAAGCGCTGGCCGTTAAAATCGACGGAAAGGATATCGCCGACATTACGAATATGTCGATTGCCGAAGCGCGCGAATGGTTCGGAAGCATTGCCGGAAAGCTGAAGCCTCAAAACCGAGAGGTTGCCGAAAGAATTTTGCGCGAAACAAACGAACGGCTGGATTTCCTGATTAATGTCGGGCTGGGATATTTATCGCTGGGGCGTTCGTCGGGGACTTTGTCCGGCGGGGAAAGCCAGCGGATTCGTCTGGCTTCGCAGATCGGATCCGGCTTGACGGGGGTTTTGTATGTTTTGGACGAACCGTCAATCGGGCTGCATCAGCGCGACAATGACAGATTGCTTTCGACTTTGTTCCGTTTGCGTGATCTGGGAAATACGGTGATCGTTGTCGAACATGACGAAGACGCCATGCGCGCCGCCGATATGCTGATAGACATGGGGCCGGCTGCCGGATCGCTGGGCGGTAGCGTGATTGCCGCCGGTTCGCCGCAGGAAGTGGCTGAAAACTTAAACAGCCTGACCGGCCGTTATCTGTCCGGTACAAAAAAAATTCCCGTTCCGCCAAAGCGCCGGAAAGGAAACGGCAAATCGTTGAAGGTCGTCGGGGCAAGGATTCATAATCTTCAGAATATAGATGTTAAGTTTCCGTTGGGAACATTTACGTGTGTGACGGGCGTTTCCGGCGGCGGCAAGTCTTCATTGGTGATTGAAACGCTGTATAAAGGACTGACAAAAGCTTTAAACGGAACGCGCCTGACTGTCGGAGCGCATGACAGAATCGAAGGATTGGAAAATATTGATAAAGTGATTGATATCGATCAGTCGCCGATCGGACGTACGCCGCGCAGCAATCCGGCAACATATACGGGCGTTTTTTCGCATATCCGCGATTGGTTTGCCGGTCTGCCGGAAGCAAAACTGCGCGGGTATAAAGCCGGTCGGTTTTCTTTTAACGTCAAAGGCGGACGGTGCGAAGCCTGTCAAGGGGACGGCGTTTTACGCATTGAAATGCACTTTTTGCCGGACATGTATGTGCAGTGTGACGAATGTAAAGGAACGCGTTATAACCGTGAAACGTTGGAAGTCAAATATAAAGGCAAATCCATTGCCGATGTTTTGGATATGACGGTGGACGAAGCGGTCGTTTTCTTTGACGCCGTGCCTTCAATCAAAAACCGGCTGACGCTGCTGCAGCGCGTCGGGCTGGGATATATTAAATTGGGACAGTCGGCAACGACTTTGTCCGGCGGAGAAGCACAGCGAATCAAATTATCCAAAGAATTATCGAAAAAAGCGACGGGACGGACGGTTTATATTTTGGACGAACCGACGACCGGACTGCATTTTGAAGATATTGCCAAACTGCTGGACGTGTTGCATCAACTGGTTGATCAGGGCAATACCGTTATCGTCATTGAACATAATCTGGAAGTCATTAAAACGGCGGACTGGATTGTGGATCTGGGGCCCGAGGGTGGCAGCGGCGGCGGTTCAATTGTTGTGGAAGGAACGCCGGAAAAGGTGGCTCAATGTCCCGAAAGCTATACAGGGCAATATTTGAAAAAATATCTGAAATAAAAAAAACTCCGCAATCGCGGAGTTTCTTTTATCAGCGCCCGCCTTTTTGAAAGGCTATTTGCCTTAAACGCCTGTTGTCTACAGACAGGGCCTGCATTTTTTCGTGTACGGATTTCTTTTCCGCTTGTAAGGCTGCTTCCGCTTTAGGATTCTTTTTCTTCTGAACGGCAGCCTGATTGATTTGTTCCACGGCGTTAAGTGCATTCAGGACAGAGCGGGAAACAGCACTTTTCCGCGGATCCAGCGGCATACAGAATTGTACGATTTCGCGTGTTTCTTTCATGTTTTTGGCGGCATACATTTGCGCTGCCGGATTTCCGTTCAAATCGCGTACAGGAACATCGTTTAATGATTTATCTGCTTCTGCGCCTCGTGCCGTCGCGGCCGCATCATATAATTCCAGGACGGTTTTGGTTGCCAAATGTACCTGGCGCGCTTGTTTGCTTTCCATAAAATCTTCAAAGCCGTCTACGCGGTCAGCGCCGCAAAACTGTGCGATATCCGCCGGTTTTAAAGAAACATAAGGGCGGGTGTCGGGCCGGCGGAACAAACATTTTACGGCAGGTTCAACATCATATCCCTGTTCATAAGAAGCGCTGATCCGTTCGTCATCGTACCAGCCTTTAAAGGCTTCGGATAAAGAATGGGACTGATTAAAGCGGTCAACGATCGGCTTATAATGTTTTTCAAAACGTTTCATCGGCGCGTCGTGTCCCTGTGCTTCCCATTCTTTGCAGGCTTTTATCGCCTGTGTCTGCGCATCGGCTTCGGTCGCGCGGTTAATCATCAGGCGCGACGCATAATCCAGATTTTGTTCTTCGGCTTTATTGCGTCCCTGATTGTTTTGCAGCAGGTGGCGCGCTTCGTGTACCAAAGCAAATTCCATAAAGTCCATGCCTAAAGATTTTGCCATGACAATGTGATTGTTTTCAGGATCGAAATAACCGCCTGCCGTTCCCAAAGCCGTTTCCAAAAAGAAATCAACTTTGTATTTTTTCATGTCCTCGATTGCCTGACGTCCGGTCGGAATCGAGGCTAAAGAATCGAATAAATCTTCGGCGAATTTCTTTTCACTGGGAACAACATTGACATTTACCCCGTGAATTTTGAACTTTTGAATCTTTTCCTCTGGCTCTGTTTTTTTAAAAACTTTTTTCAATAATGACATGGGTTTCGTCCTTCTGAGAAAACAACAACGTCATCATGAAATATTTTTCTGTTTTTGTCAATAATTTTGGCAATATTTCAAGAGAATTCATAACGCTGAGAAGAAAGCCATGCCGATAAAAACGCTTTGACGGGCTTTTCCGCGGCAGCTTTTCCGGCGCGTTCTTTGCCGGCCCGCAGAACGGCTTCAGCCTTTGAATCCCTTTTACCTTTTGCCGCGGCGTAATTGATGTCGTCAATCGCTTTGACGGCGGAAGAAAGAGCTTTTAGAATATTTCTTTTGACCGGTTCTTTGGTCGTCGACGGGGCAAAATCATTGCTCGCCCGGTACAAAAATTTTTCAGCGGCTATTTGAGCGCGGATATTACCTTTTAAGTCGCGGACGGGAATATTATCCAAAGACGAATCATGCGGCGTTCCTTTGGTCATTGAAACGATGTCATAAAATTCAAGAACCGTTTTGGTCATTAAATTGACGTGTCTGGCCTGCCGACTGTTAAAAAAACGTTCAAAATTTTCAACACGATCCGCACCGCAGAATTTCGCAATCTCAGCCGGTTTTAACGAAACAAGAGGTTCTTTGCGGGGGGCTTCGGTCAGACAGGGAATTGTTTTCGTGGTAGGCGTCTGTAATTGTTTTATAACACTTTTCAAAACATTTCATCAGTCCGATATGTCCTTGCGCCTGCCATTCCAAACAGGTTTGCAGAGCCTGTGTCTGCGCGTCGGCTTCGGTCGCGCGGTTAATCATCAGGCGTGATGCGTAATCCAGATTTTGTTCTTCGGCTTCACGGCGGCCCTGATTGTTTTGCAGCAGATGGCGCGCTTCGTGCACCAAAGCAAACTGCATGAAATCCGTACCCATGGATTTTGCCATGACGACTTTATTGTTTTCGGGTTCAAAACAATCGCCGGCCGTTCCCATTGAGGCTTCCAACAGAAATTCCGTTTTATATTTTTTCATGTCCTCAATGGCTCGGCGTCCGGTCGGAATCACGGCCAAAGAAGAAAACAATTCTTCGACAAAAGGCTTTTCTTCGGCGGAAACACAAACATTTACCCCGCGAATTATAATTTTCAGAGGGGCTGTTTTACTGAAGACTTTTTAAAAATATCGGATAGAAAGGGTATCGCTTATATTTCCGCTGTAGTGTTGAAGCAGATAAGATAGAGGCTTTGCGTAAATTTTGTCAACAATTTCGGAAAAAAGGCCTATCCGACCAGCCGGGCAATATCGTCGACGATTTCTTCGGGCGTGACGGGCGGGGCATAGCGTTTGACGATTTCGCCGTCTTTGTTGATCAGGAATTTTGTAAAATTCCATTTGATCGCGCCTTTGAAATCCGGCCCGGATTCTTTTGTCAGGTAGTTGTAAAGCGGATTTTGCGTTTTGCCGCGGACGTCGATTTTGGCAAAAACGGGAAAAGTGACGCCGAAATTGACTTTGCAGAAATTCTGTATTTCTTCGTTTGTGCCGGGATCCTGCTTTAAAAATTGATTGCAGGGAAACGCCAGAATAACAAAGCCTTTGTCTTTGAATTTTTTATACAGAGCCTCCAGACCCGCGAATTGTTTCGTAAAGCCGCATTTACTGGCCGTGTTGACGATTAAAACCGTTTTGCCGCGATAGTCTGATAAAGGCTGATAAGTACCGTCTGCTTTTAACATCGAAAAATCATAAATGGTCATGTTCGGATTCTCCTGACAGATTTTTTTGTGGTGTTTATAATATTTCTTTTAACGGTGTTGATAAACATCTCTTTTGTGATAATCATTGTGAAAATTTTATAGCTGAAACTAATCTGCCGGACAGCGATCAGTCTGTCCGAAAGGCTGTATGAAAAATGAGTCCGATTCAAGAAATAAAAAACGAAGAAATTCTTTTAAGTTATGTTTTGAAGTGGTTGTTGTTATCCCTTGTTGCCGGAGCTTTGACAGGAGGATTGATCGCCGGATTTTTACTGTTGCTGCAAACGTGTATCCGGTTTGTATCGGCTTTGCCGGACTGGCGTTATGCGCTGATTCCCGTCGGATTGCTGGCCAGCATTGTCAGTGTACGTCTGATTGCGCCGGCAGCGGCGGGACACGGGACGGATAAAGTTATTTCCGCGATTCATTATCGGGCTTCGCGCATTCCGTTTTTGGTTGTGCCGGCCAAGATATTATCAACACTTTTTACGTTGACGCCGGGCGGTGTTGTCGGAACGGAAGGCCCCAGCGTACAAATCGGCGCCGGTTTTACATCGGCATTGGCGATCTGGCTGCGCTTTTCCGAACAGGAACGCAAAAAGCTTGTCGTCTGCGGTGTTTGCGCGGCTTTGTCTGCCGTGCTCGGCGCACCGATCGGCGGCGCCGTTTTCGGCGTGGAAGTGCTGTTTGTCGGCGATTTCTTTTATCCTTTGTTGCTGCCGGCCGTTATCAGCAGCATTTCCTCTTATTTTGTTTGCGTGGCGCTGGGTGTATCTTATGGCGTCCCTGCCGTTATGATTCCGCCGCTTTCTTTGACTGTTTTCTGCTGGAGTATCGCCGCTGCCGTTTTTTTCAGTTTTGTCTGTATTTATCATGTTGAATCGATTCATTTTATTTCGAAATGTTTTCAAAAAACGACTCTGCCTCTTTATATAAAAAGCTTTATTTCTTCTGGGATTTTGCTGACAGCCGCCGCCGTATGGGGCGATCAATTTCTGGGAACGGGGGAATCAGGACTGCAACATATCTTATCCGGTCAGCAACAGCCGTGGTACGCTTTTTTGCTTAAGTCCGTTTTGCTGGCAGTGACGTTGTCGGGTGGCGGATCGGGCGGCATTCTGACACCGACTTTTTATGTTGGGGCGGCGGCCGGCAGTCTGTTTGCCGGGGTTTTCGGTCTGGACATCGGCTTTTTTGGCGCGTTGGGTTTTGTCGCCTGTATCGCGGGCGCCGTTAATACGCCGTTGGCGGCAACGTTTATGGCCGTAGAGTTGTTCGGCCATGAAATTGCCCCTTATGCCGGAACGGTCTGCATTATTTGTTATATGCTGACGGGACAGCGCAGTTTATATCCGACGCAAATTCTGGTTCAGCCGAAATCAGACAATTTTATTCTGGCTGATCCGACTGATCGCCGCAGCTGGAAAGTTCGCCCCAAAAGGGTTTTTCATAAGAAACGAATTTTTCGGCGCAAAAAGAATGCTAAATAACGCCCAGAGCGTTTAATAAAATAGCCAGCACGCTGACGGGCGCCAGCCATTTAACGCAGAATTCAAAACAGCGCTGCAGAATTTTGTTTTTGAAAACGACCAGTTTTTCGGGGCCCAAAATCCAGCCGATGGCTATGCTGGTCAGCAGTCCGCCTACCGGCAATAAAATATTTGAGGCCAAAAAGTCAAACTGGTCGAACAGAATTTTGCCGCCGATTTTAAAGCCGCTGAGTTTGCCGAACGACAAAGAAACAAGAGTCCCCGTCACCAGGCATAAGGCCGTATAGGCCGCAACGGCTTTTTTGCGCGTCATTTTAAACTGGTCGCATAAGAATGTCGTAACGACTTCCATCAACGAAATTGACGAAGTAATGGCGGCGCCCAGCAGAATGACAAAAAAGACAATGCCGAAAAAAGTACCGAGCGGAATATCGGCAAAAATGGCCGGCAGCGTGATGAAAGTTAAGGACGGTCCCGCATTCATCGGCAGCCCGAAAGCAAAAACGGCCGGGAAAATCGTCAGGCCGGTCAGCAAAGAAACGGAGACGTCCAATACGGCGACCGGCCACATGGTTTTGCTGATGCTGATCGTATCGTCTTTTACATAGGATCCGTAAGTAATGTAAATCCCCATGCCGACGGAAATGGAAAAGAAGACCTGCCCCATGGCGTCCAGCCAGGATTCCGCGGTTATTTTTGAAAAATCGGGCAGGAAAAAGAATTTAACGCCTTCCCAGGCATTTTCCAAAGTCAGAACGCGCAACATTAAAACCAGCAGCAGCAAAAATAACAGCGGCATCATCCATTTGCAGAATTTTTCAATGCCGTGTTCAATGCCCATATAGACGACAGCCGCCGTTGCCAGCATATACGCATAAAAGTATAAAACCGGAGAAACGGGGGAAGCGATGAATTCTGAAAAGTGGGTTTCAAAATTGCCGATATCCGCCATGCAAAAAGATTTTGCGATATAGGCAATAATCCACCCGCCGACAACGCTGTAGTACGGTACGATGATGGCGCTGGTAAAAACGCCCAACGTTCCGATAAATTTCAGATGCGGATTAATCCAGGCAAACGCGCCGGCCGGATCTGATTTTGTTTTTACCCCCAGCGCCGATTCGGCAAAAAGAAGCGTAATGCCGACACTGAAAGTGCAAAGCAGATAAATAAACAAAAACGAACCGCCGCCGTTTTCGGCCGCAATGTAAGGGAAACGCCATAAATTCCCCAATCCGATGGCAGAACCGGCAGACGCCAGGATTAATCCCAGTTTTGATCCCCATGAGGCACGCGCAGGATTTGACATAGCTTCCTCCTTAAAAAAAATCAAAAACGGTTATATCAAAAAAAAGTTGAAATTCAATTGAATTATTGCCTCCGGAAATCTTTTTCCCGCTGCAGACAGAAAGCAACGGAGAGCATGTTTTTTAAACACGGAACGCTTTGTTCGCCGAAAATGATTGTTTTACGGTCAAAAATCAGGCAGGGCAGGGCTCTGGGCAGTTCTTTTGTTTTTAACAAAGGAAAATTTTCCGGCAACGGCGTGTTCAGGAATGCATCTGACAATCCGCGGTTGTTTGCGATTTTGGTTAAAACGTTCTTTTCACAGATATTTTCGCCGAAAGTAAAATAGGATTCGAAAACATCGCTCAGGACATCGTTTCCTTTTTGATTTTTAAAGGCGTCAAGAATTAAACGACAGGGCAAAGAAACATCTTCGGGTAAATCGGGCAGGCGTTCAAAACAGACGTATATGCCGGATTGACGTAAAATCGGTTCGGCTCTGTCGCGGATCAGACGGGCACGATCGGCCGGATTGACGGAAAGGCCCGGGAAAAAAGGAATCGGAGAATAAAAAAAAGGCGTAATATCAAAACACGGCGGAAAACTTTTTAAGGCTGTTCGCAAATGACACCATGTAATATATGACCACAAACAGCCGATATCCAAAATAAAATCGATATGCATTTTTTTACCCGTAATTATTTAAGTTATTTTAATTTCTTTTTATGTATAAAATACTAAGAAGAAAAATTTTATTCGGAAGGCCCATGGGACGATTGCAGGAATATATCGATCAGCCGGATTTTGATTCGGACAACGATTCAACGGACGATATTTTTGATTCGAAAGAAGAGCTGGAACGCCAAAAACAGACGGATCTGGCGCGTGCGCAGGCACGAACGGTGTCCCGCCCGATAAAAAAAGAACGGCGCCATTCCCAAATTGACGGGCGTTATATTCCGCCGGAAGAAATAAAAAAAGAAATCGCCAAACTTGAACAAGCAAAACGGGAAGCCGCCGAAAAAAAGAAAGGATTCTTTTCCCGTCTGTTTTCAAACACGGAAAAAGAAGAAGTTTTAAAGGGCGAATCCGAACCGGTTGAACAAAAATTACCTGATAAACCGGAACTGTCCGCGGCCGAAAAGAAACAACAGGCAGAAAAAATTCAAAAACTGCGCGGCATATCGGTTCAGGAAGAAGAAACCGAAGATCTTTCATTTGATGCGGAAGATTTGTTTTCGGATTATCCGCAGGAAGAACCGGGTGTTTTTGATTCAATTCCCCGGGAAGATGAACCCCGATCGGAGTCTTTTTCATTTTCGGAATCCGTAAAGCGTTTAACCGAATCACAAACCGCGCCGGTATCGGAACAACTGCCTTTTGCGGAACAGCTGCCGTTACCGGATACGCTGCCCGAACCGCCGGAACAAAAGGAGTTTTCGGACCTTTCTGATGAAATAGAAAAGGCTCCCGAACTTTTTGCGCCGCTTGATTCGGGGCTGCCGGACGGAACGATTGCTTCGGCCTTGTCTGTCGCGGTCGGCTTTATTTATTGGGACGAAGACGGACAAATGGTTGATCGGATTATTACGATTCGCCGTTTGTTTGCCCGCGGCGGGGATATTTTGATTGATGCTTTTTGTCATGATATTTCGGCGCCGCGCCTGATTCCTTTTTCCAGAGGAATTCGCCTGTATCAGTTGCATACAATGTCTGCCTGTGAAAACCCGCGGGAATTTTTGCTGTATCATATTGCGGGGTTGGCCGGAAACGATGATTCTTCCAGTCCCGGTTTTGCCCAGGCATTATCGGTTGTTCGTTATGATCTGGCCGCATTGGCTTTTGTTGCCCGTGCCGACCTTAACAAAAGTGATGAAGAAAATGAATTGATGTCGGCATATGTTTTACAGCGTTGTTCGACTATTGATTTTGACGAACGGGAAATGTTGGATTATATTTCAATGCTTGTTCCCGATGAACAGAGCTTTTTTGAAGCGATCGAAATCGTGGTCAAGCAGCCGCAGGATACCGTGTTATTGTTTGTGCATACCTTTTTACAATTGATGCTGTCGGACGGCGTGTTGCATGAAAATGAACGTGAATTGCTGGCGGAATTGCTTTATTTGCTGCAGTTGGAGGGGATAGAATTGAACCGTGTGGGGTTGGAATAGGGGAGGAACGCTATGTTTAAAATTGTTTCGATCTTTTGTGGAATAATGTTTTTGTCTGCCGCTTCGTCATACGCCGAAGACGTTTCTTCCGAACAGATCATGCAATCGGAATTCCAGCTGAATAATGAACAGATTAACGAGATTTTTCAGGAAAAAATTCAGAAAATATCCGCACGTCTTGCTTTACCCGAAGAAATGCGCGCTTTGTTAATCAGACAAGCCGATGAAATACGCCAATTTGACTTGGATACATTAAAAAATAAAATGGATTTAAAGATGCGTCACGCAAAAGAACGTGACGAAATGAAAGAGCGCTTGCGCCAAGATGCGCAAAATCGCGTCAAATGGCAGATGGAAGAAGAAGAACGCTTCCAGAAGAATAAACAAGCCAGGGAACAGGCCGATCAAGCCGTTCGGGAGAGTGTAACCCCCGCAACCGAACCTGCTTCGGCGGACGGCACTCCGGCACCTGTTGCAGATCCTGCGGTTCCGGCTCCCGCGACTGAACCTGCTTCGGCAGACGGCACTCCGGCGCCTGTCGTAGATCCTGCGGTTCCGGCTCCCGCGGCTGAACCCGCTTCGGCAGACGGTACTCCGGCACCTGTTGCAGATCCTGCGGTTCCGGCTCCCGCGGCTGAACCCGCTTCGGCAGACGGTAC
>CALYBD010000013.1 GCA_944393745.1 uncultured Alphaproteobacteria bacterium | reverse complement strand
AAAAACCGTGACCACGAAAATCGGATCCGCTGCGTCCCCTTCAGAGTCATACCCCCCCCCCCCCCCTGTAAAGAAAAAAATACTCTGAACAAAAGCCGCGACAAAGGCTGCCGATAAATTTGACCGTTCAGAGTTTTTTACTTGTATTCGCCAAACGGCAAATTAAAATAAGATCAAAGTAAAGTGTCTAAGGAGTCTATTCATGAGCGTTAAAATCGCCCCCAGTATTCTTTCGGCTGATTTTGCCCGGCTGGGCGAAGAAATCAAAGCGGTTGATGAAGCCGGCGCCGACTATATTCATATTGACGTTATGGACGGTCATTTTGTGCCGAACATTACGTTCGGCCCCGCCGTCGTCAAAGCTGTTCGCCCCTATACGCAAAAAGTTTTTGACGTTCATTTGATGATTGAACCGGTAACGGCCTACATCGAACCGTTTGTCAAGGCCGGCGCCGATATTATCACCGTTCATGCCGAAGCCGATAAACATCTGGATCGTTTGGTGCAATATGTGAAATCTTTCGGTATTAAGGCCGGTGTTTCGCTTAACCCTTCAACGCCGGAAAATGTTTTGGAATATATTCTGGACAAGGTTGATTTAATCCTGGTCATGACCGTTAACCCCGGATTCGGCGGGCAAAGTTTTATTTCGTCTCAGCTTGAAAAAATGAAACGGATTAAGAAAATGATCGGATCGCGCCCCATAGAACTGGAAGTTGACGGCGGGGTCAACGCCGAAACGGCACGGCAATGTCGTTCGGCCGGCGCCGATGTCCTGGTCGCGGGCAGCGCCGTTTTTGCAAACGGTCAATACGCCGAAAATATCCTGGCACTGAAGGCATAACTTTTTTGTAACACACAAAGCGTTTTTTTTTCATTATACTGGCATTGTCCACAAAACAAAGGAGATCCGATGACTGATAAGATTATGATTGTCGAAGACGAAGAAGATATCGTTACTCTTTTGCGTTATAATCTGGGAAAAGAAGGTTTTGAAACCTGCTCCGTGACAGAAGGCGACAAAGCTTTGAACGCCATAAAGATCAATCAACCGACTTTGGTTTTGCTGGACTGGATGTTGCCGGGCATCAGCGGCATCGAAATCTGTAAACAAATGCGTTACGACAATGATCTGCGCAACGTACCGGTTATCATGCTGACGGCACGCGGCGAAGAAGCCGATAAAATCAAAGGCCTGACAATCGGGGCGGATGATTATATGACAAAGCCGTTTTCCGTGCCTGAATTAATCGCCCGTGTCCGCGCTTTGTTGCGCCGCGTTCAGCCGATAAAGACCAAAGGCGAACTGGTTTTCGAAGATATCAAAATGGATCTGGCGACCTGCCGCGTCTTTCGCGGCAATCGTTGCGTTCATCTGGGGCCGACGGAATTCAGACTGTTGCAGTTTTTAATGGAACAGCCGCGCCATGTTTTTCCGCGCGAACAATTATTAAAAGAAGTCTGGGGAGCCGATATCCATGTCGAACTGCGTACGGTTGATGTTCATATCCGAAGACTGCGCAAGGCCATGAACGAAGGCGGCGAACCCGATCTGATCCGTACCGTCCGCGCCGCCGGTTATTCTATTGATTCCCAAGCGCCGGCCGATTCGGAAAACGTCGAAGAACAAACAGAATAAACAAAGTCCGTTTTGTCTGAAAAACAACAGTTTTTCTGTTGACAAAAAACACGCCTAAAATCAATATGCTCTAAGTTATTTTTATTTTCAAAAGGGTTCATCTTCATGCATACATATCGTTCGCATACTTGTGGTCAGCTGCGTTCATCGGACGCCGGCATACAGGCGCGTTTATCCGGTTGGATTCATCGCAAACGCGACCACGGCAATCTGGTTTTTATTGATCTGCGCGATCATTACGGTATTACGCAGTGTGTTGTTGATATTTCCAGTCCGGTTTTTAAAATCCTGGAAAAATGCCGTCCCGAAAGCGTGATCTGCGTCACGGGCGAAGTTGTTGTCCGCAAAGACGACAATGCCAATCCGAACCTGCCGACCGGTGAAATAGAACTGGTTGTGAGTGAAGCCGAAGTTTTATCCGAAGCCGAAATGCTGCCGTTGCAGGTGGCTGCTGATTTTGAACAGCCCGAAGAAACGCGGCTGCGTTATCGCTTTTTGGATCTGCGTCGCGAAAAACTGCATAAAAATATGTTGTTGCGTTCCCAGATCATCGCGTCATGCCGCCGACGTATGATCGAACAAGGGTTTGTTGAATACCAAACACCGATTTTAACAGCCTCCAGTCCCGAAGGCGCACGAGATTTTCTGGTGCCTTCACGGCTGCATCCGGGAAAATTCTATGCTCTGCCGCAGGCGCCGCAGCAATTCAAACAGCTGCTGATGGTTTCCGGTTTTGACCGCTATTTCCAAATTGCGCCGTGTTTCCGTGACGAAGACAGTCGCGCGGATCGTTCTCCGGGCGAATTTTATCAGCTGGATTTCGAAATGGCCTTTGTCACGCAGGACGACGTTTTCGCTGCCATTGAACCCGTGTTACAAGGGGTCTTTGAAGAATTTTCCAACGGGCGCGCCGTAACGGCGGCTCCGTTCCCTCGTATTCCTTACGCAGAATCCATGCTGAAATACGGATCAGACAAACCCGATCTGCGTAACCCGTTGATCATTACCGACGTTACCGATATCTTTACGGGATCCGGGTTCGGCATCTTTGCCAATGCGATTGAACGCGGTGCCGTTGTGCGTGCCGTTCCGGCTCCGGGAGCAGCGACAAAACCGCGCAGCTGGTTCGATAAAATGAACGGCTGGGCGCGTGAAATCGGCCTGCCCGGTATCGGCTTTATTACCTACACGCCTGAAGGACCGAAAGGCGCAATTGCCAAAAATCTGGACGAAGACAGAATTAATGCTTTGAAATCGGCCGTCGATGTCAAAGACGGCGATGTTATCTTTTTTGTCTGTGAAAAGAAAGGAAAAGTCGAAAAATTCTCGGGCCAGGTACGCACAAAAATCTGCGAACAGTTGGATTTGTTGGAAAAAAATGCTTTCAGATTCTGCTGGATTACCGATTTCCCGATGTTTGAACTGGACGAAGAAACAAATCAAATCGTCTTTTCGCACAATCCGTTCTCGATGCCGCAGGGCGGAATGGACGCTTTGTTGAACAAAGACCCGCTGGAAATCAATGCGTATCAGTACGATATCGTCTGCAACGGCATTGAACTGTCTTCCGGCGCGATCAGAAACCATCGTCCGGATATTATGTACAAAGCTTTCGAAATCGCGGGATACGGCCCCGAAGTCGTTGAACAAAAATTCGGCGGTATGCTTAATGCGTTTAAATACGGTGCTCCTCCGCACGGCGGATCTGCTCCGGGAATTGACCGTATGGTCATGTTGCTGGCAGACGAACCGAATATTCGCGAAGTCATTTTGTTCCCGATGAACGGTATGGCGCAGGATCTGATGATGCAGGCACCTTGCGAAGTCACGCCGAAACAGTTAAAAGAACTGCATATCCGGGTTGAATTGCCCAAAACAGTCGAAAAGAAATAATCTGACTTATAAAAAACCCCGCCGAACAGCGGGGTTTTTCTTTCAGGCAAACTTATAAACATCTTTATATTTCCTGAAATAATACAGCGTCATTAAAAAAGATATCGCTTCGGCCAACGGAATAGCCAGCCAAACCCCCGTCATCTGCCATAAAATCGGCAGCAAAAGCAAAAAACCGACGACAAAAACAAACGTCCGACAAAACGATAACAAAGCTGATGTCCTGCCGTCCGACAAAGCCGTAAACAACGCCGAAGCATATATATTTAATCCCATAAACAAAAAACAAATCGAAAATACTTTAAAACCCGACAAAGCCATTTCATAAACATGCGTCCCGGCATCGACAAACAATCCGATCAAAAACCTTGACTGCCACACACATAAAAAGAACACCGTTGCGGAAATCGCGCCGATCATTTTCGTACTGATTGAAAAAATCTTTTTTAAACGCGGCGTTTCCCGTTTGCCGTAATTATAGCTGGTCAGCGGCGCAATCCCCATCGAATACCCGAAACAGACAGACATCAACAGCGTCTGCATATATAAAACCACGGTAATCGCGGCAACACCGTCCGATCCGGCCAGACGAATCACAATGTTATTGAGCAAAACGGTCACAAAACAAATCGACAAATTCGTTACCATTTCGGACGAACCGTTAATGCAGACTTTGGAAATCACGTACGACCTGAATTTCGGACGGACAAAATACAGACTGCCGTTTCGGTTAACCGCAAAATATACAAAGCCGATAATCCCGGACAAAGCATATCCGATCCCTGTTGCCAAAGCCGCCCCGCGCAACCCCATGTCAAAAACGGCGATAAAAACATAATCCAAAACAATATTGGTGATCCCGCCGACAGAAGAAACGATCAAGCCCAAAACAGCTTTACCGCGCGTAATATAAAACATGGAAAATGTGCCCATAAACAGCATCAGCGGCATAAAAAGCAAACACGTATGACCGTATTCGTAACAATACTGATACAACTGGTCATTAGCGCCCAAAAAAAACAACAACGGTTTTAAAAAGATCAACCCCAGAACCGAAAACAAAACCCCCGCAATCAAAGCGACCAGTATAATCAAGGAAAAATTTTGACGTGCCGCCTGTTCTCTTTTCTGTCCCAGTTGTTTGGCCACCAAAGCGCTGCCGCCGGAACTGAACATCATGCCGATCGCAATTGTTACCAAAATCAACGGGAATGTAATATTTACGGCGGATAAAGCGTCCGTCCCCACTAAATGAACGACAAATAATCCGTCAACAATACCGTACACTTCCGTTAACAGTGTTGAAGCTATCGTCGGCAACGCAAATTTTAACAAAGAGCCCGGTGATATTTTCCTGTCCAGAGAATTGATCATTTCCTTTAACCCGTTGATTATTTTTTATACTCTTCTTATTATCAGATAAAGTATACCCTTATGGCAAAGTCAAGAAATAAAATGAAACAAAAGCTTTTAACAATCGGACTGTTATCGAAAATTACCGACGTCAGTATTAAATCGTTGCGTTATTATGAACAAATCGGTATTTTACCGCCGGCCTATACGGACGAAAAGACCGGATATCGGTATTATTCTTTTTCCCAAATCTATATTATTGACGCGATCCAATTTTGTCTGGAGCTTGATATCGCGTTAAAAACGCTTAAAAACTTTTTATCCGAAGACAAAACGCACATTTACTATAACAAATTGATCGAATACGGGTTCGGCGTTGCCGAACAAAAATTAAAAAAGCTGAACAAACAAATCGCTATGCTGAAAAACGTCCGCCGGGAAATACAAAGATCCGAAATCTGCCTGCGTCAAAAAAAGCCCGAACGGCATTTTTTAGCAAAAAAATACTGCCTGACCGCCCCGTATGACGGCAATCGAAACACGACGTCTTACAATAAAAATCTGGCAAATCTTTTAATGCAAATTTCCCATAACGGCTGGCAGAACGGTTATGAAAACGGTGTCTTGACCGTCTGGAAAAAAGGGCAGACAAAACAGTTCGTCTATGCGGAATTTTTGCCGCAGGACGAAAAAATACCGCCTGAAGAAAAAAATGTTCTTGTCCTGCCGCCGGCCGATTATATTTGTCAAACCGTCCCGAAAAGCGCAACCGGCAAAGCCGCCGAGATTTTCGGAAACATTTTAAACGAACAAAATAATGCCCGAATTTTTGAAACCGAACTGTTTACCGGTGATTTTAATTTTTCAAATCCGTTGTATGAATTACGTTGTCTGATCTTTTAAAAAGCCGCGGCCGCAGCTTCGGCAAAGGAAACGGGATCTTTGTTTTTCATCAGCAGATCAGCAACATTTTCCGCGGAAGACCGCGACAATTCGGCAAAAGCCATAACCGTTTCCCGATCACCCGCCGCCATATCGGGATACAGCTTTAAAGCAAAATTCTTAATCTGAAGTCTGCGCAGAAAATCCGCGGAAACCGTTTTTTGACCGACAGGCACCATTTCGACGTAAAACGAATTGGGAATATATTCAATCCAGGAACCGTTCAAAAAAATCGTTGCGTCCGTTACGACAAACAACGGCAACGACGGCAGCAACGTAATGGCCGCCAGAATATCATCTTTGGAAGAATCCTTGTTAAACGTCACGTCCGTATACAAACTGGAAAAAGACGGCAAAGCCCGGCTGTACACTTTTTTCGCCGGCAGTTTTACCGTTTCATAACCGGATCGTTTCAAAAAAACTTTACCGATTTCGGAACGGGGAATTTTCCCTGCAAACGGTGTTTCGCCGATTCTTCGTTCCCCTTGATAAACAAAAGCCGAAACATTGGAATCGATAATGACGATCTGCGGCTTCTGATATTGACAGGCGCTCAGGCAAAAAAACAAAACGGCCGAAAAAAGATACTTTATTTTCATTTGTTTTTTCCTTACAGCTTTTTCTTTCTTCTCCGGTTCGGCGGATACGGATTATTAACGGGGACACCCTGTGTCAGCTGAACTTCGACACGGCTGATGTTTGACGGATCCAGATTCGGCATCTGGAATACGCGCACCAAAGACTCATAACCGTCTTCAAACCACGGCATAAAGACGACATTTCTGTTTTTATCCGTTGTGAATTTTCCGATATGCAGCGGAACATTTTTAATCTGGTGTTTTTGTCCCGAACGATCGTAAATCGATAAAATCAGTTTTCTGCGTTCATACGGTTTAATATTCTGACGCCGCCCGTCGTCCTGCGTCATCAGAACAAAAGCGTCAAAATCCGCCTTGTCCCTGAAAAAACCGTGTTCAATCGGAGCCGTTTTTACAAAAACCGTATCGGAAAGATTTCTGTTAAAAACAAAGGCGCAACTGACTTGTCCTTCTTTTTCGGCTTCATAGAAACAATCCAGATTTTTTTTGCGGCTGTATGCGCTGTCGGAAACGTTTTTCAATACCCGCCGAAGCGGTCTGACGAACAAATCCTGATAACTCTTTTCGTCAAAAGACAAAAAGACAAAAAACGTCGTTCCGCCCGACCTGCGCTGGCCGTACGAAACGCGTGCCCGAATAAAATTGGACGGATACGACCACTGCATTGCCGCCAGCAGAATATCTTCTCCCGTCGCGGCAGAAGACAGACTCAGGTGTTTTTTGGCCGGACGAATTTCTTCATAACGGTGAAACTTATCCACACCGCCGACGGCAACGACGGGTCTGTTTCCGGAAACAATCGTCTGCGTCCGGTTTAAGGGTTTTAATTCCGCCGTTTGGCTGATCGTTTCACCGCCTTTTGCGGCAAAAGACCGTGTCACGGGTTCATAGCCGGCCTTTTCAACGGTAAACGTATGCGATCCGCGGGCAATCGTGTAATTGCGAACGGGTGTTACGCCGATACGTCGTTTATCAATATAGACCTCCGCCCCTTGCGGAAAAGAAAAAAGTGAAATCTTTGCCGATTTTTCAGGCAATACAATATTGATCGGCCGGACTTCCCCTTTTTTCAAAGTCACCGGCACGGACATTTTTTCCATTTCCGCATGATGCAGGCTGATCGTGATTTCTTCCTCGACAGGAATTCTGTCGTATGTCAGCGGAGCCGTTCCGACCGGTCGGCCGTTCAGATAAACGTCCGCATTAACGGGTTCCGTTGTTACGGAAACAGAGGCAAAAGCCGGCAACAACGTTTTTTTAACGCTGACCGTTTTTCCCGGTACCGTAATGATATCTTCGCTGACCGTCTGATAGCGCGGGTGGTCAATCCGTAACGTATGTCGCCCGGCAGACAAAGAACCGTACAACGTCATCGGCGTCTGACCGTACCGATCTCCGTCAACATATACCGCCGCCCCGTCAACGGGATCCGTTTCAACGATCAGCACGCCTTTGGCCGCATCGGATTTGCTGCCGACAACGGACATTTGTCTTTTCTTGGGGGTATCGGCTATTTTTTTCAGGCGTGCTTTTTCCTGCGCAATGGCTTTTTTGGAAAAACGATACAGCAACTTGACGCTGTAGCCGTCATCCGTTTTTTGAATAAATTCGTCTTCTTTTTCAAAGCCGTCAAAGCGTGCGGAAATACCGGAGACAATTGTCCGTTCGGTCAGATACGAAGAACTTTCCGTCTGATAAATATCCGCCTGATAAGAATATTCGGCCGGGAAATTTTCCCTGGCCGCCTGGTCATAAGCATCCTTGACCGCCTGGTCAAAAGCCGCTTTTTCGGAATCGGCTTCACCGCGGCCGACGTAATATTTATAGTTTGAATCCGCCTTGGGCGTTGATGTCGTCCACGGCTGAGCGCCGCCGGCCGCCTGAACGGTAAAAAAAACAACAATCAGAGCCGCGGCCCAAAGCTTATTCAAACAAATCATGGAGATTACTCGCTCATCTGATCCCAGTGTTCATCGACTTTCTTCGCGAAATCCGCGGAAATTCCTTTTTTGCCGGAATTGCGTTTAATCGCTTCCTGAATCGCTTTTTTAAAGTCGGCTTCGGGCATCGAGACACGAACAAAAATACGATAAATTACGTCACGTGTTCCTTCGGCATCAACAACAATCGCGACTTTTTCCCAGTAACGATTGGCCGGACGAATTGACGACGCGACCAGCTTGCTGGTTTCTCCGCCGATAAAACGCGTCTGATCGGCCCCCATGGCATCCCCTTCTTCGGCATTTTGGAAAATAAAGTTCAAACGCTGTTCAATGGCACCGGACAATCCCGCCTTGGCATTGTTTTCCGCAATTCTGTATCCCGTCGAAATCCGTTTGCCGGCAACAGGCATTTCATGCGTCCCCAGCATATACACCGTCCCTTTTTCAATTTTAAAGGTTTCCTCTTCGGTTGCCCATTCGGGACGCGACGACAAATCATCGGAACGCGCCAAAACCGTGTCCTTTAAAGTCGAAGCGCAGGCAGACAAAGCAGCCGCCGCGGCAAAAACATAAAAAATACGAAACGCTTTTTTCATTTTTCATCACCCATATTGAAATAAATTTCATTCAGAATAAAACAAACGTTATTACTTTTCAAGACATCTGCACTCCTCATTTTATTCGGAAAAAACAGTAGAAATCCGGCAGCCCTCCTGTTAAATTGAAAAAAAATCACCATCAGGGAATTTGTTTGTCTTATGTTGCGTTTAAAACATCTGCCGATTGATACGGGCAAAGAAAACATCGTCTTTATTCATAAACGGTGTCCGGAATTCCAGACAGAAGATTCCAACATGACCGCAAACCGCGTCGAAATTCACGGCGGATTGCAGCCGCTGTTTGCCAGCGTCTATATATGCGAAGACGAAACACTGGTCAAACCCGATGAAATCGCTTTGACAGATCAGGCGTTCCACTTAATCAGCATGCCCGAAGGATCCGAAGTGGCTATTTCTCCGGCACCGCCGCCGGCCAGCATTGATTCCGTGCGGCGAAAAATCAACGGCGGGATCCTCAGCGCCAAAGAATACCGCAGCATTATTGCCGATTTGGCCGCATACCGTTATACCCCGATTGAACTGGCGGCCTTTTTGGTATCCAACGCCAGTTTTATGTCCCCGCAGGAAGTTCTGTCCATGACCGAAGCCTTAATCGAATACCGCAGACCGGCCGACTGGGGCATTGATCTGGTCGTTGACGAACACTGCATCGGCGGTATTCCCGCGAACCGAACGACAATGATTGTTGTACCGATTGCAATCGCATACGGATTATGTATGCCCAGTACCATGACGCGCAGCGTGACGTCTTGTTCCGGCGCGGCCGATGCCATGGAAGTCCTGGCCAACGTTGAATTATCCGAAGAAGAAACCGCGGCAACCGTCAATGAAATCGGCGGCTGCATGGTTTTGGACGGACAGCGTCTGGCCATGTCGGCGACAGAAGACCTGCTGATGAGCTTGGAACGCGCTTTGGGTATCAGCACGCCCCAGCAGATCGTCGCATCGATTTTATCAAGCAAAATCGCCATGGGTATTACGCACTTACTGGTAGATATACCCGTCGGCAAAACGGCAAAAATCCGCAATATGAGCGAAGCAATGAGTCTGCGTAAACTTTTTGAATATGTCGGAGATATGCTGTCGATCAAAATTGATGTCATTGTGACGGACGGATCCGAACCGGTCGGTAACGGCATCGGTCCCGTATTGGAAGCGCGCGATGTCATGAAAGTTTTGCGCTGTCGTGAAGATGCGCCGCAGGATCTGCGCGAAAAGGCTCTGTTTATGGCGGGAAAAGTTCTGGAATTCGATCCGCAGTTGCGCGGCGGACAAGGATACTATCAGGCTCGGGACATTTTGGATTCCGGGCGCGCGCTGGAAGTCATGAGCCAAATCGTCCACGCACAGGGTAAACAGACTCCGCCGCCGTTGGGACAGCTGACGCGTGATATCACCGCCGAAACGTCCGGCATTATTTCGGAAATCGACGGGCAGATTTTAAACCGGATTGCCATGACTGCCGGAGCACCTGCCGATAAAGGCGCCGGCATAGACTTGCTGAAAAAAGTCGGGGACGAGGTCGAACAAGGCGAAGTCCTTTACCGCATTTATGCCTGCAAACCGACATCATTCGCCTTTGCCAACGGTCTGGCCGAAGGAGACTGCGGTTACAAAATCATGTCGTCCGGCGTAACGTATTAGAAACTCTAAGAATCTTGATCCGGCCAACGCCACTGATAAATCATCAGACACTGCAGCGGACAGGACGTACATTTCTGCCCGCAGGGATTAACGCAGCGCGATTGATCCAAACGTTTAATCTTTCCTTTGCGTTCCCAATGGGCCAGCATTTCCTGCAAGGCCGATTCCGGCAAATCAAACTTTGCGGCAATATCCTTTAATGAAGCCTGACCCTGGGCCTGAATATAATCTTTAATATCAGAAAGAATCATACGGCCTCCTTTTCCCGATCAAATACAAAGCCGTAAAGATAATCAGCTCGGCCAGAATTATTCCGATAATCCAGCCGGCGGAATACGACATACCACGTTGAATGATAGCAGATTGATAAAACAGTGTCGAGAGCAGATACGCCTGCCCCGTTGTCCAGACCATCACAAAACCGGCCCAACGCAGACCGAATTCCTTGGCAATCGCACCCATTGCCGACAAACAGGGCATATAAAGCAAAACAAACAGCAAATATGCAAAAGCGCCCGTTTTTCCGTCAAACAAAACAACCAAACGATCCGTTGACGTTGCGCCTTCGGATAAACCGGCATATAACGCGTCCAACGTGCCGATAATGGCTTCTTTGGCCATTACGCCTGTAAACAACCCGACGGTCGCCGGCCAGTTTTGTTCCGTAATTCCCATCGGTTCAAACGCCGGAGTAACAGCCTTGCCGATAGAAGACAAAATCGATTTTTCCGGCGATTGCGGAATAAAGTTTCCCTTAAAATCAACGGCGTTCAGCAAATTCAACACAATAACCAACGGCACGATCAAGGCACCGGCACGAATAATAAACCCGCGCAGTCTGTCCCATGTCCTGACGGCCATGTTTTTAATTGTCGGCAAATGATACGGCGGCATTTCCAAAATCAACGGAACGGGCTTTCCTTTAAACAGTGTCTTTTTAAATAAAATGCCCGTTACGACGGCAATACAAATCCCGCACAGATACAGCGCAAAAACAATATCCGCCCCCCATTCGTCAAAGAATGCCGTTGCAAACAACGCATAAACCGGCAGTCTGGCGCCGCAGGACATAAACGGCGTCATCATCAGCGTAATCAACCGATCACGCCGGGACGATAAAATCCGCGTCCCCATCACGGCCGGAACCGTACAGCCGAAAGCAACAATCATCGGCACAAAAGCCGTCCCCGGCAGATTAAACCCGCGCATCAGTTTATCCATAACAAAAGCACCGCGTGCCATGTATCCCGAATCTTCCAATGCCGAAAGAAATAAAAACAAAAACCCGATCGGCGGCACAAAAGTCGCTACCGTACTGACACCGCGCCCGACCCCTTCGGACAAAAAAACATTCAGCCAATGCGGCACGTTCAAAGAAGCCAGCAGGGACGAAAAGCCGGCCACCAGATATTCGTCGCCAAATTCTGCAATCGGATCAATCAGCAGATTTCCCAGTGAAATCGTCCATAAAAACATCAAATACATCACCAGAAAAAACAACGGCATACCCGTATATTTTCCCAAAGCGACCCGATCAATCATTTCCGTTACCGTTTTTGACAACCGGTCGGAACGCGTAATCAGGCGGCGACTGATTTGCGTAATAAAGCCGTAACGGCCGTCGGCAATCATCGTATCGGCATCTTCATGATACTTATCGGGAAAAGTTGCCGTGATTTTTTCTATTCGTTTTTTATTTTCGGGCGAACCGAACAACCGCGGATCAATATCCCCGTCCAACAGATGAACGGCCAGCCAACGAACAGGCCAGTCATTTGATTCCGCCGTCCGGGAAATATACGGCAGCAATTCGCCGACAGCGCTTTCGATATGCGGCGAATACGGAATAACAAAATTTTCATTAATCCGCAGATCAGACTGAACAATCTGCCTTTTTAATTCTTCAACGCCTTTGACCCTGGAAGCCACCATCGGAATAACGGGGACGTTAAAAATCTGCGCTAAGGCCAAAACATCAATTTTTATTTTTGCCGCCGCGGCCGTATCCATCATGTTTAAGACCAAAATAACGGGCAGATGCATTTCAAACAGCTGCACCGTCATATACAGATTGCGTTCCAGATTGGACGCGTCCAGAATATTGACAACGCAGTCCGGTTTGTTAAACAGCAGATAATCCCGTGTGATCTTTTCGTCTTCGGACGCGCTGGAAACAACGCTTAGAGAATACACGCCCGGCAGATCGACGACTTCGACTTTCACGCCGTCATATTCAAAAAAACCCGATTTTTTTTCAACCGTCACCCCCGGCCAGTTACCCACATATTGATGCGCCCCCGTCAACGCATTAAAAAGCGTCGTTTTGCCGCAATTCGGATTGCCGATTAAAGCTGCTGTTTTATAAGATGGCATCTGACGTTACTTATCCTTGTTGTCAGTCGGATACAGAAATCAAAGAAGCTTCTTCGCGGCGCAGAGAAACCAAATAGCCGCGTATCATAATTTCGACCGGGTCGCCGAACGGAGCAATGCGAACAACTTCAAACGGCGTACCGGGTGTAACCCCCATGGCCAGCAGCTTTTTGCGATAAGCCGCATTTCCCTTTAAAAATCCGGCGATAACCGCCTTATCCCCGGCCTTTAATCCCGTAAAACTGCGTACAGGCGTTGCTTCTTTATTCATAAAAGTTTTCCTTATCAAACTTTTTAATTTTAATTATGCTATCACAGTCTGAAAAAAAAGAAAAGCCGTCTTTTGATTCTTGCAAAAAGAGACAGAGTTTTCTAACCTGACTGAAGAATTGTTTCAAACAAAGGACCGAAATGCTGATTGAACTGGCTCATTATACCGTCATATTTGCTCTGACGGCTGTCGGATTGCAGACTTTTCTGCTGGCGCCCACCTTGTGGTCCGGCGGATCCGCCGTTGCGATCAAACTGGGGTTCAGAGGGGCTTGTTTTACATCGGCGCTGTTGTTGTTTTCTTTTTGCGTTTTGCTGTACGGTTACGCCACGCATGATTTTTCTTTGGCCGTTGTCTTTGAAACTTTTGATTCCCAAAGCAGTTTGTTTTACGCTCTGCAGGCTTTTTGTTCATCGCGCGAAGGATTCTTTTTTACTTTTATTGTTATTTTGACGGCCTGTATTCTGTTTTGTTTTTCCAAAAAAGATCTGCCGACTTATCAGGAACGGGGACGCTATTTGTTTGCCGGCGGATTTTTGATTTTTTGTCTGCTGGGACTGATGCTGACGACGGCGGATCCGTTTATCAGAATTGAAAATCCGCCGTTTGAAGGCGTCGGTTTCAATCCGGAATGGCGCCCGCCGCACAAAACGTTGGAAATATTATTTTTGTTTTTAGCGTATGCGGCTTTAACCGTTTCTTTTATAAAAACGGTCAGTATGTATTCCAAAGGCCGCCAATTCGTCGAACCGGCGCTGCGCGGCTGTCTGATTGCTTTGATCTGTTTGATCTGTGCGCTGGGGTCAAAGCTGATGACGGGATTTACAACGGCGGAAAAGGGCGTTTTGTGGCAATGGACGCCGAACAATGCTTTGCTGATATCGGTTTTGATATTAACGGCCGGACAGACTTTATTGTTGTTCTTTTGCCGTTATTCCCGCGTTTTTACAAATTGGATCATTGTGTTCGCCGTAATCGGCCTGGCTTTTTTCAGCGCCGATTTTTTTGCCGCGGAATACAGGCTGTTTTCTTTGTCCGCCGATGAAGTTTATTTCCCCAATCCCGTTACGGCGCTGAGCGCTTTTGCCGCAACAAGCTGTTTTTTATTGTTTCTGAGCTCGGCCATGATTAAAAAGTCGCTGCCGGAAAACAACTTTTTTATCCTTTCGCGGGAAAGCTTTATCGGTTTGGCTGCGGCTGCTTTGTTGGCGGCCGGATTAAACATCGGCGCGTTATCTTTGCTGCCGATGCTGTTCATGTTCCTGCCTGATTTGCCGTTGCGACTGTTGCCGGCTTTGTTTAAAGAAATTTCCGCCATTGCCGGCATTGTTTTTACTTTCTTTTTCTTTCTGGCCTTTAAAAGACGTTCGCTGGGCAAAGGGTGGATAAAAACCGATTGGAAAACGGACCTGTGTTTTTGGGGAATTGCTTTAACACTGATTTGTTTTTGCCTGTTGGAAGTAAATAACGGCTTGAAAATTGTTTTATCGTTTTTGCCGGCCGTCCTTATTTTAAATACCGTCTTTACGGCAAAACCCGTCAGACTTCCGACATCGTTTTCGGCAGCGTTCAAAAAGATCAAGACAACAAGCGCCCTTGCTTACGGATCATTCTTCAGCGCGGCGGGCTTCCTGATTTTTTCTTTTTCTTTGGCGTATTGCCTTTTTAACGGCGAAGAAACGTCTTTGACTTTAAACATACAAGAATCAAACAGCGCCGGATCTTTGCCCTGCCGAATTGAATCTTTGGCGAAAAAAAACGATGCGGCGGCAGCGCAGTACCGCCTGATCTGCACCCGAACCGCCGATGCCCCCGGCGCCGCTTTGCTGGACGGCAATTCCGTATTCCGCTGGCAGGATAAAAAACTAAACGTCACTTTACTGCAAACGGACAAATTTACGCCGCGCCTGATCAAAGCGGAACAAACACAAGAAAACCGTCTGGATATCCGTACAAAGCATTATCCGCTGCTGACATCGGCGGCGACGGGATTGTCCCTGATGTGCCTGGGATTGCTGTTTTTGATCTTTTCAACCAAAAAGGAACAGACATCATGAAATGGTACGGGTTTTTATTGATTTTTTTGGCAACTTTGCTTTTTTCCAATTTTTTATATACGGTACGGCTTGACTTCACGACGGAAAACATGCTGATCAAACATTCTTTTGCGCTGCCCGAAGGACAACTGCAGTTGTTGGACCGTCCTGCCGAATCCGTTTTTTCTGTTCAGACCATGCCAAAACAGCCTTTAATTTTATTCTTCTTTGCGTCGTGGTGTCGTCCCTGCAGGATTGAACTGCCCACACTGGTCAAACTGTCTGCCCGGCATGATGTGCCTTTTATCGGCATTGCCGTCCATGACAAACCCGAAGAAATCCGTACTTTGTTAAAAAATACGGGAAATCCGTTTCAAATGATTGCGCTGGATCCGGAAATTATATGGGCAAAACCGATGAATGCCGGAAAGCTGCCGACCGCTTTTATTATAGATGCCAACGGAGCCGTCGCCGCCAGAATCAAAGGATTAATGACCGAAGAGTTTTATTTGCAAACCGTTGTGCCTTTCTTACAGGAGCTGAAAAATGAAAAACCTCTTTAATTTTCTGGTTGTTTTTTTGATCCTTGGCACTCCGGCAGCGGCAAACGATGCGGCTTCGGTCGAAACGGAAGCATTGGAAATCGCAGACCGTCTGCGTTGTCTGGTTTGTTCCGATGAAAATATTGAAGCGGCCCGAGACGAAACGGCCGAAGACATGCGCTTTTTCATTCGCAAACACTTAACGGACGGCAAACCGCAGGATCTGGTGGTTCATTTGCTGCTGGCGCAATACGGCGATATGATTTCTTTGGAAGACGCACCGACACCGACGGCCGAAAATGAAAAGACATTTTCTCTGGTTTCTTCGGCGCTTTGTTTTGCCGCCATGGCTTTTTATATTTTCCGGCGTTCAAAAAATTTCAACGTTTAAGGGGATCGTATGATTTTATTTTTGACGGCTCTGCTGTTACTGACTATCGGCGCACTAAGCCTGTTCATCTTTCCGATCCTGCCTTTAAGCCGCGGACACGGATCATCCGGATCCGCAAAACTGATTTATATCTGTTTTGTGTTTTTTCTTTTTGCCGTATTGGTTCCTTTTTTATACGGCCGCCAGGGAAAAATGCTGATGCCGGATTATCCTCTGGCACGCAGAGACATTCTGGAATCCGAAGCTTTGCCGCGTTATATGGCTCAGATCAGACGTATGGAACGTTATCTGGACGCCGCCCCCGATGACGGCGTTGCTTGGGAACATCTTGCGCAAACGTATCGAAAGGCCGGTTATTACGACGAAGCAACGGCAGCTTACCGCAACGCGATTGCCTGGGGGATTCCGCAGGATATTTCCAACTGGCACGCGTTGGCGGAAACGTTGATACAGGCAAATAACGGCCGCATTACGGGCGAAGCTCAAAAAGCATTGGAAAATGTTCTGCGCTATCGTCCCGATGATCCGAAAGCCGTTTATTTTCTGGGATTGGCCAGGGTTCAAAACCAAGAACCGCAAAAAGCCCTGGCCTTGTGGCGTTATCTGGAACAAATTTTATCGGCCGATGATCCGTGGCTGATGGTGATTCGCGAACGCATCTCCGCTTTGCAGGAAACGTTGCAAATTGATCTGCGTACGATTAAGCCGCAAGCCCCCGTTTTATAATCAAACGCCGGCACCGGCGGTCGGCAAAGAAGCGTTTAATGTATTTTCCTGACGTAAAACCGCCGCCGTTTCGCGAATCCGTTCTTCATCACCGTCAAGGCTGAGAATTGTCGCAGCCGCCAAACGAATACCGCATTCCTGCGTTTCGGAAATGACCCCCGTGGCCCCCAAGCGAACCAGTTCTCCCCAACGAGTATCGTCATTACAGCGAATAAAAACGGGAATTGTCGAAGAAACCTCCCGAACGGCCTGCAAAACACGAATCGCCGAGGGTAGTCCGCTGATGCAAATCATGACGGCCTTGGCCTTAGAGATGTTGGCGGCCTCTAATATACGGATATTGCCGGCGTTTCCGAACAGATAGTCTCTGTTGTTTTTCTTTGCCCGTTCAATATGCGGCACGTCCGTATCCATCACCAAAAAAGGCACTTCGTTTCGCGCCATCATACGCGCCGCCGCCTGACCGACACGGCCGTAACCGATCAACAGGACATGGCCTTCCATTTCTTTTTCTTCTTCAATTTCATCGGGAACGGCTTCATTTTTTGCCGCGTCTTCGGCCGCCCGTTTCTTATCCAGCAGTTTTAAAACGTACGTGCTGACAAAAGGCGTCAAAGACATGGACAATGCAATCACCACCTGCAACAATGAAGAGGTCTGCACGCTCATTAAATGGAAATTCTGCGCCGCCAGATTGAACACAACAAAGCCGAATTCCCCGGCCTGGCACAAAAATACCGAAGACATCGCCGAACCGTCGTGACTGACCTTCATTTTTCGTTCAATCAAATAAACGATAAAGAACTTGGCCACCATGACGCCCGCGGTTAATAGCAGAATTTGAACAATATGCGTCCACGCATAATGAATGTCGATCATCATGCCGACGGACAAAAAGAAAATACCCAGCAGCATACCGCTGAACGATGCGATTTCCGCTTCGACTTCATGGCCGAAGTCCGTTTCCGCAATCAGCATTCCGGCCAGAAAAGCCCCTAAAGAAATCGACAACCCTGCCACATTGGTTGCCCAAGCCGTTGCCAAGAACGTAAAAAAAGTAACGGCGGTAAAGGCTTCCGTATTTTTTGTTGACACAACAATACGGAATAACGGTTTAACAACCATGCGCCCGATGACCATAATCAGCGTCACCGCGCCGGTGGCCTGCGTAAAGGCCTGACCCAGATTTCCGATTGCCGTTGTGTCCGTCTGCGCCATCCGAGGCAACAGCACCATAATCGGGATAACGGCCAGATCCTGCATCAGCAAAATACCGACGGTCGCGCGACCGGCACCGGTATGCATTTCCCCGCGTTCCTGCATCAAACGCAACGCAATGGCCGTTGACGACATTGCCAGCCCCAACCCGATGATAATCGATTCATTAAGCGATTTGTGCATTAAAAATGCCGCACCGCCCAAAACAAGCGCCGTGATCAAAAGCTGCAGCAGCCCAAAGCCGAAAATATACAAACGCATGGCCTTGAAACGGTGGAACGACAAATCCAGGCCGATCGTAAACATCAAAAACAACAGCCCCAGTTCCCCGATATTTTCGGTCACATGGGTGTCTTTGATTAGCCCCAGCATATGCGGCCCCAAAATAACCCCCGCAACGATAAAAGCCAGCAGAGGATTTACTTTTAAGCGGTAAAAAATAGGAATAAAGATAACGACAGCCGCCAAAAAAGCCAACAGTTCCCAGACCTGATCACCACTCATCGTCTTTATCCTTAAAACAGTTCCACCCGATTAATACTTTTTTTAAAATAAAAACACGAAAAATTCAATCTTTAGACTGCGTTATTTGAAAAAATTTTAAATTGACGGCTTGCTTCAGCTTTGGCATCATAAAAAAGATTATTTTTATCAGCGGGGGTTAAAATGACAAAATCTGAACTGATTGCGCGTATTGCCGAACTTAATCCGCATTTGTATCAAAGCGATGCCGAAAAAATCGTCACCACAATTTTCGATGAAATCGCGGCCGCTTTATCCGAAGGACACCGTGTTGAATTGCGCGGGTTCGGCGTGTTTTCCGTACGGGCCAGAAATGCCCGCGCCGGACGTAATCCCAGAACCGGTGAAAAAGTCAGCGTTGAAGCGAAAAATGTTCCTTTTTTTAAAGCGGGCAAAAAATTAAAAGACCGCTTGAACGCCGAAGAATAAGGACAAAATTTTTGAAAATCATTCATTTTATTTTCAGTTGCGTCGTTTTGTTTTTTACGATCTCGTTTGCCGTTTCGAACAAACAGGAATTCGCACTGACGTTATGGCCGTTTCCGTTCGAAATTACATTGCCGGTCAGCTTTATTGTTTTGGCTTTTGCCTTGTTGTTTTTCGTGTTCGGCGGCATCTACAGCTGGATTTTAACCATTCCCGTGCGCAACGAACGCTATCAGCAGGCAAAAAAAATCAAAGAACTGACAAAAAAAATAACCGAATTGGAAACCGATTCGCAAAAAGAACAATAAATTAAGTGTCGCGAATATACTTTTTCAGTCGCTTTCCTGATCGAATTCTGCTAAAAGAGTGTTCGTAACGATCGTAATGAAGAAGGTGTTTGTATGAATTGGTTGACAAGCTATGTGCGCCCAAAGTTGCAAAGTCTGGTCGGCGCCAAGGAAATTCCTGATAATTTATGGGAAAAATGCCCTTCCTGCGGTGCGATGATCTATCACCGCGAGCTGGAACAGAATTTCAGAATATGCCCGCAATGCAGCCATCATATGCGTCTGGAACCCGAAAAACGGCTGGAAATGATGTTTGACGAAGGCAAATACACCTTGATCGAACTGCCCGAAGTCAAAGAAGATCCTCTTCATTTTTCCGATTTAAAAGATTATACGGACCGCCTGAAAGAAGCACGTAAAAAAACCAAAAGAAACGATGCGATTCTGGTTGCGTCCGGCACAATGGACGGCATGAACGTCGTTATCGGTATTTTTGATTTCGCATTCATGGGCGGATCCATGGGAACAGCCGTCGGCGAAAGCATCGTGGCCGCCGTTGAACTGGCCGTTTTGCAGGACGCTACTCTGATTTTAATTCCGGCGTCCGGCGGAGCACGTATGCAGGAAGGTATTCTGTCTTTGATGCAAATGGCCAGAACAACAATGGCCGTACGAAAATTAAAAGAAAAAGGACTGCCTTACATCGTGATTTTAACCGACCCGACCATGGGCGGCGTTTCGGCTTCGTTCGCCATGCTGGGGGATATCGCCATCGCCGAACCCGATGCTTTGATCGGTTTCGCCGGAGCACGGGTGATCAAACAAACGATTCGCGCCAGCCTGCCGGAAGGATTCCAAAAAGCCGAATACCTGATGGAACACGGCATGCTTGACATGGTCGTTGACCGTCGGCAAATGCGCCAGACCGTCATCAGGCTGATCGGAATGTTGCGCAATCCGCATCCGGCCATTGAACCGCTGCCTTTCCTGCGTAAAGCAGAAGAAACAAAATAAAAGAGGTGTTTATGACGCAGACAAAACCGCTTTCAGGCGTAAAAGTTTTAGACCTTACCCGTGTTCTGGCCGGTCCTTTTTGTGCACAGATGCTGTTTGATTTAGGCGCCGATGTCATCAAAATTGAAAATCCGGCGCACGGTGACGATTCCCGTTTGTTCCAGCCCTTTAAAGAAAACAAAAGCCTGTATTTCGAATCGGTCAACGGCGGGAAAAAAAGCCTGACACTGAATTTTAAAAACCCCAAAGCGATCGATATTTTAAAGCAATTAATTGCCAAAGCAGACGTTTTGGTGGAAAATTTCCGTCCGGGCATTATGGCAAAATTCGGGCTGGATTATGAAAATGTAAAAAAAATCAATCCCCGACTGATTTACGCCTCCATTTCCGGTTTCGGACAGGACGGACCGGACGCGTTAAAGCCGTCTTATGATATTTTGGCGCAGGCGCGCGGCGGTATTATGAGCCTGACCGGCGCACCGGACGGCGATCCGATGATGATCGGCGTTTCATTCAGCGACATGAATGCCGGTGTTTTTGCCGTTACGGCGATTACGACAGCACTTTATCAGCGCGAAAAAACGCAACAAGGCGCCTATATCGATATTTCCATGCTGGATTGTCAGGTGGCTTTGCTGGAAAGCGCCATGATGCGTTATCAGGCAACAAAAATTCCGCCTAAAGCCGTCGGTTGCCGTCATGCAACAGAAACACCGTTTCAATCTTTTAAAGCTTCCGATCGCCCGTTTGTTCTGGCTGCCATTGCCGGCGAAGCAATGTTTCAGCGCTTATGTCAAACGATCGGACACCCCGAAATCGGAACGGATCCCAGATTTTCCTCCATCACCGCCCGACACGATCATGTTGAAGAACTGGGCAGCGTTCTGCAGGACGTTTTCATTACAAGAACAGCCGCCGAATGGGTCGCTTTGCTGGAAGAAAACGCCATTCCCGTTTCTTTAATTCAAAATCTGGAAGAAGTCTGCCGCGATCCGCAGGTGCAGGCGCGTCATATGCTGATTGATTCTCAGGCACCGGAATTAAAAGACGTCAAAATGATCGCCTGTCCGATCAGAATATCTTCGGCCGAAATGCAGGATTCTCGTCCCGCCGCACCGGCATTGGGGCAGAATACGGTTGAAATTCTGCACGATCTGGGCATAAATGACACCGAAATTGCGACGTTGAAAGAACAAGGGGCCATCTAAACTTTTAAAAAACGATCTGTCCGGGAAATACCACTTTTATAAAAAAGCCTTGATAACAAAAGAATCAAGCAAAACGTTATACTGTGCGGATTTATGAAAACAACAAGCAAATAACATGGATATACGCCCTTTAAACCGTCAAAATATTTCTGATATAGAAACGGTTATTTTGAATATTTTTTCACGACCGCCCTGGAATGATACATGGACGGACGACCAGTTGCATTTATATGTCCGGGAACTGATGGCCGATAAAAATTCTTTGTCTTTCGGGTTGTATGAAAATCAGACGTTAATCGGAATTGCTTTGGGAAAGATAAAACACTGGTACGAAGGAACGGAATATTGGATTGAAGAATTCGGCATTTTACCCGAACAGCAAAGAAAAGGGGTGGGATCCCGCTTTTTAAAAAAACTGGAAAAAATTTTGACGGATAAAGGAATCTCTGCTTTTGTTCTTGTGACCAAACGATCGGTTCCGGCGTATTTTTTCTATCAAAAAAACGGATTTGAAGAACAAAACGATTGCGTTTTATTTTCAAAAACACTCATTAATTAGCCGTCGGCAGCACGTTTTTGTTACAAAGAACAACACCCCTCTGCTGCAGTAATTAAAAAACACTGCGGATAATGCCGCCGCCGATTACCAGTTGTTCGTCGTATAACACCACTGATTGACCGCAGGCAATCCCGCGTTGAGGCGTTTCAAAATCCACTTTGATTTCATCCGGACCCGATACGGCCGCCGTCGCAGATACGGGAGTTTGCGCAGAACGAATTTTTGCCGTCAGCCGAACAGGACGGGTCAAAGCTTTTCCTGATGTCCAATTTAACATGGACGCTGTCAGCCCGTGACAAACATTTTGATCTTCAAACCCGACGATAACGTTATTTTTTTCCTTATCAAAGCCCAAAACGTACAAAGGTTTTTCGGCGCTGATCCCCAAACCTTTTCTTTGCCCGACCGTATAATTCCAAAACCCCAAATGCATTCCCAGGATTTTCCCGTCTTTTGTCACAAAATGCCCCGGCTTGGCAGGAAACTGCAAAATATCATTAAGATCACCGGTATAAAAATCCTGGCTGTCCGGCTTATTACCGACGGGCAATCCGGCATCCAAAGCCGTTTGGCGAATTTGCGCCTTTGTTTTGTCCCCCAACGGCAACAAAGTATGCGCCAGCTGTTCTTGGTTTAAACGATACAAAAAATATGATTGATCTTTTTTTAAATCCGTGCCTTTAAGCAGCCGGAACAGATTTGTTTCTTTTTCAAAAACAATACGCGCATAATGTCCCGTAACGAATTTATCAAAGTCCAGTCCGGCTTGTTTTGCCGCATCGGGAAAAGCGCGGAATTTAATTGCAGCATTGCATAAAATACAGGGGTTCGGCGTCCGTCCGGATTTGTATTCATTTTTAAAATTTTCCAAAACGATTCGTTTGTACGCCGCCGCGCAATCAATGACAAAATAAGGAATTTCCAGAATTTTACAAATTTCCCGTGCGGATTCAATATCCTTTTCTTCGTGCAAAGAAAAGCACCCCCGTCCGCCGGACAAAGCCGAAAAAGGACGTTCTTTATCCCAAATTGACATTGTTGCCGCAATGACGTCACAGCCGGCTTTTTTCATCAGATATGCCGCAACGGCAGAATCGACGCCGCCGCTTAAACCGACCAGAACCTTCATTTTCAACCTTTATATTTCATGAAATCTGTCAAACAAATCTCTGAGCTCATCAATTCTTTGCTGACGTTCCTGCGGTGAATTAAAACTTTGTTCAACACAGAATTTTAACTGCTCTTTTAAAATATTGGCTTCGACTGCCCGCACAGCCGATCGGACAGCCCGCAGCTGAGATAATATTTCAGAACAGTCGCGTTGCTTGGCAATCATTTTTTTTATTCCCTCCAACTGTCCCGTAATTCTGTTTAAACGACCGAGTTCTTTGAGATGATCCGGAGCATTTAAATCTTTTTTTTCTGTTTTTATGTTTTCTTTTTCCATGTTTTCCTCCTTAAAAAACATTTCTTTACTGTAACACTGTTTAACAGAATAAAAAAAGTCTTTTATGTTTCCGGAAACAAAAAGGACTTTTTTAAGACTCCGCATTCGGCACAAAAAAATCAACTTTTTTTGCTGTTTTAAAAGCGTATAAACCAATCCCTCACCGCAACAGTCTTCGGCTGTTTGCTGTTCGCTTCACGCCCTCTCAGGGTTCGATTCCCCTACTTTTTCTTTCCCATAAAAAAAACCGCCTTATCGGCGGATCTTTTTTATGGTGGAGCTGAGGGGAACGCCCGAACGTCGTTCGGACGGGTCGGCTCGGATCTCTGATCCTCACCGCGCTTCGCGGCAAACAGTCTTCGCTGTTTGCTGTTCGCTTCGCGCCCTCTCAGAGTTCGATTCCCCTACTTTTTCTTTCCCATAAAAAAAACCGCCTTATCGGCGGATCTTTTTTATGGTGGAGCTGAGGGGAACGCCCGAACGTCGTTCGGACGGGTCGGCTCGGATCTCTGATCCTCACCGCGCTTCGCGGCAAACAGTCTTCGCTGTTTGCTGTTCGCTTCGCGCCCTCTCAGAGTTCGATTCCCCTACTTTTTCTTTCCCATAAAAAAAACCGCCTTATCGGCGGATCTTTTTTATGGTGGAGCTGAGGGGAATCGAACCCCTGACCTCTTGAATGCCATTCAAGCGCTCTCCCAACTGAGCTACAACCCCACACCATTCGATACTGCGCAGAGAATATCATAAAAATCCGCCTCTGCAAGAAAAAAGTTACTTTTTGTTTTAAAAAATGTAAACTGCCGGTAAATAAAGCAGGTGTCTTATGGAAAAATCTTTTACAACCGATGATTTTTTAGGCGGAAAAATCAAACTGCGCCAGCCCGTGCACGGATACAGAGCCACCAGCGACGCCGTTCTGTTGGCTGCCGCCGCAGATCCCCGCCCGGGACAAAAAATTCTGGACGCAGGTGCCGGTACCGCCGCCGTCAGCCTGTGTCTGGCCGCCAGATGCCCGGAAATCACGGTTGAAGGGATCGAAATTCAGCCGGAAATGGTTGAACTGGCCAATGAAAATATCCGTCTGAACCGCCTTTCGCATCGTGTGCATATTACTTTGGCCGACATTCGAACAAAAAAAATTGATGCGTTGCCGACGGGATCCTTTGACTGGGTCGTGTCCAACCCGCCGTTTATTTTGGAAAATCAACCTTCGCCCGATAAAACAAGAGACATCGCCCACCGAGAATCAACCTGTTCGTTAGAAGAATGGATCTTTCATTGTCTGCGCTATGTCGCACCGCGAGGGTATTTTGCCCTGATCAACCGAGCGGATCGGCTGGCGGAAATTCTGTCTGTCCTTTACAAACGGCTGGGAGCACTGAAAATCATTCCGATCTGGACCAAAGAAGGCGAGCCGGCAAAACGTGTCATTGTCATCGGGCGAAAAGGAGTACGTTCCGCCGCCGTTTTAACCCCCGGCATTTTACTGATGCATGCCGACGGATCCCGCAGCCGAACGGCCGAAGAAATTATGCGCCGGGGAAAGGCTTTGCTCTTTTAACGTTTGATAATAAAAACAGTTCAGTATATAAAAGACAGAGTTTGGGCTTTTGTTGGATAAAAACACATGATTGATTTGGCTTCCCCGCCTTTTACCTTGCTGGCGGAAAGGGATATGGACCTGCTGGTGTTGGAAGAAATGCTGTCTTCGGACCCGTTTAAAAAATGGCTGGTCGGCAAACTTTATAACGGAACACGCCTGTTTCGCCGCATGATCGGCGCCTGGCACACGCCGTCTTTGGAACCGCTGGGATCCGTGGATATTCTGTTCGTCTTTGAAGAAATGGCCGCCCGGCATAAATGCGCCATTCTCATTGAAAACAAAATTGATCAACCCAAACAAAATCTGCAGGCGCAGCGTTATTTCGAATTCGGAGAAAAAGGAATCGAAGACGGTTACTGGGACGAATACCTGACCTGCCTTTTTTCCCCGCAAGCCTATTTTTCCAGCCTGGAACCGTCCGAATACTTTTCCAGTTACTTAAGTTATGAAGAAATCGAAAACTGGTTTTCCCGAGCAGCTGCCGAATCGCACAGTGCCACACCGGAACGGTCTGCCTATAAAAAAACACTGATCCGCCAGGCCATTGAACAAGGTACCGGCGTTATGCGTCGCCAAATGCAGATGACGGCAGCGGCACCGGTTTATGCACCGCCCGCTCAACAGCCGGCCGTCGGCACAAAGGAAAGGCCTTTTGCCGGCGGAACACCGCAACCTGAAAAAAAATCGGATCCCGTTTTGCCGGCGGAAACAAAGTCTGCCCCAACTCCCGTTCCCCTCAGTCAGCCTAAAAAAACGGTTTCAGCCTCTGATTTCCGGGTCTTCCCCGGCGGGGTATTCAATTTGCCCCCCGGATATCGCGAAGCAGAAGATACAATTACCGGTAAATTTTTTGCCGATATGCAAAACTTTGTAAAACAATATTATCCCGAACTGGGCATGAAAAAACCGACCGGCAGCGCCGAAGAAGCCGCCTGGGTGGAATTTGCCCCCGAAGAATTCCCGCGGGAAATCCGAATTATTCACAAAATGCCGCAGGGATTTATGGATCTGTCGTTTGCCTTAACAACACTGGCCATGATCCGGCCCCCGTATCAACCTTATATGGACAACGATATGGTTTTTAAAGAAAACGGAAAAACAGCCGTCATCAGAATCATGGTGCCCCTGATTGATCCGCAACAGGGATTTGAACCGCAAAAAGAAACAATCGGTTTCGCTTTGCAAAAGGCTCAAAAGCTTTACCAGCTTTACCTTCATGTCGTGAATAACGGAACCGGCGGAAAAATCGGTACCCCCGAAGAACTCTATTTGTAAAATCGTGTACAAAAAAGTTGACAAAAATATTTTTTTCGTTCATATTTCTCTTTAGTTCTTTCAGGAGAAAACAATTATGGTTTTAAGTTATCACGAATTTTTGGCATCAGGAAATATCACCCGTTTTCCCAGCGGTCAACGCAGTGCGACCAATCATCGTCCGTTAGCTAAAGCATTTAAAAAACAACGGGTTGATCAGTCTCCGGCACGCTTGGAACGGCTGAAAAAAATGCTGTCCGAAAGCAAAACGGGACAGCAGACCCTGGATTTTCTGGAACAGAAAGGATCGAAAATTATTTTCGAAAAAATGAATTATTACGGTTATTTTTCTCCTGACAACAATCTGGTCGCTTTAAATCCGGCAATGTCAGACGAAGATCTGGCCGTAACTTTCGTTCATGAAATGCGCCACGCTTGGCAGGATTCACAGATGGATACGACTTCTCCGGAAATGACGCCGAAATCTTTCTTTGTCAGCGGGTTTGCCATTGAAGCCGACGCCTGCGCCGCGGAAGTCATGTATGCCCATGAAATGCGCGAAAAAAATCCCAAAATCTGGGCGGCACATCAAAAATCCAATTATGCACCGATGAGCACGGCCTTTGAAAAAACGTTCAAAGAAACCGGCGATGCCGAAAAAGCCCGCGCCGATGCGTTGTTGAAATGGTATGATTTAAAAGTCAAATCTAGCTATGCCGATACGTATGTCGATTATATGTCGCAAGTCGCAAAGGAATTGAAAAAACAAAAAGAACTCGAACCGCAGTATTTCGCCGAAAACAGATCGACAAAATTAATTGTCGATACTTTGTGCAAGGACTATGACGGCAAGCAGTTCTTAAAAGACGGTTCTGATTTGGAAAAGCCTGAAAAACTGTCAATTAATGAAAAACAGGCCAGAAAGTTATCCCGTGCCCTGATCCCGTATATGACAAAATACAGACGTACGGCTGATCAGCTGGGATTAGATAAAATCACCGTTACCCGTCCGGACGGCGAAAAGACAACCTGCGCTGAGATATTAAAGCAAGTTAAAGCAGAAAGAAATAAGTCTGCCGCGGTTAAAGCTGCCGCGCAAAAAGGAAACGGCCGTTAACGGTATTTCAAAAAATTGACCCCCGCCTTGCGCGGGGGTTTTTGTTTGACTTTATTTTCGCTTGAGGGCAGTCCTGCTGATAATGCGCTGATTGAAAGCTTTTTCGGACATCTGAAAGACGAGATCGCCATGAATCTTGCCAAAGCTTGGAGGAGGTCAAAGGTAAAGTTAAAAATTATATCTGTTATTATAATAATGAACATTATCAATGGAACCTAAACAAAATGACACCGGCTCAACGCCGATGCCATTTGCTTAACGCCCTGTGAATTACCCTACGGAACTTTTTACTTGTCTAATTCTTGAAAGACAGCTCAGGCAGGGCTTTTTGTTTATTTTCAATGCCGATTATGCCGGCTTAAAGCGGAACGTTTTCGCGTTTTAACACTTTAACCATAAACCAGCTTTTTAAGCGCCGGCCGTAATGGAACACAACGGCGCCCCACAAAGCGGAAATAACCGATCCGCAAATAACGCCCAAACGAATTTCCTGTTGCATGGTCTCGCCGGGCAAAGCCAGTTTCCCGACAAACAGCGCCATTGTAAACCCGATCCCGGCAACGACGGCAACCCCGTACAAATCCAGCATTGTCACCGTTTTCGGGAACGCCGCGATTTTTAATTTAATCAAAAGCCAGGTCGATGCGAAAATGCCGATCTGCTTTCCTAAAAACAGACCGAAAATAATTCCCAGCGTCAATGTATGCGTAAACGTTTCCGCCGTAACGCCGCCAAAATACAATCCCGCACTGGCAAACGCAAAAACAGGCAGAATAAAGAAATCTACCCAAGGTTTTAAGATCTTCATCAATCTGTTTAAAGGGGATTCCTGCGCCCCTTTAATACGCATGGGATAAGCCATTGCGACAACAACGCCGGCAATTGTTGTATGTATGCCTCCGTTTAAAAAACAAAACCACAAAACAACGCCTAAAATCAGATACGGCAGAAAATTCGAAACCTGCATTTTGTTCAGCAGGTACAAAGCAAACGTTGCGATGCAGGCGTATCCCAACAACGCCAGCTGAACCCCCTGATTATAGAACAAAGCAATAATAATAATCGCCCCCAAATCATCAAAAATCGCAATGGCCAGCAAAAAAATCTTTGCCGCTTGGGGAACGTGCCGTCCGACCAGCATTAAAACGCAGACCGCAAAAGCAATATCCGTCGCCGTCGGAATGGCCCAGCCGTGCATATACTGCGGCGATGAATTATTGATAATCGCATAAATGACAGCCGGGCAACAAATACCGCATAAAGCTGCAATACAGGGAACAAAAACCTGGCGAATATCGGAAAGAAAGCCTTCTTTCATTTCGCGTTTTAATTCCAGCCCCACCTGTAAAAAGAAGAAAACCATCAAAATATCGTTTACCCACCATTCAATGGATTTGGGAAACATTTTATCCCCGATTCCGACAGTAATCGTTGTTTGCAAAAAATGATGAACAGGTTCCCGCGCAGCCGTATTGGCGCAAATAATTGCCGCAATCATGGCAAAAATCATAATCAGCCCGCTGGTTGCTTCGTTATTCAACAGTTTTTCAAACCACGCTTTGGAAAACAGACGTATTCTTTTCTTTTCGGGAAGTTCCTTTCCGGCGGTTTCTTCCATTGTTTCAGTCATTCCTTTTAATCCCATCAAAAACAAAAAATAATTACACTACTTTTAGCAGGAAGAATTGAAAAAGATCAAGTTTTTATTCCTGTAACCAATAGGCCATAAACCGGTTTTCCTAATTCCTGACGCAGCTCGACGGCAGATAAATCAATAATTGTCATACCCTTGTTTTGCAGTTCCCGGCAAACGTATTGCCGCCCGTGAACAAACCTGCCGGAAGGTTTCAAAGCATAACCGTCCGGATCGTCCCTGTTTTCACTGACGGTAAAAATAATTCTTCCCCCTTTTTTCAAAGCGGCGGATATTCCCGCAAACAATTCGGACAGATCGCCCAAATAGGTAAAAACATCGGCGGAAATAATTAAATCAAAAAAATCCCGATGTTGCGGCAGAAAAGATAAAATATCGCTTTGTTCCAGTTTTGTATAAATTCCCCGTTGTTTTGCTTTTTCCAACATGGCCGCGGACAAATCAACACCGGCCAAATCATGAAAAAGCACTTGTTCGCGGATCAGCGCGGCTGCACATAATCCCGTGCCGCAACCCAGATCAAGCACCGACGGCAGATTTAAAAATGTTTGATTTTTAACGGCCTTGGCCACTAAAACCGGCGCTTGATAAGACAGGCCTTCCAAAACGGAATCAAAAGAATCTGCAAAAGCATCAAACAATTCCCGAACGTATTCGGCCGATGCCCTTGTCGCCTCATGCGAATTTTTCAGCGTTTCCAGCGTATGACGTGCCACCGGATTATCCGGAAACGCCGTCAGCCAGTTGTCTGTCAGGCGCCATACGGCTTCGGTTTGATCCGATAACAACAAGTTGTACAAACACCCGCCCAACGTGATGTGTGTCGTCGGCGTTTCTTCTGTTTTTAACAGTTGCAGATAAACCTCCGCCGCCGATTCAAAATCTTCCTTTTTTTCCAAAAAAGAAGCATACGCAAACAAATATTCCGGATCATCGGGAACCAACGTCAGCAATTGTTGATAAATTTCCGCCGCTTTGTCATACTTTTCCGTCATCACCAAAGCATACGCCAAATTAAACAAAACCAACGGATCTTCGCCGGCTTTGGCCAAAGCCCTGCCATATGTTTCAACGGCTTCTTCATACCGATTCAAAGAAGAAAGCATATTGCCGCGGTGGATCAGCGCATTCACATAATCCGGACAACGTCGCAAAGCCTGATCACACACCGACAGGCCGTCTTTAAATCGATTTGTTTCGAAATAAACACCGGCCAAATTTGATAACGCGATAACGTCCCGAGGATTCAAATCCGCCGCTTTTAAATAAGCCTGTTGCGCCGATTCAAACTGTTTTAAGCCATAATAAGCGTTTCCGACGGCAATCCAAAAAGCATAATCGTCTTTGTATTCTTCCTGTGCCGACAAAGCAATATCCAACGCAGCCTGATAAGCTGCGCTTTCGTTTTCCCTGTTAATCCGAGCAATTAAATGATTAGAAGATTTCATGCTTTTTTCTGCGCGACAAAAACATGACCGTGAAGTTCCTGTGTTTTAGATATTCTGTATAACAGGCCGTCTGCCCGATACAATTCTTCAAAACCGGCGGCGTTCAAACAGGCCGAAACAAAATCCGGGTTATGTTTGAAATAACCGTGGAAATCCAAAGAAAAATCTTCAATAAAATCATCCTTGCTTTCTGACGCCCGAACCGTAAAAGCAAAAAGCCCCTTCGGCTTCAGGGCCTGATTGACCGATTGAAAAACAGGCATTAAATCAGAAAAGAAAAACAACGAATCCAATCCGACAACCAGATCATACTTTTCGGTATTTTCGGAACAAAACGAAATAATATCGGATTCTTCCAATTCATTATACGTCTGTCTGTCAGACGCAAAGTCCAAAATAAAATCAGAAATATCCACACCCGTCAAAACACCCGAAGGACGGCTGAAATCCGTCAGAACCGAAGACGCCGCCCCTGTTCCGCACCCGATATCCAAAACAGACATTGACCGGCCGATCGGCAACTTAACAGACTGCAGCGCCTGATCCAACAAATCCGTTCCGAAATATTTTTTCTTATTCTTCGTCTGATCAAGCCGCCTTACAGCAAAAATTTCACTGATCTTTTTTACAAAAAACAACGGCGCCGGCATATCCGTTTGTTCGCCAAGAAAAGCCGTACACAAAAAATCAATACTGGGATCCGGATCATCTTCGGAAAGCCAGAAATACGCCTTTTCCCGCGCTTTCTGCGTCTGTCCCGAACGGTGCATTTCATATAAAAAACTGTAAACTAATAAAAAATATTCTTCTGAAAAATCAGAAATTTGACTTAATAAATCAAACGCTTTTTCAAATTCTTTTTCTTCTATCAGGCATCCGATCCATTGCAATTTGATATCATCGGGTATTGTTGCCAGCCGGGATAATGCTTCGAAAGTCTCATCAACGGCTTTATTCTGCCCTAAAACGGCATAAGCCTTTCCCAAAGCCAGCCATACCGTCGGATTATCGGTTCTGTCATCCAAAGCCTGCGCCCCGTAGGTGATAATTTTTTCTTCCCGATTTTTTGCTTCCAGCGTGACATAAAAGAAATTATTTTGTAAAACAAACGGTTCGTTCAGTTTTAATGCCTTTTTTAAAAAATAATCCGCCTGCTGCATATTCCAAAACAAAACGGCATAATAAGATAAAAAACATAAAACGCGTTCGTCCCGCTTTAATCTGGGATAAAAAGTGCAGATAAAGTCGTATTGCTCATCGAAACGGTCCAAATTATCCAAAAGAATACTTTTTAACAAACAGGCGTCAACGTTATCCGGATCCTTTTCTATGGCCTTGTTTGCAAAAACAACGGCTTCTTCATACCGTTGCAGATCCGATAAAACATCGGCCAGGCACAAATACCCCTGCGCCGGCAAATCATTCAGTCGCTGCAACATATCGTTGAAAAAAGCAGCGTCCGGCGGAGAAAGATAAATCTGGCAGATTTTCTTATTCAGCCAGAAAACAATATTGTCCGGATCCCGGCGCAATAAATCGTCATAAGCCTCAACGGCTTCTTCATAACGCTTTAAAAGAAACAGGCCGACGGCGCGGGATTGCCCCGCCCCGCCGGCATTGTTGCTGTTTAAAACGTTTTTTCCCGTCATCAGTTACACATTACCAGTAAAATACCGGCGGCAACGGCCGAACCGATCACGCCTGAAACATTCGGCCCCATAGCGTGCATTAAAATAAAGTTCGTCGGATCAACTTCTTTTGCTACTTTATCGGCAACGCGCGCCGCCATCGGAACGGCAGAAACGCCGGCCGCGCCGATCAAAGGATTCAGCTTTTCCTTACTGAAGCAGTTCATCAACTTTGCCATCAGTACGCCGGCCGCCGTTGCTATCGAAAAAGCCAACAGCCCCAGCACCAAAATCCCCAGCGTTTCTTTGGCCAGGAACTTATCCGCCGACAGCTTTGACCCGACCGTCAGCCCCAGGAAAATCGTAATGATATTACATAAATCATTGGCCGCCGTTTTCGCTAAACGATCAACGACTTTACTTTCCCTCAACAGATTGCCGAACATCAGCATTCCCATTAAAGGCGCCGCAGACGGAACAAAAACAATGCACAACAAAACAACCAAAAAGACAAAAATAATCTTTTCTTTGCGCGAAACTTCACGCAGCTGTTTCATTCTGATCTTGCGTTCTTCAACCGTTGTTAACGCGCGCATAATCGGCGGCTGAATAATCGGCACCAAAGCCATATACGAATACGCCGCAACAACAATTGCTCCCATCAATTCGGGCGCCAAACGTCCCGTCAGGAAAATTGCCGTCGGACCGTCCGCACCACCGATAATACCAATGGACGCCGCCTGTTTCAGCGAAAAATCAACCAGCCCCATATCCGTTAAGACCAGAGCTCCCAGCACTGTTGCAAAAATACCGAACTGTGCCGCACCGCCCAACAGCGTCACTTTGGGGTTGGCAATCATCGGCCCGAAATCCGTCATGGCGCCGATTCCCATGAAAATAATCAACGGGAAAATACTGGGCGGAGCAACGCCTATATCATAAATGTACAGCAAAAATCCCGTTACGCCGTCAAGAACTTCGGCAACGCCCGCTCCCGGCGCATTCGACAATAATCCGCCAAATCCGATCGGAATCAACAAAAGCGGTTCAAATCCTTTGGCAATGGCCAGGTAAATCAGTATCAGACTAACACCGATCATAATCAGCTGCCCTAATCCCATAGAAACCAGCATTTCTTTGCCCGTTGAAGAAACCGCGGTCCCCGTATCCGCAAAAAATCCGTACAGACCGGTCGATTTGACCAACAACGCAAAGGATTCGTGATTATCCATATATTCGGCAAAAGCCTGTCCGATTCGTCCGCCGAATGCCGCCGCCAAAATATTGGCCAACGAAAACAAAGCACACAAAATAACCACCGTCCACATAATGAACATGTGGCGCCTTTGAGCTTTAAAAATCTGATGATTGGATTCCATTTCCGCCCCCTTTATTTCAGCGTCATCAACAGCTGGCCGGTAACGACCTGATCCCCTTGATGCACCGCAATTTTTTCAACGACACCGTCAGCCGGCGCCGGAATGGGGTTTTCCATTTTCATGACTTCCAAAATTGCAATCGGCTGAGCTTTGGCAACATGATCGCCTTCGTTTACCAACAGCTTCATCACCGTTCCCGGAACGGGCGAAATGACGTCCGTCTGCGTTCCGTTCGCCGGGGCAGCAGATGATTTTTGCACAGCCTGCCCCGCAGCGCCGACAACAACGTTAAAGGATTTTCCGTTAACGACAACCGTATCGCCGTTTAAAGACGCCTTGTAATTTCTGCCGTCCACGGTCACATCAAAATTACCGGATGTCGCACGCGGTTTTTCTTTATAACGAACGCCGATCTTGCCTTCGCCTTTCAGGAACGCAATGCCTTTTTCCCCGCAAGCCGCCGCAATAAAGATGTTTTCATCGGTTTGCGCCAGATTGTTTTCCTTTAACATTTCACGGAAATAAGCCACCTGCTTTTTCGGATTGCGGTCATTAATCGCCAAAGGAGATTCTTTTGTCGGTTCCAATCCCAACTGTTCGGCCGCGATTTTAACGACTTCCGGATCAGGTTCGTGCGGCGTGCGCCCGAAATATCCCAAAACCATTTTGCCATACCCCTCGGCAATTTTTTTCCAGGGCCCCTGCATGACGTTGTTAAACGCCTGCTGGAAATAAAACTGGGACACCGGCGTGACAGACGTACCGTAACCGCCTTTGCGCACGACTTCCTCCATCGCTTTGACGATTTCGGGGAACTTGTCCATAATGCCGTTATCGCGCAGCATTTGTGTGTTCGCGGTCAAAGCGCCGCCGGGCAGCGGTGACCAAGGAACACGCGGTTCGACTTTTGTTGCTTCGGGCGGCAACAGATACTCGCTTAAAGCGTTTTTCAAAAATTCTTCGGTTTCCAAAATCTTCTGCGGATCAACGTCCAGAACGTAATCCGTTCCGCGCAAAGCGTGCCACATCGTTAAAACGTCGGGCGAACAGGTGCCGCCGGAAACGGGCGCCAAAGACAAATCAATCGTATCGGCGCCGGCTTCAATCGCCGACATGCAGCACAGAACGGACGTTCCCGCCGTTTCATGCGTATGGAAAGAAATCGGCTTGTCCGTCAGTTTGCGCATACGTTTAATCGTTTCATGCACAATCGCCGGCGTACAAGTGCCGGACGCATCTTTCAGACACAGGGAATCAAACGGGACATCCGCGTCCAAAACCGCGCGCAAACGCTGTTCATAAAAATCAGGATCATGAGCGCCTTCGCAGCCGGGCGGCAAAGACATGATCGTAATCGTCATCTGATGCTGCAGACCGGCTTCTTTGATGGCCTGTCCCGAAATGACCAGGTTATTCGGATCATTCAGCGCATCAAAGTTGCGAATCGTTGTCATTCCGTGTTTTTTAAACAATTTGGCATGCAGTTTAATCAGATCCGTGGACATGGAATCCAATCCGACGACATTGATACCGCGAGCCAACGTCTGCAGATTGGCGTCCGGGCCGGCCAGTTCACGGAATTTATCCATGACGTCAAAAGCGTTTTCGTTACAGTAAAAGAAAGCCGACTGGAATGCCGCGCCGCCGCCGGCTTCGAAATACCGGATCCCGGCATCGCGCGCCATTTCTATTGCCGGAAAATAATCTTTGGGAAGAACACGCATTCCGAAAACGGACTGAAACCCGTCACGAAATGCCGTACACATAAAATTAACAACTTTTTTAGCCATTTTCTTTCACCTTAAAACTGTTTAGCCGTTTTTCAATCTGACCGCAATGGCCGCCGCAACCAAAGCTTCATCTTCGTCGGCGGTTTCTTCGGTTTCGTCCGATATTCCCAGATATTGAAAAATTGCCGCCTGCGCATACATCAATGCGACCAACAGCAACAAAAACAAGAAAACGCCCGTCATTCCGATCAGCGTTAATTCCAAGCCTACTATCCACATCGAAAACCTCTGTTTTTTTAATTACAGTACACTCTTACTTAATCGTTTATATAATGAACCGGAAAATTTTTCAAAATATTTCCGTTTCGCGTTAACTTTTTATCGGCGATTCAAAACAGGAAAAAACCGCGGTTTTTTCTTTTTTGCTGGACACGGCGAAAAGATCCGGGCAAAGCTACGTATAAAAGCTGTCGTTATTAATTCGGGATATTCGATATGCCAAAAGGAACTCTGGAAGTTATCGCCGGCCCCATGTTTGCGGGAAAAACCTCTGCCTTGCTGAAAAAAGCACGATCGTTTGACGGGGAAATGGTTTTAATCAAGCCGTCTTTTGATACGCGTTACGGCATTTGTGAAATCAAAACCCATGACGGCGTTGCCGCCGCGGCCTTTAATCTGACAAACACTCGCGAAATTTTGGAATCAGATGCCGTTGAAAAAGCGCAGGCCGTCTTCTTTGACGAAATTCAGTTTTTTATCGAGCCTTACTTCGGCGGCGACGTGATCGCCTGCATCAATACGCTGAGGAACAGAGGGTTGCATATCGTATGTTGCGGATTGGATATGAACTGGAAAGCCGAACCGTTTGAAATTATTTCAAAACTGAAAACCATTGCCGACAGATATACGGCGTTGCAGGCAAAATGTGTTCTTTGCGGCGAACCGGCCATCTTTACATACAAACGCGGCGGATCAAAATCGAATATAGAACTGGGCGCGGCGGATATCTATGAACCCAGATGCGCGCGCCATTATCCGTTCAGCCCCGTTTATGAACCGTTTGAAACACAAGATAACATTGATTTAAGGCAAGGTGACCTCTTTGATTTTTAAAAACTTTTCCGTAAAAAAAATTCCTGATTTTTATCTGCGACATGAATATGTTTTTGCCGTTTGTTTTGTCTTAATCTGGCAACTGTACCTGATCTGTCAGTCTTTGCCGACTTTATCGGAAACGGATAACTTTACGCACGCGTTGCGTTTGGTTGATTTTATTCAATCCGGATCCTGGGCCGAAATTATGTATATGCACGATAATTACCCCTTCGGGCAGATCCTGCATTTTACACGCCTTACCGATATGTTTTTATTTGCGGCCAGCCTGCCGTTTTTACCGTTTACCGATGTCAAACAAGCTGTTTTTCTGGGCTGTTTTTTATATCAGCCGTTGCTGGCGGGATTATCGGCGGGCGCCCTGATCTGGGCGGGAAAAGCTTTTTTCGGCCCTTCCCTGCGTTTTTTGATGATGACGCTTTATTTTTGTCAGTATCCGATATTGTCTTTGTTCACGGCCGGCAGAGCCGATCATCATGTTCTGTTAAACTTGTTGCTGATAGTTCTGACGGGTGCTTTGATGCACGGAATTAAAAAACAGCGTCTTGCTTTTTTTAAAACGGCCGGCATATTTGCCGGATTATCCGTCTGGGCCACGCCCGAAGGTTTTTTGACCACCTTTTTAATAATGGGGGGAATGATTTTAAACTGGCTGTTTAGATGTCAAAATATGCGGCAAATCAAGATTTTTTGCCTGTCTTTTTTTATTTCTTCAGCCTGCTGTCTGATCGCCAACCCGCCGATGCAGGGACTGTTTTTCCCCGATAACGGGCGATTATCCGTTTTGCTTGTTTTTATCGCAGGTCTGATAACGCTTGTTTTTTATGTAGAAGACTTTTTTGAAAAAAGAGGAATCCTTTCTTCTTTTTTCCGCCGATGCCTGAGCATTTCGTTTTTATTGTTGTTTTCTTTGGGATTTACGCTGTTTCTGTTCGGATCAAAAACGGTTTTCGGTTCGCCTATTCCTCCGGAATTATATGACGTCTGGACAAAGCACATTACGGAATTATACCCGGCTTTTTCATCAAACAGCGCCATTATCAAATTTGACGGCGGGCCTTTATTGGCCTGCCTGCTGGGTGCGGTTGTTTTTTTCTTTGCGCCCGTGCGTTATAAAAAATTGATCATAACCGTCGGCGTACCGGTGTTGTTTTTTGCTTTGGCAACTTTGCTCAGCCGCCGGTTCGGGCGCCCGGCTTCTGTTTTTGCCGCAATAATGATTACTGCGGCTTTGGCCGTTCTTTATGATAAAAGTTCCCTGCTGAAAAAAGACTGTGCACGTTTTTACCTGAAAATGTCCGCCGCCTTTTATGCTTTGTCCGCTCTTTTGTTCATGATAACGATCTCTTACGACCTTCAAATCGGAGCCCAGCTGATCACAACGATTCCCGAAGAATACGTCCCTTATCTTTCCAAAGAAAAGGGCAGTATTTTAACCTCTTCTTCCCGCGGGCCGGAAACGGCATGGGGATCGGGTATCCCGGTAGTCGGTTCGCCTTATCATTCCAATGCACAGGGAATTTTGGACGCCTATAATATCTTATACGGAAAGGATCCGATCAAAGTTCAGGAATTGTTAAAAAAACATCAGGTAAAAACCATTCTGTTGGATAATCCGTTTTACTATATCCCTGTACGGCTCAGGAAAAAGCTTGTTTTCAATTCCACAACTTTTATCGGAAAGCTTTTAACACAGCACTATGAACCCTGCTTTTTAAAAAGACCGCCGGAAGATCCGCCTGAAAAAGTACGGCAGAAATATTTTATCCTCCATGTTGATTTTTCGGCGTGCGAAGAGCTGCAAAAACCAACCCCCTGACCAGCAAAACACCGTTGCTGTCGGCCAGACCGGTTAACAAGGCGTTGCCGGCGCCGTCAACGCGGATAACGGCATAACGCACGGCGGACAAACGAAACTTTTTCAACGGAGAATAACGGAAAAAATCCGAAGCAAAACGAATATTCGGCCCCTGAGATTCGCTTTCAAACGGCAACGGCGGCGCAATCACATATTTCAGCCGCAATTCCCGCGGCCGCAGCGGCTGATCCGACAATTCGGAAACAAACCCGGCCCGGCCGTTGTCCCGACGTTCAACGACAACGGTGCCCTTTTCATCGGCAAAACGGTAAACCGGTATAAAATTATAATAGCGCAGCCGAATGAACGGAGAAAAAGAATCTCGTCCCGATTCCTGCACCGATACCGCCAGCAGCAATTCAACGCCGGATTGAGCCGTATGCTGATCGTAAAAAAAGCGCCCGGCCAAAATAATCAGTATCAACAACGAACAGAAAAAAGAAATAAGACGACGCATCAGGCTTTCTCCGGCACAAAAGAACGTTTTAAACGCAAATAAAACCACCCGAAAACCGCCCCGGACAAAGCGCAGATCAACCCGGCCGAAAACAGCGAAATCGGTAAAGATAAAAAGAATACCGTCAAAAAACAGGAAAACAAAACGGCGGCCGTTCGTCCCATAACGCGCGCATCCGTCAGATAAGCCGTTACAAACAACACGATTGTTCCGGCCAATCCGCCCGAAAGCAAAAAAGCGCATAAAAACAACGCCAGCGCCGCCAGACAAGACAAAACGATTTCTCCTAATTCCAAATCCTTGCGCAGACAACAGATCAGCATCAGAGCCTCTGCCGTAAAAGCAACGGCCATAACGGTTGTTCCCCGGGGATAAAGAACAAAAACCGTTTGCGTGACCAGCAAAAAAATATCATAGCCCAACACGACAAACAGCGGCAGAGTCGCAAAAACAACCGACGGTTCCCGCCAATACAGGCCTTTTAACGGAAACAACAGTCCCGTGACGCCGACAACGGAAAAAACAGCCGCCGGGACCAGCGGGAAAAAGGAAGATTCCGTCCGACAAAGCGCAAAAACAGATATAAAAAACCAAACAGCCAGCAGCGTTCTTGTTTCTCTGCTTTTAAAAACAAAAGCGCTGCGCACCAAAAACATCAAAAGAATTACCGGCACCACGAAAGGAAATGAACGAAACAAGATTTCCGCCAGCAAAAAAAGACCTGCCAAAAAATAAACTCTGAAGAAAAAAGCCCATGATGATATCGTTGCTTTCTTTAACGCGATTGCACAGAAAAACACCAAACCGATGCCGGCCGGCAATGCATACGGGCGCAGCCCCGCAAAACAAATCAAAGCCGCAACCTGCAAAACAATCAAAGAAAAAACATTATGAAAGGGGTCTCTTTTTTCCGCCTTTTGTTCGGCGTCAATCCGGCAGGCTTTTTTCAAAGCTGGTTCAACCAAAGGATCAAATACCGAAATATTTAAACAGGCCAACACCTGGCGCAATGAAAAATCAGAGGACATTTTTGTCTCCTTTTACCCGGGCAACAAACAAACGTTCGCCGATCAACGTCACGACAATCAAAACGGATACGGCCGTGCAGAATAAAGCCAAGCGAAGTTCGTCCGAACAATCAAACGCATAAAAAACACGATACAACAGCAAACAAATCCAACATACGGAAAACAGCTCTGTCAAACGACGTACCGATTGATCATAAAACCGTACGACATACAGATATCCGACGGCACCCGAACACAAAAAGCAAAAAAGAAAGGCCAAATCCCCCGAATTCGGCAAACGTGCGGAAAAACACTGTGCGCCGGCCGCCGCCGTTAAAAACAACATTGCCCCCGCCAGCGCAAAAAGACGAAAACATTTTTGTTTGCCTTCGGGCGTTTTAAAAGGAAAATTTTCCCAAAACAAAAGGCAGCTCAGATCAAAAACCGCCGCCAAAACAAAAAAAGTCATGGCCGAAAAAACAAATGACGGCAACGCAAACAAAACACCGTACAAACAGATTGCCGCATTTAACACAACAAACGTCAACAGCCTCAGTCCGCCGCGAGATGAAGACAGGCTCCAGAACAACAGCAGCACAAACCACAAAAAGAATTGTTCATACAAAAAAGAATTCGTTGCAAAAACCGTATCCGGCAAAAAGACCAATATTCCCGTCAATCCGGCACCGACATAATCGGCAACGGCCGATTTACGGCGCAGACACATACAGAAAATCAGCAAAAGAACCAAACAGACAAATCCGCCCGTCCGATAAAAAAACGCCCATTTTGCGATCATCAGAAAAAAAGCGGCGGCCAAAAAGCTCAATCCCGCAAAAAAACGCAAAATCAACGCAATGAATTTGCCCCATTTTTTATCGCAACGACATAATGCCGCCGCCCGCAGAAAATCCGAAGACGGCAGAACGCCCGCCCGGCACAGCCGCAAAACCCCTTTGGGTGAAACAGGTTCGTTTAAATAGGCTTCTGTTTTTTTATCAGGAACGATCAATCTTTTTTCCTTTTTGTTTTAAGACTACAAATTTTTTAAATTATATTTTATAGTTGCCGATATGAACAGTTTTTTCAAAACGGCTGCTTTATTTTTTTTACTGACGTCCGAAGCGGGCGCGCAGACGTTTGACATACAGACCGGCCATGAAATGAAACGAATTGCCTATTCGGCCAAAGCCGGCGTGGAAGTTTTTGCCGAAGCATCCGACGGCAAATGGTGTGAAGATATTTTGAATTTAAAAATTTTTGCCCAGGACGAAACGGCGTTCAAAGACACCGCTTTAAATCCTTTGATGGCAAAGGTTGCTTTGGTTTTAAACAGCGAATGCCCCGCCGCTTTACAGGCCGTTATTGACGGATACAGCGCTAATACCTTGGTCTTTCAGGGATCTGCATCGGCAACAAACAACTGGAAACCCGAAAAAGGAACACTAAAAGTAAAAATCCGCCAGCTGCAGGCCGCCGCGGCAAATGCGGCCGTGTCCAAAGACGGTTTTCCTGTCAAAGAATGGGCACCGCCGGCCGGAAAACAAAGAATCGTCGCACATATCGATCCTCAGACCGCTTTGGAATACAGAATCTATTCCAAAGACAAAAACTGCTCTATTTTATACACAACCGACAAACCCGCCGACAAAATCAAAGACTGGTTCATCGGCGTGGGCAGAAATTCCTGTTCGGAAAATCTGATTTACGGCCGGGCGGAAGTCTCTGTCTTTAATGAAAAAGGAAATCTGGAAACAACTCTGGACGGTTACTTTACGGAAGGACGCTTTACCGGACGAAAAAATTTAAACGTTGTTTTGCTGAATCGTTACGGCGCCGGAAAAAACAATCAGATTCTCAGCTATCTGATCGATTCGGATCCCGAATTAAGAATTCATTATCTGGGTTATTTAAAAAGCAGTCGCAACCGCAGAACCGGATTTTATTCCCCCTGGGCGGGGTGTTCGCCGTTTACGATCGCCGCCGTAACGGAAAATGAAGAATTGTTTTTGGAAAACACCGTTACCGATAACATACTGCGTACGGCCGAAAGCTTTGCCGATATCTTTTGCCAGGGGGCCAGGCAAATGAAATTTTTCGCAACGACTGTCCCGCAGGGCATTCCCGGTATGGATATCCCCGAAACCGTCAGGAAAAATCCGGACGAAACCGTTGATCCGGAATCTCAGCTGATTTATGCGGCCGTTTTGGAAAGAAAGCCAGGAAAAAAATGGAAAATTGTTTCGGACAAAACGCAAAACCTGGCAAAACTGCGGGAAAACGCCCGACGTGCCGAAGATCTGCGCGAACATCAATTAATGATGGCGGACTACAATGAATTAACAAAATCGGATTATCTGGGACGGCTGGCATATATGATCGGTGTGGACAGAATTGATACGCTGCCCGCCATGCTGACGGCAGCGGCGATTACGCAAAAACCGGTACGCGTTAATATGCTGGTAAATGTTGCCTCGCTGGGATTGGACAAAGCCTGGGTCGGCTGGCCGGCCGAATTTTTAATTACGCAGACCAGCGGCCTGTTGAACAAACCGGGGTGGCATATCGTCAGCGGAAGTCTGCGTTTAATGACGCCCGAAGAACGAAAACAACACAAAAAAACAGATCCGTTTACCGCAGGCGTTTTGGAATTGTCTTCGGCAGCGGCCTGTGAACAGGAAGCCTGCGGTGAAGTGGCCGATTTGATCGGTCTGATCCGGCGGCGTCATGAAAAACCGAATTGGCTGCCTTATCACGCCCCCTATAAACAGGAGGACGAATTATGACAAAAAGTATGTGGGTCGCCGTTACGATTTTATTTTTGCTGTTTACCGCCTGCGGCGTATTTATGGTCTTATTGCAAAAAGACGAAGAAGAAAAAAACATCCACTATTTTTTAACCAGGAATCGTTTAAACACCGCTATTTCATATCGGGATTTGTCTTTATCCGTTTCCGATGTCGCCGTTTTAAAAGATGTTTCCGTCCGATTAAACGATCTGCCGGGATTAACGAACAACATCGGCGAATTTAGCGTTCATCATTATAAAGAATCCAATCATATTGCCGCAAGGCTGTCTTTCAGTGCCGAAAAAGTCGATTTTCGTCTGGTTGACATTGCCCGGATTTTGAAAAAATCAGATGAAAACGTTATCGAAACCCTAGCCTATTTTAATCCTTCGGCCGATATTTTAAATTATCCGCTGTATGCCGTCCTGCTGGCCGGGTGCAACACGATTTCGGCTGATGTCAAAGGCGACTATTCCTATTCTCCGGCGGCAAAAAAAATGACTTTGGCCGCGGATATATCCGATAACTGTCTGGGACGCTGGAAAATATCCGTTTCCCTGAACAATATTTCCAACGCCCAGCAGGGACAACTGATTTTGGCGTTCAAACATCTGGTACAAAAAGGCAGCCCTTTGACGGATTTAAAAAAATTCCTTGACGGCGCCGCGGTAACGTCTTTGTCCTTTTCCTATACGGAATCTGCGCTGGTGAACGGATATAAACGCTATATCGATACGCTTTATCTGCGTCAGCCGGACACACCCAGCCCGGCAGAACCGGACAACAGAGACATTCAAAAAATCGTTTCCTATCTGTCTTTTTCAAACGCACATCGGCAAAGAAACGCAGATATCGCACAGACGATTGCCGCCTTTATTAAATCTCCAGACAAAATCAGTTTTCAGAGCAAACCGGGAAAAGAGGTTCCTCTGCGCGTATTGAACGGTACTTTCCTGCGTCGCGTTGTCGATTTGCTGTTGCGTCTGGATACAACCGTAACACTTGAAAAATCGACTTTTTAAACTTTATTCGGAAAACATCGGCGTTGATAAATATCTTTCCCCCGTATCGGGCAGTAAGACGACAATGGTTTTTCCTTTGTTTCCAGGCCGTTTTGCGACCTGCGCCGCGGCATAAACGGCCGCTGCGGCGGAAATACCCGCCAAAATGCCTTCTTTGCGCGCCAGCATTCTGCCGGTTTCAAAAGCCTGCGCCCCCGTAACGCGGATAATTTCATCATAAATATGACGATCCAGCGTTTCCGGAATAAAATTCGCCCCGATCCCCTGCAACGGATGAGGACCGGCGCGCCCCTCGGATAAAAGAGGCGATTCATCAGGTTCAACGGCAATGACTTGTACGGCCGGATTTTTAGATTTTAAATATCGGCCGACACCGCTTAAAGTCCCGCCCGTCCCGACGCCGGCAACAAAAATATCGACCTTGCCGTCCGTATCCTGCCAAATTTCCGGACCCGTCGTTGCTTCATGCACGGCCGGATTCGCCGGATTGGAAAACTGCCCCGGGATAAAACTGCCCGGCGTTTCTTGTGCAATTTCCTGCGCTTTTTCCACCGCGCCCGCCATGCCTTTTGCCCCTTCGGTCAGGACAATTTCGGCACCGTACGCCGCTAACAGGCTGCGCCGTTCAACGCTCATCGTATCAGGCATTGTCAAAATAACTTTGTAACCACGGGACAAGCCGACACAGGCCAGACCGATGCCCGTATTGCCGCTGGTCGGTTCGACAATGACAGATCCCGGTTTCAACAGCCCTTTCTTTTCCGCATCGTCAATCATGGCTTTGGCGACTCTGTCCTTGACCGATCCCGCGGGATTGAACATTTCCAGTTTTGCCAAAACAACCGCGCCGAGATTTTCGGCCTTTTCATAATTTGACAATTCCATCAAAGGAGTGCGACCGATTAATTCGGAAACCGTTTTATAAATTTTTGCCATTGCTCTTTCCTCTTTTTCAAAAAGGCTGTTTGCTGCCGTTAAAAAAAGCCGTTTACCGAAAAACCTTTCATGACAGCCCGACTGCCGCTTTATTTTACGTCCTTTTTTGTGCAAGTAAAAACATTAATTAAAAAAATATTTTACTAAAGTCGACTAAATCAGTTACCTTTGTATCAGATTGGCCGTTAAAAAAAACAATCATAAATTAACAAAAAGGAGCAGGCATGAAAATATCGACAAAAGGACGTTACGGATTACGCATTTTGCTGGATCTGGCTTTATATGCCGGGAACGGCCCGCGCCAGATGAAAGAAATCGCGCAATCTCAGCAAATTTCGGAAAAATATATCAGCCGACTGATTTTAAATTTAAACGAAGCCGGCCTGATTATTTCTTTGCGCGGCGCAAAAGGCGGATTAAAATTGGCTCTTCCTCCCAAAGAAATAACGCTGCTGGACATCATTGAGGCCATGGAAGGCCCCGTTTGTATCGTCGAATGCGTCCTTGACAAGATGTTTTGCCCGAAATCAAACGATTGTTCAGCCTGCCGGATATGGTCCGGTTTAAACAAAAAAATAAAAAAACAAATGCAGGACATTACGTTAAAAGATTTGCTGAAATCGGAAAAAAACAGAATTGCCCGTTTATCGGTTTGACTTCACGATCACGGCGCCGCATTATACCGACATGACAACTTTGAACGGCAGGATTGCATGAAAATCGGATTTATTTCTTTAGGGTGTTCCAAAAATACCATTGATACGGAAATGATGCTGGCGCATCTGGACAATGCGGGATACGAAATGACGGGCGACGCCTTTGAAGCGGACGTCATTTTAATCAACACCTGCGGCTTTATCGGTGACGCCAAAGAAGAATCCGTTGAAACAATCAAGGAAATTGCCGAATTAAAAAAAACCGGAAAGTTAAAAAAGCTGATTGTAACCGGTTGTTTGGCCGAACGCTGGCGCGAACGGATCATGCAAAAACTGCCGCAAATCGATGCGGTGACGGGATTGGGCGGCATTCACCGGATTGTCGATGTCATCAACAAAGCTTTTGAAACGGAAAAGTATCAGAGTTTTAATAATTACGAACAAACGCCGATTGAGGGCGAACGTATGCTTTCCGATGACAATCCCGGTGTTTTTCTGCGCATTTCCGAAGGCTGCGACAACCGCTGTTCCTATTGCGCGATTCCGAAAATCCGCGGCCGTTATCGTTCCCGTTCGATTGAAAGCATTATTGAAGAAGCACAGGATCTGGAAGCCGCCGGCGCAAAAGAGTTGAATTTGATTGCGGAAGATACTTCGCGTTACGGCATTGATTTATACCATCAAACAATGCTGGCGGATCTGCTGCGCCGTTTGGGAAAAGAAACAACAATTCCATGGATCAGGCTTTTTTATTGTTATCCGGATAAAATCACGGACGAATTAATTGCGGAAATACGTGACAATCCGCGTGTTTTACCCTATATCGACATGCCGATTCAACACGTCAGCGACCCTGTGTTAAAACGCATGAACCGTCACGGGAACAAAGCGCAAATCAAAACCGTTATTGAAAAGCTGCGCCGCGAAATTCCGGATATAGTCATTCGCACGACCGTCATTGTCGGATTCCCCGGCGAAACGGACGCACAATTTGAAGAACTGCTTGATTTTATTCGGGAAACAAAATTCAACCGTTTAGGGGCTTTTGTTTATTCGCGCGAAGAAGGCACGCCGGCTTTTGATTTTGCGGATCAGATTGACGAAGAAATCAAACAGGCGCGTTTTGATGCTTTGATGTCGGGGCAAATGGAAATCAGCCGAAATTGTCAGCAAAGCTGCATCGGGCAGATCCGTGATGTTTTATGCGAAGGTTTTGATGCCGAAGAAAACATGTATTTCGGACGCGATTTTTCGAACGGCCCCGATGTTGACGGCAAAATCTTTTTCACTGCCGAACACCCCGCGACCCCCGGCAATTTCGTACGCGTTAAAATCACCGATGCCGACGATTACGATCTGTTCGGCAAAACCGTTTAATACTTGCATTCATCAAAAGCCGCGTTTATCCTAACCCTGTTAACTTTTATCAGGAGAAAAAAATTGGCTGTTAAAAATATTTTCTGGGACGTTGACGGCGTTTTGGCAAATTTAAATTATGCTTACTTTAATTTTCTGACAAAGCACCCGAACTACAAAGACACTTATGCCGGTCTGAAATGGGAAGATCTGCCGAAAGTCCTGCCGATCCAACCCAAATACGGCGCACTGGAATTAAAAACGCACCCGACCATGGGAACGCAAATGGATTATGATTTCTGTCATTCGCCGGAATTTTTTAATAATCGTCCGCTTTATCCCCATGTCGTTGAAACTTTGCGGGAACTTAATCAACTGGGGTATAAGCAATTTACAATGTCAGCCACTTTTGACGTGGAAACAAAGAAAAAATTATTAAACGAGCTGTTAAAAGACGTCACGGATTTCTTAACGATCGAATGTGTACAACACGGCAAATTCATGCACGACACGGCAAAAGAAGACATGTTGAAAGCCTGTTTTGACAAATACGGGCTGAAAGCCGAAGAAACCGTCCTGGTTGATGACAGAATTTACAATCAGCATGCCGCGATTAACGTCGGCGCGCACCCGGTGCGTTATCGCTGTGAATTTACGACCGATCTGCCCGATGACATGAAATGGATTCCCGAAGTGCACAGTCTGGAGGAATTCAAAACATGGCTTCTGGCGCAAAAATAACACACGAGAGGAAAAAATGAGCAAAGTAATTACCATGATCCCGGTCAGACTGGCCGCGACCCGTCTGCCGAACAAACCGTTGCTGGACATTAACGGAAAACCCCTGATTCAGCGTGTGTATGAAAACGTCAAAGCCGCTATTGACGGCGACGTCTGCATTGCCTGCGGCGATGAAAAAATTATGGAAGAAGCCGAAAAATTCGGGGCTCAGTGCGTTTTGACCGACCCGAACCTGCCGTCCGGAACGGACAGAATCGCCACGGCTTTAAAACAGATTGATCCCGACGGCACAAAATACGATATCGCCGTTAACTTTCAGGGCGACAATATCAATGTCGATCCGGCAATCAACAACCGGCTGATTAAAATTATCGAAGAAACAAACTGTGATATTGCGACCTGCGGAATGGTCTTTAAATCTTTAAAAGACGCCGAAAACCCCAATAACGTTAAAATCGTCATGGGATTGGAAAAAGGCGAAACGCAAGGTCGCGCCGTTTACTTTACGCGTGCTTTGGCCCCTTATATTCGTGATCCGGACACGTGCGCGTATCAGGATTATTATCATCATATCGGCATTTATGTGTTCAAAACGAACGTATTGAAAAAGTTCCTGACGATGAAAGAAGCCGTTTTGGAAAAACGTGAAAAGCTGGAACAGTTAAGATTCCTGCAAAACGGTTACCACATGCAGGCGCTGATCGTTGACAAAATCAAATTAAACGAAGCCGCACCGGCCGATATCAATACCGTTGAAGAACTGGAAGAATTCAGAAAATTGGATCTGTAATTCAAAAACCTTAATATCTGAACGGCGTGTTATTCACGCCGTTTATTTTTATACCGCGGACGTTTCTTTCGGATATTTGCGGCGAATAAAGTAATAAGCCACGCTTAATGCGGCGAACGTCACCACCCAAGAAACGGGGTAAGAGAGAAACAGACATTCAAACGTATGATATTGCGGTATTTGGAAAACGGTTGCGATCCAAACCAAGCGCAAACCGCAAGCACCCGTCAAAGCGATAACGGCCGGCAACAAAGAAGACCCCAAACCGCGCAAAGCGCCGGTCATAACGTCCATAAAGCCGCACAAAGCATACGGGACACCGACCATACGCAAACGAATCAGACCTGCTGAAATCGAGGCCGGATCAGACGTATAGATCCCTAACAAAACCGCCCCGAACGAAACCGCCAAAGACCCCAGCACGACACCGGTAACGCAGGCGCACATCAAGGCGCACCGTGTAATTTTATTAATTCTGGCATAATTTTTTGCACCGATATTACGACTGATAAAGGTCGTTGCCGTCGGTTGAAAAGCATTCATGGCGATCCAAATAAAACAATCCACATTCTGAGACGCCGCCGTCCCAGCCATATAAACGGGACCGAACGAATTCACCGCCGATTGAATAACCATATTGGACAGGCTGAAGACAAAGCTTTGGAAACCGGCAGGAATCCCGAGTTTTAAGATATTAACGACAATATCCGTTTTCAAATGAATATATTTTAAATAAACGCGGGAATCATCTTTACGGCGCATCAGGCAACGCAAAACCAAACACATCGCCAACGTCTGGGAAATAACGGTTGCCAAAGCAACACCGGCAACATCCATATGAAACACGATGACGAATACCAGATTTAAAATGACATTTGTTACGCCGGAAATAATTAAAAACAGCAGCGGTTTTCTGGTATCTCCGTTCGCATACAGGACTGCCGCGCCGAAATTATAAACCGCGGTCGGGATCGTACCGAAAAAATAAACCCTTGTATACAGAACGGATAACGGGAAAACGATTTCGGGGGTCTGCATTAATCTTAAAATATCCGGGGCAAAAAGCAATCCGACACATGCAGCCAAAAACCCCGAACAAAGTCCCAAAGCAATTGATGTATGCACGACATGGCGCAATCCTTTTAGATTCCCTGCCCCCAGACAACGGGACGCCAGGACATTCGTCCCGATGCTCAACCCGATCGAAAAGTTGGTCAAAAGGCTGATTAAAGTCGTTGTTGACCCGACCGCCGCCAAAGAATGTGTCGATCCGAAATGACCGACCACCGCAATGTCGGAAGCGTTGAACAACAGCTGCAAAACGCTTGACGCCATCAACGGCAAAGCAAACAACAGCATTGAAGGCAGCAAGGCACCGTCCGTCATATTTATCTTTTTTGACTTTAATAACATAAAGTCCCCCCTTTCGGATTCGGGGACTATAGACCTCTGTTATCGTTTTGTACAGCCATGAAAAAAATATGCCGCTTTCCCTGCCGGCCGTATTTTTGTATACTGCTTTCGTTGTTTGCTTTTCAGGGGAAAAATCATGATCGGACGCATAATAGCTTTCTTTAAACGCATCGGGTTGGTTCAACGCATTATTATCGGATTATGTATCGGGACCGTGCTTGGCTTATATGTTCCTCAGGCCGGATTTATTGCGTTGTTCGGAACTTTATTTATCAATGCGTTAAAGGTTGTCGCGCCGATATTGGTCTTTTTATTGGTTTTAAGCGCTCTGGTCAACGCTGCCGGCGGTGCATCGGGACGTTTCCGGAAAATCATCTTTTTATATTTATTCAGCACCATGTGCGCCGCTGTCATTGCCGTGGGTGCCTGCTTTATGTTCCCCGTCGAAATACAATTCATTCAGGCCGCCGCCGAAAACGCGCCCGGCGGATTAAAGGAAATCGCGCTTTCCTTGCTAAACAGCCTGATTGATAATCCCGTCAATGCTTTGCTGAAAGCAAATTATATCGGTATTCTGACCTGGGCCGTTATTTTCGGATTGGCCTTAAAAAAGACGGCTTCAGACGAAACAAAAAACGTTATCGCTCAGTTTGCCGATGCCCTGACAATCGTTGTGCGTTGGGTAATTTGCCTTGCCCCCGTCGGAATTATGGGCATTGTTTTTACAACCGTTGCACAAAACGGGTTAAGCATCTTTACATCTTATGGAAAATTATTGGGATTGCTGGTCGGTACAATGGTCTTTGTCGCGTTGGTGATTAATCCGCTGATCGTTTTTGCCTGTTTGCGCAAAAATCCGTACCCGCTGATATTTAAATGTCTGAAAAACAGCGGTATTACCGCCTTTTTTACCCGCAGTTCCGCAGCAAATATCCCCGTTAATATGGAATTATGCGAAAAGCTTGATCTGAACAAAGAAGTCTATTCCGTTTCCATACCGTTGGGCGCCACCATCAATATGGAAGGCGCCGCCGTAACAATTACGGTCATGACAATGACGGCCGTGCATACATTAGGCATTGACGTGACTTTATTGACGGCGGCTTTGATGAGTATTCTGGCTGCCATCGGCGCTTGCGGCACATCGGGGGTGGCCGGCGGATCCGTTTTATTAATCCCCATGGCCTGCGCTTTGTTCGGCATTGACAACGAAACCGCCATGCAGGTGGTAGCCGTCGGATTTACGCTGGGGGTAATACAGGATTCGGTTGAAACGGCTTTGAATTCGTCCAGCGATGTCTTGTTTACGGCAACGGCCGAATATGCCGATCGCTTAAAATCCGGCGGAGATATTCCGAAAATTTAGTATCAACCGTTAACATAAAAACGTTATCCGTATGCCGTTATTCGCAACAGGAAACGGAATTGTTTTGGCAAAAAGGCTTTTTTATTTTTTTTATCATGAAAAAGCCCTATATTTGAAAGAAGCTTTTTAGGAAGGAACGTCGTCATGAATATCCCAAAAAAGTTAAGTGTTTTTTTTGCTGCCGCGCTTGTTCTTTCAGTACTTGTCATATACATCGTTCCGCCAAGCAACGCGGCAAACGAAGGTATTCAGAAACAAGAACAAAAGACGAAGGATAACGCAATGAACGAATGGAAAAAAATCACCCCTTTTGAAATAAAAAATCCGGTAACGCTGTTCAGCAAAGATTGGGCGGCTCTCGGTGTCGGGAAAAAAGACGACATGAATGCCATGACAATCGCCTGGGGTACGCTGGGCGAACTGTGGGGAAAGCATATCATTACCGTTTACGTGTCCTCCAGCCGGTATACTTACGGTTTTATGGAACGTTATCCGTATTTCACCGTTTCCGTTTTTCCCGAACAAATGCGTCCCGCATTGACGTACCTTGGCACTCATTCCGGCCGGGACGAAAAAAATAAAGTGCAAAATGCCGGTTTGACACCCGTCTTTACCGAATTGGGCAATCCTTTTTTCAAAGAAGCAAATCTGGTTATAGAAGCAAAAACGATCTATAAAGCGCCGTTTAATCCGGATTTTATTGATAAAGAAGCCAAGCGCTTTTATGACAACGGCACGGGAATCCACAGCATGTATATCGGGGAAATCATTAACGTATGGGAAAAATAAAAAACACCGAACAGAAAAACTGCCACAAAATGACAGGAACACGCCCGAATGCAAAAAACGTTTCGCTTTGATTATGACCGCAGTCTTGTTTCCGTCAGTAATTCTTTATTGAAGTATTATAACGTTAAAACCTACCACCCTTCCTTAAAGCTTTTGGACGAGAAACTGGCAAAAAATTATAAAAATGTCATTTTTATGATTCTTGACGGCATGGGAACGGATCTGATCGAAAAAAATCTGCCCGAAACAAGTTTTATCCGTCAGCATATTTCGACACAGATCTTTTCCGTTTTTCCGCCGACAACGACAGCGGCGACAACGGCCTGTCATTCGGGGTTGACTCCGTTCGAAAGCGGATGGCTGGGCTGGTCAAGTTATTATAAGCAGTATGATGAAATTATCGAAAATTTTTTAAACACCGCCTGTTACAGCGGGAAAAAACTGGATACGCCGCCGCCGGCAGAAGGTATTCTGAAATATGAAACGATCTATGAAAAAATAACCGCCGCCAATCCGTCCGTCGAATTTCATAAAATTCATAAAATCAACAGAAATGATCCTTTTGATTTTAAAGATTTTTGTGAAAAAATACTCTTCCTGTCCAAACAAAACGACCATTCAAAGCTGTTTTCGGCGTATTGGAAAGAACCCGATGCCAGCGCCCATAAATTTGGAACCTGTTGCGCAGAAATTAAAAATATTCTGGCCGATCTGGACGCGAATTTAAAGAAATTGGCAAATCAGCTTGAAAATGCCTTGTTGATTATCACCGCAGATCACGGAGAAACTGATGTGCAAGAAATTTCCTTAAACGACTATCCCGAATTTTGCAAAATGCTGATACGGCCGCCGGCTTTGGAATCCAGATTTATTACGTTCTTTGTGAAAGAAGCGTATCTGAATGACTTTCAGAACTACTTTAACCGTTTGTTTTGTGATGATTTTCGCCTGTTTACCAAAGACGCATTTTTAAAAACGGGCATAATCGGCAACGGCAAAATGCACTTTATGGTTCCCGATTTCTTAGGGGATTTCGTTGCGATTGCTTATGGCAAACGGGCGTTGCGCTATTTTACCGGCGAAAGAGCGCCGATCCGTTTTACAGCCAATCATTCCGGCATGACGGCACAGGAAATGTGCGTCCCGTTATTAATGATTGAAAAAAAATAATATATTCGGGCATTTTATCGCCTTTATGATCAATCTGCCGTGCGCATATGGCCGATAAGATGTCGATTCCGCCTAATAAAATTTTAGCTTTTCACCGACAAAAAAGGGAATCTCCAGACGCTTTAGCAATTGATGAAGAATTGTTTTTATTCTTTTCTAAAAACGCATACCCCAATCCGACGGTCGGAATCCCGCGAGAATCCACATAAACGGTATTCTTGTATGCTTCAGGCGCCCTTAAAAAATTATAAAAAATTTCACCCAAATTATTATTGCTCATTTTTTTCTTCCTTTATATTCTGCTTTTATATTCTTCTTTTATAAAGACGCAATCTTTAATGTTTTGATAGCCTTTCCCGTCTTTTTCTTTTACAGACAAACTAATTATTTTCCCGTATCTGGGATAAGCGAGATATCTTTGGCCATTAATATAAAAGTTAAAGTAAACATCTTGTAGATATACCGCATCTTTGAGGTAATCTGATGATAATTCACATGTTTTTTCATTCATCTCAAAAAGAAACATCCCATTATAGACTTGTATATTTGTCCCCCCTATCATAGGTCTCCCTTTCGGATCTGTCGCATATACATATTGACCATATATCGGTTCTGATGATATTTCTCCATCGTAATCTTTTAAATTGTCAAACTGCTCTCTTAATTCTTTTTCAGAACAAGGTATGTTTATTTTAGATAACAATTCCTTTATGC
>CALYBD010000012.1 GCA_944393745.1 uncultured Alphaproteobacteria bacterium | reverse complement strand
GGCACAGTTATTTAAAGTCGCCATATGCTTTTGCGACTATGTGTAAAAGGGTTTTCGAAGCCCTGGGCCGTTGATTTAAACGACTTAAAAAAAATTATAGCAAAAACATTCGCTTAATGCCAGCACTACATACTTATCGGTTTTCGGTAATAAAAAAAGGATTCAAAACCCGCCGGCAAGGACAGAGGTATCTGAAAATTGTATGCAATGTACGTTAAAGGTAAACCGTTCGAAAGTTACAATAAAAGGAAACGGGAAAAACCGGCAGAGAAGGGCCGGAATCTGTTAAAGCAGGTGAATTGAAAATAATTTTAAAAAATGAAGAATACATAGTAAAAAAACAGCAGGTAAAAACATAATATAGAAATAGCTTTGAAGATTTTCTTTAAAAAACAGCCTTACATGCAGAAAGTCTTTTTTCTTTTAAATCTGGGGAAATAAAAGGTTTTTCAATCAAATAAGAAATAAAAAAACAAAAAATAAAAATTAATGAATACGGAAATAAATGATGTTCGTAAAAAAAAGACCTGATAACTGAACCTCTAAGGAGTGAGAGTTATAAATATAGAAATAAGAAACAGGTATTCCGGCTAATGTAGAGACAATATTCCCAAGCCAAATAGAGTTATAAATCTTTTTGCTCTGTTCTAAATTTAAGGTATGAAGAATAGAGATATATTCAACTTTAACAATCAGCCGCAAATACAATATTTCGATTATATACGGCGTAATAAAAAAATCGTTTGGAAAAAGAAAGGAAATCCTAAAATACAGGTAATCCGCCATTCGCAAAACAGGGAAACGGAAATAAACAACAGAACAAAGAAAGTATGAGAAAATTTGTCATAAATTCTTTGTGTCTCTGTTTAAGTACAAGAATAAACGAAAAGATAAAAAATGCATAATGCTATATTAATAAAGCATTGAACATTATTTATACGTTATTCGCGTTCTTTTTTGTTTATCAAAGCAATCCGCATGGCAGAAGACAATCCTGTCTGTTGTTGAACAGAGGGTTTTGCCGTTTGTTGTTGAACGGAAGAATTTGCAGTCTGTTGTTTTTGTTGTATTTTTTGTTGCAAACCTGATTTTTTGACAGTTTCCGGTTTTTGCGGCATTTGCACTGTTTCAGCAACATTTTTAAATGTTTCCATGTTTTCTTTGATTTTGCTGATAACCCGTTCTTTTTCCGTCATTTTTGTTTGCTGAGGGTGATTGCTTTGAACCGCAGCAGGAACAGATTGCTGTTTGGCAACAGGTTTTTCGGCCGGTTTGCTGCCCATAGTATTCCCGGACTGCTGTTTGGCAACAGGTTTTTCAGCCGGCCGTGATGTTTCGGCTTGTTTGGAAACGGCTTCTTCTTTCGGCAGATTGGAATACAGCTTTTTGCATTGTAGCATTTGAGCCAGCTGTTTGCTGTTTTTCGGATCCTCCAGATCTTCTTTTTTCAGATCGGGAACCTTGCTGAACGTTTGATGGACAAAGTTTAAAAGTTTTTGTTCTTTTTCAGACAAGGGTTCGCCGTTTGCTTCTTTGTCCAGAACGGCTTTTGCCTGGCGAATTTTTTCGGCAGATACCGCATTGCCCGGCGCCAACAAAGCTTCTTTTGCTGCTTTGTCCGCAGCTTTTTGCGCCGTTGTATCCTTTTGCGGTTTGATGTCCGGAGTAGCTTTGATAAGCTTTTTATCACTCAGAAAAGTCTGAAGGTTTTTCGAAGAATCCTTTTGCTTTTCCGACTGAAATTCGGCATATAGACTTTTAACTTCTTTAACTATGTCCGCTGTCAAAAGATCTGATTTTTGCATTCCGTTTTTTTGCCGCAATGCATTCAATAAGCGTTGTTGATCTTTGATTGGTTGCGCAAGGTATTTACCACGGCTTCTGCTGTCCTGATACAGATCTTCAAAGGTAAATTCAGACGGCGACTTTGTTCCTTCAAGAACATGTTGAAGGTTGCAAGGCCTTTCTGCAAAACGTTTCTTTGCCTCATCATAGCTGTTAACATCATCCAAGCGACAGGAATTAAAATAACTTCCTCCTCTTTGAATAAAATACTTATTCTGCTTTAAAATGTTATCTATGGTTTCTTTTTTGTCGGGGGAATTCATGTCTTCACGGGAAGAAATGCCGTTTTGTTTTAAAAGAGCTTTTAATTCTTTTCCCGTCGGGGTTAATTCGTCTTCCTTTGCGCTTAAGGCTGTTTCAATTTGCTGCCTTTTTGCTGCATTTTCTCTGTTAGCTCGGTCTTTCTTTGCTTCATTTTCTTTTGCAATAAGACCATCCAAAGCTTTCTTAAATTCCGGATTATAAGAATTGTTTTTCTGATGATATTCTTTCTGAAGAGAGTTTAAGGATACCTCATAGACCAGCTCTCCGTTTTGAACGGCGTTTATCAGGGCTTCTGTGGAACAGGATTCTCCGGGATGTTTTTTCTGCCATCTCTTTTCCAAATCGTCACGGATTTTTTGTACGGCCGGTGATGCTTCTTTTTCTTGTAATGCTGCCAATAATATCTGTGTTTTCAAAGAATTTATGGCTGCATCATGAACAGATCCTTTGACGTTTATTACGCCTTCCGTGCCATTCGGTAACAAAACCTTTTCTTTTTGTCTGATCGCCGGAGAGAACAGACGAGGAAAAGAAGTGCTTTCAACATTTCTTTCTTTGGCTGTTTCATCTGCAATTTGTTTGTATCTTTCATTGTTTTTTTCCGCTTCCCGTTGAATATCTTTGGGCAGATCATAAGGAATCGGCGGGAAAATAACAGGTATATAGTTTTCCGTTCCCGCATTGTTTCTTGGTATGCTGGGGTTCATGATGTCATTGGCAAAATCTGCCGCCTGTTGCGAAGCTTCCCTGGCCGCTTCGGCTTCAGCCTTCTCGCCTTTGTAAGAAGTCGAAATATTTGCATTGTCCATTGCTTTTAAAACGGCTTCTTTTAATTCGGCGGGGATTTCGCCTTCCACTGCGGCATAACCGTATTCTTTGATTTTCTTTAACAGTTCTTCTACCTTCGCGCGGGAATAAACTTTTTGTGCTTTTTCCTTAAAACTGATGACATTTTTTTCCCGGGCATTATCCAACAGACGCGCACCGTTTTGCATGTTAATTTGAACAGAGACTTTCCCATGGCGGTTTTTTGTCAGGGTAATTGAACTGATCTTTCTGCCCGCGTGGATTTTTACGCCACGCTGTTCTTGTTTTTTGGCCAGTTCTTCCCATTCGCGCTTTAATACGCCGGCAATGTGCCGGGAAATTTTTATTTCTTCGGCCTGTTTTGCGGAAATTTTAATGTTTTTCTGCGTGCTTTCGTTTAATTCCGTTTTATCCATGAGAAACCTCATATCATTATGATCTTTATTTATATCATAAAAAAGAAACCGGTGTCAAGGAATAGTCAAAAATTTCGAAAAAATTGACAAAAAGTAAAAAGATTATCCCTAAAAAGCTTTTTTTGTTTTAATCCGCTTTTTTTCAGCCTTGATAAAACCTCTTTGAATAACGATTACCCGGTCAAATACGATTTTTAAATTTTTTTGACATCTTCTTTTGGATCAAATAGAACAGCCTTGCCTCGTTCGGATCATGATCATGAATAAAGTCGTTTACGTCTAATTTTTCTAAAGAAATTTGCCAATGTTTTTGAACCGGGGCAGTTTCATCATGTTCGTTATCGTAGTCGCCTTGTTGTATCGTTGTCGGGGATAAAATTATTGAAAATTTGTTTCGATCCGATGACAAGATCAAAAGGGTAAGAAAAAGGCTATAATCAACGTAAAAAGGGCTGATGAGCGTTTCATTAAATCAATCAAAACAAAAAGTGACGGTCTTTGTTTTGCCGTTTGTCCGCAAAGGGATCAACAGATCGGAACAAAGAGAAGCTGTCATGCTTCAGACCATTTGGGATTCATCGGCGTTTCCCGCCGGTTCGCAAAAAGATGATGAAGCGGGCAGGACAAGAGTGATAAAGTAGAAAACAAAGGAAAATGAAAGATGAAACAAGGAAGAATTATTATAATTACCGGTTCGCCTGGAACGGGAAAGACAACAATTGCGTCTGTTGTTGCAAAAGAATCGGAGATGGATAAATCAGTGCACATGCACACGGACGATTTTTTTCATTATTTAAGCAAAGGGGCAATATCGCCCCATTTGCCGGAATCCGACGATCAAAATTTAATTGTTATCGAAGCCTTCTTAGAGGCGGCAAAGCGATATGCCCGTGGCGGATATGATGTCATTGTAGATGGAATTGTCGGACCGTGGTTTTTGGGACCGTGGAAAGCCCTTGTTCAGGAAAATTATACGGTACACTATATTGTTTTAAGAGCCGGTAAGGAAGAAACGATGAGGCGTGCCGTAGAACGTTCAAAATCAGACAAAAAGACAAATGTTGAATTAGTAGAAACCATGTGGGGGCAATTTTGCAGCCTGGGGATATATGAATCGAATGTTATTGAAACAACCCGCCATTCTGTTCAGGAGACAGTTCGTGCCGTAAAAGAAAAAATTGCAAGAGAAAACGCTCTGTTATCTTAGTCAATTTCTGAAAACCGGAAATTTATTTGTTGGGAAAACAGCAAAGCCGGTCAAGTCCGCCAAATCCGTCAACGGTCATGATGAACAGTGTATTACATGCCGGGGGTCGCCGGTGACAGCTTACTCACCTTTGCCTGACAGCTAATCAAGGCGGAAACGCCTCCAAATTTAAAGAAAGTACGCGATTGACAGCCTTGTCTGCCCATTCAAAGGGATTATAAGCGACAGCCAAAGCCGGGCATTTTAGTTGTGACAATTGTCCGTTATCCCGCCGATTTTCCGGATGTGTGCTCAAAACTTCGGGATATTTTTTCACAAATCGAAGCCTTGAAGCATCAAAAGAATGGCAGGGAACTTCATATCTGCTGCCGTTTTATCAAACCGGTCCGATTTTTATTCATTCCGTTTCGCAACAGTCGATCCGTTTTCTTTTCTGAGCAAACGAGACGCAAAAAACGACACCCCGTTTTTCCCAATCGGTTCCGCCAACACCCAACACTGCATTTTGCACGCAAAGTCGTGTGCCAGGAGCTTCCCTTTTTTTGAAAATACGGACAGCAAAACCGGCGTTATGTCGCCTGCCGGAAGTATATCGCCTTTATTTCATCAGTTTGCTTCAAGGTCTGTTTTCGCCCTTTATACAGTTCGACTTATCAGAATTTATAGGATTTTTTAATGCGAAAAGTGCTGGCCGTCTGTTTTGTTGCGGCGGAAATGATGCAAAAAGACGGTAAAGAACAAAGCATATCGGAAATCCTTTGCAGGAAAGGACGCTCTGAGCCTTAGAAACTGTCGTTCGGCAAGCTCCGATGCACGGGGCGAGGGCGGCTGTCGGTAAAAGAATCGCCGGCAATGAAAAACCCCCGCGTTTTGCGGGGGCCTTGTTGTTTTTTTAAAAACCGTCACGTTCCAAACGCTTGCGTTCCAGCTTGCGGGCACGGCGGACAGCTTCGGCCTTTTCACGGGCCTTTTTTTCAGACGGCTTTTCAAAATTGCGGCGCAATTTCATTTCACGAAAAACACCTTCACGCTGCATTTTCTTTTTTAAAGCCTTTAATGCCTGATCAACATTGTTGTCACGTACAATAACCTGTACCATAAAAATCACATCCTTTTTTTAGAAGGGAGAATATTCTCCGATAAACACAAAACCATCTGTTCCGCGCCAAGATACCGAAGAACAGATAAAAACTCAACATTAAAAAAGTTCTCTTCTGGCAAAAAGAGAAAAAATCCCCTCCTTTACGGAATAAATGATTCATCACTACCTTTCAGTATACCCTGAAAAAGAGATTGTTTTCAACTATTTTCCCAACATATTTTTTTGTTTTGCGATCAAGGCTGCCGTCAGAACAGAAGATGATTGTTTTTCTTTGTGCGCTGCAATTTTTGCGGCGGCTTGTGTCTGGCGCTGCCGTAATGACGGCCGCTGAATATCATAACAATATGAATCACGGATTGTCAGATCGCCTTCTTTTTTCATGACTTCCGCCGGATCGACCATAAAACCGTATCCTTTGGCATCACGCAGATTGCGGAATATGGCCCAATACGTTTCATGTTGAACGCTGTTCATTTCCGGTTTTGCAAAAAAGGCTGTTGCTTCCTGCGCGGACAGGTATTGTTTGTTATCAATCAGGCAGACTTTTGCAATATTATCGGTCAGGCTGACGGAACGCCGCATGGCGTCTTTTCGTTCTTCGGACGACGCCCGGCGGTTTTTAAAGTCAAAATTGCGCAGGTAATTTTTTTCATAGGCATTGCGTATGTACATATCCGTAAACCAGCCGTAAAAAGCCGCACGTTGGGCCGATCCGGACTGAATGCCGCCTTTTTCCGCTTCTGCGGCGAACGGAGTAAAAATATGATCGTTTTCCTCTGCATAGGCCTGCATCGGTTTGTTGTTTCCTTGGCTGTTTAAATCCCACGCGACCAAACAGGATACAACGTTTGCATCGGCTTCGATCATCCACTGTGAATGCAGGTAATCTTTCGGCTTGTCCAAAAAAGCGTCCAACTGCAGGCCGCGCTGATATTGTTGCGCGTGTCGCAGTTCATGAGCCAGTGTTACTACCTGCCGGTCAAAAGAATCGCCGGCATTCAGGCGAACCGTATTTTGTTCCGAACTGTAACAGCCGTGGGATCCTCTTAATACATCGGTTTGTATTCGGACGCCTGATTTTTCTGCATCTTCCAGTAATTCAGCCCCTAATTTCGTTGTCCGCAGCAAATCAATCAGGTCGTACAGACGCGCGTCATTGTCAACAACATAGGGATATGAGGGCTTTCTTTCAGTCGCGGAAGTTTCCGCGGAAGAAGTAAAAACGGTTTGAAGCGTAGTCATCAAAACACCTGAAAAAGAATTAATTTTTTATAATTTTATGTTGTTTTTTGTCAAATGTCCAGATAAATTTCCTAATAAACCTGCCAGAGAACGGCAGTAAAAAAACAGAAAAAATTGACGAAAAATCTATTTACATTTTGTCAAGAATTCATTATAGTCGTTAATTATATCATTAAAGGAAATAAAGCATGAAACGCACATTATCGGCAAAAGAAGCTTATGCTCCGAAAAAAACACCGGCTCATTATCCTGATGAAGCGCCGTTGGTGGATATTCAAATAAAGGGACGCAAAGGGAAAAAACAAAATAATGATGAAAAGCGTTTGATCAGCTTTATTAATACCATCGCCCGTCATTCGCCTTTCGGACGCGCTGTTTTGGAAGACGCCGCAAAGGACGGATATACGCTGGTTTTTGAAAACCAAAAAGATTCCTGCGGTTTTTGTGACAAAGAAAATAAGATGATCGCTTTAAATCCGGTTTTGTCCGATGAACTGTTAATTGCGACGCTGGCTCATGAAAGTCGTCATGCGCAGCAGTTTTCACGCGGCGCGGAAGATGCGTTTGGCGTCTTTAATTTAAAAAGCGAACTGATGTATACCCGTGCGATGGAGGCTGACGCCGAAACGGCTGCGGCAGCGACTTGTCATGAAATTCGGGTTCATTCGGGCAATAACGGCCCTTGGAAAGAATTTGCCGGTGATTCTGTTGAAATTGCAGCTAATTTTGTCCGGGCGGCGCCTTCGCCTGATTCGCCCGTGACCGATAAGATGTTGCAGGGCGCGTTTAACGGTTGGTATCAGGATATTCCCATGATGACGGCGTACGAAGAAAGTTATGTCGTTGATACAATGAAATACGCTTTGCGTCATGCAAAAGATGATATGCCGCCTTATGATAAAACGGCGGAGTCCGCAGAAATCGTCAATATGTTTTGTTCTAATGCCGACGGGAAGTGTTATTGGGCGGAAAATCCGGACGTTTTAAACGATAAAGACAAGCTTTCGATCGATCCGGCCACATATCATGCCGCACAAATCTTTTTTAAAGTGCGCGAAATGCAGACAGGGGAAAAACCAGATCCGACATTGGAAACGCTGAAAATTCGTTTTGATTTGGGACAAAACGGGCAACATGCCTGGTCTAAGCAAAAGGCTCAGGCCTTTTCAATCAAAGGTCCGAAAATGAATGTCCGGGCTTTGACTCATTTGGCGGCACGTTCCAGATAATTTTTTGATCATGCGCTCTTTTCAGAGTCGGCGGCAGAGAGAAGTTTTTTTTCGAAAAAGACAGCCGATTACGTTATTCTGTCCAGATTTTTTGTTTTCGATTTGTTGATAAAAAAGATTAGGTTGTTCTTTTAATGTATTGATAAACAAGAAATAATAACTCTTTTTTCAAAAAGAAACGGCTCTGCTGAAATCGAAAAAAAACATTGACGAAAATCGGATTTTTTTCTACTATATTTCCTGTTATTACAGGTGAGGTTTTTTTATGTCATTACAACAAGTTTTTGATTCGAACGTTTCCGGAAAAAAATATGATAATTCCGTGCAGCCCGTTGTTAACATTGATATGACGGAATGCAAAAAAGAAGATCAACCCAGAATGATCGCTCTGGTCAATCGCTTGGCCAAATCGCCCAGCGGTTTGGAAACATTGCAGATCGCGGCGGAAAACGGTTTTAAATTCAGCTTTTTTGAACCCGGCGTGCGCTGTTGCGGTGCCTGTGACGAAGCCGGACACTGGGTACGTTTGAACCCGAATGAATCCGATGATAAATTAGTCGGGACTTTGGCACATGAATGCCGCCATGCGGGGCAGTTTGTCCGCGGTGCGCATGAGGCTTTCGGGGTTATGGACGTGCGTTCCGAATTAATTTCTTTCCGCGCGATGGAAGCCGATGCGCAAACGTATGCCGTTACTTCCTGCAAAGAATTGGCCTTGCAGGGTGAAACGGGACCGTATGAAACATTTAAAAAACGTTATCCTGAAATAGAAAAAGCTTTTGATACGGCTTACAAAGCCGCCGGCAATAAAATCACGCATGATGTGATGACCGAAACCTTTGAAGGTTGGTATGATCAATTGCGGACCAAAACGGTTTATGAAGAAGCTTATCAGATCGAACCGATGACAAAGGAAATCTATGATCTGAAACAGGGCAAAGAACCGACTCTGTTCTATGATAAACAGAAAATGGGGGCTGAGGAAGCCGTCGCCATGGCCGGGTGGACAAAAGACGGTAATTACTATACCAAGGATCCGAAACGCCTGGAAAGCGGCAAGTTTTTGGACGTGGCCGAACAGACTATGGGGGATATGCGCGATTTCTTCAGATTGCGTCAGGAATTAACGGGCATGGCGCCGGATCCGTCTTTGGATACGATTCCCGTCCGTCCCGACACGATGAAACGGGATCGGCCGAAAATGGGTGAAAAGCCTATGGCTGGTATGTTTGAAACAAAACAGCGTATTTTGGCGGCAAAAATGCGTTATGCCGCCAAGGCAGATCAGCGGGCAGGACAAAAAATACCGCAGGCTGTTTTAAAATCAGCCGCAACAAAACGCGCGCGTTAATAAAAGGAAGAAAAAATGGAACTGTTAAAGAAAAATCTTTTAAGCAAAATCTTTGAAGCGCCTGTTGAAAAACAAACTTATGACCCCAAAGAAGCCCTGACGGTCAATGTTGATATTTCTCTTTGTACGGACGAAGAACGTCCCCGTATGGTGCATATTGTTAATCGTCTGGCAAAATCGGAAGCAGGTCGTGAAACTTTGGAAATTGCGGCAAAGGCCGGTTATAAATTCGGTTTTTTGGATGCGGCAACAAACTGTTTCGGCTGCTGTTTCGGCGGGATTGATTGTATCGGTCTGGGACCGATGGCTTCAGATGACAAGCTGGTCAGCACATTATGTCATGAATGCCGTCATGCGGGGCAGGGCGTTCGCATGAACGATATTCCTGACCGCGATCAGCTGAATGTTGCGTCGATTATCCGGGCTTCTCGCGCTAAAGAAGCTGACGCTCAGGCTTATGCCGTTAAGGCCTGCAAGGAATTGGAAATGCAGGGGGATAAAGGACCTTTGGCGACTTTTGCAAAGTTTTACCCGCCTATTTATGCCGCGTATGAAAAGGCTTTTGCCGAACAGGGCGAATTAAATGACAAAGTTATCGCCGGTGTGTTCAAAGGCTGGTATGACCAAACAGGCACCAAACAGAATTATGAAGAAGGTTACATTATTGAACCGATGCATGATGCGATCGAACAGTTCAATAAAGGGACGAATAAAGACACGTATACATTTTATCACAATGTTGATTCGGCAAAGGTTGTTGAAAAAATCGGTTGGACAAAGAACGGGAATTATCTGGCCGGCGAAAATCCGGATTTTCTGAACGATCCGCATTTTTTAAGCATTGGCGAACGAACAAAGTCCGACGCGCAGGCTTTTTTCAAAATACGTGAAGAAAAAATGGGAATTAAAGCGGATACTTCCGTTGATTCAATGCCGACACACAAAGACGCGTTTAACCGCAGGCTACCGGAAATGGGAAAATCCCGCGGTGATCAGAAACCGACAATGGACATGGGTACCACGATTGATAAGTGGAATGCCGTATTGGCAGCTCGCCGGTCACAAATGGGACGTTGACGATAATTGAAAGTCAGTTCTTTTTTCGGGCAGCAAATATCGGCTGCCCGAAATTTTATCTAAAAAAACTGGAAATGAAGGTATTGTCGGGAGAAGGGTTGCTTAAAAGGTATTCAAAATTTGTTTCGTCTGTTTTTTTTATGATCTGTCGGTCTGAATAATTTTTTTAATAAGGATACTCTTAATAATAAAAAATATTCCGAAAATATTAGAAAATATTTGACAAAAAAGTATTTTTCTCTAAAATTTCTTACATATTTTTGAGTGAGGAAAAAATGTCCGTAAAAAAACTTTTTGAACAGTCTCAGCAAACATCTGTCATTTATCCCGATGAAAAACCGGCGGTTGATGTCGATTTAAGGTATTGTCCGAAAAAAGACCGGCCGCGTATGATTTCCATGATTAACCGTTTGGCTAAAAGCAAACTGGGGCTTGAAACGTTACAGATTGCGGCGGATAACGGATATCATTTTAATTTTATCCGGGGCGAACACAGGGCTTTTGGTTTTGCTGATCCCGTTAACAAAAGGATCGCTTTAAACCCGAAATTTACGGACGATAAACTGATCGGAACCATGTGTCATGAATGTCGTCATGCCGGCCAGTTCGTGCGTGCTTCGGATTTGAACGAAGAAAAGTGGGACGTTAAAACAAATTTGATTTATATGCGCGCGATGGAAGCCGATGCACAGGCGTATGCCTCCTCTGCCTGTGAGGAATTGTTCCGTCTGGGGGACGAAGGGCCGAAAAAAGAATTTTACAAGTATTATCCTGAAATCGCCAAGGGGTTCACGAATGCTTTGATCAAAAATGATGCACAGATGGGCAACAACTTGTTGACCGATACGTTCAAAGCCTGGTATGACCAACTGGGGACGAAATCCGTTTACGAAGAAGGATATCTGTTGGAACCGATGCAGCAGGAATTGCGCAATATTGCGAACGGCAAGGGAGAAACGATGACGTTTGAAACGTCTATTTCCGCGCAAAAGACAATTTCGGAAATTGCATGGACGAAAGACGGAAATTATTTCAAAGATGATCCCGACATTCTGAACGGAGGGAAATATTTGAACGTATCGGAATTTACAATGGATCAGATGAAAAAGTTTTTTGAATTCCGCAAAGAATTAACGGGTAAAGATGATTCAAAGGCTTTGGACGGTATTCCGACGCGTCCGAATACGATTAAACCGCGTGTCAAAGAAATGACCAAACCGTCCGTGAAAAACAAACAAGCCTCTATGAAAAAAATTATGGCAAATAAAGAAGCCGTGAAAAATCAGGGATTAGCGGCCCGGTTTGTTCAGGCACAGAAATTTGCCGCAAAACACGGTCGTTAGAATAAAAAAAGCTCCGGAAACGGAGCTTTTCTTTTTTGTCATCGGAAAACCACGCGCCGGACGTCCGATTCCAATCCGAAATATTGCAAAATGGCGTTTTATGAAGGGCGTTATCCGGAAATCGGATCCATACATAGAAAACGGTCTCGATGGAAATATTGAATCTGATGTCTGTTCCGATCACGTCCATATATTACCGGAGATAAAGTTATTTCGTAAATTCGATTATGGGTGATTTCAACGCTAAAATCCGTCTTGCGATATATAGACAGCGGAAAAATGCAAAATTACGGTATCGAAACCTGAAGTGTTGGTGTAAAGGGTACTGTATTGATACCGTAAGAAAGACACAGAACACCGCCGACTGATTATGGATCTTGATCCGTAGTAATCGCCCCGCCAACTCTTAAAACGTTCGCCGACCTCGCATGTGAAGCCCCCCACGTTTTACGCGGGGGTGCTTTTTACATGCAACAACAACCGTTGTCGTTTGCTTGCGGGCTGCTTCCGTTCAGACAAACGACGCCGGAACAATTCGGGATCGCTGTCACGCCGTCGCAGTAATTCTTTGCCGGACAAAGCGGGCAATCTCTGCCGGAAACGTATCTGTCCGATGTACACTTCTGACAAATGCCTGTCGAATGATCGCAGCTTTCACAGTTTGCATCGCACGGAAAAGACAAATCGGATATCCCCTGTTGGGAAAAACCTCTCTGTATATTTTGTTGCGTCATTAAAGAGGTATCGCCTCGTCCCAGTTTGACGACTTTTGCCAACTGAAACGTCGTATCCGCGTTTGCCGCCGTTATTGCCATAAACAAAGAAAAGCAGAGTAACAGTAATTTTTTCATTTTTCTTCTCCTTATTTATTAATGCAACATCTGCCGTCGGCAGATTCGGTCATACGCGCGGGACAGGAAGAAACGGTTTTGTCCCGGACGCAACCGTCGTTTTCCTTATGATATCCGGAATTACAGGAAAATGAGGCGGAAGTGCCGCCGGAACACGTAGCGTTTGACGGGCAGGCTTGACATTTTCCGCCGGACAGATATCTGCCTTTCGGACATGTCAAGCAAGCGGAAGCGCCACCGCCGGAACATGTTTTGCAGGTAGAATCACATAGCGGACAGCTTGTTCCGTTGTTATAGGATCCCTCGTTGCAGCTGACCGATGAACATGATGAGGCCGTACAAGAAATACACGTTCCGTTTTTAATGCTGTGTTTTGACGAACATTTTGAACAGCTGGTGCTTCCGCTCGGATAGTATCCCTCGTTGCAGCTGACCGATGAACATGATGAGGCCGTACAGGAAATACACGTCCCGTTTTTAATGCTGTGTTTTGACGAACAGCTGGCACAATTTGTGTTTCCGATTTTATAATATCCGCTATAACATTTGACTGACGAACAGGAAGAAACAGAACAGGAAGTACATTCCCCGCCTGTTAGTCTGTGTATTTCCATGCAGGATTTACAATTGGATTCGCCCGGACCATAGCCTGTCACAGAGGTCATAATATATCCGGTTGCACAGCTTGTGCATTGATCAGGGTTCGGTCCCGAACAAGACATGCAGGTAACATAGCAAGATCCCCCCGCATTAGATTGCGCAACAACGGGCAGGGGGAGACCCAACCCAAAAAGTAAAAGAAATAATTTTAGCATTTCTGAAGATCCTTTAAATTGTCAAAAACAAACAAAACCCACCGTTCAAAATGAAAGGTGGGCGGATTTTCAGAAACCGTGTACATATAAAGACGGCTCGGCTTATTGAGCGTATGCCTTATTCACCGAAATCCGCCCGCTTAGGACAGATTCGGCGTATAACTTATTACCCGCCATACACAATGCGGCTATATGTACCAGGGTTTCTGACGCCCTAAGCCGTTGACTTAAACAGCTTGATTAATAACCTATCAAAAATGACGGTTTAATGCCAGTTAATTTTATTTCTTAACAAGTTTTCTGTTTTTTTATTGTTTAGCGTTCGTAAAGACGACGATTCTGTTGCGCATAACGGCGGCAAGCCTGTTTTTTTGTTTTTCGAAAGAAAGCGGGTGAACGTTAAAAATGCACGGCCGTTTTTTTATAACGAAAATCGAACCGTTTATAAAAAGGGGTTATCCATAATAACAATGATTAAAAAAGAAAAGCCCCCGCAGAAACGAGGGCCTTTGTTTTAATATTGATATTTTGGCCGTTTGACGTATTGCCCGAATCCCGGTTCAGCCAGTAACGAACCATTGTCATAAATGATTTGACCGTGCGAAAACGTATAAACGGCACAACCTTTGACCGTTACGCCTTCAAAAACACTGAAATCGACATTCATGTGATGCGTTTTGGCTGAAATCGTTTTTTCTTTGGCCGGATCCCATACGACGATATCCGCGTCCGCACCGGCTTCAATGCGACCTTTTTTCGGATAGATGTTAAAAATTTGCGCCGCATTGGCCGACGTCAGCGCAACAAACTCGTTTGGCGATAAACGGCCCGTGTTAACGCCAAAGTGCCATAAAATATCCAGTCGGTTTTCCACTGTGCCGCAGCCGTTCGGAATTTTGGTAAAGTCATCTTTTCCGACGGCTTTTTGTTCGTTTTTAAACGGGCAGTGATCCGTTGCCACGACAGAAATCGTTTTGGCATGCAGCGCATTCCACAGCGGATCCTGGTTTTCTTTCGGCCGGTAAGGCGGGCTCATGACATGGGCGGCGGCAAACGTAAAGTCAGGATCAAAATAAACGGATTCGTCAACGGTTAAATATCCCGGACAGGTTTCTCCGTAAACTTTAATTCCTGCGCACTGAGCACGACGCACGGCGGCAACGGAGTCTTTGCACGACATATGAACGACGTAAATCGGGCAATCCACCATTGACGCCAGCATGATTGCACGCGCCGTTGCTTCGCCTTCGACTTTCGGCGGGCGGGACATCGGGTGGCCGGCCGGCGTATGTATTCCTTCGTTCAGCAATTTATGTTGCATAAATTCGATCATATCGCCGTTTTCCGCATGGACTTCCGGCATGGCGCCGATTTTGCGGCAATGTTCAAATCCTAAAATCAGTTTTTCGTCCGGCAGCATTAAAGATCCTTTTGCGGACAGAAAAAATTTATACGTATTAATGCCTTCCTGTGTCGTCAATTGTTCCATTTCGGCGGCAATTTTTTCTGACCACGCCGTAATATTCATGTGAAAAGAATAATCCACGGCAGACTTTCGGGCTCGTTCGCGCCAAGTCTGGTAGGCCGGGAACATGGACGGATCATTTTTATCCGGAACGACATAATCAATAATCATTGTCGTCCCGCCGGCAGCCGCCGCGGCTGTTCCGGTAAAGAAATCATCGCTGGATACGGTGCCCATGGACGGCAATTGCATATGTGTGTGCGGATCAAGCCCGCCGGGCATGATCAAAGCGCCGGATACGTCAATGATTTGCGTTCCGGCCGGCAGATCCGGATCCGTTCCGACAGCCGAAATAATGCCGTTTTCACAATAAACGTCTGCCCGAAACGACCGATCCGCGTTGACAACAACGCCGCCTTTTAAACAGATTCCCATTTTCAAAAAGCTCCTTGAAAGAAATAAAAAATTTAAAGATAATCATATCATAAAAAAACGAAAATCATTGTTACTTTTTTATATGGTCGGGTAAAAATATGGAGACGGAAAAAAAAGTTTTTCAATATGTGTTTCTGCTTCTGTTTGCCGTGATGACGGCTTATACGTTTTTGCTGCGTGCGGCTTTTTATGATGAAGAGGGTATGCCGCGCGAGGAATCGGGATATTTGCGTGTTATCGGTGAAAATCTGGCAGGAGACTACGCTTTGTTTCGTCTGTTGGAAAACAAAACACCGCCGGCAGAAGCCTATCAAAGCGGTCGGATATCAAATTTTTTATATAAGTCTGCCCGTGTGGACAATTCTTTTGTTTCTTTTGCGTCGCCGATGAAATCGTTTGTGTTTGTTCCCTGGTTATCCGTGGATTATTACGGTTTTTTTGAAACATGGATTTTCTGGGGAATACTGTTGTTTGGCATTGCTTTGTACAGTTTGTTTCCGTTGTCTCAGACGTTATTGCTGATGTTTGCTTTGCCGGCCGGCTTTCTTGGTTTTCTGACGGGCGGATGGGGAATATATGCTGCCGCCGGCGTTATTTTGACACTCTGTCTGGCCGAACGCCACCCTAAGTGGGCCGGTTTTTTTGGGGGATTGTGTATAATCGAGCCCGTCACGTTCGTTTTGGTTGCCGCAGCTTTGATGTTTCGCAGACAAACAAAGGCGGCCGTGTATTGCTGTATAATAGCTGCAGCCATTGTTTTTTTCAGTCTGACACGCTACGGACCGGAGGCTTTTTCATCGGCTTTGTTTGCCGCGTTAAAGGCGTTGGAAAGTAAACCGTGCCTGTTTTCTTCTTGGATTGCTTTGTTGCTGTGCAGCGGTGTTTCTTTTATACCGGCTGCCGTTTTTCAGGGAGCAGCCGTTGCCGCCGTGTTGTTCGGAGCCGTTCGGCTGATGCGAACGCCTTCCTGCCGGCCGTTTGTCCAAAATGCTTATTTGTGTGCGGCAGCGTGTTTGATATCGCCGTTTTTTTATGTGTCTGATTTCGGATTGCTTTATGCCGGGGTGGCTTTTTTGCTTAAAGATTCGGAACAAAGAGGCTGTTTGAAAGGGGATATTTTCTTTTTTGTCGCGGCTTTTTCTTCAATTTATCTTGAAAGCTTCTTTTTGCGGTATATGGGGACTCCGTTTCAGGTGGTTTTATCGGTATGGCTTCTTTTAACGGCGTATCGGCGGCGTTATTAAACGTTACAGTTCCGCAATAAAAACAATCGGCTGTTTTGTTTCTAACAAAAGAGCTTGTTCTTTTTTTTGCAAATCATAGCCGTACAGAACGGTTCCGGCAGCATACAATAATCTTTTCCCGTCATTGGAAAAAGATAAAGCAGTAATACCGTTTGTTCGGATTTTATCTGAAAGATTGCCCGATACAACAATATCGGAACCGTCGAAAAAAGCGCTTAAATGTGCTTCGGCATGATAAACGGGCATGATTCCTGTTTTTTGCATAAGGGCTGTTTTCGGGCGCCTTGATACCAATGCGGCCGTTAATGCGCCGTTTTGATCCGTATACATCAGCGTATCGGGCGAACAAAAACAAATCGGCTTCGGTAAGGCCGGCAGCCTGACAAAAGGCATCGGAAACCAGCCGAATTCTTCGCGCATAATGACGCGCAGTTCGACATCGCCCGTGTTTTTGTTTTCGCAGATAAAGGCAATTTTTTGATTGTCCGAAGACAACGCCGGATATAAAATGCGTTTGTCCGATAAGGTAAACAGCGGCGTAATGTCTAAATTCGAAAGGTTTAAACCGGCCAGGCCGATCAGATCTTTTCCGTCTTTTTCAAAAATGCCGCAAAGCTTTTTACCGGCCGGATTGTATGACAGGAACCGCATATTAATGTTTAACGCAACGGATCGTCCGTCTTTCATAAAAACGGAATAATTCGCAAGATCGGCGTTTAATGTACCGATTAAAATTTGATAAAACGGCAGTATGGCCATAAATTGTAGTGTCCCGTGAAATGAAATCATATATTATAGCTTCAGTGTAACAGCTATAAGGATAAAAAAGGAGTTTTTTTTATGCTGACCGAAAACGAATCGAAAACGGAAATGACAAATGCCCGTCTCAGCTTTATGCGTCTGAGAGAGTACATGAACAGCTGTATTGTCGGCCAGACCGATTTGGTCGATAAGTTGTTGATTTCTTTGTTGGCAGACGGTCATCTTTTGGTTGAAGGGGCGCCCGGTCTGGCAAAAACAAAAGCAATAAAAAAACTTTCCGAAGCCATTGAAGGCGATGATCAGCGTATTCAGTTTACGCCGGACCTGCTGCCTTCCGATATTACGGGCAGTGATATTTACCGCCCTGAAACAGGGGATTTTAAATTTCAACCCGGCCCGATCTTTCATAATTTGATTCTGGCCGATGAAATCAACCGTGCGCCGGCAAAGGTACAATCCGCTTTGCTGGAAGGCATGGCCGAACGTCAGGTGACGGTCGGGGGAAAAACATATCGGCTGCCAAAGTTGTTTATGGTGATGGCAACGCAGAACCCGATTGAGCAGGAAGGCACCTATCCGCTGCCAGAAGCGCAACTGGATCGTTTTCTGATGTACGTTAAAATCGGTCAACCCGATGCGGCTGCCGAACGTCGGATCCTGCAGCTGGTGCGTGACGAAGCTTTGGCGGACGGACAAAACGGACAGATTGAAGTCATGCCGCAGGATCGTGTTTTTACCGCCAGGCAGGAAGCGTTAAATGTTCATTTATCTTCGGCGTTGGAGGAATATATCGTTCAGTTGGTTATGGCAACGCGCCGTCCCGAATCTTATGATGAAAAATTTGCCCGCTGGGTCGCTTTCGGAGCCAGCCCGCGCGGCACAATCGCTTTGGATCGCTGTGCACGTGCCAGAACGTGGCTGTCGGGCAGAGATTACGTCTTGCCCGAAGACATTCATGCCGTTGTACATGATGTTTTGCGTCACCGTATTATTCTGACGTTTGAAGCCGAAGCCGAAGGCATTACGCCGGACAGCTTTATCGATTTGTTGTTATCACGGGTACCGTTGCCGTAATGTTTGACAAATTAAAAACTCTTTTGCGTTCGGGATCGTCTCTGTCGGCTGTTTCGCCTTTTAATGAGGACGGAGACGGGATTCATGTCTCTTTGTCCGAGCTGTTGGCGCAAAAGCGTTTCGTTCCGTTATTGTCCTTTGACACACTCGGTTTTTCCAAAGCCGAAGGACTTGGCCTGCATCGTTCGCCGTTTCGGGGCAGAGGCATGGAATTTGACGAAGTGCGCGCCTATCATCAAGGCGATGATATTCGTCTGATCGACTGGCGGGTAACAGCCAGAACGGGAAAAACGCATACAAAATTGTATCGCGAAGAACGTGATCGTCCGGTTTTGTTTTTGGGGGATTTTCGTCCCCGTATGCATTTCGGAACCAGAAAAGCTTTTAAATCGGTGATTGCCGCGCGTATTTTGGCGGCTTTGGCCTGGGCTTCACGGGAACACGGCGACAAAATCGGGGCGATTATTATGTCTTCTGCCCATTACTTTAAAATTGCGCCGCATCGTCAGATGCGCCGGCTGATGGAAGTCTTTAATGCTGTCGTTGCCGCGGCTGATGATGAAGGAAAAGCCAAAGGAATGCTGCTGAGCGATGCTTTGGCCGAATTACGCCGCGTCAGTAAAAACGGAGGACGCGTTTATATTATCAGCGACTTTTACGGTTTTGACGAAGAATGTAAAAAACATCTGACTTATATAGCGCGCCATTGCGATGTTGTTTGTCTGCAGATTTTTGACGTGCTGGAAGAAACGCCGCCGCCGCCGGGAACGTACCGGATCAGTGACGGCAGCCGCAGCGTGACGATTTATACGGACGATCAGAAATGGCGGAAAGAATATGAAAAATTATTTGTTGAACCGCGCCGTGATCTGGAAAGTTTTTGTAAAAGCCGCCATATTATTTATATCAGTCTGCGCACGGACAAAGATATGGTTCAAACGGTGCGCCGCGGTGTCTTAACAGCAGGAGAACGATAATGCAGCTGCCGCCGCAGGGAATAGATCTGTCCGGGTTAAGGGATATTCATTTGCCGGCCGTGCCGTCGTTGTGGCCGTTGCCGAATATTTTTTGGATTTTTTTGTTAACTGTGATTATCGTCATTGCGTCAGGGGTTTGGGGGTGGCGAAAAAAACATCAGTTAACGGCAAAAAAATACGCAAACCGTGAAGTAGAAAGTATAACAAAACGATTTTCCGGGAACACCTATCAGATTGCTGTGGAATTGTCTTTGTTAATGCGTCGGATCGCATTGATGAAGTATCCGCGCGGGGAAGTTTCGACTCTGACAGGCCGATCATGGCGTCAATTCCTTGAAAAAACGACTAAAAAACCGGTTTTTAAAGGGGAAGCCGGGGATATTATCGAAACCGTTATGTTTATTCCGCCGGATCAGTTCAAACATAAAAATATAACGGCTTTGATTACGGCGGCCAAAGAATGGATTGCCGAAAACACATGATTCATTTTGCCTGGCCTTTTGTTTTTTTTCTGTTGCCCGTGCCGTTTATTTTACAGCATTTGCCGGGGCAGCTCGGACGGGAAAATTCGGCGGCAATCAAAGTTCCTTTTTTTGCAGAAATTAAAACGCTTTCCAGAAAAAAAGGTTTTTTTGCGCCGGCCGGACGACAAACAACGTTGTTGTGGGGATTATGGCTGTTGCTGCTGATTGCCGCAGCCAGGCCGCAGGTGCCTGAAAATCTGCAGAATTATACCGTTCCCGTGCGGGATATCATGTTGGCCGTAGATATATCGCGTTCAATGATTCAACAGGATATGGGACAGAACGGGAAAAGCCGTCTTGATGCCGTCAAAGAGGCGGCGGCGGCCTTTATTGCCAGGCGCCAGAATGATCGTATCGGAATCGTTTTGTTTTCGGAACAAACCAATCTGTATATGCCGTTGACGGTTGATTCCCATGCGTTGAACAAGATGTTGTCCGGTGTGCAGCCCGGTCTGTTGGGATCTTTGACGGCCATCGGAGATGCTTTGGGATTGTCTTTGAAGTATCTGGAAGACAGTAAGGCACAACATAAAGTGATCGTTTTGCTGACGGACGGCGTTAATAATGCCGGTAATCTTGCGCCGCAGGACGCTTTGCGGGCGGCAGAACAACAAAGTGTCAGGATTTATACGATCGGGGTCGGTTCTGCAAACAAACGGGGAACGGGTGTTGATGTTGATTTTTTAAATCAGGCGGCCGAACGGACAAACGGGAAATTTTTTATGGTCAATGATCCTTTGGCCTTGGATCAGGCTTATTTGGAAATTTCGCAAAATGAACCTTTGTCCCAGGCCTCTGTTTACCTGATTAAACAAAAAGAACTGTATTTTTGGCCGCTGCTGCTTTTTGCTTTGATTATTTCGGGGGTTGTTTTTAAAAGGGCGGCGGAACGTCTGTTTTTTCGGCAAAGGAGCGGATAATGGAATTTTCTGTTTTGCGTCCTTGGGCCGTTGTTTTTGTATTGCCGGCAATTTTGTTTTGTTTCTTTCGGTTGCGCGCCGTAAAAGCGTGGCTGGGAATTATTGATGCGCATTTATTAAAATCATTGTTGGTTCGTGTATATGTTCATTTTAAACAAGGTCTGAAAATCGGACTGATGGGGCTTGTCTGCCTGTCTGTTTTATGTGCTTTAGCCGGTGTGAGTATAACAGGGCGTCCCGGAAATCTGTATTTTCCGAAATCACCGGCTGTCATTGTCCTGGATATGTCTTTATCAATGAAAGTTCGTGATATTGCCCCAAACCGGTTCAGTCAGGCGATTTTTAAAACGTATGATGTATTGGACGCATTAACGGGGATTCCCACGGCTTTGGTTGTTTTTACGGACGAACCCTATCAGTTGGTGCCGACAACGACAGAGAAAGAAGCCGTTAAGGCTTTGCTGCCGTTGCTGAATTTTGATTTGATGCCTTCGCGCGGATCGCGTTTGGACAGAGCTTTGCAGGAAGCTTTGCGTACAATTCGCGAATCCGGGGCGGCTTTCGGCGATATTTTCCTGATTACCGACGGAGCAGATGATGTCCTGGAGTTACAGGATAAAACAGCAAATTTAATTCGTTCGGCGGCAAAGGAAGGAAACCGGTTGTTTGTTCTGGGGATCGGAACGCCTGAAGGAGACACTTTGTTTGAAAAGGAAGATAAACCTGTTCTTGATACTTTGGGAAATCCGGTTGTTCACAGATTAAAGGAAGCCTGGTTGCGCCGACTGGCCGAAAACGGAAAGGGCGTATATGTCCGTGCCGGGACGGACGGATCTGACGTTGCGGCTTTGATGCGGGCTCATAAAAAGCGTTTGGAAGCCGGTGAAAAAAGTTCATTAACGGACGAACGATCCGTTCCGGACGAGGGATATTGGTTTTTAATTTTGCCGTTGCTGGCGTTTCCTTTTTTGTTTCGCCGGGGGCGTTTGTTGGGAATTTTGTTTTTTTTGACGTTTCATTCGGAAGTGCTTGCCGCTGATTTTGTTGAACTGTTTTTAAGCCCTTCTGCAGCGGCCATGCGTTTTCTGAATACGGGAAATCAAATGAAAGCCCTGAAAATTGCCGAGGATTCGGACGATTTCATTACACTTTATAACGTTGGGACAAAATTGATTTTTTTACAAAATTATCCTAAAGCTCAAGAACTGCTGGAACGGGCCGTTCGTTTGCGCCCCGATGATGAAAATGCGCGAATCAATCTGGAAATAGTACGCCGTTTAAATCAACCGCCGCCTGCCGAAACGCCCGAGAGTAATTCGAACAATAAGGCTCAAAATCCGGATAATTCCGGCGGACAGAAAGGAAATGCCGAAGGGAAAAACGACTTAAACCAAGACAATAATAATACTGGGCAACACACTGATAATAAAGAAAATTATTCGTATGCCCCGCTTTCCGGAAGTGATGAAAATCCGCCGCAGATTCCTCCGGGTGATTCCGGCAAAGGAACGGGACAATCCGACGGCACCGACAATTCTGCTGTCGGCGGAGAAGAAAAACAAAGTCCCTCGTCACCCGATGAAGGAAAAGGAGAAAACAAACAACCGCCGCCCGAAAGTACGGAAGAGCCTTCGGATCAAGATGATGACAGCACAGAAAATCCGGACGGACAAGGGCAGAATAACAGGCAAAAAGATCCGGACGATATGATCCCCGTTCATGAAGACCCGCTGACTTTGCTGCGTCATAAGATTCTGTTCTTGTATCGGGAAAAGCGTTATGCTGATGAAAAACACATCGGGACGCAATGGTAGGCTTTATTCTTTTTTGTTTGTCTGTTTTGTATTCTTTGCCGGGGGCAGCGGCACCGTTTCGCCTGGCTTTGGAAACTGTTGCGCCGCCGGATACAATGTATCTGGGGGAGGAAGTTTCTTTTCAAATAAAGCTGTTGGACAGAATCGGCGTAACAGACGTTCGCATAATTCCGGCCGATTGGCAAAATGTGGATCTTTTTTTGGCGCCTTCGCCGAAAGACGAAACAATACTTAAAAATCAGACAAGCTATAATGTAAAAACACTGTCTTTCAGCCTGGTTGCAAAGACAACGGGCAGAATATCTTTGCCGCCGTTTTGTTTGTCGGCTTTGGCGCCGACAATGATTTCCGTGCGTGATTTGCCGCCTGATATTAAAATAACCTCAAACGGCCGTATTGAAATATGTACACAGCCTTTTTCGTTTGATGTCAAAGCGCTGCCGGATCATTCTGCGCCGTTGTTTGCCGCCGCTCAGGTTGAATTGTTTGACGGGATTGTGCCGCAAAGCAGCTCTGTTCAACAGGGAACGCCCGTAAAAAGATCGCTTGTCTTAACGGCACGGGGAACGTTGCCGGTTTATTTGCCGGATTTTCAGATCCCCGAACAGGAAAATGTCCGAATTTATAAAGGAAAAACAGACAGGACAATGATTACCGGAAAAAATAACCTGATTGCGGCAATGCGCCAAACGATTGTTTTTGTGCCGCAACAGACAGGGGAAGTCATTTTGCCGGAACTCAGCGTTTTTTGGCTGAATACGCAAACTCAACGGATTGAAGAATCAAAGATTCCGTCTCATGTTTTAACAATTTTGCCCGCCGAAGCGCAACCTGACGAACAAAAAACGCTGCCTGTTTTTGCTCAGACAGCGCAGAATACGGCGGATCAAAGGGGAATTGCTTTCTTTACGGCACGATTTTTAGGAATTTTCTTTGTTTTTGTCGTTCTTGTCGGGGCGGGCACTTTTTTCCTTAAACGATATTTCAATCATAAAGCTCTGATCCGCAATGTCGTTCGGGCTTGTCTTGCCGATGATCCCGAAAAAACGGCGGCGGCTTTGCTGACATGGGGCAGGGCTAAATTCCCGGACCGCAGAATTATCAGTTTATCCGATATTCGAAACGCTTTTAACGGACAGACTGCCGATTTTTCCGCAGAACTTGAGGCATTGGAGTTGTTCTTGTACGGAACCGGTCGTTTTGCCCGTCACCTGACATCAACAAAGAAAATGGCCGCGGAAAATCTGTTAAAAGCGTTTTATGCCGCGGATCGAACGAAAATCCGCCGTCAAAGCGAACAGAAAAAATATCTGCCTGATCTTTATCCCGATCAATAAGCCGGTTTCATCATGATGACGGCGTCTTCTGCCGGCAGATTGTCCGGCGTGAAAAAATTAATGATCCGGCCCGTTTCCTTAAAACCCTGCCGGGTATAAAGGTTTCTGGCCGCCGTCCATTTTTCGGAAACGATTAAAATTTTTTTTATCACGTTCGGATAGTTCTTTTCGATTTTTTCTTCCAAAGCCATAAACAGTTTTAATCCGATTTTCTTTCCGCGCCAGTCAGGCAGGGTGCCGAAAGAAGTGATATATAGATATTTGCCGTTTTGATCGTGAACGGACAAAGGATCATGCCCTAATGCCAACACATCGGCGTTGACGCCCTGATCTTCACGCCACAGTTCGCTGGAAATATAACCGCCGATTTGTCCCGTATCGGAATCCTGCGCGACCAAAAATCCGTCCGCAAAAGCTTTGATCCGTTTCAGGTATAAATCTTTTTCTTCGCGCAGGCCCGGCAAAAAGCTTTCGTATTCGATTTTCATAATGGAATCGATATCGCGACGCCGGACATTCCGGATAATAATCGAGTCTGTCATTTTAAATTCTCCATACAAAATTGTGCTTGAAATTCTGTATGAAATGCGGGTAAAAATCAATATACGTTTGTTTTGATTAAAGGCATGAAATAATGACAAAATATCTGATTACCAGCGCGCTTCCTTATATTAACGGCATAAAACATCTGGGCAATCTGGTCGGATCCATGCTGCCGGCCGACGTGTATGCCCGTTTTTTACGCCAAAAGGGGGAGGAAGTCCTTTATATCTGCGCGACCGATGAACACGGTACGCCGGCTGAACTGGCCGCTTTGGAAAAAAATCAGGACGTTGAGACTTTTTGCGCGGAACAGCATGAAGTTCAAAAAGATATTTATGCCCGTTTTCATCTGTCATTTGATCATTTCGGGCGTTCTTCTTCCGTTCAGAATACGGAATTAACACAGCATTTTTGTAAACGGCTGATGGAAAACGGATTTATTGAAGAACGCACGATTAAACAGGTTTATTCCGTTGATGACGGACGTTTCCTGCCCGACCGGTATATTGTCGGAACGTGTCCTCACTGCGGTTATGAAGCTGCCAGAGGCGACCAATGTGAAAACTGCACGCGCGTTTTGGATCCGACAGATCTGATTAATCCGCGTTCTGCCGTGTCCGGCAGCTCTAATCTGGAAATCAAAGACAGCAAACATCTGTTTTTAAAATTGCCTGCTTTGGAAAACAGACTGTCCGCTTTTATTGACGAACATGAAGCCGAATGGCCGTTGGTCGTGACTTCAATTGCACGCAAGTGGTTGAAAGAAGGTCTGCGCGAACGTTGCATTACGCGCGATTTAAAGTGGGGAATTCCCGTTCCCGTCGAAGGATTTGACGGCAAAGTCTTTTATGTGTGGTTTGACGCGCCGATCGAATACATCGGATCAACGGCGGAATGGGCCGAAAAGGATCCCGAACATCGTGACTGGAAAAGCTGGTGGTATGACCCGAAAGACGTCCGCTATGTCGAATTCATGGCAAAAGACAATATTCCGTTTCATACAATTATGTTCCCCGCAACACTGCTGGCTTCGGGTGAACCGTGGAAAAAGGTAGACTATATCAAGGGATTTAACTGGCTGACTTTCTATGGCGGAAAATTTTCAACGTCGCAGAAACGCGGTATTTTTACCAATCAGGCTTTAGATGAATTCCAGCCGGATTATTGGCGTTACTGGTTAATGGCCAATGCGCCCGAAAATGCGGATTCCAGTTTTACTTTTTCGTCTTTTGCGGCAACGATCAATAAAGACCTGAATGATGTTTTGGGAAATTTTGTTAATCGCGTTTTGAAAATGACCGCCTCTAAATTCGGGGCGAACGTGCCGCAGGGCGGGGAATGGACAGAGGTTGAAAATGAATTTGTTCAAACGCTGCAAAACAGAATCCGTGATTACACACAATATTTGTCCGAAATGGAATTTCGCAAGGCTCTGGTTGAACTGCGCGCCATATGGGTAGAGGGCAACAACTATTTAACCGCAGCGGCGCCGTGGACCATTATAAAAGAAGACAAAGAAAAGGCGGCCATGATTTTACGGTTAGCTTTGAACGTTATTCGTTTGTATGCCGTCTTGTCGGCACCGGTTATTCCCGAAACGGCCGGTCGAATTTTAGAATTGCTGAATCTGAACCCGGACAATACGGCATGGCCGTCTGATGATCTGAACGAAGAGCTTCGGAAATTAAAACCCGAGCATGTCTTTAAAGTTCCGGAACAGCCGTTATTCCAGAAAATCCCCCCTGAAACCGTTGACGATTTGTGTCGGCGTTACGGCGGTAATCCCGAAGAATAAAAAATGAAACTGTCCGGATACATTGGCGGCATTATCGGTTTAACAAAGGATTTGATCCGTTTTTGCTTTGCTTTGTTAAAGCGGCCGCATTATGTCGCCGTTTTAATTATGCTGTTTTTAGGCGTTTTTTATTTATACGGTGTTTCGCCGCAGGAAATTCCGCAGGTGGTCGGGGGAAAATGGCAGGCTTTTATTGCCGACAGAAAAAAAGTGGTTTCTGAAGAACTGCAGTCTATTTCCGAACGTATTGACGATAAAGACAGTCCGTTAAAGCAAACAATAAACAGATTGTCCGGTCATATTGAAACAAAAGCAGAGAGTAAAAAAGATGTTCAACCTTCTGCTGTTACCGATGTTTCGCCGGTTTCGGAACAGCGGCACTATTTGTTTGAGGAAAAATTCGGCTGGCAGCAGGCTATGGCTTCTGCCGAGGACGAATTGCCGGATTTGTCCGAAAAAGAGGTCGTCCGGGGCGTTATATCCGTTATCGGGGCGGATAAAGTGCGTATCTCTGACAGGACATTTTCTTTAAAAGTAAAGCTCCGTCCGGGAAAAGCAGCAGAAGCCTTTCCCCGTTTAAAACGCCGATTTGACGGATTGAATGCAAAATGCTTTCCGGATCCGGGCAATCCCGATATGGCTGATTGCATTGTGGGGTCTTTGGGTGTGTCCGAATTATTGATAGATTTCGGTTATGCCGATCCGCTTTAGGCTTTGCCCTGTTCGGCGGACAGGCGGGCAGGGTCAATTCCCAGTTTATTCAAGGCGTATCCCCATTTTTTATCGGGCGAAAGCAAAAACAACAAGTCCGTTGAGGCATCAACGGGCAGCCAGGCGTTGGCTTTGATTTCATTTTCCAGCTGTCCGGCTCCCCAGCCGACATAGCCTAATGTGATTAAATAATTTTTCGGTCCGATTCCCCGTGAAATATCGCGGATAATATCCGTTGTGACGGTTAAGGAAGTTAATGACGACATAGCTAAAGTGGCGTTGCTGGTATATTCCGGAGAATGCAACACAAATCCGCGGATAACATCAACGGGACCGCCGGCCAGAATAGGGGGCGGGTCGAATTGCGGCGGCTGATCAATATGCAGTTGGGACAACAAAGAAGAAAAGCTTAATTCCTTTATCGGCCGATTGATTGTTAATCCCATGGCTCCTTCCTGCGTATGGGCGCAGACATACACGACGGAACGTTCAAAACGATCGTCTTGCATTCCCGGCATGGCAATCAGACACTGGCCGTTAAAAAAACACATTTCCTTTATTCCTGTTATTTTATTTCCAGCTATGATATCCTTTTTTAAAAATTATGCCATAAAAATTAAAGGACAGCCAAAAAATGTGCAGAAATATTTTTATTTTTGTGTTTTTCTTTTTGTTTGTTTTTGCAGATTGTACAAATTCTTGTTTTGCCCAAACGGATTCTGTGCCGGTTATTCCCATCACCATCGGGGATTTGGAAAAATATAAAAATTTAAATGAAGACGAACAGTGGGACTTTATTGTCGATTTTTATAAAAAAAATAAAGAAAAAGACGTAACAGATGATGAAATTTTAAACGAATTATTAAAACTGGACGTTGAAGACGGAAAAAATTCGGATATTATTCAGAAATTATCCACTTTTGGTAAGCGTTATCAGGATATGGAACATTTTTCAAGAAATATTCTTGAAAGAATTAATATGAATATTTTAGAAAAAAATCCGGGAAGAACGGATTTGATGGTTGATTTTGATAATTCGGATACATGGGAAAATATAAAATATTTTAAAATCGGAAAAAGAGATATTAATAGTTATTTGAAGTTGTTTAAAAAAGATCAGTATTTTTCCGAAACTGTTTCGGCAGAAAACTTTTCAGCGGTTTTGGCTTCCTGTGCGGATAAAGGATCGGGAAAATTGCTGATGTCTTTTATTTTGCTGCCTGGGGAAGATTATACGATTTTAACGCAGATTGACGGAGAAGTTCCGGTTAATGTTGAAATAGATTTTACAGGTTCCGAAAATGTTGAATTTGATTCAATATACCCCCCTTTCGAAAAATCTTTTACGGTTGGCGGAAAAAAAGCTTTTGGTTATGATACAACAGTATATCTGCCTTTTTTAGTACAGTTAAAAGATAAAAAGGCGCCGGGGATTGTGAAGGCTGTTCTTTCCGCTTATCTTTGTAAAAACGGAATTTGTCATAAACAAACAACAAAAACCATAACATACGAAACAAAACAATCTTCGTTAGATGCACCCAACTGTGCAAAAATAACACAGGAGTTTGTTGCCGCACCGCGGTCACAGAAATCCGGACTTGAATTAAAAGAAACTTATTTTAAAAAAGAAGAAAACGGAGAAGTTAATTTATTCGTTGTGTTGAAATTGCCTTTTTTAGGCGGAAAAAAACCGGATATTCTGATCAAAAATGATCAGGGATTGAAATTTTCCACCCCGCTTGTTTCTTGGGATTCCAAAGATATGTTGTTGAAATTCCGTCTTTTAAATCCCGAAAAACTGCAGGAAAAGGCCGAAATGATACTGGATATCGGTTATCCGGGGCGGGCCTCTGAATTTGTGCTGTCCGCCAAAGTGGAAGAACAGCCGCCCAAGCCGTTTTTATCATTCTTTTCTTTTTCGATAATGGATTTTTTTGTTGCCTTCTTGTCCGGCATAAAATTTTTATTTTTAACGCCCGTTCTGACGGCCTTTTTGATGCTGGGGTATCAGGCGGCATTTACCGATAAAAAATCCCCCGAACAAACCGTGTTTTTTTATAACGGTCTGGGGAATATGTTTTATTTCTGGTGTCTGATCGGTGTGTTTTTTGTTCTGCTGTGGTTCTATGCCGTGCCTTCGGGAGTTTTTTTCTGGGGAAAACAATTTCTTTCACCAATGATGAATTTTGTTTTTATGATGCTTTTTGTTTTCCTGGCCTTGTCGATATATAAAGTTTTTGATGATATTTCTATCGTTTTAACGGCAGAACGGTTTTCCAAAGTATTTTCAGTCTTTCAGCCGGAGGATATTCGGGAAAAGGCCGGATTGATTGTCGGATTTATAACGGGCTGCCTGTTGTTTATTACACCAATGACGGGAATGTATTACGATCTTTATGTCTTGTTATCCAGGTCGATGATTTTGTATTCCCTTGCTTTTGCTGCCGGACTTTCTTTACCGTTTTTGGTGTTGTCTTTTTATGATAATCGTGCCGCAAAAATCGAGGTAAACGAACGCTTACAACGGCAAGTCAAAGCAATTTTGCCGATACCGCTGTATCTGCAGGCTCTTTTATTGGCCATATTAATCGGAATACAGGCCGGATTGACCGTTTTCTGTATCGCCGTCGGTTTGGCAATTTTAACGATTGCTTTATTAAAAAGATGGCCTTTGCTTAAAAAAATGCCGGCTTTTGCCATATTGGTTCTGGCCGGAATGATTTTTATTCCGTTTTTGCCTAACGAAAATAACCTGGACACACGAGGCGGAGAACCTTTTAATGAATCTTTGTTGCGCCGCCGTATTCAGGAGGGCAAATCCGTTTATTTAAATGTTACGGAAAGTTTTTGTCTGTCATGTCAGTGGAATCGATTTATTATGGCCGTACGAGGCGCTCCCAAGAAAATTCAAAGCGGTGAATTATCGATCATGCGCATCGGTTATGAAGATCCCTTTTTAAAACGTCTGCTGTCACAAGGGGGAAAATACGGACTGCCGTTTAACATGATTTTTTCTCCGACATATCCGGAAGGAGCAGTTGTTGATCCCGTCTTAAATCCGTGGACGGCTCAGGAAGCTGTAATGGACATTGTCAATCAGCCGGAAAACGAACCAGATCCGCGAACCGCGCCTGAACAAAACCAGCCAGATCCTGCACGGAAAGACACAGATTAATCCCGATTTTTCCGGCGCTGACGCAGAAGGAATCATATAACAGAGCCGTTTCGTCAATAAAAGTGGGAAACAGTTTTTTCATTCCGATGGGGGAACAACCGCCATGAACGTATCCGGTAACGTTTAACAGCTGTTTTAAGGGAAGCATTTCAATGCTTTTTTGTCCGGCAGCCTTGGCTGCGGCCTTTAAATCAAGTTCGCAGATTGAAGGAATGACAAAAACAAAATAACCGTGTCCCGGTGATTGAGTCACCAGTGTCTTAAACACCTGTTCCGGGGCTTGTCCGATCTTTGCCGCAACCGAAACGGCATCGATTTTTCCGTCGGAAGTCTCGTATTCATAATACTTGTAGGCAATGTGCGCCTGATCCAACAGGCGCATGGCATTTGTTTTTTTTATGTCATGACTGTTCATCAGAAACACCCGACGGTGAAGTCGATTCTGCGTTTTCCAGACCACTGGCGGCGACCAGAGGTAAAATTAAACTGCGCTGTTTAATTTGATCTTTATTTTTTAAATAAAATTCCATAAAAGCGCGCCGGTCAATTAACGGCATACGTTCTATGGCGTCCAGCAGTGCTTTGTTAAAATCGGCAGAGATTTTATTTGTTTTTTCCACCATGCCGGCCAAATAAAAATCAGCGGCATTTCTGTCCGGTTTTTGAGCCGTGATCGCCTGTAACATACGGGTTTTTTCAGCCATGACTTCGGCCGTTTGATCCTGCAGCCGATCAAGTTCCAAGCTGATTCTTTGCATTTCCGCCCGTCCTTGGGAACTCAGCTGTGCCGTTAATTCTTTTGCCGGTTTTGTTTCAGGCGTTTTTTGTGCAACCTGAAAGCCGATAACAGCCCCCAGAACAAAGCAAACAGTTCCGGTCAAAAGATGTTTTTTCATGACCGTTCCGCTGATTTTTTAACGGCAGCCAAAATCTGCGGCGAATAAACCGTTTTTTGGTTTTTTAAGCCGTTCGCATATTTTTTAACCCCAGGAGTTTTAAAAAAATCAGCCGCTTTCATGCGTTCTTTTTTTTCTGAAATTCCAAGAGATTTTGAAACGATTTCATAGGTGTTCGGGGATAAATTCGGCGTTTCGATAATCCGCGTCAAAGCCTTTTTCATCATTTCCTGACGGGCAGGATCGAATTTTTTCCAGGCCCCTAAAGCAACCGGAAGAGTTGCAGCCACCTGCGGATTGATTTTATCGACGGCAATTGTTTGTTCGGCAATAAAATCGTATCCGGAACCGTCTTTTTTATGCAAGGCTGTCGGATTTGCCGCAAAGGCTCCGATCAAAGCACGCACTTTGTTGGGATTTGTAATCGAGAAAGCCTCGTGATTCAAAAGCTCTTTGACGGTTTTTAAAGAATCCGGCGAAGCTGTCGCCTGCATGGATAACCATTTGTCAACAACCAAAGAATCTTTTTTATACGTCTGATAAAAATCGTCCATTACGGCTTTTGCTTGCGGGGTATCCTTTCCGGCAAAGACGCGGACAGCGGCATCTTTATCCGTCATTTGTTCCGCGGATTTATACTGCTGTAAAGCCAAAGAATCATCTAACAGACTTAAGTAACTCAGCGCCATGTTTTTAACGGCGCGTTTACCGGAATCTTCGGCGTTCGGATCATATTTACCGGTGACCTGGTTTGAGGCGTACGCTTTTTGCAAATCGTCTTTCAGCTCAATGGCGATCTGTTTACGCAAAGCGGCACGTGCGGTTGCAATCGCGTCAACGTCCACGACTTGCATTCTTTCGGCCAAAGCGCGTTCGCCGGGCATGACAAAAGCTTTGGCGATAAAGGCTTTATCCAGATTGTCGTCGTTAAGATATCCCTTTAACGCTTTTGTAAAAGCAGGGGGAACTTTGGTTTCTTTGCCGGCTTGAATATCTTTGACCATATCCAACATGATTTCGGTTGCAAATTGTTGGCCGGCGTCCCAACGATTAAACAGATCGGAATCCTTTGCCATTAACAGGCCGCGCTGTTCAGGCGTATAGTCCGCTTTAAAATGGATTGGGGCCGTAAAGGCGCGATTGCCTGACAAAACGGGGTCTTCGGGAACATTTTCAAACACAAACGTCTGTTCGGGTTTGTTCATGACAATGACTTTGGACGTTTTTCCGTCTTTTTCCTGTCCTTGAATATCCAGACGCATATCGTTGCCGTTTTTATCCAATAACCCCACTTCCAAAGGAATGACAAAAGTTTTTTTTATCGGTTGCCCGGGAGTAGGCGGCGTGTGCTGATTTAACGTCAAAGTATAAGTCTTTTTAACCTCGTCATAGACGCCCTTGGCTTCCACGACAGGAGTACCCGCCTGATGATACCATGTTTTGGCAAACTGGTTTAAATCCAACCCGGCACCTTCGGAAATGGCAGCGACAAAATCGTCGCAAGTAACAGCCTTACCGTCATTGCGTTCAAAGTATAAATCCATGCCTTTGCGGAATTTTTCTTTTCCCGCCATACGTTCCATCATGCGAATGACTTCGGCGCCTTTGTTATAGACGGTGCCGGTATAAAGTGAACGCACGGAAATATAAGAGTCCGGACGGATCGGGTGCGCCAAAGGCCCCGCATCCTGCGTGAATTGCCCCGCCCGCAAAGAAGACACGTCTTCAATCCGTTTAACGGCGCGTGAACGCATATCGGAAGAAAACTCCTGATCACGGTAAACGGTCAATCCCTCCTTTAAGGTCAGGTCAAACCAATCGCGCAAGGTAACACGGTTTCCTGACCAGTTGTGGAAATATTCGTGGGCGACGACCCCTTCGATATTGGCATAGTCCGCATCGGTTGCTCGTTTCGGATCGGCCAGCACATACTTGTCGTTAAAAATATTTAATGACGTGTTTTCACAGGCGCCCGAATTAAAATTCGATACGGCGACGATGTTAAACACATCATGATCGTATTCGCGCCCGAAGGTTTCTTCGTCCCATTTCATCGCTTTTTTCAGGGATTCAACGGCATAAGAGCTCATAGAGCCTTTGCCTTCCTCGACAAAAACATTTAATGTCACATCGCGCCCGGAACGCGTCACAAAATGATCCTGCTGCTGATCCAATTTTCCCGCGACAACGGCGTACAGATAGCAGGCTTTGGGAACGGGATCGAAAAAGACTTCTTTTTTACGGCCGTCCGGCAATTCTTCGACGGATTCTTTGTTGCCGTTTGATATCAGTTTGGGCAGTTTTTCTTTATCGCCGATCAAAGTCGTCCGCCATGTCGGCATGACGTCCGGACGGTCCGGGAAATAAGTAATTCTGCGAAAACCGTGCGTTTCGCACTTGGTACACAGAATGCCGTCCGATTCATAAAGCCCTTGCAATTTTGTGTTGGCCTTGGGGTTAATATCCGTTTCGATCGTTAACGTGAAATCTTTCGGCGGATTAAGCAAGCTCATGCCTTCTTCGGATAAAATATAATCCTGCTCGGTTAAAGGTTTGCCGTTAATGGCAATACTTTTTAATGTCAGTTCATCGCCGTCAAGCCACATCGGCGTGTTTTCCGCCGTCCCCGGTTCCCGATGCACCTGCATCTGTGCGATTGCTGTGGTGTGCTCTGAATCCAAATCAAAGGTCATATCAACATGACTGATTTGATATTCCGGTTTTTTATAATCCTTGGCATAAACGGTTTTCGGCGCGGCCGGCATGATAAAAAATCCCCTTAAAATGTTAAATTTTTGTCCAGTTTACTCAAAAAAAGACGCATTTCCAAGCACATTTTTTTTATTTTTTTACAGAAAAACAATTTAAACTTTTTCTTAGCGAAATGGTTTTTATAATGACTCTACTTTATGAAACCGGGTCAAAAGTATGAATCTGAAAAAAAGGACAGGCGTATTTTTTCTGCTGGCAGCAATACTGTCGGGCTGCGTTGTTGTTCCTTTAAACAGTACGGACAGTTATCAACGTATTCGGGCCGTCAACAGACGGACAAACGTTCATGACAGGACAAAATACAGATTGCAGAGCGTTTCACCGTCGTACATAACAATCAAAAAAGGGGATACCGTTTATTCATTGTCGCGCAAATATAATGTGCCGACGCGCGCGTTAATCGAAACAAACAGACTGCGCGCACCGTTTTTGTTATCACCCGGTCAACGCCTGAAACTGCCGCCGGCTTCGATCCATGTCGTACGCAAAGGGGATACGGTGTATAGTATCTCACGACGATATAATGTGGACATGAGTCTGTTGGCCAGGCAAAATAAAATCAAGCCGCCGTATAATATTTACGAAGGTCAGTTTTTAAAACTGCCCGGATCAATTGTCGAACCGACAAAAACCCAGATAGCGGCAAGAAGTTCTGTTAAAAAATCCGTCGCTGCCGGGAAAAAAACGGCAACGAAAAAAACAAAGCCGGCGACAAAGAAAAACTCGGTTCGTCTGCCATCGCCGCCAAGCCGGGCAAAAGGCAAATTTGCCTGGCCGGTTAACGGAAAAGTAATGACAAAATTCGGATCTGCCGGGGCAGGGCGGCATAATGACGGAATTAATATTCGCGTGGCCGAAGGGACTTCTGTCCGGGCGGCTGAAAACGGAGTGGTTGCTTATGCCGGTAACGAATTAAAAGGCTTTGGCAATTTGTTGTTGATCAAACACGCCGACGGTTGGATTACGGCCTATGCGCACAACAAACAAATTCTGGTCAAGCGCGGACAAACGGTTAAACGCGGTCAGCCGGTCGCAAAAGCGGGCAGAACAGGCAATGCGAAAGAATCGCAGCTGCATTTTGAAATTCGCAAAGGAACAAAAGCAGTTAATCCGCTGGATTACATGGAAAAAAGATAATCTTGGCCTTTTGATCGGCCGAAGATATAAAAAAAGCCCCCGAAACACGGGGGATTTTTTGATAAATTACATACGAATATAGGGAATAAATTCGCCTTCAAAAGTAATGTAAGGCAGAAATTCACCTTCGAAATCGACTGTCATATAAAGTGGCCTCCCATTTTTGACTTAAAGTGTTTTTACGTGAAATGATCCCGAAAAGCAAGTCTTTTTTTGTGGTTTCGAATATTTTTTTACGTATTCTTTTGTTCGGGCTTTTGACGGTTCACAAATTTTTTTGATACTTGTTTTTTATAAATGCGGATAACCGCAGAAATGTGAAAAATGCCGTTCTCTGAGATCAGTAATTAACTGTTTGTTTTATGAAGTTTTTTCATATACACTGATCCTAACAATATGACTTTATCATATTTTTCATTGATTTTAAGGAGAGGTTTTCCATGCAGAAACTTGAAAAGCAGTTTCATATTCATTGTGTAGAAGGTGATGTCGGCCGCTATGTTATCTTGCCGGGGGATCCGGGGCGCTGTGAATCAATAGCAAAATTGTTTGATGAGGCGCATCATGTCGCGCAGAACCGTGAATATAATATCTATACCGGAACTTTGTTGGGAGAAAAAGTTTCCGTTTGTTCTACGGGGATCGGCGGGCCATCCGCGTCAATTGCCATGGAAGAGCTGCATAATATCGGTGCGGATACGTTTATCCGTACGGGAACCTGCGGCGGTATTGATTTGGACGTTCAGTCCGGTGATATCGTTGTCGCGACGGGAGCAATCCGTTTTGAACATACTTCCGTTGAATATGCACCGATCGAATATCCTGCCGTTGCCAATCTGGATATTACGATTGCTTTGCGTCAGGCGGCTTTGGCCATGGGAAAAACAACCCATACCGGTGTTGTTCAGTGCAAAGATGCTTTTTATGGTCAGCACAGTCCCGCGAAAATGCCGGTGTCGTATGAATTGCTGCAAAAATGGGAAGCTTGGAAACGCTTGGGCGTTAAAGCCAGCGAAATGGAATCCGCGGCTTTGTTCGTTGTCGCCGATGCATTAAAGTGTCGTTGCGGTTCTTGTTTCCATGTGATTTGGAACCAAGAACGCGAAGCGGCAGGATTGGATCAAAAAATGTCCGAAGACACTTCTGCCGCCGTTCGTGTCGCTGTTGATGCTTTAAAAATCATTATCGAACAAGACAGAGCGAAAAAATAATCGGGGAAAAGGGGCGGCAATTGTTCGTGCCGCCTCTTTCTTTAATTGTTGTTTTTGGGAGGGAACAATGTTGTTAAATGAAATTCCTTCTCCGGCATTTGCGGTTAATAAAAACGGCAAAGTAACGATGTTTTTGCCGGAACTGGCAGGAAGCCCCGAAAAACCGGAAATCAGTTATTTGTTTGAAGGGGTTTTGTTTTTTAAACGTATGCCGAATACGGGCTGTTCGATTACCGGCGTGCCCGAAGACATTATCGAACATCTGCATAATTCTGAAAAAATGCTGATTATCGAAATGGATCTGGACAAGATTGTTGATCTGAACGACGGGCGTTTGTCAGATCCGGCCGATGTATTCAAGCGGTATTATGAGGCTGTGATTGATAAAGAATCGTTTGCAGAAAAAGCGGTTGATGTGATCAGTCTGTAGACAAATTTTGTTTTGTCTATATTTTTTCTTTTTATTGTGAAAAATATTCAGATTTTCTGCCTTTTCCTTTTTTTTTGATTATAAAAAAAAGCTTGCTTTGTTTTGTCTATAAAGTGTATTATATACTTGTTTTCTGTTGACGATTGATCTCTGATTTTGCCGCGGTATACGGTCGGCGCGTTCAGGGAAAGGGGGCGTTGAACGGAAAGTGTGATTGAATGGCTGTGTTTGATTTGTATATGGTTGAAAAGAAAAATAAGCATTTCAAAAAAATAAATCTGACGGCGTGTTTAAACGATCGGCGACTAACATACATTTTGTACCGGAAAACGGGCGTGAATTATTTTGTTACGGGAGGATATAAATGCTGTTAAATGAAATTCCTTCTCCGGCATTTGCGGTTAACAAAGACGGTAAAGTAACAATATTTTTGCCGGAACTGGCCGGAGAGGCCGAAAAACCGGAAATCAGTTATTTGTTTGAACATTCTTTGTTTTTTAAAAGAACTGCTGATTCCGGTTGTGCCATAACCGGAGTGTCTGACGAAATTATAGAGTATTTGCGCACAGCCGAAAGATGCCTGATTATTGAAATAGATTTGGACAGGGTCATTGATCTTGATGAAGGCAGAATTACAGATCCGGCCGGTGTGTTTAAGCGGTATTATGAAGCCGTGATCGACAAAGAATCGTTTGCGGAAAAAGCGGTTGACGCGATTTAAAAGGAAAGGGGTTGGCTGATGACAAACATTGCAGCATTATATCTTCTCAGTCGGAATGGTTTTTTTGACGGGTTGTTTTCCGATTTTGCGGAAGGGAAGGGACAGCTGGGTTTTACGCAGCGTTATGAAAATATAAGCCGCGGCAATAATGAAGTACTGGAATCTTATTTATCCGGCGACTGTAAAATGACGATCGGCGGGCGTTCCAACGTATCGGATTTGTTCGGTCATTCCGTTCGTGCGGATCTGGATAAAAATCTGCCGAAATATAAGGAATTTGCGACCAAACAGTTGGAATTGATCGAACCGCCGTCATTTTTGGAAAAAATGATGGTCATTAATAAAACCGTAGCCAATACCAAACTGGGAAAAATTGCAGGTAAGGCAACGTTAGGAACTCTGCCTGCCGCAATGGCGGTGGTCGCTTTGTCTGCCAGAGCTTACGGAGCCAGCCGTCATTTTGTTATGGACAAGCTGAATTTGCGTCAGTCCGATGAAAAATCCTTTTCCAAGCGTTTAACCGAAATTAAAAATCGTGAAGGCTATAAAAGCGATTTGAAAAAAATTAAAAAGTTGGAAACGTTAAGAAAGAAAAGCTCCGTACGTTCCCGATTGGAAGAAGACGGTCGTTGGATTCGTAACGATGATCTGCTGAAAAAAGTTGATGATTTGCAAAAAATTTCTTCTGACAACAGATTGTTGAAACATTATATGGACGACAACTGGTCTATTAATAGTGAAGGAAAGGCACGACCGGAAGGACAGAAAAAAGTTCTGTTGGAAGACGGTGTTATATATTATGATTCTTCTTCTTACAGGGTTTATAAAGAAATTGACAAGATGAACAAAACGCCTTTAACCCCTGAAAGTATGCAACAGGATATTGCCCGTCATGAAAAGGCCGTTGAAATGATTGAACCGCCGACAAAAACGGAATTGAAGTTGATGAGACGGCTGAATCGATTGAAAAATGCGGAAGAAACCAAAAGCGCGGATTCGCTGATACTGAAAATAATCGACAAATCCGTAGAAAGAACCATGGCCGCCTACATGGCTCAAAAACAAAAGCAGGATAAAAACTTTAATGGAAAAAGAAGCGTTTTTTCCCGGCTGACCGATATTCAGAAACGTACCGAAACTCAGCAGCGTTTAAATAAAATGAGGTCACTGGAAAAGAAACTGAAAAATAACGACAGGTGAAGCTTTTAACGGGCGGGAATTAACCGCCCGTTTTTATAACGATCGGATTTTTCTTCTTTCTTTATAAGGTTTGTGTTTTATGGGAAAGGGAAGGGCGTTTTGAAAAACGCTGTCCAAACAGCATAAAAAGCGTAAAGCTTTTTTATTCGGATCCGGCCGTTAAGAAAGAAAACAAACACTGAAAAAGGCGGCTTTTTTTGCCGCCTTTTTATTAAAGATCAATAAGTTAAAATTCATACTTAACATTAAAGCCCAGCGTATATGTTCCCTGATTATCCGGAGAATAGGGCTCTTTGATATTATTAGAGCTGGCCAACGTATAATCAGCCGTAATGCCCAGCGCCACATTTCGATAAATATTCATATAACCGCCGGCAAAAAATGTCAGATCTTTGTTACGGATATGATCCAGCGTATCCCATGTAAAACGCAGACCGACATCGGCTGTCGTCTGGCGCCCGGCCAGAATGTGCAGGGCCGCAGCCACATTAAATTCGTCATACTGCTGGTCATTGCCGTAATCAATATTGTGATAGTCAACCCGCGTGTAGGCAAAGACATTTGCTCCTGTTTCTGTTCCGGCCATTAAATACAGGTGTGTGTCTTTTTGATCCTCATTAATGACGCCTTTCCATTTTGTATAATCCGTGCGTGTTACGTCTGCACCGATTTGTACGCGCCAGGCTTCGTCAATCGTATTGACTTTTGTCCCGATCGTCCACGACCAGTCGCGGAAAGAAGCGGCTCCTTCTTTTTTCGTCCAATCGTAAGCAAATGTTCCGTAAACGGCCCATGTGCCGGTAATACCGTATGTCAAGGTTTCAGATAATTCAAAATTCTTGGCATTTTTTAAAAAACGGTATCCCGACTGGCGGCGCGGCGCGTTGATGGACGCGTCCAATTTTACCCGGGAATAAGACAGTTTTGAATCCGCCATAAAGCCTCTTTCCGGAATATAAAAGGGGTTGGTGATATCCGCATAAGTATTCGTTGATGACGGATAGGCGGTTGTTTGTTCCTGCTCCTGCGCCTGGGCTGAAAACGCCGCCAGGGTAAAAACCGTTGCGAATAAAAGTTTTTTCATATTTTTAAACCTTTCAATTTGTCCGAACTAAAATTTAGCATAGGTTGAAAAAATTAAGCCTTTATTGAAAACTGGAAAAACTTTTGATTTTTCGTTCAATCGGAATTACCCTGCCCAAAGATACGGGAGAAGTAAAATGGGACTGCGAAAAATAAAATTATGGTTCAAAAAGAAAATTTACGGTTATGAACTGCCGGATTGTAAAAAGGCTCAACCGTGGCAGATCAAACCGTCCGATCGTTTTTTGCTGCTGGCGCCTCATGCAGATGACGAAACGATCGGCTGCGGAGGATTTTTATTAAAATACGGTTCGCAATGCGATGTTGTGTTGCTGACGGACGGACGATACGGTGATTCGGCCGTGAAACCGTCGGAAATGATTGAAATCCGTAAAAAAGAATTTCAGGAAGTCATGTCGCATTATGCCGTCAAAAGTTTTAAAATGCTGGACGTGGAAGACGGAAAACTGATTGATTGTTTTCGGGATTTTGCAACATTGGATTTCAAAGGATATGACTATATCCTGATGCCGCACCCGATGGATTTTCATAAAGATCATATCGCCGTCAGCTGCCTGTTTAAACGGTTATGTCGTACTTATCCGTTTACGGGACGTGTTGTATATTATGAAATATGGAATACATTGGCGGCGCCGACGCATTACATTGATATTTCAGACGTTGTAAAAGAAAAAGAACGGCTGATTAATTTATATCATTCTCAAATCAAAAATATTGATTATGCGTCCCGTATTTTGGGTTTGAATCATTATCGCGGTCTGCGTCATCACATCGCTTATGAAGAAGACTTTTTGATTGAAAAGCCATAAAGCGGGGAAAAATGCGGTCCGGATCAATTAAATGGGTTATTTTCTGGGTAACCTCTTTGGGCAATTTTATCGGAATGTTGGATTTCTCTTCCGTCAACATTGCGTTGTACAATATATCACAAACCTTTGATCTGCCCGTTTCTACCGTCCAATGGGTGATGTTGTCATATCAAATCGTTTTAACCAGTCTGTTGACGTTTTTCGGCCGGCTGGGAGATATGGTTAATTGCAGAAAATTATATACATGCGGTTTTTTGATTTTCGGAACGGGAGCCTGCCTGTCTTATTTTTCGATAAATTTCTTTATGCTGTTGTTTGCCAGAACCGTGCAGGGGCTGGGCGGTTCCATATTAATTTCCAATTCATTCAGTATCGTTTCGTCGATATTTAAAGGCAGACAGCGCGGAAAAGCTTTGGGATTTATCGGAGCCGTAACCCATCTGGCGGGCATGACGGCGCCTTCCATCAGCGGATTTTTGATTGAAGCTTTTTCCTGGCGCGCCATATTTTTGCCCAGCTGTTTGATTTCTTTTACGGCGGTTTTTCTGGCCGCGCGCGTTATTCCGGCCGGTCATGTGCTGAAAAAAATGCCGATAGACGTCACGGGAACGCTGCTTTTAATGGCCGGTGTTGCTTCTTTGCTGTTTATGATTGCCGAAACGCCTTCGTGGGGAATACTTTCCGTACAAAGCGCTATTTCGCTTTTGCCGGTCGTTTTTTGCCTGTTTTTCTTTGTGCGTCACGAAAATAAGACAAAAGCTCCGCTGGTCAGTTTCGATTTGTTTGTTTCTCCGGCCTTTTTGTTCGGAAATCTGGCGTTGATGGTTTCTTATCTGGCCATGTATCCCAATACGATTCTGTTTCCGTTTTATTCTCAGGGCGTATTGGAAAATTCGGCCTCTTTAACGGGGCTTTTGATTTTGCCGTTTTCGTTGTTTTATCTGATTACCGCCGTAACAACCGGAACATTAAATCCGCAAAAAAGAATGATCTTCGGTATGCTTTTGCTGGGAACCGGACTGCTTTTATTTACGACTGCAGACCAAACAACCCCTTTGGCAGCGCTGGTCGTTATGCAAATTGTGATGGGAGTCGGAAACGCCTTTTTCCAACCGTCCGTCAATACGGCCATTCTGAACGCAACCCCAAAAGACAGCACCGGTATGGCCAGCGGTATTTTATCTTTGTTCCGCAATACGGGGATAGCCGTGGGCAGCGTTATTTCCGTCGGGATATTTGAAACATACAAAAATTATTTGACGGATCAGGGAACGGCGGCAAAAGAAGCTTTGCTGTCATCGTATCATTTTGCTTTATATTGTGGGGTGGGATTTGCTCTTTTATGTCTGATTTTTATTATAAAATCCATATCGCTGCAAAAGAAAAACACCCGGGAGGAAAAGAAAGCATGATTAAAAGAATCGGATTGTTTCTGTGCGTTAATTTCGTTGTTTTGCTGACAATCGGCTTTTTGCTGCGTGTGTTCGGTGTTGACAGATGGCTGACGGCAGAAGGCATTGATTATACACAGTTGTTAATATTTTCGGCGATATTCGGTTTTACGGGATCGTTGATTTCCTTGATGATGTCAAAATCAATTGCCAAAATGTCAACCGGCGCCAAAACCATTACAAATCCTCAAACGCAGGAAGAAGCCTGGCTATTGCAAATTGTGGGCGAATTATCCGAAACGGCCGGCGTGAAAATGCCGGAAGTCGCCATTTATCCGGGATCCGCGAATGCTTTTGCCACAGGGGCGTTCAGAGATGAAGCTTTGGTTGCCGTATCAACGGGATTATTGCAGTCGATGACACGTGCTCAGATACGTGCGGTTTTGGCACATGAAATGTCGCATGTCAAAAACGGCGATATGGTGACAATGACTTTGGTTCAAGGCATTTTAAACACGTTTGTCTTTTTCTTTGCCCGCGTGGCGGCCATATTTTTAAATTCGAATAAGAACGAAAACGAAGAAAGGCGTCCCGCAGGCATCGGTTATTACTTTACCGTGCAGATTTTTGAAGTCATTTTCGGTATTTTGGCCAGCCTTATCGCCTGCGCTTTTTCCCGTCACCGCGAATACCGTGCAGATGCCGGTGCGGCGGAATTGCTGGGCAGTCCGCAGGATATGATTGAGGCATTAAAGGCTTTGGGATCGGCAGATATCAGACCTCTGCCTTCCGAAATGAAAGCATTCGGGATCGTTGATCTGCCGTCTTTTATGGAATTATTTTCAACACACCCGCCTTTGTCTGCACGGATTAAGGCTTTATCCGGCGGGATTACGCCTTCTGATCCGCCCGAAAAAAAACCGACCCCGTCGTCCGGCGGACTGTTCGGTTCGGTTTCTTCAAAAAAATCCCCGTGGGATTAGTTTTTGATCAGTTCTTTTAATTTTCGGAACACCGCCGTAAACATTTCCGGCGTCAGCTTGCCGGTGTTGACGTTATAGCGTGACGAATGATACGAATCCAAAAGCTTAATCTGTCGTCCGTTCCAAGTCAGAGTATGTAAGGCGTTATGAGCAAATTTAAAAGCCGATTTTTTTTGCCCCAGAACGGATAAAACAGCATTATGTGCCAGTCCGCCCAGCACCAGAATAACTTTCAAATCGGGCATGGCATTAATTTCGTCGGCCAGAAAATATCCGCATGTGCGTACTTCTTCACCGGTCGGCAGGTTTTCCGGCGGAACACAGCGCACGGCATTGGTCAGTCGGGCGTTAATCAGGCAGACGCCATCATCGGGACGCGCCTGATATACGCCGCTTAAAAAACCGAAATCATGCAGACAACCATACAGCAGATTACCGGCAAAATCCCCCGTGAACGGCCGCCCCGTACGGTTGGCGCCTTTTAACCCCGGCGCCAGTCCGACAATCAGCAGTTCGGCGCTTAAATCCCCCAGCGAAGGAACGGGCGCATTGAAAAAATCCGGATATTTCTGTCTGTTTTTATCCAAAAACGCCGCCAGACGCGGGCATAAACGGCAGTCTTTCCCGGGACAGACAAAATCAGGGGACATAATCTGTTTTTTCATCAAGAGTCGTATCTACTTCACTGAATAAAATAGATTGTGCTTTTGAAAAATCCGGTTCGCCTTTTGAAGGTTGCGGATCCCTTGAAATATTCTGAGCCAAATCAGACAAATCCGTAAAATGATCGGCCTGACGCCGCAGTTCATCGGCAACCATCGGCGGCTGCGACTGAACGGTAGACACCACGGTGACGCGCACGCCTTTGCGTTGAACGGCCTCAACCAGACTGCGAAAATCGCCGTCGCCGGAAAACAAAATGGCATGGTCAATGCTTTCCGCCATTTCCATTAAATCAACGGCCAGTTCAATATCCATGTTTCCTTTGATTTTCCGACGTCCCATCGCGTCCGTAAATTCCTTTGTCGGTTTGGTAACCATGGTATAACCGTTGTAATCCAGCCAATCCACCAGCGGACGGATCGGAGAATATTCCTGATCTTCGACCAAAGCCGTATAATAAAAAGCGCGAATCAACCGCCCTTTGGTCGAAAAGAAATCCAAAAGCTTTTTATAGTCAATATCAAATCCCAAAGCTCTGGCGGCGGCATATAAGTTGGAACCGTCAATAAACAAAGCGATCTTTTCACCTGCATAGCAACGCATTAACGTAATCCTTTCAAAAATATATATTTTTTTTAACCGTCTTTTAGGATAAATCTAATTTCCCGTTCTGCCAAGCTGATTTTATTTCCAGGCGCTTAAACTAAAAAAATAACCGCTTTTTACAAAGAATAGACTTGCTTTTTTTTGCAAATTAACGATATAACAATAATCCTTAAGGTATTTGTGTACACTCTTGATTTTGAAAGTAAAAAAAATGGCTCGCGTTACCGTAGAAGACTGTGTTTTAAAGGTTCCCAACCGCTTTGAATTGGTTTTACTGGCAGCTCAGCGCGCAAAAAATATCAGCGCCGGCGCTGCGTTGACCGTTGAACAGGATCGCGATAAAAATCCCGTGATTGCTCTGCGTGAAATCGCCGAAGAAACGATCAATCTGAACGATCTGGAAAATACGTTGGTGACCGGCATGCAGAAATTCGTCAAAGAAGACGAAGTCCCCGCGGACGAAGAAGAAAATATGAAAGCCGCCGATGCCGAACTGGCTGCTTTGGAAACGGAATTTTCCTATATTAATGATACGGAAGCCGCCGTTGAACAGGCCGGTTCCTTTGAAGTTACCGAAGAATAAATTCCGGCTCTTTCGTTTAAAAGGGGCAGGCCGTTATGCTCAGGCAGTTTGAACTGGTGGAACGTGTCCGGTCCTATGATCCCGATGTTGACGAAGAAGGATTGGACAGGGCATATGTCTTTGCTGTAAAAATGCACGGTTCGCAAAAACGTGCATCGGGGGATCCGTATTTTTCTCACCCTGTCGAAGTCGCCGGCATTTTGACCGAATATAAACTGGATTATGCTTCGATCGTAACGGCTTTGTTGCATGATACGATAGAAGACACGGCCGCGTCTTATGACGATATCAAACAAATGTTCGGCGAAGAAGTCGCCAAATTGGTCGAAGGCGTTACAAAACTCAGCCGCATTCAGCTGCAGTCCGATCAAACCAAACAAGCCGAAAATTTCCGCAAGCTTTTGCTGGCAATGTCGGAAGATATCCGCGTTTTATTGGTCAAGTTGGCGGATCGCGTGCATAATATGCGCACGCTGCAATATCATAAAAATCCGGAAAAACGCCAGCGGATCGCCCGTGAAACAATGGAAATTTATGCTCCTTTGGCCGAACGCATCGGCATGCAGGAGATGAAAAACGAACTTGAAGAATTGGCGTTTAAAGAATTATATCCGGAAGCCTACGAATCAATCAATGTCCGTTTGTCTTTCCTGCGCGAACAGGGCGGAGATCTGGTTGAACGCATTATCAAAGCATTAAAAGACGATTTAAAAGATTCCGGTCTGCAATGCGAAGTAACGGGACGGGAAAAATCGCCTTATTCCATCTGGCGAAAAATGCAACGCCAAAATGCCACGTTTGAACAACTTTCGGACATTATGGCTTTTCGTATTATCGTTCCGACGGTTGCGGATTGCTATCACGTTTTGGGGATCATTCATACCAAATATCCGATGGTGCCCGGACGTTACAAAGATTACATATCCACGCCGAAACCGAACGGCTATAAATCTCTGCATACCGGTGTGATCGGTCCCGAAAAACACAGAATCGAAATTCAGATCCGCACACAGGAAATGCATGATATCGCCGAAATCGGTCTGGCGGCACACTGGCGTTACAAACAGGGTGATTACAAAACCGACGGGCGACAGTTCGCCTGGCTGCGGGAATTACTGGATATTATGGAACAATCCGATAATCCCGAAGAATTTCTGGAACATACCAAAATGGAAATGTACCAGGATCAGGTGTTTTGTTTTTCACCGAAAGGAGACTTGATCACTTTACCGAAAAACGCAACGGCAATTGATTTTGCTTATGCCGTTCATTCCGGGGTCGGCAACAGATGCGTCGGCGTTAAAATCAACGGTAAAATTCGCCCGTTGCGTACAGTGTTGACAAACGGTGATCAGGTTGAAATTCTGACGTCCAAGACGCAGACGCCTTCGCCCGAATGGGAACGTTTTGCCGTAACCGGCAAGGCACGCGCCGCCATCAGGCGTTTTGTGCGCGCGCAAAGACGCGAACAGTACCTGGAAGTCGGCCGTCAGATGTTGCAGCGTTCTTATAAAGCCGAGGGGTATGAGTATTCGGACAAAAGTTTGGAAAACGTGCTGACAAATTTCAAACAGGCGACAGTCGAAGATTTGATTGCTTCTGTCGGAGAAGGCACCATTCAGGCTTCCGATGTTGTGGAATCCGTATTTCCGGGACATAAATCCAGATTTGTACGCGTTGTCGATGCGATTAAACGGGGAGCAAAAAAAATCGGCGACAAAACGGACAACAAAAAACAAAGCCCCATTAACGGTCTGATCCCCGGAATGGCAATTAATTTTGCAAAATGCTGCCATCCGCTGCCGGGCGACAGAATTGTCGGTATTGTGACAACGGGGAAAGGGGTTACCATTCACACGATTGACTGTGTGACGTTGGAAAAATTTGCCGCCGAACCCGAACGCTGGCTGGACGTTTCATGGAATGAAGAAGTCACTTCCGCCGAAAGCCATATTTCGCGATTGCGTATTGTATTGGTTAATCAGCCGGGCAGTTTGGGAACCTTGTCAAACGTTATTGCGAAAAATCACGGCAACATTGCCAATTTGAATATTTTGGAAAGAACGCCCGGCTTTTTTGATTTAACCGTTGATGTCGAAGTGCACGATGTCCGTCATCTCAGCGATATTATGGCGGCATTGCGTGCCAGTCCCGGCATCAGCTCTGTTCGTCGCGCACAGGATTGATGATGATTATCGGGATCGGCACGGATTTGGTGGATATCAGACGCATTGAACGGTCAATAGGCCGTTTCGGCGATGCTTTTTGTGCCAGAATTTACACGCCGGCAGAACAAGCTGCCTGCAATTCCCGTCAGGGGAAAAAGAAGCTTTCCGCTTATGCCATGCGTTTTGCCGCCAAAGAAGCCTGTTCAAAGGCTTTGGGCACGGGATTAAGGCAGGGCGTTTTTTGGCGCGACATGGAAAATGCCAATTTGCCGACGGGCCAGCCGGTAATGCGTTTAACCGGAGGAGCCTTAAAACGATTGCTCCGACTGGTCCCGCAGGGATATACTTCGCAAATCGATGTTTCTTTGACAGACGAATATCCGTATGCTATGGCGGTAGTGATCATCAGTGCGGAACGTAAAGAAGGATAATGGAATGGAAGAAAAAAATACGCAAAGCGGATTTTGGGAAACAACAAAAACGGTTATTTATGCTGTTTTGATCGCTTTATTTGTTCGGACTGTTTTTGCCGAACCTTTCAGCATTCCTTCCGGATCCATGATCCCGACACTGCTGGTCGGAGATTATTTGTTTGTTTCAAAAATGTCTTACGGATACAGCCGTCATTCTTTGCCGTTAAGCATTCCGCTGATCAAAGGTCGGATTTTTTATGAAGAACCTAAACGCGGCGATGTCCTCGTCTTTAAAATGCCCTCTGACAACAGAACAGATTATATTAAACGTCTGATCGGTTTGCCCGGGGATAAAATCCAGGTTAAAGAAGGGCGTCTGTTTATCAACGGAAATATGGTCGAACGCCGCGAAGAAGGGGAATACGTCATGCGGGATCAGACGGGAAAGGCGCTACGCTTTAAAAAATTTACGGAAACACTGCCCGAAGGCTATTCCCATGCGATTATCGAGGCTTCTGATGCGGCGCCGTTTGACAATACCGAAGAATTTACCGTTCCCGAAGATCACTTTTTCATGATGGGGGATAATCGCGATAATTCTTTGGACAGCCGGTCAATCAAGGTCGGTTTTGTGCCTAAAGTCAATTTGGTCGGCCGGGCAAAGTTTTTATTCTTTTCCAACGACGGTACAGCTGCTTGGTGGCAGTTGTGGAGATGGCCGATGGCCGTACGCTGGTCGCGCTTGTTTAACGGTATACACTGATGGCGGATTGCACGGAATTATATCCCCGTCTGGGATATGCGTTTAAAGAAAAAAAATTGCTGCAACAGGCTCTGACGTTGGGGTTTGGGGATCATTTTTCCGGTTATGAGCGTTTGGAATTTTTGGGCGATCGGGTGTTGGGGGTTATTGTCGCCCAGATGTTGTATCAACATTTTCCCCATGAGGCCGAAGGAGATCTGGCTAGACGATTTTCCGACTTAACACGGGCGGAAACTTTGGCGGCCGTTTCTCGAAAACTGCAGTTTTCAGAATATATTATTTCGGCGGCTCCTTCCAATAAACCTGAATTAACCAAAGCCGTTTTGTCCGATGTCTGCGAAGCCGTTATTGCTGCCTTGTTTTTAGACGGCGGCTTTGAAGCAGCACGGCAGTTTGTGGTTCGTTATTGGGAAGATCCGATGAATAAATTTACCGCCCCGCCGGTTGATTCCAAAACAAAACTGCAGGAATGGGCGCAGGCCAGAGGATTGCCTTTGCCCGAATACACTCAATTGGACAGAACCGGGCCGGATCATAATCCCGTTTTTACCATGCAGGTTACGGTAAAAGGACAACCCGTCGTCAGCGCTGTCGGTAAATCAAAGCGGGAGGCGTCTCAGGCAGCGGCGGCAGAGCTGCTGAAAAAGGTAACGAAACATGACTGATCCTGTGGAAAAATGCGGCTTTGTTACGTTACTCGGCGCGCCGAACGCAGGAAAGTCAACACTGGTGAACTATGCGGTCGGTGCAAAAGTATCTATTGTTTCGCCGAAAGTGCAAACGACCAGAGCCCGTATACGCGGTATTTTTGTAAAAAACAATTGTGAAATTATTTTAATCGACACGCCGGGGATTTTTAAACCGAAACGTCGGCTGGATCGCGCGATGGTCGCCGCCGCTTGGCAGGACGCGGAATATTCTGATCTGCGTTTGTTGCTGGTTGATGCCAAGCGCGGAATAGATGATGATACACGTTCAATTATCGATTCTTTGAAAAAAAACAAACTGACAGCTGTTTTGGTCTTAAATAAGTCCGATCTGGTCAAGCCGGCGCGGCTGGTGGAATTATCGGCCCGTTTAAATGAAATCGGCTTTTTTCAGGAAACTTTTATGCTTTCTGCCGCAACGGGGCAGGGGGTGGATCTTTTGGAAGATTATCTGATATCCGCAATGCCTGAAGGGCCGTTTATGTTTCCGGCAGATCAGGTGTCCGATTTACCGGATAAACTGTTGGCAGCGGAAATTACGCGCGAAAAATTATATATGAATCTAAATCAGGAGCTGCCGTATATCAGCACGGTTCAGACGGATTCTTTTAAAGAAGACGAAAAAGGCGTGCGCATTGATCAAACGATTTATGTGGAAAAGAACAATCAAAAACAGATTGTTATCGGAAAAAACGGATCAATGATAAAAAAAATCGGCATACAGTCTAGGCAAGAACTGGAAAAATTATTTGAATGCCGCGTGCATTTGTTTTTGTTTGTCAAAGTCAGGGAAAAATGGGCGGAAAATCCGGAACATTATCGTTCCTGGGGACTGGACTTTAATGCCTGAATGGTCGGACAGCGCCCTTATCATCGGAGTTAAAAAGTTTGCCGAACGTGATGCGGTTGTTTCTTTTCTAACACAAAATCACGGCAGACACGACGGATTGTGCAAAGGGGCTTTTTCCAAACGTCTGACGGGAACGGTGCAGATCGGCAATCTGGTTCAGCTGAACTGGAAAGCCCGGCTGGAAGAACATCTGGGAACGGTTAAAATTGAACTGTTGCACGCATACAGTCCGGCCGTTTTGTCGGATCCGGAACGTTTAACGGCGTTATCCTGTATATGTGCGATGTGCTCTTTTTTACCCGAACGTGAAAATGTATCCGTTTTTTTTGAAAAAACGCTGGAACAAATTGCTTTGCTGAGTTTTGAAGGCTGGGCGGAACGTTATGCTCGCTGGGAAACGGAACTGCTGAAAGTTTTGGGATTCGGACTGGACTTGTCTGTCTGTGCCGTAACGGGTACGACACAGGATCTGATTTATGTTTCGCCGAAATCCGGACGTGCCGTCTGCCGTGCAGCCGGCGAGCCGTGGCGGGATAAGTTGTTGGCTTTGCCGGCTTTTTTAAAAAATGACACGGTTTCGGTTCAAGACAAAGAAGAAATAAAAAAAGCTTTGATTTTAACAGGATTTTTCCTTGAAAATTATGTCCTAAAGACGCTAGACTGCACTATCCCCGCTGTCAGAAAACGGCTTGTGACTTATATCGGCGGGCATAAAAACAGTTGATTTCAGGTGCTGCAAAAATGAATGAAAACGAACAAATCAGAGAAACAAAAATGGCAGAAGCCCTGGGGGAACGTTACCTTGCCTATGCAATGTCAACGATCGTTTCCCGTTCTTTGCCGGATGTCCGCGATGGTTTGAAACCCGTTCATCGCAGGCTGTTGTATGCAATGAATGCTTTGCACCTGGATCCGGAATCGGGCTTTAAAAAATGCGCCCGCGTTGTCGGTGACGTGATCGGTAAATATCACCCGCACGGCGATACGGCCGTTTATGAAACAATGGTACGTCTGGCACAGGATTTTGCCGTACGTTATCCTTTGGTCGAAGGGCAGGGAAATTTCGGCAATATTGACGGTGACAGCGCCGCAGCCATGCGTTATACGGAAGCCCGCCTGACCGAAGTCGCCAAAGCCATTATGGACGGCCTGAACGACGGAACGGTTGATTTTCGTCCGACCTATTCCGGCGAAGATATTGAACCGGTCGTGATGCCGTGTGCTTTTCCCAATCTGTTGGCAAACGGATCCGCCGGTATTGCCGTGGGTATGGCGACAAACGTACCACCCCATAATGTCGGGGAAATCGCCGATGCGTTGCAGCTGTTAATAAAAAAACCGGACTCTGCGGTTGCCGATTTAATGAAATTTGTCCGCGGTCCGGACTTTCCGACGGGCGGGGAAATCGTAGAAAAGCCGGAAAGCATTTTAAAAACGTACGAAACCGGACGCGGTGCCATGCGCGTACGAGCCAAATGGGAAAAGGACGAGTTGTCTCACGGTATGTATCAGATTATCGTCACGGAAATTCCCTATATGGTCAAAAAATCAGAGCTGATCAGCAAAATTGCCAAGCTTTTGTTGGAAAAAAAGCTGCCGTTTTTAGCAGATATTCGTGACGAATCCGCCGAAAACGTTCGTATCGTTTTGGAACCGAAAAACCGCAACATAGATCCGGAACAACTAATGGCGCATCTGTTCCGGCTGACGGATATGCAGGTAAACTTTAACATGAACATGAACGTTTTAGACAAAGACGGCGTGCCGCGTGTTATGGATTTAAAACAGGTTTTGCAGGCTTTTCTGGATCACCGTCAGGACGTTTTGATCCGCCGATCCAAATTCCGTCTGAACAAGATTAATCACAGAATGGAAGTTTTGGAAGGGTTCTTGGTTGCCTATTTAAATCTGGACGAAGTAATCCGTATTATCCGCGAAGAAGACGATGCCAAACCGGCTTTGATGGGGGCATTCAGGTTGACGGAAGTTCAGGCAGAAGCCATTTTAAACATGCGTCTGCGTTCTTTGCGCAAACTGGAAGAGATGCAAATCAAAACGGAGCACGGTCAACTGGCGCAGGAAAAAGAAAAGTTAGAATCTTTGTTGGTTGACGAAGCGTTGCGCTGGAAAGAAATCTCTGCCGAAATTTCTTTGATGAAAAAGAAATTCGGACAGGCAACAGCCTTGGGAAAGCGCCGGACGCTGATTTCCGGAGAACCCGAAGAAATCGATATTCCGTTGGAATCTTTGATTGAACGTGAACCGATTACGGTCATTTTGTCCGAAAAAGGCTGGATCCGTTCCGTTAAAGGTCATGTCCAGCTGGACGATGACGTTAAATTCAAAGAAGGCGATCGCCTGCAATGCGGTCTGCAGGCGCAGACAACCGATAAAATTTTAATGTTTGCGACCAACGGACGGTATTATACGTTATCTGCGGACAAATTACCGCGCGGTCGCGGCTTTGGCGAACCTTTGCGCCTGTCGGTTGATCTGCCGGAAGAAGATGAAATCGTTTCTATGTCAATTTTCCGTCCCGGAGAAAAAAGACTGATTGTATCCAAAAAAGGAAAAGGCTTTATTGTCAAAGAAGATGATTTGCTGGCTCAGACACGCAACGGCAGAATTGTCCTGAATTTAACCGAGGGCGATTACGCTTATCTGTCCCTGCCGGTCAGCGGGGATACTGTCGCCGTCATCGGGGAAAACAGAAAGCTGTTGATCTTTGATTTAAGGGAAATTCCGGAAATGACGCGCGGGCAGGGGGTCTTTATTCAAAAATATCCGGCCGGCGTATTGTTGTCTGATATTAAATTGTTTAACAAAGATGACGGCCTGGCTTATCCTTGCGGTGGCGGGACAAGAATTGAAACAAATCTGATCGGCTGGACGGGGCACCGCGCACAAATCGGCAAGATGCCTCCTGTCGGGTTCCCGAAAAGCAACAAGTTTTCATAATTTCGCCGCGAAGCCGAAAAATGCGCTTAATTATATTTAAAAGTATTCTTTTCACGCTTTGCCTGCTGTTTCCTTTGTCCGGATATGCCAAAGAAAATAAACTGGATTTTTTGGAGGAAGATATCCGAAAAATATCCCTGTCAAAAGACTGGGATCTGTATCTGCCGGTCAATACCTGGCATAACCGGGAAATGTACGATAAAAAGAAAACGGATTCTTATAATGAAAAACCTTGGGGGATCGGTATCGGCAAACATATTTACGAAGACGATATCTTGCGCGGATTATATTTTATGGTATTCAGTGATTCTCATAGCAAAGCCGAACCGATTTTCGGGTATTTGCGCCAATGGAATCATTACTTTGACCGGGATAATGATTTTTCCGTCGGCGCCGGATATACTTTAGGCGTTACGTTCAGGGACGATTATAATTATCTGCCGATTCCCGTTATTTTGCCGATTTTCGGTTTCCAATATAAAAAAGTCGCTGTTCAGGCAACCTATATTCCCGGTCCGTATAACATGTTCAACGTTTTGTTTACCTGGGTTCGGATAGAGCTATGAAAAAACAAACAGTTGCTTTGATTTTTAGCCTTTTTTCTTTTACGGCATCTGCGGAAGATCTGCAGATTAATCCGCCGCGGGAACTGGATTTTTTAAACCGGGAAGAAATATTTTCCGTCCGTCGCGAAATGATGCGGCGTTATCCCTTGTTAAACGGCGATTATACACCGCAAGGGCCTGTATATGCTCAGGTTGTCGGCGGCAAAGAATGGCTCGGAATCAGCGGTATTAACTGCCGCACGGGAAAGGAGGGAGGCATAACCTCCGGCCTTTCACGGGAAAGTATTTTTATTGACAATCCTGTTTTGCTGATTGGCATAACAACGGGAGGTTTCAGCTTGTCCGGCTGGAATTGCCCCGATATTTACCCTATGCCGACACGGATTTTTTTTGAAAAAGAAAGATCAAGAATTTATGCCGATTATGATTTTTCTTCTTACCAGAAAATGTTTCAAAACTATTTTCAAAGGCCGGTGTCGTCTGATCGCTTTAAACTGCAGTTTACCGCAGAAAATGCCAGAGATCTGGGATTTTCTTACGGGTATGTTTCAGCTTCTGAAAACATGGTTTTTCCTAATCCGGTGAATATTGCCAATACTGTTTTTCAGTTTAAGGATTTTGTACATCTGGCCTATAATCTGGGATGTGCCTGCAATAACGGATCGCCGAACCAACCGGAACTGGATTTTTCATTCACTCGGCTGCCGGCAGAGGTTCGTTTTAAATTATGGAAAGAAAAGCCGTCTTCTCCTGAAGCGCCGGCTGACATGATTTTTGAAATGAAAATTAATTAGTATTAACTACTACTTATAAAAAAATTATTATTTTTTAAAAGTTTAAATAGTATCTGCTATGGACTGTAGACTAGTTCCGCCAATTCGCAACAGGATAAACGGAATAATTTTTATAATATTTTTCTAACAGTTCTTTTTCATACTCCAGTGGTAAGGAATGTTCTTCCCATTTAACCAATAAATTATACGATTCTTTGATTTGCCATATAGCGCTTCCTCCTCTGTGAGCGCTTCCGCTTTCATTATATCCCCACTTAATATAAGCCTTTAATCTGTCACGTAGGCAATTTGCTTTCCCAATATATAAAGTTTTCTTATCTCCGCTTTCCCATTTATTTTTCAAATCATTTAACGGATAAAGCGTAGATTTCCCCTTATATAAAGGGCGGCCGGTTGTCGTTTCCATTGGCATAAATATAAAATTATCCGGAGCCAAAATAAAATAAACTCCCCCTGTTTTGGGAATTTTTTCGTAATTATTGTGCAACTCTTTGATTAACAGCATTTTATTATCCATATTATTTTGAACGAGTACTGCATAAAATTTTACACCGAACTCACTTCGCGAGTTCAAATCTCACACTCTTCATTTCTTCATAAATAAAAACCCCCCAAAAGGGAGTTTTTTATTTATGGCGGATGGGGTGAGGTTGCTCGGAACTTTGTTCCTCGTCCCTTCGGGACCGCCTGACGGCGTCGCTCCTTTCTGTCGCCGAACTCACTTCGCGAGTTCAAATCTCACACTCTTCATTTCTTCATAAATAAAAAACCCCCAAAAGGGAGTTTTTTATTTATGGCGGATGGGGTGAGGTTGCTCGGAACTTTGTTCCTCGTCCCTTCGGGACC
>CALYBD010000011.1 GCA_944393745.1 uncultured Alphaproteobacteria bacterium | reverse complement strand
GCGGGAAGCCTCCCTTAAAACAAGGTATCCCCATTAAGGCCGTGGAAGACCACCACGTCGATAGGCCGAGGGTGAAAACGCTGCAAAGCGTGTAGCCGATCGGTACTAATAGCCTGATTGACTTGTTCTTCGATCGTATATTTAATTTACTTCAAATACTTTATACCCCTTCCTGCCTTTCTAAAAAAAATTAGCATTCCTTGAACCGGTGGTTATAGCAAAGGAGATACACACGATCCCATCCCGAACTCGACTGTGAAACCCTTTCACGCCAATGGTACTTTGTCTTAAGACACGGAAGAGTAGGTCGCTGCCGGCTCTAGAAATGCTAATATGCTCTCCTTATTCTTATACCGTATTCTTTCGTTGAGCCTTGTGAAACTATACACAAGGCTCTTTCTGTTTTTTGGGGAAATAGGATCTATGATGATCTCATGGGCGGGATATTTAGATCCCGCCCGCATATTTCAGGTAAATAACGACTTAGAAGTTGTACTTGAAGTTAATCAAACCGGTATGGTCTTGATAATCCTTCTTGAACTTGCCTTCATAGCTCAACGTAATCTCGGAATCATTCCCGATCGTAACGCCGACATTGGCTCCCGCTTCAACACCGAAACGCTTCATCATGTCACCTTCAACGATATAGCTTGAACCGTCCGCCAAAACGACCGTGTTCGTTTCGTCATCGCGTTCAAAGTCATACGTCGCCGCCAACTTTAATTCGGGCGTGATGCCTACGCGCTGATTTGATTTTAAGACGTACTTCTTCGACAATTTAACTCCGCCGACAGCAGTCCATGTGTCAAACGATTTCGACTGTATCGTCGCTCCCAAAGCATCGGTATGATCGTCTTGTTTAACGTGCGTATAACGCAAAGCCGCTTCCGGCGTTAAAATGCCGAAGTTATATCCCGTCGCAATCTGCGCGCCGATCGTGTCCGCTTCGTAATCGCTCGTCAAGCCGATTAAGTTGGTCGTGTCGTCATATTCCGAATGACCGTAACTGGCGATCGCGTTGACGTAAAACTTATTCGGTTTGTATTCCGCATAGATAAATCCGGTATGCGTATCGACATCGGTCTGTGAACGGTCGCTGTCAATGTCGGTCTTTGTAAAAGCGTACCCGATACCGGTTTTAAACGAGTCCGTCAGATTGGTTTCAATACCGGCGGCAAATCCCGTTGAATCGGACTTAAAGCCGTTCGAGGTATCAAGCTTTGCGTAATTATACATGCCTTGCGCCCAGACGGAAGACTGACCGACTGAATAATCTCCGCCCGAACGACCGCGCATGTTGCCGGAAGTGCCTCCGCCCAATCGGGTGCCGATGACGTTAATCACGGATTTGGCCGTATTTAAAGCCGTCTTGGTGCCCGAAGAAGACGTGTCGGGAGCAATCTCACGCAGGATCTGTTTTGTTTCTTGCGCCTTGCCGGCCGCCTGATCAAGCAAATCATTGACTTTGGCTATGGCTTCCTGCTTGGCCGCGTCCAATTTGCTTAAGACGCTTTGCGCCAGATCCAACGCTTTAATCGCGTTTTGTTCCGCCAAAGAAACAAGAACGCCGGCTTTTTCCAAATCTTCAACGGCGGCTTCTCCGGCCGTTGCCAAACGCAGAATGTAGAGATCTCCGCCATTCCATCCGCTCAAAGCGCCTATACTTGAAGCGTCCGCAAGATCAAACGAAGTCCCCGACACCGCATAACGGTTGGTGGCATAATCGCCAAACGTAAAGCCCGTTCCGTTTGTAATGTGATATTGAGTGACTTCGTCGCGCGAAGCATTGGTCATGTCGAGCGCCAAAGTGACATCGGTCGCGTTTCCGGTAATGATGGCAGCGTTTTTGGCGGCATCGGTCAAGACAGCAGAGATCGTTCCGCCGGTAAAGTTCGTCGCCGTCAACGTTCCCGAGCCGATATCCAGCGTTTTGCCTGCAGCGATTGTAACGGTGTTGAGACTGGCTTTGTTATTGATATTGGAAAACAGGTAGTTGTCATTAAACGTCAGGTTAACGCCCGAGCCGGACAATTCTCCGTTCAAGCGAGCGGCGGAATTGTTGAAAACGACATTCCCGCCCGTCGCTGTTATGTTGGCGTGAAGACGACCGGACAGGTTGATGGTTCCGGTTTTTAAAGCAATCGCGGGGGCAGTTCCTTCGGCGGCGGAAAAGAGAAGAAGAGCTGTACCGTTAACATCAACAGAGTTTAGCCAATTAGGTTCCAGATTAAGGTTGTTTTTAATGCTATTATTACCGTTTACGTTTAATTCGCCGCCATCTACAATCAAAGCGCCATAAATCGCCGCAGAGTCATTCATATTGACTTTACCGCCGGTTAAATTGATTTTTCCTGAGTTTTTATCAAGTAAGGCGATAGCTGACGTATCGTTTAAAGTGATCTCCGCTGAATCTTGGATATTGATATCAGCATTTGATTCATTAGGCTTAAATGCTGCCATAATTTCAGCTTCTGTCATTTTTCCCGTGTCTAAAAGATAATCCTCGGCATCATCATACTTTGAGAACATATTTCCCGCAAAAATATAACTATTCCCTGAAACATTAACAGAACTGCTTCCTTTTAAGGTTAAATCCTTTTGAAACGGCAGGCCGTTGTATTTTTCCTCTTCACCTATAACAGCCATATAAGACCCGTTTTTCATGGTTACTGTCGTTCCATCGATTATAATATTTCTGTCTGAAGAAAAATCTGCGTGATCCACAATCAGCGTGCCGTCGTTCATTGTTATATCGGCGGGGACAGAATAGGTCTGATCATACAAAGAGTATCGTTCGGCTTCTTCTGCGGAAAAATATTCTTCGGTCAACGGGTTTTTCAATAATTTTTTATAAGTTGATCCGGAGGCGTCTTGAAGATTGAGGGTGTAAGCGGCTTTTTCTGTATCCGATAACGTCATATATTCGTCTTTGGAAATAAGAATCCAAGAATAAGAACCTGCGCTCCATGGCGAAAACGAAGAATTGGAAATTGTTATTTTAGCATTGGTAAAAGTAAAACTTCCTCCTCCGTCAATCGCTTCATTCGCTGAATCATGAATATTTAAAACAGCATCTGTTAACGCAAATGTACCATGATTATTAAGTTCGCCTTCACCCGAAATATCAATAACCGTATCGGCGCCTGTTATGGTTAAATTTCCGCCAAAGCTTAAATCCGCATCGCTGTCTTCATGCCCATTTGATGGAGTCGACAGTGTTATGGTTCCTCCGGAAATTGTTGAATCATCAGTAAAATACAGTTCTGAATATGAACTTTCTTCACCAGTTCTTTCAATACGTAATTCGCCGCCCGACATCTTCAGTGCGCCAAAATCTTCACGACCGGAGGGATCAGCCGACGTTATGATTTTTGATGGATTCTCTGCTGTTCCATCAATTACCAAATCTGCCGCATTCGCCGCTCCAATTCCGATTATCATCATCGCGTTGATTAACGCACATTTTAGTAAAACAGCCCGATACCGCGCCGTCAGTTCTTTTATGGTTGTCTTTGATTGTTTCATTTTATTCCTCTTACATAAAAAAGAAAAAACCGCCTCAACAGGCGGTCGGGGAGTTGAACAACCATAATCTAGTAATGATCCTTTTGGTTTTTGAATATCCCGTTTTTTCAGAGATAAGGACGGGTATTTTGGACATATACCAAAAGCTCCCCGACCATCACAATGAAAGTCGGGGATATTTTCCGTTTTTGCCATATACAAAACGGATAACGACGTATATCTATACGCCGACTAGATTGAAAGAGCTGTTCAAGGCTCCGCACCTGCCAAGGCACACCGATAGACTAAAAGAGAGGTGCTCATTATGTCAATAATTAAAAAAAGCTTTTTATCTTTATTTCGAAAAATCAAAAAGGCATATTGAGATTTTAAGGAAGAGCTTTTTATGTCAAGTGACAATCGGATCAAGAAGTATTTGGAAATTTTTGCGAAGGAAAAAAGCAAAGAAAATTATATTCGATTGCTTGATGCTTTTCGTTATACGGATGTTTTGGTGCCGTTGGTGTCAGATGAAATGACCGAGTTTGATTTCGGAAATCAAGGCGTTTTAAAAGAGGATTTTAAACCGGATATCGTGTATTTTCCCAAATTAAAGAAATATCTGATGCCTGTTTTTTCAAGCGCGGAAGAAATACCGGATACGTATAAGCCTCAAAAAATCGTTTTTATGCACTGTCGCGATTGGATCAATTTGAGGCGGTTAAAGAACAACGAAGGGGTTATTTTTAATCCGTTTTCTGATTTTTCTTTTATTTTGGGTTTGGATCAGATCAAAGTCTTAAAATCTTTTTTAGACTAGCAAGCCGTTTGAGGGCGCAGGTCTTTTTTTATTATGGATTCGTAATTCCTTATATAAGGTTGCCCCCAAATAATGGTCGCGCGACACTGACCGAACCTACTTCTTCGGTTCGCATCAACTCTTGTAAATAAAAACAAAAAAACCTGCCCGTAAAGGCAGGTTTTTCTTGTTTTTGGCTCCGCGAGTAGGATTCGAACCTACGACCAATCGGTTAACAGCCGATTGCTCTACCGCTGAGCTATCGCGGAATAAACTCTGGAGGCCGAAACCGGAATCGAACCGATATACAAGGATTTGCAGTCCTCTGCATAACCATTCTGCCATTCGGCCCCGAACGCGGTTTTGTCTCTGCGACAAGTCCCTTATAGCCGTAGTTTTTTTTGGCGTCAATAGAAAATTAAAAGTTTTTTTCTTAATTTTTTTCAAAAGGTGTGCTTATTGTATAACCATATTGAAAAAAGAGGAAATCATGCCCGGGAATTTAATTGAAAACGAATATGATGCGGCGCGCAGAAATATGCTGTTGGGACAGCTGATTCCCAATCGGATTCACGATGCCCAGATGTTAACGGCAATAGAATCCGTTGCCAGAGAACTGTTCTTGCCCGATCATTTAAAAAGCCGCGCTTATGCCGATGAACCTGTTTGTCTGAATGCGCACACGATTATGTTTTCGCCCAGAGTCTTTGCCAATTTACTGCTGTTGGCGAATCCGCAAAAAAGCGATTTTGTTCTGAATGTTAAATCGGCTACCGGTTATTCGGCGGCCGTTCTGGCAAATATGGCGCAGGCTGTTGTTGCTTTGGAAAATGATCCGGCCATGTGTGAAACGGCGCAGCAGATTTTAATCGATTCTGAAATTGACAACGTTGCGGTTTTTAACCAAACCCCTGATCAGGGATTCGCCTCTCAGGCGCCGTTTGACGTTATTTTTATTGACGGTATCGTCCCTCAGATTCCGGAGCCGTTACTGGCTCAATTGGCCGAAAACGGTCGGCTGGTTTGCGTTGTGGCAAAAGATTCCGAAACGACCGGAAAGGCAACTAAAGTTGTAAAAAATAACGGGAGTTTATCTTATATGACGCCTTTTGATGTGAATTTCAGCGGAGTTTTTCGCCAACCGTTTTATAAAAATTTTATTTTTGAGACGGTTTCTTAAATAATTGTTGATATTGAAATGGAATTAACGTTAAAAAAGAATGTTTAGTGGGATTCCCAAATTTTCAAGGGGGCGTATTGTGCTGAATCATTTGAAGTTAAAAGGAATTTTGTCTGGGGTATCTTTGTCTGCCGTTCTGTTGGGAACACCGGTTCAGGCGGAAACGCTGGAGGAAGCTTTGGCTTATACGTATGTGGCTAATCCGACGATTCTGTCCCAAAGGGCATATTTAAGATCAGTTTATGAAAAAATTACACAGAGCTTTTCCGGATATAAACCGACTTTGTCCGGCGAAGCGTCTTACGGGTACTCTTATACCAGGACAAAATCCTCGCCTGTTTTTAACGAAGAAGAAAGCATGCCCTTTACGTTCGGAGTGAATGCCGTTCAGCCGGTATTTTCGGGTTTCGGTACTTCGGCTTCGGTTAAGGCGGCCAAAGCCCAGTTCGAAGCGGAACGCGCCAATTTGCGCAATGTTGAACAATCTTCTTTGGTGAATTCCGTTGCGGCTTATACCGATGTTATCCGGGCTTTGGCGGTTTTAAAGTTAAATCAGAATAACGAAGCCGTTTTGCAAAGACAGCTGGAGTATACGCAGGATCGTTTCCGTGTCGGAGAACTGACAAAAACGGACGTTGCTCAGGCCGAAGCCCGTCATGCCGGCGCCGTTGCCGGACGTATTTCGGCAGAAGGCGATCTGAAAGTGGCTTATGCCGTTTATAAAAAGGCAATCGGCAAAATGCCCGACAAGATTTATGAACCGGAAGTCCCGACGGCAAAACTGCCGCAGACGTTGGACGATGCTTTGGAAATCGCACTGAAAAGCAATCCGCTGCTTCAATCGGCAGAAATGCAGGCGAACAGTGCTTTAAGTTCGATAGATGTTGCTCAGTCGGATTATTATCCGTCCGTGGATATTCAGGCTTCTTACAGAAATATGAAGGCGGGGGCTCACGGATCATATGATCTGGGGGCAGGGACGGTTGAAACCGGACGCGCCAGAGAAGAAGATACTTCGGTCATGCTGGTAATGGACGTTCCGTTATACCGTGCGGGCAATACATCATCCAAAGTGCGCGAATCAAAGTATATTGCCGGTCAGGCCAGAATTAACGTCAATGCCGTTAAACGCGATGTTGTGCGCGATACGACGCAGGCCTGGGAAAATTATCAGTCGACTCTGGCTTCTTTGGCTTCTTTGGAAGAACAGGTAAGGGCTTCGGCTTTGGCTTTGGAGGGGGTGCGTTATGAAGAACAGGCCGGCACCAGAACGATTCTGGACGTTTTAAATGCAGAACAGGAATTGCTGGATGCTCGTGTCAGTGTCGTAACGGCAAAGAAAAATCTGATAGACGCCTCTTATCAGCTGATTGCTTCAATGGGGTTGATGACCCCGTCCGGACTGGGGCTGGATATTGCCAGATACCGCAAAAAACCTGCCGCAGCACAATCTGAAAGCGCGCAAACGCAGCAAACACAACCTCGGCAGGATCAGGCGGATCAGGATCAACCTGAACAAAATCAGCCGGTGCCGGCCGCCGAATCGGATGCCCGGGCAGGATAAGTGCTTACCCTGAAAAAGAAAATATCAGCTTGCTCCTTTTTGAAGAGATGCTATATTAAGCAGATAAACTAAATTGTAAGAGCGGGATAATGACAGAACAAAACGAACCGTCTATGGAAGATATTCTTGCTTCTATCCGCAATATCTTGGCGGAAGATGAGGGGCAAAATCCTAAAGAGGAAAACATCAAAGACGATACGGTCGTTCAGAATACGGCAAAGGAACCTGTTGCCGTTGCGCGGAATAATGCGGATTCGGTTTCTGTTGATTCAGATTTTGAACCAAAAACATTTCAAAATCAGCCGTCTGTAGAACTTTCCGCAGATCAATCCGCGACGACTGCGGAAAAAAAGCAAGATGATATTGTTGATCTGACTGCTGAAATGATGGTGCCTCAGCCGCAGCCGGATATTCAGGAAATTTCTGCCGATGACGAAGAAGAAGACGAAGACGATTTTACGCCGGAACCTGTTATTCCTCAGGAACCGATGAAAGAAGAAACTTTGACGGATCTGATCAAAGAAACAGCCGGTCGCCGTTTGCAAGAAGACGATTCTCTGCTGGCGGAACCAACGCTTGCGGCGACAACGGAATCTTTATCTCATTTACGGGATATTGCCTCTGAAAAACGTCTGAGCTTAGGTAAAGGCGATATGACAATCGAAATGATCGTACGCGAAACGTTAAAGCCTTATTTGAAAGAATGGCTTGATATCAATTTGCCCGATATCGTAGAACGAGTCGTAAAAAAAGAAATCGCGCACGTCATGGACAGGCTGGATTTGAAATAATTTTTTGCGGTGTTTTTATTTCCTCAAGCCTGAAAACAGCTTGAGGAATATTTTTATAATGTAATGTCTGAAAAAGAAAGGGAGGATCGGCGATGCTGGATAAAACGTATAACCCGGCCGCAGTCGAAACAAAATGTTATGATAAATGGGAAAAGGCAGGTGCTTTTGCCTGCAATCCCGATTCGGATAAAGAACCGTATTGCATTATGATTCCTCCGCCCAATGTAACGGGAAATCTGCATATCGGGCATGCTTTGACTTTTACGATTCAGGATACTTTGATTCGTTATCAACGCATGAAAGGCAAAGATGTCTTGTGGCAACCGGGGACGGATCATGCCGGTATCGCCACGCAAATGGTTGTTGAACGCCTGCTGGCCAAAGACGGTATTTCCAGACACGATTTAGGACGTGAAAAATTTGTTGAAAAAGTCTGGGAATGGAAAGCCAAATCCGGCGGACAAATTACGAATCAATTGCGCCGTTTGGGCGCTTCTTTAGACTGGCCGCGCGAACGTTTTACCATGGACGAAGGCTTGTGTCGTGCCGTTCGCCAGGAATTTGTGACGTTATATAAAAAAGGCTTGGTCTATCGCGCAAAACGTTTGGTGAACTGGGATCCGTATTTGCAGACGGCCATTTCCGATCTGGAAGTCGAACAGCGCGAAGTTGTCGGCAAAATGTGGTATTTTAATTACCCTGTCGAAGGGGAAAAGGATCGCTTTATCACAATTGCGACAACACGTCCGGAAACGTTGTTCGGCGATACGGCCGTTGCTGTCAGTGATGAAGATGAACGTTACAAAGATATTATCGGTAAGAACGTTATTATTCCGATTTGCAACCGGGCAATACCGGTAATTGCCGATGAACACGCCGATCCGACAAAAGGGACGGGGGCCGTTAAGATTACGCCGGCACATGATTTTAACGACTATGAGGTCGGTAAACGTCATAATTTGCCGATGATTAATATTTTGGATTCCACGGCGCATTTAAACGAAAACGTACCGCAAGCATACCAAGGCCTGACAACGGCCGAAGCCAGAGAAAAAGTTCTGACGGACGTCAAAGCGGCAGGTTTGTTCGTTAAAGAAGAAGACAATCCCATGACTATTCCGTACGGAGACAGATCCGGCGTCGTCATTGAACCGTGGCTGACGGATCAATGGTTTGTCGATGCGCCGAAACTGGCTGTTGAAGCCATTAAGGTCGTGGAAGACGGTCGATTACAGTTTGTTCCGAAGGTTTGGGAAAAAACCTATTTTGAATGGATGCGCAACATTCAGCCGTGGTGTGTTTCCCGTCAGTTATGGTGGGGCCATCAGATTCCGGTTTGGTATGGACCGGACGGCCATTTCTTTGTCGAAGAAAATATCGATCTGGCTCAGGCCGAAGCAGATCAGTATTACGGCAAACATGTCGAATTGACCCAAGATCCCGATGTGTTTGACACGTGGTTTTCTTCGGGAATCTGGCCGTTTTCAACATTAGGCTGGCCCGATGAAACAAAAGAACTGAAACGCTATTATCCGACCAGTGTTCTGGTGACGGGATTTGATATTATCTTTTTCTGGGTGGCCAGAATGGTCATGCTGGGAATGTTCTTTATGAAAGAAATTCCGTTCAAAACGGTTTATATTCACGCTTTGGTTCGTGACGAACAAGGGCGAAAGATGTCAAAGTCGAAAGGAAACGTTATTGATCCTTTGGTTTTGGCGGATAAGTATGGTGTTGATGCCATGCGATTTACGTTGGTTGCCATGTCGGCTCAGGGGCGTGATGTGCTGCTGGGGGAAAGCCGCGTCGAAGGGTATCGCAATTTTGTAACAAAGCTGTGGAATGCGGCGCGTTTTTGCGAGATGAATTCTTGTGAACCCGTCAAAGGATTTGATCCGAAAGCGGTGAAGGAGCCGTTGAATAAATGGATTATTTCCAAGATGGCGCAAGCGCATGCAAAGGTTACGACGGCTTTTGACGAATATAAATTCAACGAAGCGGCCAATGCGGCATATCAGTTTGTTTGGGGAACGTTTTGCGACTGGTATCTGGAATTTGCCAAGCCGCTGTTTTTCGGAAATGATGAAGCCGTTAAGGCCGAAACGCGTGCCACGGCGGCATGGGTTTTTGATCGTATTCTGATTATGCTGCATCCGATGATGCCTTTTGTGACCGAAGAATTGTGGAGCAGATTTGATCGTGATCAGATGCTGATTGTTACGCCGTGGTCAGATCTGTCCGCTTTGGTTGATTTAAAGGCGGAAGAAGATCTGGACTGGGTTGTGGATTTGGTGGCTGCCGTTCGGTCTTTGCGTTCGGAAATGAATATTGCGCCGTCGGCCAAAATAACGATGTTGCTGGGCAAGGCTTCTCAAACCGAACAGGAACGTTTGGCAACGTTTAACACGTTGATCAAAACGTTGGCGCGTTTGGAAAAAGCGGAAATTTCAACATCTGTCGATGATGCCAAAGGGTCGGCTCAGGCTGTTTTCGGGACGGCGGAAATTTTGCTGCCGCTGGCCGGAGTGATTGATGTTGCCAAAGAAACGGAACGTTTAAATAAAGAAAAAGCCAATCTTGAAAAAGTCATTTCTTCTTTGAATGCCCGTTTAGGCAATGAAGCTTTTATAGCCAAAGCGCCGGCAAAGGTCATTGAAGAACAAAAAGTGCGTTTAAACGAAGCAAAAACAGCATTGGACAATGTTAACGGAGCTCTGTTACGATTAAGTTCTCTGTAAGGGTTCGGAGAAAGTTGATGAAAAAAACAAGCTTGTTCCTGATTTTTTCTTTTTTATTTGGCAATATTGCCGTTTCGGCTGAGGCTCAACAGGTGATAAAAGTTGAAACGCCGGTTGTCGCCACGGTTACAGAGCAAACGCCCGATGAAAAAATGAAAGATTTCTTTCATTCGGAAGAAGCGCGCGTATGTACCGAATTGCGGACTTTTGCCAAAGAACAGATCTTTTCGGATCAAAAATTTATGGAAGCCGCTCGGGATCGCAGCACGCGCCGCGTTGTTAAAGCAGCCTCAAAGTATGCAAAAGCTTTGGCTAAAGATTATGACGCGGATTTTGTTTTTTATCACCCGAACACGCGTTTTTTTGTTCGCATTAACGATAAAAATTATCGCGGCAGAATGCGTTTGCCGGCAGATTTGATCGATTCGTCGTCCGCCTGTTTTTGGGAAAGACTGCCTTCCCAAGACCTTGTTTACAGCGTTTTGATGAAAATCGACGGGGAAAAGACGGGATACCTGAAAATATCCAAAAAATTAACCCGTATGGTGGGAAATATTCCGGACGCGTTGTCCCAATATGGCAAAGTGCGTATTTATACGGCGCTGGATAAAACGGGATTAAAAAAAATATCTTGGTTTAAAATGCGGAGGAGCGAACCGAACAGAACAAAATATTCCGGCTGGTGCACGGCAGAAAATCTGGCTTTTTTGACATCGATCGGAACGGGGGAAAGCTTGGCGAAAAAACAACAGAAAAAACTGTTGTCAATGTCGGATCAAACCGGGCATTTTGTTTTGCCGGAACTGAACTTATCCGGCGGCGCTTTGTCTTTATCGGGATTGAACGGTCAAAGATTGGGAGCTGTCGTTTATACGCTGGATACGTCAAAGAAAAACAAATCGGCCGACGCCTCCTCCGAAGAAAAAGAAGATCCCGTTGAGGAAGAAAATACAGAAAATATCTTATATCGCTTTTTTGATTAATAAAGACCGATCTGTTTTCTGATCCGGTGAAAAACAGATATAAAAATTTCCCCGAACGGATATGAGGCTTCTCTCGTGTCCGTTTTTTTATCTTGGAATGTGCTGTGTTCGGGACGAGTAAAGCTTCTTCTTTGGAAGGCACGCTATTGAATTTGACTTTGATTTTTCTGTTTTTTATACTGCCGTCGGTCACAAAAAGGCAGGAACAATGGAAACTGAATATCAAAAACAACGCCGCGGCGAATGGTTTGATGCGACCTGTGAAGAATTGTCTGTTTTTTATGTCAAAGTGCAGCGTTTGTTGCAAGAATATAACGCCACTGATGTTTCGGAACAGGAAAAACGTCGGGCTTTATTAAAGGAAATAACGGGCTCTGTCGGAAAAAACGTGACGGTTACGCCGCCGCTATATTGCGATTACGGTTGTCATTTGTTTTTGGAAGATGACGTTTATATCAATACGGGCAGTGTATTTTTGGATGCCGGGTATGTGCGTATCGGGCAGGGGTGTTTTATCGGTCCGAAAGTTCAGTTTTATACGGTTAATCACCCGTTGAATGCCGAACAGCGCCGTAAAGGGTTGGAGAAAGCACAACCGATTACGATCGGGAAAGACGTTTGGATCGGCGGGGCGGTTGTTATTTTACCCGGCGTAACGATCGGGGATAACAGTGTTATCGGGGCAGGCAGTGTTGTGGTTAAAGATATCCCGGCGGGTGTCATTGCCGCCGGCAATCCGTGCAAAGTAATCAGGCCGTGTGAATAAAAAAAGGAGCCTAGGCCCCTTTTTGTAATGAATTAATCGATTTTTTCTTCGGTTTTGACGGAGTCTTCTTCCGCATCATTTTTTTTCAGAAAAGCTTTGACTTTTTTAACGCGGAAACCGTCAATTTCCAGAATTTCAAAGCTGCATAACGGACAATCAACGACATCACCGACTTTCGGTTTGCGCGCCAACAATCCGAAGACGTAACCTCCGATCGTGTCTTCTTCGTGTTCGTCCAAAGTACGCAAGCCCATATACTCCATGGCTTCGTCCAGCAAAGTCATACCTTGAAATTCAAATGATCCGTCTTCCAACCGTTTTTCATAGACATCATCGGTCGTATCATGTTCGTCCTGAATGTCGCCGACCAGTTCTTCCAGCACGTCTTCCATTGAAATCAAACCGGAAGTACCGCCGTATTCGTCAATGACAATGGCCATGTGAATATGGCGTTTTTTCATGGTATGCAGGACTTCGGAAACAGAAAGGCTTTCGGGGACGAACAGAACTTCCCGCAGCATTTTTGTAATGTCTTTTTCTCCGGCCTTCATCAACAGATCGCGCAAATGAACCATTCCGACGATGTTGTCTTTGTCGTCATCGCAGACGGGATAACGCGTATGATTGCTTTTTTTGACAATATCAAAATTTTCGTCATACGTATTTTCTAAATACAAACATTCCATGTCCTGCCGCGGAACCATGATTTCACGGGCAATTTTATCGGAAAAATCAACGGCGTTTTTAATAATTTCGCTTTCCGTTTTATCAATTATTCCGCCGCGCTGAGACGCTCCGGCGATCAGTTTGATTTCTTCTTCGGAATGAACCAGATCGCTGTCATGAGCCGGCTGGATCCCGATGATTTTCAGCGCAAACGCTGCCAGATGATCGAAAACATAAATAATCGGACGGAAAATCTGCGCAAACACATATAACGGTCTGACAACCAGCATGACTGCCGTTTCTGTTTTCTGAATGGCAATGGATTTCGGAACCAATTCCCCGAACACCACGTGCAGCAACGTAATAATCGTAAAGGCGGTCGCTATGCTGACGGAATGCATTAAAATCGGATCGTCTTTTAACCACGGACCGAATAACGGATCAATAATAACCGCCAGAGCCGGTTCCCCGATCCACCCCAAAGCCAAAGAGGCCAAAGTAATTCCCAGCTGTGTTGCGCTGAGGTAAGAATCCAAAGCAGATGTTACTTTAATGGCCAGTTTGGCTTTTTTATTGCCGTGGGCTTCGATTTCTTCCAACCGGGACCGGCGGATTTTAACAATTGAAAATTCGGCCGCAACGAAAAAAGCATTAATCGCCACAAAAACAAACGCGGAAAAAAGTTTTAAAAATGTATATGACGAAGGAGACTCCATCTTTTCCTCTGTTATACTGAAGATAAAAGGCAGCGCACGGGCGCGTGATCAGAGGCTTTCTGCTCGCTGCGGGTTTCGCTGTCAACACATGACGAAATCAGTTTGTCCGCCCATACGGGGGACAAAAACAAATGATCAAGCAAAATACCGTTGTTTTTTTCCCATGCTCCGCCGCGGTAATCCCAATAGGAATACAGCGGCCGGCCGGCAGAATCAGCCTGCGTGCGGCGCAAAGCGTTTGTCAGGCCGGTATAATAAAACGCCCGGAAACGTTGTCTGACGGACGACAATGTAAACGCTGTGTTTTTAAAAGCCGACGGATCATAAACATCGTCATCATATTCTATGACGTTAAAGTCTCCGCCGATAATAAACGGATCGTCCTGATTCATCAGTTGTTCGGCATAGGCCGCCAAAGCGTCCAGCCAGGCCAACTTATATTCCAGTCTGGCCGTATTGCCGGGATCTGTCGGCGGCGGTTCCCCGTTCGGGACATAAACGCTGATTAATCGGGTTTTTAATGCCGGACAATAGGCTTCGATAAAACGGGATTGTTCTCCGTTATCCGGCGCGCCGGGCAAAGATTCCCGGATCAATTCCAGCGGATAGACCGCTGCCAATGCCACGCCGTTATAGCTTTTCTGTCCTTTGGCCACAGAATGATAGCCGATGCAGCTCAGTTCAAAAGCGGGGAAATTTTCCGTTTCCGTCTTGATTTCCTGCATCATAATGATGTCGGGCTTTTTTTCCTGCAGGTAGGTCGTTAAAATCGGCAACCGCGCCTTGACCGAATTGACGTTCCATGTCGACACGCAAATCTTTTTTTGTTCGTTTTGAACAAAAGAAGACAACGATTCGGCGCAATTGTGAAAATTACCGCTCATTTTAAAAAGACGACCTTTGGTATTTTTTGTTTGATTACATTGTTATACAGGAAAAAATAAAGCGGATCTACAGGAAAATAAGTAAACGGGAGGGATTGTTTTTTCTTTGGCGGTCTGTTTAAATAAAAATATTATTCGGAAAGGAAAAATGAAATCCGGGCTGATTTTTTTTACGGTGTTGTTTTTGACGTTTTGTTTTGCCGATCAGGTTTTTGGCGTACAGAAAATCAGTCGGAAAATTCCTTTGTCCGTTTCGGTATCAGGGGATCCGGTCGATGCGGAAAAACCAAAAATGTCGGTACGGATTGATGAAGGCCGGCCGGTGTATATCCATAAAAACAGAAAATTTGATTGTTCCGGCGCCGTTAACCACGGCGGCGGGTGTACGCGCGTTGTTTTTTACGCTTCAATCGGGAATTTGGAATTGACTCCGATCGGATCAATCCGGAAAATCGACCTGCAGATCGGGTTACAAAAAATCGAAGTGGAAATTTCTTCTGATTTAAAAAAAGGATCCTGTTTGTTTGATGCGGTTTTAAAACATGAATTAACGCATTTGGCGCTGCACCGACGCATATTAAATCGGTTTGCTCCCGAAATCGCCAAAGCCGTTTTGGCGGTTATTGAAGCTTTTCCGGCGCCCTTGACGCAGGCGCATATCAATAAAATCAATAAGGTTTTAAACGGGTTTGTTTCCCGCATGATGGCCGAAGATACAAGACAAAACGAACTGATGGATTCGCAGGACGCTTATCTGCATTTACAAAAACAGTGCGAAGAATAAAGCGTGATACTTGGGCATTCGGCATGCCGGATTTGCACGCCGGCATTTTGGATACAGTTGTTCAAAAAAGGCTGTCGGATTGTCAATGCTTTTAACGCAAATTTGTATTCGGAAATTCAATTGATTGTGTGCAGTTATCCGGATACAATGGATTCTAAAAGAGCAGGTTAAACCGATTACTCCGTCAGAGTTGAAAAGAAAATGCGCAAAATAAGACAAATATTCTGCTTGATCTGTATGCTGGTTGCGGTCGGATCGGTTCCGTCCGAAGCTTTTGGCGCAAAACAAAAATATACCCGCCGTTATCAGAAAAAAAATACATATGTTCAAAAGAAAGATTCTTATTTCCAAAAACAGGATCTGCCCGTTGCCAATGCATACCTGCAGGTTAACCGGGAAAGACCGACCGTAAAAGTAAACTATGTTCCCGGACAAACGGTTTTTCGCACGGATTCAGATCAGGTGTCCTGTCATGCAAAAAACAAGTTCAGCTGTACGACTTTCGGTGTTTCTTTCAGCGCCGAAACAGACTGTGAAACATCAAAGATCGTATTGAACGTCGCGGAAACACAGGCGATGATGATTTCGATTTCTTCAGCATACGAAAAAGGGACCTGTTTTTTCGATCAGATCTTAAAACATGAATTGACCCATGAAAAAATTTACAGAAAAGTGCTGACTTCCTATCTCAATAAAACGGCGCAGGATATGATTTTGGCATACGAAGAAGGACAGGACACCTCAAAAGGTTGTGAAGAAATTCAACAACGCATTGCAAAAACAGCACAGGAAGCCGCCAAGTCATATGCCAAGGCTGCCGCAGCGGAAAACGCAAAAATAGATTCGCCGCAGGGAGACCATTTATATAATACGGATATCTGCGAACAGCAACAACATGAATAACAGCCGGCAGTTTGTTTTCTTTTTTCTTGTGTTTCTTTTCTCTTTTCCGGCATTCGGTCAATCGGAAGTTTCGATTATACCGATTGAGGAAAAAATCACTTTCAGAATTTCGGATCCCTTGACAAGATGCGGTATCGGTGCTGCCGGATGTACTGTTCCCGTATCTTATATTCCGAACATTCAAATAGACTGCAATACCGGGAAAATTATCCTGGATTTCAGTAATTTTGAATTTGAGGTTCAAATCGTTAATCGGTATAAAAAAGGAACAGCGCAATTTGATCATATTTTAAAGCATGAATTAACGCATGTTGCTTTGTATAAAGGGGTTATCGAAAAATTTTATCAGCCGATTTCTACGGCAGTTTTGATGCGTTTTGAAGAATCTCGGGCCCAGGGAAAAGGCTGTTATCAGATCCATTTGGACGTTTATAACGTTTTATATGATTATTTGAATCGTATGATCAATGAATGTGAAAAACAAAATAACCTGATAGATGGTGAAGAAAACTATGCTTATCAATGGGCACAGGTCGTAAAAAATGAAGAGGCGATAAAGGAAAAAGCAGCGCCCCGGGCAAAAGTCGAACTGGTCATGCTGGAAACAAGGCGTGTGTATAATATATCTCCTCCGGATAACATCAAAGTAGACAAGTCATCGGATCCGCAGGCCCAAGGAGAGGGCATTTTAAAAAATCTGGTAACGGGCGCTTCACTTGAATTGGACCGGGCAAATTTGTTTTTGGAATGTCAAAGCGGTGAAATCCGTCTGGAATTGGGATTTTTAACGACAATTACATTTAACGAAAAACGGGGGACATTTTTGTATGATTATTTAATGGACAGCCTGTCGCAGCGTGTCAGCCTGCTGGAACAGCGTGCTCGGAATGTTCCGGGCAGAATTAAAGCGGACGTCGCAAAAGTATACGAACGTCTGGCCAAAAACGGTGTTTTGTGCAGGGATATACGTTATTCGCTGAATAAAAGAATGGCTGCTTATCAGCAAAAAATTTCCGAAGAAGTGGTTCAACAAAACAAAATAATGGGGGACGCCGTTCCGTTGTGGCGGCAGTATTTTGAAAAAGATATGAGAGCCTATGCCGCTTTGCAGAAAACAAAAAAACGCCAAAAAGAAATAATTGCCGAACAGCGGAAAACAGCGTCGAATGTAAAAATGCCGTTTATTTTTAATCAGATTCCGGGGATTGAAGAAGTCATTCAGACGTCTTCGATTCACTCCGGAAAAACTTTTTCAACAAGACTTCGCCCGGCCTTTCCGCGTGTTAAGGAAAAAACACCCGAAAACGCAAAGAGATCCGAGACGTTGGAAAAAACAAAGACGCCCGCGGTATCAGAAATAACAAAAGTGCCTGAAAAAACAGAAATTGCCGAAATACCGGCAGATCAGTCCGTTGCGGCAGATCAAAAACCCGTAATGGGCAGATATGACAGATACTATACGCAACTGATTAAACGTTTTGCGATCAGAATGATGGACGAGTTTCAGTTGAAGGAAAAATTTGATAACTTTTTGAAAAATATAATAAATACTTACCATCAAATATTTTCGGACGATCACGGTTCAATGACCCGGGACACAAAAGCAACCGAAAATTCAAAATAAAATAGCTTTTTGATTTGGTTTTGTTATAATGCCCTCGAATTTTTTAAATGCGCAGGTGTCTATGGTATTAGCCCCTTATGCAACGCTGGCAGAAAAAACACGCGGCAGGCTTTATCCCGAAAAAGAAGCGCCTTATCGGACGTGTTTTCAACGCGACAGGGACAGAATTATTCATTCGGAGGCTTTTCGCCGTCTGGAATCAAAAACGCAGGTGTTCGTTTATCATGAAGGAACCAGCCTGCGCACCCGTTTGACGCATTCGCTGGAGGTATCCCAGATTACCCGGTCGCTGTGCCGTATGTTGAATTTGGACGGAGATTTGGGCGAAGCGCTGGCTTTGGCGCATGATTTGGGACATACTCCTTTCGGACACGCCGGCGAGATGGCCTTGAATGAATGCATGCAGGATTACGGCGGTTTTGACCATAATGCCCATTCTTTGAAAATCGTTACAAAACTGGAACAGAAATATCCGCGTTTTGACGGGATTAACTTATCTTGGGAAACGTTGGAAGGGCTGGTAAAACATAACGGGCCTTTGGTCGGGGCGGGGAAAAAGCCTCTGCCGCTGGAAATCGCGGAATATAATGCATTGCAGGATCTGGAACTGGACGGTTTTCCGGGGGCGGAAGCGCAGATCGCTTCTTTGGCCGATGATATTGCTTATTCCAATCATGATACGGACGACGGCTTAAAAACAGGGTTGATCAGCGCCGAAGAAATGTCGCAGGTTGACTTTTTTAAACGCCACTATGATCAGGTTGCAGAAGAATACCCGACAGTGGAACATTCCAGAATTGTTGCCGAAACGGTACGGCGCATGATTAATGATATGATTTTGGACGTTGCCGATACGTCTCGGCGTAATCTGTCGGAATTGCAGCCGCAAAGCGTTGAAGACATCAGATCCTGCGGCCGTTGCGTTATCGATTTTTCGGAAAATATGAAGGCACAGATGCGCAGTCTGAAGGGCTTTTTGTTTCCGAATATGTATCGCCACTATAAAATTAACCGCATGACCAGCAAAGGAAAAAGAATTATCAGGGATTTATTTTCTTTGCTGTTTGCCGAAAACAACATTTTACCGCCGCATTGGCAGCAGAAATTGCGTCTTTGTCCTCAAAACGCGGAGGGGCAAAAACAAAAAGCCCGGCTGATCGCTGATTTTATTGCCGGACTGACAGACGCATCTGCCATTGAACTGCATATGCGGCTTTTTGATCCGCAGGTGAGACTTTAATATGAATATTTTTACACAAATCCGAAACAATATCATTGAGACTTTGGAAAAACTGGAAAAAGACGGAAAGATTCCGTCCGGACTGAATACTTCACGCCTGGTGGCCGAACCGCCTCGGGACGTTAATCACGGTGATGCCGCGACGAACGCTGCCATGATTTTGGCGGGGCAGGTCGGTATGAAACCGCGGGATTTCGCCGAAATTCTGGCGGCAGAATTAAAAAATCTGCCGATCGTTGATACCGCGGAAGTCGCCGGTCCGGGCTTTGTTAATTTGCGTTTGTCCAAAGCTTTTTGGGACGGTTGTTTAAAAAACATTCTTGAAAAGGGTGAGGCTTTCGGTTCTTCGGATATCGGAAAAGGGCAAAAGAAAAACGTTGAATTTGTTTCTGCCAATCCGACGGGACCTATGCATATCGGACACAGCCGCGGGGCCGTTTTCGGTGATGCTTTGGCGTCTTTGCTGGAAAAGGCCGGTTATGAGGTCACCCGCGAATATTACATTAATGATGCCGGGGCACAGGTTGACGTGTTGGCCCGGTCGGTTTTCTTGCGGTACAAAGAGGCGTTGGGCGAACAAATCGGGCAAATCCCCGAAGGACTTTATCCCGGCGAATACCTGATCCCCGTCGGCAAGGAACTGGCCGAAAAAGACGGCGGAAAATGGCTGGATAAGCCTGAATCGGAATGGCTGGCTTATTTTCGTTCGTTTGCCATCAATAAAATGATGGATATGATTCGCGATGATTTGGCGGCTTTGGGAATAAAATTTGACGTGTTTTCATCGGAACGGGCCTTGGTCGAATCCGGAAAAGTTGAAGAAGTAATTGAATTTTTGCGCGCCAAAGGACTGATCTATGAAGGCGTTTTGGAACCGCCGAAAGGTAAATTGCCCGATGATTGGGAACCTCGCCCGCAGACGTTGTTTAAGGCGACTTTGTTCGGCGACGACGTGGACCGTGCACTGAAAAAATCAAACGGTTTTCAGACGTATTTTGCTTCCGATATGGCTTATCATCTGGATAAATATCGTCGCGGTTTTGACGATATGATTGATGTTTGGGGCGCGGATCATGCGGGATATGTCAGACGCATGATGGCGGCCGTCAAAGCCCTGACCGACGGAAAGGCCAAGCTGGATGTCAGATTATGCCAGATGGTCAACCTGATGTGCAACGGCGAACCGATGAAAATGTCTAAACGGGCAGGGCGATTTGTTACTTTGCGCGATATGGTAGACGCTGTGGGCAAAGATGTGATGCGCTTTATTATGCTGACGCGCAAAAATGATGCACATTTGGACTTTGATGTCGAAAAGGTCAAAGAACAATCAAAGGATAATCCCGTTTTTTATGTAAATTACGCTTTTGCCCGCGCTTGTTCCGTACGCCGCAGAGCCGCGGAAATGTTTCCTGCGGCGGATTTAAGCCTGCCGGCTTTGGCCAAAGCCGACTTTTCATTGTTGACAGATGAATCGGAAATCGCTTTAATTCGCCGGCTGGCAGATTTTCCGCGCCAGATTGAAATTGCCGCCGCCGCGCACGAACCCCATCGGATTGCGTATTATTTGAATGATACGGCTGCCGAATTTCACGGGTTGTGGAATAAAGGGCGGGACAATACGGAGCTGCGTTTTTTGGAACAGGAAAAACCGGATCTGTCTTTGGCTCGTCTGGCGCTGGTTGAAGCCGTGGCAACGGTTATTCGATCCGGTTTGGGCGTGTTCGGCGTTATTCCCGCAGAGGAGATGTGATTATGCAACCGCAGGATACAGATACGTCACAGGAAGACATTCTGGCTTCTTTCCGGGAAGAACGTCTGGAACAGCGTAAAAAACGGCCGGCGATTTTAATCGGTATTCTGATCGGTATCGTCGGCGCTGTCGGAATCGGGTGGCTGACTTTCGGCAAGTATGTTTCGGTTTATTACGGAGCAGACAGCGGTGATCTGCCGGTTATCCGGGCCGATTCTTCGGCTGACGGTATGAAACCGGAAACTCCGGGCGGTATGGAAGTCCCCAATCGGGACAAGCTGGTTTATGAACGTCTGCGTCAAAGCAATACGGAACTGCCTGTCGAACGGTTGCTGCCGGCAGCAGAAAAGCCGGCTTCTCCGCCGTTGGCATCGGAAGAAAAACAACCGGATCCGATCGGAGAACTGGCTGCCGATATTCTTGAGCAGGATTTGCAACCGGCTGCGGCCGTTGTTTATGAAGACGACGGCACACCCGTTGAGGTCATGTTTAAAGAAACAGAGCAGGTTGCCGTTATGCCGGTTTTGGAAAAAGAACAGCCGGCCGTTGTTGAACAGACAGGGAAAACCGCGAAAACAAAAGAACAAAAATCCCGGGAAACGAAAGAAGGCTTTTATACGGTACAGCTGGTTTCCACCCGTTCAAACAGCGCGGCGGAAAGCGAATGGAAGCGCTTATCCAAAAAGTTTAAAGAGATTATTGCCGATCAGCCTTATTTTATATCCAAGACCGTTGTGGCCAGCGGCACCTTTTATCGCCTGCGTGTCGGACAGTTTAAAAAACAAGAAGAAGCAAAGGCGTTGTGTAATCAGTTGAAACAGAAAAAACAGGAGTGTTTCGTTGTCAAATGAATATCCATCAGCCGTTATTTTCGGCTGCTCGGGCCTGGCTCTGAGTGATGAAGAAAAAGAATTCTTTGAACGGGTTAATCCGTTAGGCTTTATTTTGTTTTCACGCAATATCGCGACACCGGAACAGTTAAAAACGTTGGTTCAGTCTTTGCGTGAAACGGTGGATCGTGAAGATGCGCCTGTTTTAATTGATCAGGAAGGCGGACGGGTGTCACGTTTGAAATCAACGTATTGGCAACAGTATCCGCCCGTTCAGGTGTTCGGCGATATGTATGAAAAAGGGGCGCTGGCCGCTTTAAAGGCTGCGCACGGTACGTCGCGTCTGATGGGGCGTGATTTGCGTGAAATCGGTATTAATGTTGATTGCGCACCGGTTTTGGATGTGCCTGTTGAAGGATCAAACGATAAAATTCTGGGCGACAGAACGTTCGCGCGTAACCCGCATACCGTCGGCGCTTTGGGGGCGTCTATTTGTGAAGGCCTGCTGGAAGAAGGTGTTTTGCCTGTTGTCAAACACATGCCCGGACATGGCCGCGCCCGCGTGGACAGTCATTTTGAACTGCCGGAAGTTGATGCGGATTTGGAAACATTGAAAAAAACGGATTTTATGCCGTTTAAGTATTTGGCTTCTGCTCCGTGGGGAATGACGGCTCATGTTTTATATACCGCGCTTGATGCGGATAAACCGGCGTCTCTTTCCGAAAAAATCATTCAGGATATTATTCGTGACGAGATCGGATTTAAAGGGTTTTTGATCTGTGACGATTTGTCCATGAAGGCCTTGACGGGAACGTTGTCTGATTTAACTCTTGAAGCCGTATCGGCCGGCTGTGATGCCGTGTTGCACTGTAACGGCAATATGGACGAAATGGACATGATCGCATCGGTGGTTGAACCGTTGTCCGCCCGGGCTATGGAACGTTTCGTCCGCGGACAGGAAATGCGTAAACGCGCTTTGGAACATGCGCCGGCTTTTGATTACGAAACGACCAGGGCCTGGCTGCTGGAAAAAATGGCCTGAATCCAATGAGCGCTTTGGATGCGGTTTTGCCTTGGCTGGAATGGGGAATCCCCGTTGTGCTGGCAATTGTGCTGCATGAAACGGCTCATGGCTGTGCGGCGTTTTTTTTAGGGGACACGACGGCACGTGACAGCGGGCGACTGTCTTTAAATCCTTTACGTCACGTTGATCCTGTCGGAACAATTCTGTTTCCGTTGATTTTGTTTTTTTCCGGCACTCCGTTTATGTTCGGGTGGGCAAAACCCGTTCCCGTGGATTTCAGGCGTCTGAAAAATCCGAAAAAAGATATGGTGTGGGTGGCTCTGGCCGGCCCGGTGATGAATTTTTGTCTGGCTCTGGGATCTTTTGCCGTCTTAAGCGTATGCAAAAATATTTTTCATTTTCTGCCTTCGGACGTGTTTTTGCGGCTGTTATTGAACATGATTGTTTTTAATTTTTCAATCATGACGTTTAATCTGATTCCCGTTTTGCCGATGGACGGGGGCAGAATTGTGACCGGTTTGTTGCCGTTGCCTTGGGCGATACGGTTTGCAAAAACGGAACGCTACGGTTTCGGCATTATTGCTTTATTATTGATTTTTTTGCCGGTTTTGGGCAATTATATAGGACGTGATTTTGATTTTATTTCACGTTTATTGGCTTTTGCCGTTCAAAAAATGTTTGTTTTTTTCGCCGGTTTTTTCGGCTTGACACAAGGAGATGGGGTCATGAGTGTCGGTTTTTTCCAGCTGCTGGTTATTTTATTGATTATTCTGGTCTTGTTCGGGCGCGGAAAGTTGCCGGCTTTGGCCGAGGATTTGGGAAAAAGTGTCAGTTCCTTTAAAAAAGGCTTAAGCGAAGATAAAGAAAAAGAACCGGAACCCGAAGCCAAACAAAACGATACGGATCCGTCAAAGGACGCATAACCGGTGTTCGGGATCAGTTCGGCAGAATTCGGAGTCATTTTGGTCATTGCTTTGCTGGTTGTCGGCCCGAAGCAGCTGCCGGAGGTTCTGCGGACATTCGGGCGCTTTTATCGCAAGTTAAACCATTTTCTCAAGAAAACCTCACAAGTCGTTGATGATGTTTTATATGACGCCGATAAAATAGCTGAAAAAGCGGAAAAAGCCCTGATGCAAGATCAGGGTCGTCCGGCAGAAAAGAAAAAGGATATAACGGCTGATGACAAATGATTTTTTACCGCCGGATTTATCCGATAACGAAACGGAAAACGAACAAAGCGTGATGACGTGGACGGGGCATTTAACCGAACTGCGTGCCCGTTTGTTAAAAATTCTGTTGTTTTTTGCGCTGTTGTTTTTGGTGCTATATCCCTGTGCCGGCAGAATTTTAGATGTATTGATGTATCCTTTGGCGCAAGCGATGGAAAAAACGGGCGGTTCTCAGCGTGTTATTTTTACCGGGTTGGCCGAAGGGTTTTTGACGCATTTAAAATTAGCGGCGTTCGGTGCGGCCGTTCTTTGTTTTCCGTTTGCGGCTTTTCAGGTTTGGCGCTTTGTGGCTCCCGGATTATATCCGAATGAAAGAAAATTTGTTTCTCCGATTTTTATTTCTTCTCCGGTATTGTTTGTTTGCGGCGGCTTGTTTGTTTTTTTTGTATTAACACCGATAGCGTTTAAATTCTTGCTGTCTTTTCAGCAACTGAGCGCGCCGGAAAATACGCTGCCGATTGTATTGGAAGCCAGATTAAGCGAATACCTGTCTTTTTTAATGAGCTTAATTCTGGCTTTCGGCATCAGTTTTCAGTTGCCGGTCGTCTTGGTCGTATTGGGGCGTCTGGGGATAATCAGTGCCCAAAATCTGAAAGACTTTCGCCGTTATGCGATCGTTTTTATTTTTATTGTTGCCGCTGTTTTAACGCCGCCTGACGTCATCAGCCAGTTTGCACTGGCATTGCCGTTGCTTCTTTTGTACGAAAGCGCTGTTTGGTACATTCAAGGCCTTGAAAAGAAAACGGATCGGGACTATAAGTAATTAAATTTTTTCTTTAGGAGTCATTATGTACGACATAAAATGGATCAGGGAAAATCCCGCTTTGTTTGATAAGGGGTTGGAACGCCGCGGTATTCAGCCGCGTTCGGCCGAAATATTGGAATTGGATAAGAAATATCGTGCGGCACAGACGGATCTGCAGGAAATGCAGTCTCGCCGCAATGATTTGTCCCGTCAGGTCGCCGAACTGAAAAAATCAGGCGGCGATGCTGATGTTCTGATGCATGAAGTCGGCGCGTTAAAACGCAGTATGGCCGATGCCGAAGAAGATGTCCGTTCTTTGTGCGAACAAATTGATGCCGTTCTGGAAACCTTGCCCAACAGACCGGCAGATGATATTCCGGACGGATTAGACGATACGACAAACCGCGAAATTCGCCGTTGGGGTGAACCGCGCCGGTTCGAATTCAAGCCGTTGGAACATGATGAAATCGGTGCCAAACTGGGTATGATGGATTTTGATCAGGCGGCAAAAGTATCCGGGGCCCGCTTTGTTTACCTGATGGGTGATCTGGCGCGTCTGGAACGGGCTTTGGCGCAGTATATGCTGGATTTGCACCGTGAAAAACACGGCTATACGGAAATGGAAGTACCTTTGATGGTGAACAGCAGCGCGGTTTACGGAACGGCGCAGTTGCCGAAATTTGCCGAAGATTTGTATCATACAACGGACGGTTATTGGCTGATCCCGACGGCAGAGGTCAGTCTGACAAACTTTGTCGCGGGAAAAGCTTTGGACGAAGAAATGCTGCCGTTACGTTTAACGGCTTTGACGCCGTGTTTTCGTTCCGAAGCCGGGGCAGCGGGAAAGGATACGCGCGGCATGATCCGTCAGCATCAGTTCTACAAAGTTGAAATGGTTGCCGTTACAACGCCGGAAAAATCCTGGGAAGAACATGAACATATGACAAATTGCGCCGAAGATGTTCTGAAGGGGTTAAATTTACCGTACCGTGTCATGTGTCTGTCGGCAGGCGATATGGGCTTTTCTTCGCGTAAAACACACGATTTGGAAGTCTGGATGCCCGGTCAGAATAAATACCGTGAAATTTCCAGTGTTTCAAATTGCTGGGATTTCCAGGCGCGCCGTATGGACGCCCGGTGTAAAACAAAAACGCAGAAAGGAACCCGTTTTGTGCATACGTTGAACGGTTCGGGCGTTGCGGTCGGCCGTGCAATGATTGCCGTGATGGAAAATTACCAGCAGGCGGACGGCTCTGTGGCTGTTCCCGAAGTGCTGCAAAAGTATATGGGCGGCCAGACGGTTATTTCCGCGAAAAAATAAAGGCTTGAAAAATTGACGGGCGGTTTGAAACAGGCCAGAATCCTGATCTGCAATGATGATGGTATTGAAGCACGGGGGATTCGTGTCTTGGAACAGGCCGCCCGTTGTCTGTCCGATGATGTATGGGTTATCGCGCCGGCAACGGAACAAAGCGGAAAAGCCCATTCTTTTACGGCAAAGGGCGCTTTAAACGCTTTAAAAAAAGACGATCGTCATTTTTGCGTTGACGGGACGCCGACGGACTGTGTGCTGTTTGCGTGTAACGTTTTGTTAAAAGATCATCGTCCTGATTTCGTTTTTTCGGGTGTTAATCACGGCTCAAATCTGGGGCTTGACGTCCTTTATTCCGGAACAGCCGGTGCGGCCATTGAAGGCACGCTGCAAGGAATCAAGTCTTTTGCATTCAGCTTGTACGGTGCCAAACACGGATCCGAATATTGGCCGACGCTGCCGGAACTGATTGTACCGATGGTTGAAAAAACAGCAACAATGAACTGGCCGAAGCATACATTTTTGAATATTAATTTCCCGGAATGTGCCCCAAAAGAGGTCGCCGGTATTCAAATAACGCGCTTCAGTTCGCGAAAAATCGGCGATGAAATTCAAATTCTTGATCGTTCGGATCGGGCCTGTTCTTTTAAAATCGGTTATGACAGAAACGGAATGATTGAAGAAAATTCAGATACGTATGCCGTTCAGCACGGCTTTATTTCCGTCACACCCGTTTGTGTCGATATGACAAACGATGCTTATCTGACGGTTTTAAAAAACCGTTTTTTGCCTTAAAAAAAGGTTTTGTTCCTTATTTGTTTAATGCCAGCCAATGTTGTTGAGCCGCTAATAAAGGATAGGAAGCACCGCCGCTTTGCAGTGCGCGAACGGTCAGTGTATAGGCTTTTTCATATTCTTTTTTTGCCATGGCGACAGAGGCTTCGGCTGCCGATCCTTCCCAGCCGTCAGGTGTTTTTTGTTTTAAAGCTTCCGCCAATTGTTCGGCAATATCAATCAGTCCGGCCAGCGATAAAACGCGGATCATGCGGTAATGATTGACCGGTTGTGTAAAAAAGGCATCACCGCCGAAATGAACGGATAAAGCGTTGATCAGTCGGACGGCTTGTTCATACTGTTTTTTTTCCGCCAGCATTTCTGCGGCCAGCATATAGGTTGATGCGGCAGAAAAGTCCGGTTGTTTGTCATGAAGCGTTTTTAACAGGTTTTCGGCTTCGTTGTCTTTGTCCGATGCTGTCATACAGGCAGCCAGATAGGCGCCGACCGGCAAATCTTTTTTTCCGGATCCGTCAAAAGCTTTTTGAAAAAAAAGTTCTGCTTCCTGAGCCTTTCCCGATAAAAGCAGGCATAAACCGGCCTGGGCGGCGGCAATCAGACAATCCGGATCTATTTGCAGGCATTCTTTTAAAACGGCAATGGTTTCGGGCAGTTTGAAATGTCGTTTTAATAACCGGGCTCGGTTAAGTTTTTCGCTCAGTGTCTCGTTCATGATCAATCCTCTAACTTTGTACGCAAAAAGAACATAAAATCTTTTTCATCGTAGGGCGGATCAAATTTTTCCAAAGCTTCGTCCAAGGCTTTGTTGATTTCGCGTTCCGTTGCATTGTCATACATCATTTTCAGTCGATTGACCAGCTTTTCGCGTTCTTCGGAATTATCCGGACAAAACGTATCTTCAGTCCGGGCATTTTCCTGTTTTTGTTTGATTTTTTGCTGAGCTTCTTCCAACCAAGACATCGTTTCCTCCTTACGGCGTTAATTCCATGCCGACATAATAACATTGTCGTGTATCAATGTTTCTTGTTGTTATTTCGTGCAGTGCGGCTTTTCGAATATGTTCGTGACGCCAGTTTTTTGTTCCCTGGCATAAATCTTCCAAAGAGGCACCTTCCGCCCATTTTCGCGCTTCATCGGGCAAAGCGTATTCCCGTTCGTAAAAATGGTGGTGTTCGGGGTTTGATAAAGTGTGCAACGGCAGACAGCCGGAAAGAATAAATAAAAGCAAAAACAATGTTTTTTTCATGATTGTACTCCAAACGGCCGGATAACACGATCCAGAACCCCCTGCATGGCGGAAAGAGCCATGCCGAAGTTCGTAACGGGAACACCGCTGCGGACGCATTCGTTTAAACGGCGCAGCGTTTCTAAACGCGATAACATACAGCCCCCGCAATGTATTACAATGTCAAAGCGGTTTAAATCGTCGGGAAAGTCACTGCCGGCCGACCATTCAAAATGCAGTTCTTTTTTTAGGACGTTTTTGATCAACGTCGGCATTTTTACCCGGGCGATATCATCGTCCTGAACATGATGGGAACAGGCTTCCGCGATCAGGATTTCAGCGTTGTCAGGCAGGTTTTGTAAATGTTTCGCACCATCGTATAAAATCTTTAAATCCCCTTTGTATCGGGCAAAAAGCGTGGAAAAAGTCGTTAGGTTGATTTCCGACGGAACGACGGCGGCAACGGATCGGATCAACTGTGAATCCGTAATGACCAAAGCAGGGGGTGTTTTTAAGTTTTCCTGAATTTGCAAAAATTCCCGGTCGTTTTGAATGACATAAGCATAAGCATGCGCGTCCAAGATATCGCGGATTACCTGAACCTGCGGCAGGATCAGGCGTCCTTTGGGGGCAGAGGAATCAATCGGGGCGATGCAAACGACCGTTTGACCTTGCGTGATTAAATCGCGAACCAGTGCCGGGGCAGTTTTTAAATAGTCCGGAACAATATCCGTGATGACGGCTTTTAAATGTTCGATGTTTTCTTTTTTGGCCGCGCTGATACGAACAACGGGGCAGGGCAGTTTGTCCGCAATCAAAGGATTGGCTTTATCGCTTTTGTTGACGACAAGAATAAACGGGATATTTAAGGTGTTCAAGGTACCCATCAAAGAGTGTTCATACGTTCCGATGCCGTTTTCGTCCGTGACCAGCAAAGCGATATCCGTTTTGTTCATGATCTTTTGCGTTGCGGCGGTTCGTAAAGTTCCGATCGTTCCCGAATCATCAATGCCGGCCGTGTCGAAAAAGGTGACGGGACCGACGGGAATCAGTTCATAAATTTTTGAAACGGCGTCTGTCGTCGTGCCCGGCGTGTCGGAAACAATCGATACCTGTTGAGCGCATAAAGCATTTAATAACGACGATTTTCCGACATTTCGTCTGCCGAACAAACCGATGTTTAATCGTTCCCCGCGCGGTGCCGTCAAAGCCATGTGATCTCCTTTTGAAAAGAATCGTTTTTTCTTTATTCTTATACCTTTTTTTAGCTTTTATCTGAAAAAATATTTTCAGCTGAAGTTTTCTTTATTAAGGATATCGACAGATTTGAACGCAGGAAAAAACGCAAAAATTCTTTTTTTTCATACGGTTGCCGTTGTTTTTCTTGCGGTGCCGCAAAAAGGGTTTGCAACGGATTCTTTTGTGAATCCGGCAGATAACGCGTATTCCTTAAAGAAAATATTAACCAGGCCTTTTTTGCAGAAAATGCCGATTCCGCAGGTGTGGCAAACGGATTCAAAATCCGAAAAATTTCGCCGCGCCTGGTTGAATGCATTGACCCCGCAAACAAAAGCCGAACGCCAGCTGGAATCCGTTTCCTGGCAGCTTGAGGCTCAAGATCGTCTGCGGGATTTCGAAAAAACGACGAAGACCGATCCGCAGGCTGACTGGTCGGCTGTTTCAGAAATTTTAAACGCATTGATTCCGATTGTAGAACAGGCGGAAGTCAATGCCGTGTTCTCTGCCGATCGGCAAGATGATTTATATATGCGCGATCGTATCCGGCATGCCGCGGGGGAAACGGACAAAATGGTTCGTGATATGTTTAATTTTCAGGCTTTTTTGCTTTCATTAAACGAAACGGCACGAACGGATATGGAATTAGAGCTGCTGGCCTCTCAGATGCGTCAATCTGATCAGAAAACGGATAATTTGTTTGCAAAAATCGGGCATTCTTTGCTTTCAGAGGCAATTTTGAAAAATGCAGAGGATATCTATGCGCCGGAAACACGGCAAATTCGCGGATTAAAAGAAATAGACGATGTTTTGTCGGCGCTGTTGATCAATGATATGATGGATCTGTCAACCGGTTTGATAATGCTGTCGCGCGATGAAATGTTTCCGGATCAGCCCGTTGCCGCCACAAGGCGTTCAGCCTCTTTGCTTGACAGAATGCAAAAAAATGATCAAATTCTCAAAGCGGATCCCGTTTCCCGAAGAAAAGCATTTTTCAGGCGGCTGGAAAAATTCTTAAAAGGCAATAATACCAAGGACGTAAAATGAAAAAAAAGTTACCTTATTCCTTTTTAATGCAAAAGAAAGTCTGGAAAAGAACGTCTTTTTTTACGGCGTCCGCGGCGGTTTTGCTGATTGCCGCTTGCACGGTCAGACCGGAACCGATCAGTGATTGGGAACGTGCCGTTCGCGTTGATCAGGATATTCGGGAAATGTTTCAGGATCAACGGTCGCAAAGAATCGCCGAGCCGTTGACATTGTATGATGCAATGGCGCGGGCTTTAAAATACAATCTGAATGCCCGTTTGAAAATGATGCAAACGGCTTTGGCGACAAAGCAGTTCAACATCACGTCCTTGGATATGTTGCCGCAGGTTTCCGCCGGTGCCGGGTATTCCGCCCGCAGTAATTATGAAGCCGTTGTTTCAAAATCCATGCAAACCGGCGTCATGTCCCCCGGATCAGAGGCTTACAGCGCAAAATCACATGGCTTTGCCGATGCGCGTATCAGTTGGAATATATTGGATTTCGGTGTCAGTTATTTTCAGGCAAAACAGGACGCCAATAATATCCTGATCGCCAAGGAACAAAGACGAAAACAGGTTCAGGCTTTGTTGCAGGACGTCAGAGCCGCATATTGGCGGGCTTTGGCAGCCGAGCGGCTGGCTCCAGAAATAGACGACCTGATGGAAGAAGCAACGTTTGTTTTGGAAAACCTGCGGTCAATGGAACATGAAAAACAGACGGATCCGTCTGTCCTGTTGAATTATCAAATGGGGTTGATGGAAACAATGCGTGATTTAAGCGAAATGAAAAAAGAATTAATGCTTTCACGCGAAACATTGGCCGGATTAATGAATTTAAAGCCGGGGACCCGTTATCGTCTGGTCGGATCAGAGGACGGAAATTTTGCTTTGCCTGAAATCAGATCCAGTCTGGATCGGTTGGAATGGCTGGCCTTAATGAACAGACCGGAATTGCGTTCCGAAGACTATAAATTGCAAAATACGCGTATGGCGGCTAAAAAAGCGTTATTAAAACTGCTGCCCGGATTGAATGTTTCCGTATCGGCAAATTATGACAGCGATGATTTTCTGTCAAATAACTCTTGGCTGCAGGCGGCTGCACGGCTGGGGTGGAATTTACTCAATCCGGCACGCATGCAAAAGACATTGGCTTATGGTGAGGTCAAAGAAGCCGTTGACAATCTGAACAGACAGGTTATAGCCATGACGGTCCTGACGCAGACTCACATCAGCTGGGGACGTTATCAGGGGGCAAAAGAAACTTATTTGCTTAGTGTTGAAATTTCAGATGTTGCTCAGAAATTGGCACAGCAGGCTTCCGATAACGCCGAGACGGACGTTCTGGCCGAAGCCGAAAAAATATCTTCCGCGGCCAGAGCCTTGTTTGCAAAATTGCGTACGGCAATGAATTTCGCCGAATTGCAGGACGCAACCGGTTCTGTTTTCGTAACATTGGGTTTGGATCCTTTGCCGGAAGATTTTGCTTCGAATGATTTGGGATCGATTGCACGGGCATTGGAACGCGTCATGAACGCATGGGATATGGGGCGGTTTACAAACGAAGATTATCCGCGTTTGCCGCCGGTTCCGATGCATCGTCCGCCGGTTTATATTGACGCAAAACTGCCCATGCAGAAAGTAACCGAAGATAATCGCTTTATTATGACGATTCCGCCGACAACTTTTGCCGAAGCCGATTTGGGACATCAGGTGACGTATACGGCCACAATGCGTGACGGAACGCCTTTGTTGCCCTGGCTGTTTTTTGATTCCAAAACGATTACGCTGTCCGGACGTCCGCCGGCTACATCGGAAGGCATCTACGAAATTAAAATTACGGCACGTAATCGCAGAAAGATGAGCGCATATATCTTTATAACGGTTCAGGTAATGCGCGGTTATAAAACCATTTTGGATATGCAGGGGGCAGAACCGGATTCACGGGTTACCGTCATTCAGCGTTGTGACGGTTTTGAAGAATGTAAAGATTACCAGAACGTACGTCAGATTAATATGTTCCCTGAACGGGTTTCCGTTGCTCCTTTGCCCATGCCCAAAAAGGAAGAGGATAAATAAAAAATTTAGAAACGTTTTCTGGTATTATTAACAACGAACAAGGGGGCTGACAATTTTGATCAGCCCCCTTTTATTTTTTACACGCAACAGCACCCCGTTGCATTGGCAACGGGCGAAGTCCCTTCTATACACTGTACGCCGGAGCAATTCGGAACAGCCTTTTTGCCATCACAGGAATGTTTTGACGGGCAAGGTTGACATAATCCGTTTGACAAATAACGGTCGGGCGAACACGACAGGCAAAACCCCGTTGACGTATCACATTTTTGGCAATTGCTGTCACATTCTTTTGCAAATTCCGACATTCCGTTGCCGGATTTTAAGGTGGACTGCCATACGGCGCCGTCTGCCGTGCTGCGTCCCAGTTTTACGGCCTTTGCCTGAACAAATGAGGCGGAACAGATCAATACCCAGCAAAGTAAGATGATTTTTTTCATGTTTTCCTCCTTATTTATTTACACAACAGCAATTGTCCGCTGACAATTTCATACGCGGCGGACAGGAATAAACTGTTTCCTGTGGTCTGCAGGTTCCGTTCGTTTTCGTGTAACCGTCATTGCAGATGAATGATTTCCCGTCACAAGTCGCATTTTTCGGACAGGAATTACACCTGCCGCCGGAAAGGTAATATCCGCTGCGGCAGGCAGAGCATACGCCGGAGGTTTTATCACAGTCGGAACAGTTGGACGTGCAGCTTTTTTCTTTTTGGCATGTGTTGTCATCGCTGAGGTAATACCCTGATTTACAGGCTGAACATTTTCCGGTCGTTTTGTCACAGTCGGAACAATAGGAAGAACAGCTTTTTTCCTTTTGACATGTATTATCATTGCTGAGGAAATATCCGTTGCGGCAAACAGAACATACGCCCGAAGAGCACGTTGTACAGTTTTCGGGGCAGGGAACTTTGCAGGAATCGTTTTTATAAGTATACGCATAAGATGACCCGTTAAAATAACAGGGGCGCGTACAGTCATAGCCGGAAGAAGCCGAATAAACGCATACATAATGATATACGCACTGGCATTGGGCCAGCGTATCAAAGTCATATACTTCCCGTTCACCGTCTTGTTCTGTTGAACAACGATATTTGTAACAGGTGTAGTATGCGGTGCGGTTGGAACTGTTTAAACAGACTGACCGGTTATTGCCATAACTATAGGGACAGGCTTTTTCGGCTTCTTCACGTGTATAGTATGTTCCCCTTGCATTTACGGGCGGGGAAAGAAACAGCACAACACTTGTCAGTGCGCTAAAGAAGATTAAAGTTGTTTTTTTCATCTCTGAACAATCCTTTTTGCTTGTGTTAAACAAAAACCTACCCGAAAAGGTAGGCGGATGTTCAGAAACCGTAGGAATATTTACGGCTCGACCTATTGGGCGAATAGCCGTATTCAGCCGACATCCGCCTGCATAGGACAGAAATCGGCATAGTTATTTAAAGTCGCTATATGCTTTTGCGACTATATTCCAAAGGGTTTCTGACGCCCTGAGCCGTTGATTGAAACGACCTGAAGCCATTATAGCAAAAACGTTTGTTCAATGCCAGCACTACGTGATTGAGATGAACAAACAAGTCTTTTGTTAGAAAAAACAGAAGTATATTCACCGACAGGCATCGGCGTATGATTTTTGGCCACAAAAATATCAGAATCGCCCTTTATTCAATAAGGCATAAAAAAATCCCTGCAAATCTGATGCAGGGATTTTAAAATTATCGGTTTTTTTAACGCCCTTTTGCCGTTTTTAATTTGGCAATATCGGCAACACTGATCGTCTTGGCGCCGTTCGTACGCTGGTCAACCGTTCGATATGAGTTCGCATCGACAATCAACAGTTCGGCTTTGACGGATTTCGGATTTTGTTTGTACATTTCGTATTCTTTGGCGGACAGCGGCATGGCAATATAATACGTCAGTTTCGTCCCCGGGCGTTCGGGCAGGGGACCATTGCGTTCTTCCATGGCCTTGTGCACATTGCCGTGAATGTCGCGTCCTGTCGCATTGGATAACGGCATCATACAGCGCCAATCATGAATGGACGTTAATTTCTCATCGCCGAACTGAACGCCTCCGTCCTTAAAAGAACCGCTGATCGCGCGCGGAAACAAATGATGATAATTATAACCGTTCGGCGTTTTGCCCTTGCCGATCATTTCATAAATTGCTTTGTCATTTAAACCGGCCTGGCGCAGGCGGGAAATACCTTCTTTGTTTTCAGAACCGTCTGGATTATAGACGGTATCTTTCAGCAGTTGAGCACGCTGCTGTTTATATTCTTCGTAAACAGCTCTGTTTTCCTGTGTCGACAGGCGAACTCCTTTAACGGGGACCCATTTAAAAACAACTTCCTGAGCCCGGGTATTGTTGTTTTGAAAAGATTTATTGCCCTTGCCTTTACGCTTTGCGTGAATGTATTCCATTGTTTTTCCTTATCTGTAAGCCAATAATAACCAGTATGCCCCAAAAAAGAATTTTGTCCAGAAAAAAACGCTTAAATTAACAGATGTCTAAAAAGTATGGACAAAAAAAAGGCCGGTTTTTAAGCCGGTCTTTTGTGGTTATTCTTTCAGACAACGATTGACTTCTTCGGTGACTTTTTTCGCATCACCCAGCAGCATCATTGTTTGCGGTGCGTAAAAAACAGGATTATCTATACCAGCGTAACCGAACCCCTTTAAAGAACGTTTAACAACAATAATATGTCTCGCTTTTTCAACGTCTAAAACGGGCATGCCGAAAATCGGGCTGGAGGAATCCGTTTTGGCCAAAGGATTGGTCACATCGTTTGCCCCGATAATATAAACAACGTCCGTGTCGACAAAAGAAGAATTAATGTCTTCCAGTTCAAAAACATCTTCGTAAGGAATTTTTGCTTCGGCTAATAGAACATTCATGTGCCCTGGCATACGCCCCGCTACAGGGTGAATGGCGTATTTAACATCAATGCCTTCTTTTTTCAATAAAGCTGCCATTTCTTCCAAAGCAAACTGCGATTGCGCCACAGCCATACCATATCCCGGCACAATAATGACTTTTTGCGCGTTTTTTAATAAGACCGCGGCATCTTCCGCAGAACCGAGATTTGCGGTTTTTTCTTCGGAAACGTTTGCATCATTTGTTCCATTTTGCCCCAAACCGCCGAATAAAACGTTAAAAATGGAACGGTTCATGGCTTTACACATGATATAGGATAAAATCGCCCCTGAAGAACCGACCAAAGCCCCCGTGATTACCAGCAGACTGTTCCTTAACGTAAAACCGATGCCTGCCGCCGCCCAGCCGGAATAGGAATTCAACATGGAGATAACGACCGGCATATCTGCGCCTCCGACAGGCAGAATCAGCAAAAAGCCCAGAATAAAAGACATAAGCGTTAAAACAAAAAACGACAGTCCCGATTCCGTTTTTGTAAAGTGAATCAACAAAATGACAATCGCAACGGACAAAACAGCGTTTAACGGCGCCTGACCTTTGAAACGCAGAGGTTTGCCGGATAACAGTCCTTGCAGTTTTGCAAACGCAATGACTGATCCCGAAAATGTAACGGCACCGATCGCAACGCCCAAAGACATTTCAATCAGGCTGGAAACAGCGATATGTCCGGACGTTCCGATTCCATAAGCCGCCGGCGATAAAAAAGATGCCCAAGCGACAAAAACGGCAGCCAACCCCACAAGACTGTGAAACGCCGCAACCAGCTGAGGCAAAGCCGTCATGGCAATTCGCCGGGCAATCAACAGACCGATGGCGGCTCCGGCAACGATGGCCGCAATAATAAACCCGTAAGAAGAAACAGAAGGCGAAAACAAAGTGGCCGCCACGGCAATCACCATACCGCAGATTCCCAGTATATTTCCTCTTATGGCTGTTTTCGGGGAAGATAAGCCGCGTAAAGAAAGAATAAAACAAACGGCCGAAATCAGATATAACAAAGCGCTGTTTGCTGCAGTCATGTTTTTATCCTTTCTTCTTTTTAAACAGGGAAAGCATTCGTTCTGTTACGGCAAATCCGCCGAATATGTTGACGGAGGCCAGTAAAACGGCCAAAAAGCCCAGACATTTCGCTGCGGAGAATTCTTCCGGCCCGGCCGCAATCAAAGCGCCGACAATAATGACCGAAGAAATGGCATTCGTTACGGACATTAAGGGTGAATGAAGGGCAGGCGTGACCTTCCAAATAATGTAATAGCCGACAAAACAGGCCAGGATAAATACCGTCAATAAAAAAACGAATTCATTGCCGTCGGCCGGCGCGGCAGTCAAAACCTGTTCGGTTAAATCATGCAAATGCTGGCGGGCCTTTGCCAATTGATCTGTTGCCTGAGAAACACTTTGCGCAACAGCGCTCAGTTCATCTGAAAGTTGTTCCGATAAAATAACGGCTTTGTCAGACATCGGCATTCTCCTTTAATAAAACTTTGCCGTCTTTGGCAACGCAGGACATTTTATAAATTTCATCGTCAAAGTTGATTTTCAGTTGAACGGATTCTTTGTCAATCAGGGGAACAATGAAATTATAAAGGTTTTTGGCAAACAACGGACTGGCCGATGCACTCAATCTGGAAGCCGCGTTTGATTGCCCTAAAATCGTTACGCCGTAAAGAGTTTTTGTTTTTCCGTAACTTGTTCCGTAACAGTTTCCGCCCTGTTCGGCAGCCAGATCGAAAACGACACTGCCTTCTTTCATGGATTTCAGCATATCCTGCGTAATCAGAACAGGCGCTTTTTTCCCAGGAATCAAAGCCGTCGTGATCACCATATCCATTTTTGGTAAAACGGCAGCCAAAGCTTTTTCCTGATTTTTTTTGGACTGTTCGTCAAGTTCTTTGGCATAGCCCCCGGTTGTTTCCGTTTGTTCGATTTGTTCGATTTCCAAAAATTTTGCCCCCAGAGATTCGACCTGTTCTTTGACGGCCGGTCGAACGTCAAAGGCCGTAACAACAGCCCCCAGACGTTTTGCCGTCGCAATGGCCTGCAAACCGGCAACGCCGGCACCCAGTACCAGAACCTGCGCCGGCGAAATCATTCCCGCCGCGGTCATCATCATCGGAACGGCACGTTTGTAGGCATTAACGGCGTCAATAACAGCCTTATATCCGGCCAGATTGCTCTGAGACGATAAAACGTCCATGTTTTGCGCCCGTGAGATTCGGGGCAGGAGCTCCATGGCAAAACAGGTAATCTCTGCCTTTGCCACAGCTTTTAAAGTGGCAGGATCCGTTCGTGCGTTCATCAGACAAACAAGACAGCAGCCTTTGGGCAAAAGTTTAATTTCTTCCGATGAAGGAGGCTGAATTTTTAATATAAGATCCGCTTGGCTGACGGCAGTCTGAAAATCGGCGGCCAGCTCGGCGCCGGCTGATAAAAATTGTTCGTCGGAAATATCAGATGATATGCCGGCGTTCGCCTGAACAACAACGGATATCCCTGCCTGTGTCAATTTTTTGACCGTTTCGGGCGATGCGGCAACGCGGAATTCACCATCGGCGGATTCTTTGGGAATGGCTAACTTCATAAAAGGCCGTCTCCTTATAAGTTGAATTTTTAAAAGAAAGTACTTCTTGTTAAAGATTACGCCGGAGATTCTGCTACGGCAATATTATTTTGTCTTTCTTTGCTGGAACGCAGCGCGTTAAACGCCCGCAACAATACCGTATCAATGGTTTCGTCCGTCTCCGTGCGGGTCGCTATGCTGATGCTGGTCGTTACGGCAATTTTGACCTTATCAACCATTAAATCAGAACGCATGACTTCGTCACGAATCCGCTCGGCAACGATTTTTGCTCCTTCTAAAGAAGTTTCCGGCAGCAAAATGGCAAATTCAATATCCGCCAGTCTGCCCAGATAATCGGAATCTCTGATCGAATTTTGGCAGGCCGTTACGGCAACCTTGATGGCTTCGTCACCGAATGCCGAACCGTGTTCGCTGTTTAACGCTTCGAATCTGTCAATCGTCATCAACAAAACGGACAGATCCCGTTTATAACGGCGGGCACGTTTCATTTCTTTGGCGCCGTCGTCTAAAAACTGTCGTCTGTTTAATACGCCCGTTACGGGATCAATGACAGTCATTTGGCGCAGCTCGTCTTCCATCTGTTTGCGCGGCGTGATGTCAAAGCCGACAGAACGTATTTCCGCCGGCGTGCCGTCCGGTCCGTATATAATCCGGTTTGTCCAGGAAACCCAAATTCGTCTGCCGTCTTTGCAGATGTTTTCGTTTTCGTTGTCAACGTACAAACGCGGATTGTTTTTGATGCGATCCACCAGATTCGTTAACGTCTGGCCGTGAGAATCCTTTGTGGGAACGATTGTGCCGACAATATTTTTTCCGATCAGTTCGTTTTTGTCGTCATAACCGTAAAGTTCGCAGGCATAGTCGTTAACGGACAATATATTACCGTCTTTGTCCAGGCAAAGAAATAAGCTTTTGGTATTGGGGGAAGAATAAGGATCAAACTGGCGGTGTTTTTCTTTTTTCATGTCTTCCAGTTCTTTTTGCGCGGAAATCAAAGCATTTTGCAGTTCGACGACTTTGTTTTTCAATTCGGCTTTTTTAGTGCGGCAACAGGAAAAACGCCACATTAAATACAACAGAAACACAAATAAAAAACAGCATAAAACAGCCGGTACGGATACCGGACAAAATGGCGGTGCGGCAGCTTTTTCAGACAAAGGCAACGCTTCGGACGCCAAAACGGTTGATATCGGCATTCAACCCCCTTTCGTTTTTATCTTATTGAATTTTATCATTTTTTATTTTACTTCTGCAAACAGTTTTTAAAAAATCGGCATATTTTCGGAAAATCCGTCAGAAAGGCACAGCTAAAAAGAGGTATTTCATTCTTATGTTAAAAGTTATATAAAGCAAAATGCGAAAAAAGATTGTATATAAGCTGTGGATTAGGCTATCTTCAGCCGGGTGGAGGAAAATTGATGACGCAGGATAAAATTTCAGCATTGGACGCTGTTTCGGATACATACCATTATGGATTCGAAACAAAAATTGATGCCGAAACTGCTCCGAAAGGGCTGAATGAAGACATTATCCGCTTTATATCGGCCAAAAAAAACGAACCGGAATGGCTGTTGGAATTCAGATTAAAAGCTTATCGCCATTGGTTGACGATGAAAGAACCCCTGTGGGCAAAGGTGTCTTATCCGCCGATTGATTATCAGGATATTTATTATTATGCGGCGCCGAAAACGTCCAAGGGGCCGAAAAGTCTGGACGAAGTCGATCCGGAATTGCTGAAAACGTATGATAAACTGGGCGTTCCCCTGCACGAACGCGAAATTTTGGCCGGTGTCGCCGTTGATGCCGTTTTTGACAGCGTGTCCGTTGCAACGACTTTTCGTGAAAAACTGGCGCGTCAGGGGATTATTTTTTGTTCCATATCCGAAGCCGTTCATAACCACCCCGATCTGGTTCGAAAATATCTGGGCTCTGTCGTGCCGTATACGGACAATTTCTTTGCCTGTCTGAATTCTGCCGTCTTTACGGACGGAACGTTTGTGTATATTCCCAAAGGAATCCGCTGCCCGATGGAATTGTCAACGTATTTCCGCATTAACACCAAAAAATCGGGACAGTTTGAACGGACAATGATTATTGCCGATGATAATTCCTATGTCAGTTATCTGGAAGGCTGCACCGCTCCGCAGCGTGATGAAAACCAGCTGCATGCCGCCATTGTCGAAATTATTGTTATGGATAATGCCGAAGTCAAATATTCCACCGTTCAGAACTGGTATCCGGGCGATAAAGACGGAAAGGGCGGTATTTATAATTTTGTGACCAAACGGGGATTGTGCAAAGGCGTTAATGCCAAGCTGTCCTGGACGCAGGTTGAAACGGGATCGGCGGTGACATGGAAATATCCGTCATGCGTTTTGATGGGGGACAATTCGGTCGGCGAGTTTTATTCCGTAGCGATTACAAACAATTATCAACAGGCCGATACGGGAACAAAGATGATTCATATCGGGAAAAACACGTCTTCTACAATTATATCAAAGGGGATTTCTGCCGGAAAATCGCAAAACACGTATCGCGGCTTGGTTAAAATGGGCAAAAACGCCGACAATGCGCGTAATTTTTCGCAATGCGACAGCTTGTTGATCGGTTCTCAATGCGGCGCGCATACTTTACCGTATATGCTCAGCAGTAATCCTTCGGCTTCGGTCGAACACGAAGCGACAACCTCTAAAATCAGCGATGATCAGTTGTTTTACTGTCGGCAAAGAGGACTGGACGCCGAAGAAGCCGTTTCTTTGATCGTTAACGGATTTTGCAAAGACGTTATGCAAAAATTGCCGATGGAGTTTGCCGTTGAAGCCACACGGCTGGTTGCCGTTACTTTGGAAGGAAGCGTCGGTTAAATAAGGAGAAAAACAATGTCAGCTTGGCTGGAAATAAAAGACTTGACTGTTAAAGTCGGTGACAAGCCGATTTTAAACGGCCTTTCTTTATCCGTAAATGCCGGAGAAGTTCACGTGATCATGGGGCCGAACGGTTCGGGAAAAAGCACTTTGTCAAACGTTTTGTGCGGCGATGAACATTACAAGGTAACAGGCGGTTTTATTGATTTTAAAGAAAAAAATCTGCTGGAAATGAGTGTGGAAGAACGTGCCCGCGCCGGTATTTTTCTGGCCTTTCAACACCCGATCGAATTGCCGGGTGTTTCCATGGCGACCTTTATGAAATATGCCTTAAACGCGCGGCGCAAAGCTGCCGGAGAAAAAGAGCTGGACGCCGTCAGTTTCATGAAACGCATAAAAGTACGGGCGCAGGCATTGGGCATATCGGACGAAATGTTGAAGCGTCCCGTCAATGTCGGTTTTTCCGGAGGGGAAAGAAAGCGCCTGGAAACGTTTCAGATGGCCGTGCTTGAACCTGATTTTTGCATTCTGGACGAAATGGATTCCGGTTTGGACGTTGATGCCGTCAAAGTCGCCGGTAACGGTGTCAAGATTATGCGGTCTCCGGACAGATCGTTTTTGGTGATTTCTCATAATATAAAATTCTTAAAAGAGCAGATTGTCCCTGATAAAATCCATGTTTTGGTGCACGGACGCATTGTCGCAAACGGCGGTATGGAATTGTTGGACGAAATTGATCAAAACGGTTATGCCGCTTTTCAAAAAGAGGCTGTAGCATAATGACGCGGATTCTTTCAAAACAGCGTTTATTGACGATTGATCCCGGCTGTTCGGAAGTCTTTATCGAAAAACAACTGTCCGAAAAAACGGAAATTGTCGTGGGCAAAGGGGCTCATGTCCGTCATTACAGGCTGCATGAAGATTTAGATCATTCTTTGGACGTCCGTTTGGAAGAAAACGCCGTCTATGAATTGATTACGTTGCATCGGGGAAACGGAAATCTGACGTTTTCTTTTGATTTAACGGGCAGGGGAGCAACGTGTCGCAGCGATGTCGTTTATGTTTTGACGGCGGATCAACAAACGATTATTCGTTCAGATGTTCGTCATAATGCCGATAAAACCGTTTCGCGCCAGTTGGTCAAAGGCGCTGTCGGCGGGCAGGGGCAAGCCGTGTTTGAAGGCGGTATCTTTATTCCGTATGACAAAAAGGAAATTGACGGTGCTCAACAGCACCGGGCGTTGTTGCTTAGTTCCGACGCTTCGGTCAAAGCCGTTCCCCGACTGGAAATTTATGCCGATGATGTTAAATGTGCGCATGGCTCGGCAATCGGGACGTTAGACCCGGATCAGCTGTTTTATCTGAAAACCCGGGGCATTGATGAAAGCCAGGCGCGGAATTTGCTGACGACGGCTTTTTTAAATGAAGTGCTGGACACCATTGCGGACGAAAAAATCCGGGAAGAATTTAAGCAGTCGGCAATTGAAGGATTGAAGAATAATGTTTGACGTTGAAAAAATCAGATCGGATTTTCCGGCTTTGTCTTTAACGGTGCACGGAAAACCGTTGATTTTTTTGGACAGCGCCGCATCGGCTCAAAAACCGTTGTGCGTGTTGGAATCTGTGCGGGAAGAATATTTAAACGAATATGCAAACGTACACCGCGGTATTTATGATTTATCCGAAAAAGCAACCTTGAATTTTGAACATGCTCGTCAAAAAGTGCGCCGTTTTATCAATGCGGCCAGTGATAAAGAAATTATCTTTACGCGCGGGGCGACGGATTCGATCAATCTGGTCGCTTATACATGGGGGGCGGCGAATTTAAAAGCCGGCGACGAGATCATTTTGTCGCAGGCGGAACATCATTCCAATATTGTGCCGTGGCAGATTTTACAGCAAAGAATCGGTTTTAAAATTAAAGTCGTTCCCGTTGACGACAAAGGCGATTTTATTTTTGAAAAATATCTGGATCTGTTGAATGAAAAAACAAAGCTGGTTTCCGTATTGCATGTTTCCAATGTTTTGGGAACGATTTTCCCGGTTAAAGAAATCATCCGATCCGCACACAAAGCGGGGGCCGTTGTTTTGATTGACGGCTGTCAGGCGGCGACGCATATGCCGGTTGATATGCAGGATATTGATTGCGATTTTTATGCTTTTTCCGGCCATAAGCTTTATGGCCCGACGGGGATCGGCGTTTTATACGGAAAGCTGGCTTTGTTGGAACAAATGCCCCCGTTTGAAGGCGGCGGGGACATGATAAAAAGTGTTTCTTTTGAAAAAAGCGTCTGGGCAGAACCGCCTGCGCGTTTTGAAGCCGGAACGCCGGCAATTATGCAGGCTGTCGGATTGGGGCACGCCATTGATTATGTCAATCAAATCGGCATGAACGAAATTGATGCGCATGAACGTGCTTTATGCCGCAAACTGCAACAAGCCGTCGGAGAAATTCAGGGCGTCAGAATTATCGGGACCTCGGATCACAAAGCCGCCGTTGTCAGCTTTGTGACGGATTTTGCCCACCCCCAGGATCTTTCCATGGTGTTGGATCAGGAAGGTGTGGCCGTTCGAACGGGACATCATTGTGCGCAGCCGTTGCATGAACGTTTCGGTGTTTCCGTTTCCGTCCGGGCTTCGTTGGGGGTATATAATACCGATAACGATATTGAAGGGTTTATCAGGGCTTTGGACAAGGCAAAACGTTTTTTTGCATAATTTTGCCGAATAACACTAAAAAAATCACTTTAATAAGATAAGCATTGCAAATCAACAAAAAGCGTTGCATATATTTTGAAGCGTTCTTTTTTGGTGGAGATGAAAGAATGGAAGAAAAAAAATTTTCTGATCAGACAGAGCAGGCAGCTTCTGAAAAATCGGAAACTGTCCGGAATTTACCGCCGATGATCCCCGAAGAAGAACTGAAAAAACTGGAACATTTTACAGGCAGTATTGAAATTCCTTTATCTTCCGCTTCTTATGCTGCGGCAACGCAAGACCAAAAAAACGATGAAGACATGCCCGCAGAACCTCAATTAAACGGTCTGTCTGCCGAAGATTTTAAAGATTTTGAAAGTTTGCTGTGGGGCGGTAATCTGCCGGACGCTCCGCTGATTAATTTCGGTGACGAATATGTTGTTACCGAAGGGGTACCTTTGCCCGAAGGGGCGGAACAATCGACCGTTGACCAAATCATTGAAGCGATCCGATCGGTCGAAGATCCCGAGTTGATGTTAAATGTATATGATCTGGGACTGATCTACAGGTTGGATCAGCTGGAAAACGGGGACGTCGAAATCGATATGACCGTGACGGCGCCGTCTTGTCCCGTTGCGGGGTTAATGCCGAAACAGGTCGCCGAAGCTGTTTCAAAACTGGACGGCGTAGGGAAAGTAACTGTAAAATTAGTCTGGGAACCCGCCTGGACGATTGATAAAATGACAGATGAAGCCAAATATGCTTTAAATTTGTTCTAGTTTCTATCTCAACATGAAAAAGATGTTTTTTATCTTTTTCTGTTCCTGTTTCCTGCAAAGAAAAAAGGGTATTTCGTTCGGGGAATATTCTAATCTCAGAAATTTGCCCGGGCTGGCAGCTTGCCGGCAGAGAAATTATACGATCCGGCCGCCGGAACAAAAAATACCATTGGAAATTGCATTGATCAGTAATCAGATGTCGGGGATATCCGTGATTTCAGGCTGAATTCCGCCGTTGAATACAAGTGCCGCGGTATTCCCTTTGTGTCGAGGGCCAATAATCCAAGGCCGTTTGACAATAACGGGGTATCTTATGTTTTTTTTGTTGCGACCGTATTTCGGAATTTATCACCGGGAGAAATAAAACAATTCTGCCTGAATTCAGGGATTGTGTTTTATCGAAAAAACGCTGTTAAAGCGACAGTTTAAAAAATGTATATAATTTATTGATAATGAATAAAAAATTAATTTATTTGATTAACCCAATCCAGATCGTCGTCTGATTTTAATTCGTGCGGCACTTTGACATATTTGCTTTCCAGATAATCAATCATCAGCGGGCTGAGGTATTCTATGCCGGCAAAAATCATGCTGCGGTTAAAATCTTTGCTGAGGAAATATTCGACAATTTCCCATTTATCCTGATCAATTGCCAAAGAAACGGCATTGTGGTTATCAACAACGATTGCGGACGGATCGGCACCGTTTTCCATCAGATATTTCACGGCAGGCAGATGATCGGCTTCAACCGCCATAAACAACAAAACAGCCGGATCGGCATTGTTTTGTAAAATTGTATCAATAACGGCGGATAATTCTGTCGGCGTGCAGTTCGTTTTTCGGATCAAATCTTTGAATTGTTGTTGAAAAGACATGTCAGGCAACCTTTTGAAGATACAGGCGAAAATAAAATCAGCCTCTGTCCCGCAGACGATGACGCATGATCTGCATTGCCGCTGTTTGAGACAGACTTAACGAGCCGTTTCTTTGATATTCGCTTAAAGATAAGCCGGATAAACGAAAACGAGAAGGCAGATTTTCGTAACTGGTATCGGGCGCTTGCCCGGTTTCTTTTTGTCGCAGTTGAAAAAATTTATCCGCAATGCGGCGTGTATCGTCTGTAATGCCGCTCATTTCCTGTTGAGTATCCAAGATGTTCGGATCGTTTTCGAAATAACAGGCGCCTTCTGCGGTGCGGCAATATTTTTGAACAATTTGCGCCGATGTCAAAGCCTTGTTCATCGGGTATTTTTTGTAATCTTCGGCGCGATCTTTTTCCGATTTACGGGTCATGCGTGACAGCTGCGAATACAGATACCCTTTTTCATAAAGATCCACTATCGGTGTATTTTCAAACCAGGATTTAAAAGCCGTTTGCATAATCACGTCCTGTTTGGCCCGCAGTTGGCGAACGCTTTCCGAACCGGACAGAATTTTTTTCATGGCCTTTTTTGTTTTGGGTGTTTTTTCCGAAAATTTATTCCAGGCAGCCGTTTTTCCCGTTAAAGCGCGAAGCTCCAAAGCGCAAAAGGCAGCAGAAGCTTCGGCATCGGCTTCGGCAGCGCGCCACATTTTTGCTTCTGTTGCGATATTATACTGCAAAAACTCAAAAGGCAGTCCGCGTGAATATTGCATGGCGTGGCGCGATTCATGAGCCAGAGTCGTTATCAACGAGCTGTCGCCGCATAAAGGATTAAGGGCAATATGTTTTGTTTTATCATCACGGGCGCAATATCCGTAGGCGTCCGGCATATATTCAAAACCGAGCGTATAGCCTTCTTTGGCGGCATTTTCCAATAATTCTTTTCCCAACGAAGACTGCGCCAGAGTGTTAATTAAATGCGTCAGGCGTCGTTTTTCAATATTTGATCCGTTTAATTTTAAGGGGACAGCCGGTTTTTCGTCGGAATAGGTCTTAATTAAAGCAGGCAGGGAAAAAATTGTTCCCAGCATTGATTTGACGGATTTATCGGCAGAAGAATGTTCAAACGCCTGAGCCAAAACGGACATAATAAAAAAAACTCCCGAATAAAAAACATAATAATTATAGAACATAAAAAAAACAAATAACAGAAAAAATCCCGCTTTAAGCGGGATTTTTATCTGATTTCAGGCGGCAAATAATTTTGTGCGCAACTCTCGTCGCAGGGTATCAATGACTTCCAAATCGTGATGAGGTTTTTCAAAATGCCAGAACGTCCAGCCGTTGCAACTGGGTAAGCCTTGCAAGGCGGCGCCGACTTTATGAATGGATCCCGAAACGTTATCCGCCAACAACGAGCCGTCCGAACGGACTTTTGCGGCAAAACGCTGTTTTGCGTCAAACAACCAGTCGCCCGCTTGCAATAAGCCGTATTCCAAAACCGTGCCGAACGGAATGCGCGGTTCTTTGCGTTTGCACGACATTTGTAACGCGGCCAGATCGGAAACGGGAACAATCGCATTAATACGTTCTTGGGCACCTTTGATGTAACGCTGTTCGCGTTCAATGCCGATGAACCTGCGTCCCAAACGTTTGGCCACGGCGCCTGTCGTGCCGGTGCCAAAGAACGGATCCAAAACAATATCCCCCGGTTTTGTCGTCATCATTAATAAACGATATAACAAAGATTCCGGTTTTTGCGTGGAATGAAGCTTGTTGCCGTTTTCGTCTTTTAATCTTTCATGACCGCTGCAGATCGGCAAATACCAGTCGCTGCGCAACTGCTTGTCTTCATTAAAAGCCTTCATGGCTTCGTAATTAAACGTGTATTTCGCGTTCTGGCTCTTGGAACACCAGATCAGCGTTTCATGGGCATTACATAAACGCGTGCCTTTCATGTTAGGCATAGGATTGTCTTTGATCCACAGAATATCGTTTAAGATCCAAAAGCCCAGATTTTGCAGGATATAACCGACACGAAAGATGTTATGATAAGAACCGATCACGGTTAAAGTGCCGTCATCTTTTAAAACGCGTTTGGCGGCTTTAAGCCAAGCGACCGTAAAATCGTCATAAGCGCGCATATCGTCGAAATGATCCCATTCATCGGTGACGCCGTCGACAACAGAGCTGTCCGGACGCAACAACTCGCCGCCTAACTGCATATTATAAGGCGGATCGGCAAAGATCATATCAACTGATTTTTCAGGCAGAGAATTCATTAATTCAATACTGTCGCCGGGCAAAATAACATTTGTTTTTAAAGCAGTCATAAAAAAACCTCTTGAGCACCATTCTGGATAGAACTTTTCTGAAACCAGAATAGGCTTGAGAGGTAATCAATTTATTAACGAAACGGTTTTTTTGTAAAATTTTTAAAAAAAAGTCTTTGTAATATTTAGACTTTTTTAACGATTGGTCGTTTTTGGGCAAAAATTTACGTCAAATACTTTTTAATCGGGGCATAAGATTTTCTGTGATGAATGCAGATGCCGTGTTCCGCCAGTCCGATTTGATGGGCTTTTGTGCCGTAGCCGGCGTTTTTTTCCCAACCGTAATAAGGAAATTCTTTGGCCAAGTCACGCATTAACCGATCTCTGGTCACTTTGGCGATGATTGATGCGGCGGCAACGGATAAACTTAAAGTGTCCCCCTTAACCAAAGATCGGGCGGGGCAGGGCAGGCCGGACGGGACTTTGTTGCCGTCGATGATCGCAAACGAAGGTGTGGCGGGTAAATTTTCAACCGCGCGGCGCATGGCCAGAAAAGTGGCTTGCAAAATATTCAGCCGATCAATTTCTTCGACACTGGCTGATCCGCAACCGATCAAAGCGCCGCAGGTGTGCAGTTCTTCAAATAATTCTTCCCGTTTCACAGCGGAAAGTTTTTTTGAATCGTCCAGTTTTTCCGCCAGATGTTCCGGTATCTTTAATTGCGGAAAGATGACGGCTCCCGCGACGACGGGCCCCGCCCAAGGACCTCTGCCGGCTTCGTCTATACCGGCAATCAGATCGCAAGGACTGCTTAAAAAAGAAGATTCAAATTGAAAATCGGGCATGGCTGTATCCGTTGCGTTTTTTTTTAAGAATTTTTATATTAAAAACAAAAAAGATCAACTTTTTCTTATCTTGCGAACCAAAAAGATATTGTTCATTCTGATACCATGATATGGCAAAGAATAAAACCGACGGATCCCGAATATGTAAAAAGCTTTTGGCCGGCTTTTTTGCTGTGCCTGTTTTTCGGAATATTGGGGCTTCACCGTTTTTATACGGGATACGCAAAAGAAGGCGTCTTCTTTTTATTATGCGGCTTCAGCGGCATAGGCACGATCATATCGGGACCGTGGGCGTTGTTCGATCTTGTGATGATTTTGTCGCGCCGATATACGACCCCGAACGGCGCACCTTTAAAATAAATCGGGAAAAAAATCGCAAAAAAAAGGTTGAAGACAAGGGGGTTCTGCGCTAAAGTTATGCGCGCAAATCGGGGGAGTTTTTTTGACGTCTGATTTCGATGTCCGGAAAATATTCCCTTCTTTTTCAATCTTTTCATTTTATTTCTTGGAGAAAAAATCCATGGCGGATAAACAAAAAATGAAGATGATGGACGCAAACGAAGCTGCGGCCGGTGTTGCTCATCGTCTGAATGAAGTGGCCGTCATTTACCCGATTACCCCGTCTTCACCGATGGGCGAATGGGCAGATGCTTGGGCGGCTCAGGGTGTTAAAAACATTTGGGGAAAAGTCCCCGAAATCTATGAAATGCAGTCCGAAGCCGGTGCGATCGGCGCTGTTCACGGCGCTTTGCAGGGCGGTACGCTGACAACGACCTTTACGGCGTCTCAGGGCTTGCTGTTAATGATCCCGAACATGTATAAAATCGCCGGTGAATTGACGCCGTTCGTTATGCATGTCGCGGCTCGTGCTTTGGCAACGCATGCTTTGTCCATCTTCGGCGATCATTCCGACGTGATGGCTTGCCGCCAGACCGGTTTTGCCATGTTGTGCTCCAATAACGTTCAGGAAGCTCAGGATATGGCCGCGATTGCCCAGTATGCAACGCTGAAATCCCGTGTTTCCTTCATGCACTTCTTTGACGGTTTCCGTACGTCTCACGAAATCAACAAAATCGAAACCGTTTCCGATGATCAGTTGCGTGAATTTGTTGCAGGGTTGCCGACAACCTTCAACCGTGAAAACGCTTTGACGCCGGATCACCCCGTGTTACGCGGTACGGCTCAGAATCCGGACGTTTTCTTCCAGATCCGTGAAGCGGCCAACCCGTATTACGAAAAATGCGGCGCAATCGTTCAGGAAGCTATGGATAAATACGCCAAAATCACCGGTCGTCAGTATCATCTGGTCGATTATGTCGGTGCCAAAGATGCCGAACAGGTTGTTGTGATCATGGGGTCCGGCGCCGATACGACTGAAGCCACCGTTGCTCATCTGAAAGACAAGAAGTACGGCGTTGTCAAAGTCCATCTGTATCGTCCGTTCCCGGCGGAAGAATTGATTAAAGCTCTGCCTGAAACGGTTAAAACGATTGCCGTTATGGATCGTACGAAAGAAGCCGGATCCGAAGGTGAACCGTTGTTCTTGGACGTTGTCGCCGCCGTTGCCGACGCTTATGCCGCAGGAAAATTGAAATCCATGCCGCGCGTCATCGGCGGTCGTTACGGATTGTCTTCAAAAGAATATACGCCGGCCATGGCTAAAGCCGTGTTCGAAAACGCTGAAAAAGCCGAACCGAAAACACGCTTTACGGTTGGTCTGACGGACGATGTGACACATCTGTCTTTGGACGTCGACAATTCTTTCGATATCGAAGACGAAGACGTTAAACGCGCTATCTTCTTCGGTTTGGGAGCTGACGGTACGGTCGGCGCCAACAAGAACTCGATCAAGATCATTGCCGGTGAAGACGGTACCTACGGTCAGGCTTACTTCGTTTATGACTCCAAGAAGTCCGGCGCGATGACAACTTCTCATTTGCGTTTCGCAAACCATGTCATCAACGCTCCGTATTTGATCAATAAAGCGGACTTTATCGCTTGCCACCATTTCCCGTTCTTGGAAAAGATCGATATGTTGGCTCAGGCGAAAGACGGCGCCGTATTCTTGTTGAACGCTCCGTTCAAAGCCGAAGAAGTCTGGGATAATCTGCCGGTCGAAGTTCAGGAAGAAATCATCAAAAAACACTTGAAACTGTACTCGATCGACGCTGTTGAAGTCGCTAAGCAAACCGGCATGGGACGGCGCATCAACACGATCATGCAGACCTGCTACTTTGCTTTGTCCGGCGTTTTACCGCGTGACGAAGCAATCGTCGCAATCAAGAAGTCCATTGAAAAGACCTACTCCAAGAAAGGTCAGGCGCTGGTTGAAAAGAACTTTGCCGCCGTTGACGCTTCTTTGGCGCACTTGCATGAAATCAAAGTCACCGAAAAGCCGACGTCCAAATTCCATCGTTTGCCGGGTGTTCCCGAAACGGCTCCGGAACTGGTTCGCAAGGTTGCCGGAAAGATCTTGGAAGGCAAGGGCGAAGAACTGAAAGTTTCCGATTTCGGTTGGACGGTCGACGGGACATGGCCGACGGCGACAACGCAGTATGAAAAACGTTGCATCGCTTCCGACATTCCTGTCTGGGATCCGAACACATGTATTCAGTGCGGTAAGTGTGCCATGGTTTGTCCGCATGCCGCCATCCGTGCGAAAGTCGCGACAAACGAAGACCTGAAGAAAGCTCCGGCAGGCTTTAAGTCCGCCGCGTTCAAAGGGAAGGACTTCGCCGATTCCGCCTGGATCATTCAGGTCGCTCCGGAAGATTGTACGGGTTGTTCTTTGTGTACGCGCGCTTGTCCGGCGAAAAACAAAGAAGATCCGACCAAAAAAGCGATTAATATGGAACCGATCGCTCCGCATTTGGAACAGGAAAAGAAGAACTTCGACTTCTTTATGTCTTTGCCCGATGTCGATCGTACAAAGATTGAAAAGAAATTGGTCAAGAACGTTCAGTTGTTGCGCCCGTTGTTTGAATTCTCCGGTTCTTGCGCAGGTTGCGGTGAAACCCCGTATGTTAAGTTGTTGACACAGTTGTTCGGTGATCGTTTGATGATCGCCAACGCAACGGGTTGTTCTTCGATTTACGGCGGTAACCTGCCGACAACTCCGTATGCCAAAGACATTAACGGACGCGGTCCGGCTTGGTCAAACTCGTTGTTTGAAGACGCCGCCGAATTCGGTCTGGGTATGCGTCTGGGTGTTGATTTCCAGAAAAACTTTGCTCAACAGCTGATCAAAGATCTGGAAAGCGATATCGGCGGTGATCTCGTGAACGCGATTTTGACGGCTCCGCAGACGAACGAAGCCGAAATCAAGGCGCAGCGCGAACGCGTCGAAGCTCTGAAAGCCAAGCTGTCCGGCATTAACAAGGATCAGGCGAAATTGTTAAACGGTGTTGCCGATTACTTTGTTGAAAAATCCGTCTGGATGCTGGGCGGTGACGGTTGGGCGTATGATATCGGTTACGGCGGTATTGACCATATTCTGTATTCCGGCAAGAACGTCAATGTTCTGGTCATGGATACGGGTGTGTACTCTAACACCGGCGGTCAGCAGTCCAAAGCGACACCGATCGGTGCTTCCGCGAAGTTTGCCGTTGCCGGCAAGGCCATTCCGCGTAAAGACTTGGGCATGATCGCCATGTCTTCCGAAAACGTCTATGTCGCGCAGGTGGCTATGGGCGCAAACGACGCGCAGACGATTAAAGCTTTCGTCGAAGCCGAATCCTTTAACGGACCGTCTTTGATCATTGCTTATTCGCATTGTATCGCGCATGGTTACGAAATCGGCGAACAGGGTCTGGAACACCAGAAAGCCGCTGTCGAATCCGGTTTCTGGCCATTGTATCGTTTCGACCCGCGTCGCGTCGCCGAAGGAAAGCCCGGCTTGCAGTTGGATTCTAAAGCGCCGACAAAAGTCATGGCCGACTATATGGCAAACGAAACGCGCTTCCAGATCGTTAAGAAAGCCGATCCCGAACGTTATGAACGTCTGGTTCAGTTCGCTCAGGAACAGGTCGAAGAACGTCGTCGTTTGTACGAACATTTGGCGGCCGAAAAGAACGCTTAAGTTCTTTTGGTTAAGTAAAAGAAAAAGCCCTCGGGAATCCGAGGGCTTTTGTTGTTAAATATTAACGAAATTGTTTTTCACGAATAGCGGTTATTTTATAATCGCCGCCATATTTATTCAGCAAAATACATGCACGATGTTGACCGTCAAGAAGAACATTGTCTCTACGTAAAACGATAACGCATTTTGAAGGATCATAACCTGTTTCGTCCATGGATTTGATTAAAGCGTCAAATTTTGATGTTGATTTGTCGGCGTCTGCCGGCAAGAGGCCTCGATCAATATGTTTTTGAATATAATTCTCATAAATGTTTTTATCTTTTGTTTGTAAATATTTGAATGGGGAACATTCTGTTAAATCGTACAGTTTCCCGTCCCATTCGCGGCGAAGATCTTTAAGCGGCACATGAACTATTTCTGCGTCATCAATGAGTACGCTTGCTTCAAACGGTAAAGAAATTCCGCAGTTTTTGAACTTTTGAGATAATTTTTGGAAATTTTGATATCTGTATATTTCGCGTATCATATAATGATATTTCCAGATGGTGCATTGGATGTTGAAAAAACGTATCCTTTTGTAAATCTTTGTTTTGTGAACGGAAACGAGTTTTTTGAAGAATTTTGATATCATTTCTGAAGATCCTTTGAATTTAATGAAACAAAACCCACCTTTTTCAAGGTGGGCGGATTTTCAGAAACCGTTTACATCTAAAGACGGCTCGGCTTATTCAGCACACAGCCTTATTCACCGAAATCCGCCCGTTAAGGACAGATTCGGCGTATAATTTATTGGCCGCCATACACAATGCGGCTAGATGTAATAGGGTTTCTGACGCCCTGTGCCGATCAAAATCCGGCACGACAAGATGCTATCAAAGAAAAGAAAGATGTCAAAGAAAAAACAAATCATCGCTTTTGTTCGTTTTTAAATAACTGTTTGTTTTATGTTTTTTTTCATACACACTGATCTGAACAATATGAATTCATCATATTGTTCTTTTATTTCAAGAGAGGTTTTTATGCAAAAACTGGAAAAGCAGTTTCATATCCACTGTGTCGAAAGTGATGTCGGCCGTTATGTCATTTTACCGGGGGAGACGAGGGCTGAATGTCCGGCTTTGAAACCGATGCAGTCAAGGGATAGGACTGAAAACGGTCAAGCTTGGTAAAGAAAAAGCCCCTGATGCCGGAACATCAGAAGCAAACCGTTTGCAAGGGGCGGGAGGGGTAATATAATCACTTCGACAAGTTGCCATATTTTCCTGTGTTTTGAAAGTATCCTTTTGCCGGTTGGCCATTATCAATTTATCCGGCCTTTAACGTTTTGACGGCCTCGTCTTTATGAAACAAATACAACAACAGACGTAAAGCTTTTCCCCGTTCGCAGGAAAGGCCGTCATCTATGTTCATAATATATTTGGCGTCGTTGCGTGCCATTGTCAGCAAATCGCGATCAACGGACAGATCGGCGATTTTAAACTCCTGCAGTCCGCTTTGTTTCGTTCCCAGCACTTCGCCTGCACCGCGCAGGGTCAGATCTTCTTCGGCGATTTTAAAACCGTCCTGCGTTTCGCGCATGGCCGTCAGGCGGGCTTTTGCCGTTTGGCTGAGCGGATTGGCATATAACAGCAGACATGTTGATTCCTTTTTCCCGCGCCCGATCCGTCCGCGCAGCTGGTGTAACTGCGCCAATCCGAAACGTTCCGCGTGCTCTATGACCATGACCGTGGCAGACGGAACATCAACGCCGACTTCAATGACTGTTGTCGCAACCAGAATATCCAACTCGTTTCCCGCAAATTTTTGCATAACGGCGTCTTTTTCCGGGCCTTTCATTTTTCCGTGCACCAACCCGACCCGGCCGGCAAACAGCCTGTTTAAATAGTCAAAGCGTTCCTGCGCCGCGGCCAGATCGATTTTTTCGCTTTCTTCTACCAAAGGGCAGACCCAGTAAACTTTGTTGCCTTCCGCCAGCGTCCGGTTCAGCGCGGCGGCGACTTCGTCCAAACGGGCGGCGGGCAAAACCCGTGTGGCAATCGGTTTGCGTCCCGGCGGCAGTTCATCAATCTGTGATGTTTCCATGTCCCCGTAATACGTCAGCGCCAGCGTGCGCGGAATAGGGGTTGCCGTCATGACCAGCATATCGGCCGATTTTCCTTTTTCGGACAGACTGAGACGTTGGTGAACGCCGAATTTGTGCTGTTCGTCCACAATTGTCAAAGCCAGATCTTTGAAAACGACATCTTCGGAAAACAAAGCATGGGTTCCGATAATGATCTGTGCTTGACCCGAAGCAATTTGATTTAGAAGTTCTTGTCTTTTTTTGCCTTTGTCCCGTCCGGTCAGCAAAACGATGTTTACCCCGGCAGCTGCGGCAATTTTATTGACAGAGCTGAAATGCTGATTGGCCAGAATGTCCGTCGGCGCCATCAACGCGGCCTGTGCGCCGGTTTCAACGGCGTTCAGCATGGCAAATAAAGCCACAATCGTCTTGCCGGATCCGACGTCGCCCTGAACCAGTCGTAACATACGCAAAGGAGAATCCATATCGGCATTGATTTCTTTTAATACGCGTATTTGTGCGTTTGTTAACGAAAACGGTAAAGCATTAAGTACTGCTTTTCTAATTTTTCCGTTTCCATGTATGGATCGTCCCGAAACACGACGCATGGTGTTGCGAACCAATGCTAAAGCCAGCTGGTTTGCCAACAGTTCATCATAGGCCAAGCGTTGTTTGGCAGCCGAAATTTTTTGCAGATCATTTTCATTTTGAGGACAGTGTATGGTTTTTAAAGCTGTCTGAAAATCCGGCCAACCCTCTCGTTTTGTCATGGCAGGGTCCTGCCAATCAGGCAAATTCGGCATTTTTTCGATACCGATACGAATGGCTTTGTTTAAAACTTTCCCTGATAATCCTGCCGTTAAAGGATAAATACATTCGATTTCGGGGATTTTATCCAATTCCGTTTCGGAAACGATATAATCAGGGTGTGTCATCTGAATCTGTGTTTTTGTTGTTCCGAAACGTTCAACTTTGCCGCTGATAAAACGTTTTTCCCCGACCGGTAAGACCTGAGCCGGATAATTGCCGTAAGCATGAAAAAAAATCACGTTGATTGTGCCGGTATCGTCATGGCAGACGACTTTATAGGGGCTTTTGCGAGTTGCCGGCGGATAATGCCGATCAACAACAACTTCTATTGTGACAATTCCTGTGGAAGGCGCATCGGCTATTTTTGTCTTTAAACGGCGGTCGATAAATCCGGTCGGCATATGAAACAATAAATCAATAACGGATTTTCCGCACAGTTTTTCACACAAAAGAGCTGTCTTTTTACCAATGCCCGGCAAGCTTTCCAACGAAGCAAAAAACGGAAACAAAATTTCAGGGCGCATTGATAAATTTCCTAAAAATAACAGGTGATTTTCTTTTTTTCCTATTGTATTTATCTTGATTGACGGAGCAAGTTTAAAATGAATTTTTCAAAAAATCCTCAAAAACATCTGCTGGCCGGCGTTCCGGATAATTATTCCGCTTTGGTTTTGGCGGAAATGACCCGCCAGACAGAAGATGTCGTTCATATCTGCCGCGATGATATGCGTCTGGCGGCTTTGGCGGAACAGCTGAGATTTTTTGCTCCCGATCTGAAGATTTTGCCTTTTCCGGCATGGGATACCGTGCCGTATGACCGAGTGTCGCCGAATACGGACGTCGTGGCGCGGCGCCTGGAAACATTATCCGATTTGTGTGTCGGGAAAAAAGACATGCCGCGCCTGATCGTTACGACCGTGAACGCCGTTTTGCAACGCGTGCCGCCGGCGGATTTTTTTAAGTCTTCTTTGTGCGCCGAAACGGGCAAACCATTTAACGAAGAAACGTTTCATCGGTTTTTGGAAAAAAACGGTTACCAGCGCGCCGAACAGGTTATGGAGGCCGGAGAATACGCCGTTCGTGGCGGAATTATTGATGTTTTTGCTCCGGGAACGCCGGAACCGTTGCGCCTTGATTTGTTCGGAGACGAGCTGGAAACAATTCGTACGTTTGATCCGATGACGCAGCGGACGACCGGCAAACTGGATCGTTTTACTTTTAAACCGGTCAGCGAAGTCGCTCTGGACGCCGAAGCCGTTTCGCGTTTTCGGACAAATTATCGCGAATTATTCGGTTTGGGATCGAACGATATTTTGTACGAAAGCATTTCGGAAGGCCGGCGTTTTCAGGGCATGGAACACTGGCTGCCACTGTTCCACGACGGTATGGATACTTTTTTTGCTTTTGCACCGGAAGCCGTGATTTCTTTGGACTATCAGGCTGAAGAAGCGGCTCGGGCACGTTTTGAACAGATTTTGGAATTTTATCAGGCACGTCAGGAGGCTGAACAAAACGGCCTGTCCGAAGGCGGCATGATTTATCACCCCGTTCCGCCAGAACGGCTGTTTTTGGATCAGGCAGAACTGAATCGTTTGTTGACGGGCAGGGCAGTATATAACCAGTTTCCCTTTGCCGCACCGGAAAGCAACGGAGAAGATGACGTCATTGACGCCGGCGGTCGGGCCGGACGCGATTTTTCAGCCGAACGCGCAGTGCCGGACACTGATATTTACGAAGCCGTGCGCAAATTTATCGTTGAAGAACGTCTGCATAAAAAACAAGTCGTCTTATGCGCTTTTTCGACAGGATCGCGCGCGCGGATTTCTTCTTTGTTAAAAGAACGCGGGGCCCCGACGGTCGAAATCGAAACATGGGATCAGGCATTAAAGACAAAAGACGGCACGCCTTTTGTTGTTTTGCCTTTGGATCAGGGGTTCAGGACGGATCAAATCTGCGTTTTGTCAGAATCGGATATTCTGGGCGACAGATTGATCCGTGCCGTCAAACGCAAAAAACGCGGCGATCAGTTTATTTCCGATGTTTCGGCCTTAAACGAAGGAGATTTGGTTGTTCATATTGACCACGGAATCGGCCGTTATAAAGGATTGGAAACATTGCAGGTCGGCGGGGCACCGCATGACTGTGTTTGTCTGCTTTATGCCGATGACGACAAGTTGTTTGTGCCTGTGGAAAATATCGAAGTATTATCGCGTTACGGTTCTGAACAGGCAGGCGTTTTGCTGGATAAACTGGGCGGTGCAGCCTGGCAGGCCAGAAAGTCACGGCTGAAAAAACGTATCCGTGATATGGCGGATTCTTTGATTAAAGTGGCTGCACAACGTTATTTGAAAAAAGCAGACGTATTGCCTGTCACGGCCGGTGTTTATGATGATTTTTGCGCTCGTTTCCCTTATGCCGAAACAGAAGATCAGGAAAAAAGCATACAGGACGTCCTGAACGATTTGACCGCGGGACGGCCGATGGATCGCCTGATTTGCGGCGATGTCGGCTTCGGCAAGACAGAAGTGGCTTTGCGTGCGGCCTTTACGGCTGCAATGAACGGCGTTCAGACGGCGGTGGTCGTGCCGACAACTCTGTTGGCACGACAGCATTACGAAACGTTTTCAAAACGTTTGGCTGGCTTTCCTTTGCGCGTTGCCCAGTTATCACGTCTGACCGGTTCGCGTCAGGCCGCCGCCGTTAAAAAAGAACTGGCGGACGGCAGTCTGGATATTGTCGTCGGGACACATGCGTTGTTGGCAAAAAATATTACTTTTAAGCACTTAGGTCTTTTAATTGTTGATGAAGAACAGCATTTCGGCGTGGCACACAAAGAACGGCTGAAACAATTACGTTCCGACGTTCATGTCTTAACGCTGACGGCGACACCGATACCGCGAACGCTGCAAATGGCTTTGACCGGTGTCAGAGAGCTCAGCCTTATAGCGACGCCGCCGATTGACCGGCTGGCCGTGCGTACGTTTGTTCTGCCGTTTGATCCGGTGATTATCCGCGAAGCTTTAATGCGCGAACGTATGCGCGGCGGACAGACTTTTTATGTGTGTCCGCGGATTTCCGATATGGACGAAGTTCTGAAAAAACTGAAAGCGCTTGTCCCGGAAATCAAAGTCGTTGCCGCTCACGGCCGCATGAGCCCCAAAGAACTGGAAGACATCATGACAGCCTTTACCGATAAAAAGTATGATGTTTTGCTGTCGACAACAATTATTGAATCCGGTTTGGATATGCCTTCGGTCAATACAATTGTCATTCATCGCGCGGATATGTTCGGGCTGGCGCAGTTATACCAGTTGCGCGGCCGTGTCGGGCGGTCAAAAACGCGCGGGTATGCTTATCTGACTTTGCCGCCGAAACAAAAAGTCGGCAAAACGGCGTTGAAACGTATGGAAGTCATGCAAAAACTGGATACGCTGGGCGCGGGATTTACTCTGGCCAGCTATGATCTGGATATCCGCGGGGCAGGGAATCTGCTGGGGGAAGAACAATCCGGGCATATTAAAGAAGTCGGTATTGAACTTTATCAGAAAATGCTGGAAGAAGCCGTTGCCGAAGCACGCAGCGGCGGCCTGCCGCAGGAAGAAGAACAAACTTCCTGGTCACCGCAAATTAATGCCGGTATGCCCGTTTTAATTCCGGAAAATTACGTGCGCGATTTAGGCATACGTATGGGATTATATAAACGTTTGGCGGAAATGACGGAATTAAACGAAATCGAATCGTTTGCCGGCGAAATGACCGATCGGTTCGGTCCGCTGCCGGCAGAAGTTGAAAACTTGCTGGAAATTATTGCCATAAAAACGCTTTGCCG
>CALYBD010000010.1 GCA_944393745.1 uncultured Alphaproteobacteria bacterium | reverse complement strand
CGATGTACTTCAGCACTGACCATCACTTGCTAACAGCCACCGCCTGTACATCTCTTCTCTTCTCTACATATTCACTACATCCTATGAACTCTTAACGCTTTTTAAATAATCAGCGCAAAATCTGTGTATAAGATCTATTTAGCCTTTTGTCAATAGACTTTTTATTTTTTTTGTTTGTTTTTTTGATCCATCATTTCGGCCAACCGATTGATTGTTTTCATGTTTGGCCGGCCGTTGCGCATAATATCGTCATACAGAAACAAAACCATATCGGCAAATTTTTTTGAATCCGTTTTGCCATATAGGGGTTTAAGGGTATCCAGACATTCGGTCAAAACGGATTTATCAACGGCCGATTCGAAATGTAATGCCGATTCGGGCAGGGAAATTTGTAAAATATTTCCGACGGGAGCCAGCATTGTTATACTGTTTTTCAGACGTTTTTCCGTAAACAGGCTTTGATAACCCGTTTCATCGGGATCCAGCCAACCGGATAAAGAAACCGCATCTTCGTCCTGTGAATCAAACAGCTTAATTGTTGCCAAAGCAATTTCTTTTCCTTTAACAAACGTTTTTGTCCGCACAAGAACCGGCTTGCCGATTTCGACCGGACGATTCGGATAAACGATACAGACGTTTCCGTCCGCTATTTTGGCGGGGACCATCGATTTTCCGCGGCACACAACGGCAAAAGCATCTTCTTCGGCCAGAAAAGAAGGCAGTAAAATATGTCCGGTCAGATCCGATTCGTTAAACCAGCCCTGTGCAATTCCGCAACTGGCCAGACCAATCAGCGGCATAACCGCAAAAGAGATATTCGCGCTGTCCGATTTTCCATATCCCAGCAGCAGCCAATCCAGAGAAACATTACAGTTTTTGGCGATTCGGCATAAATGATCATGTTTCGGTATGTCATGATCATTCCAAATTCTGGCAAATGTTGCGCTGGGAATCTCCATGCGTTTTGCCCAGCGAAACGGTTCTTCCGTTCCGATAAGCAAGGCTAAACGTTGATGAAAAGCTTCGTTCTTTGTTGTTTTGGTCATATTTTCCGCTCTCCGAAAAAAGGCTTGAAATCTTCAAAAGCAGAAAATATTTCCGAAAACGAACTTTTTGTTTGAAAGTATCCGTTTTCGGAGTTATTCTTTTGAATATAACAAAAAGGACTTTTGCAGAAGCCGCGACAGCCTCTGAAAAAGTTATGTTATATTGCTTTTCTTTGCTTCGGTCAGACAGAAAAACCTTTTGCATAGCATCTGTCGGATCGATAAAAGAAAACAAGCCTTCTAAAAAACCCGAGCTCAATTTTTTTGAGTTCGGGATTATATTTTATAGATTTTTTTAGTTTTTAGAACTGTTTTCCTCTTCAGGCTTTTTTGATTTTTCAAAAATTTTTTGGAAAAGGCCTTGAATTCCCCTTTTCAGCAGTGCGAAAAATTTATCCAAAAGCGCTTTTAACGATTTTCCGGTAACCTTAAACAATTCAACCAAAAGATATTCAAGAATCATCGGCGAGAACATAATTAAAATGTATTTTGCCGTTGACCAGGCCGTATATTCGAAAAAAAACGACAGAAAAATACCAAATCCCACGCCGATAAAGTAACGCAGTTTTTTATCAAAAAACAAAAAAGGAATCAGATTGAAAATAAACAAAAACAAGAACGTGCAAAATAATAAAACGGCCGTTTCCTGACCGATAAAAGAAAAAATGGCGCCGATAATATTTTTAATGCTGACAAATATATCCCTGATTTCCAACAGATCCTGGTTAAATCTGTCAACGGAATCCGTAAAGCCCTGATATTTTTCCTGAAGGGTATCCATGGCCTGTTTCATATTGTCCCGAAAAGCTTCAAACATACATGGCTCCTATTGAACGGTTTCGCTTAACCCTTGGGTTTTTATCAGATTTGTATATTCCTTGGCAAAAGTATGAAAACTTTCCGCCGATTCGACTTCTTTGGCGACCTGATGGTAATCCAGCAGACCTTGTTGAGGTGTTTTTGTAATAAAATCAAAAGCTTCTGCAAGGTTTGTTTTTTCCATATACGGCATAAAGTTTTCCCGCAAACGCATAACAACTTTCGGACGTCCGGCCAACCGTAACGCCGCCGCCCAGTCCAAAACGCGCTGAGCCTCCTGCTGAGTTAAAGGCACATCAGGCCGGGGGCGCGTAATCAATAATTTCAGCGCATCGGCGGCCTTATCCCACATTTGCGCCTGCCAGAAAATTTCGGCGCGCAGCATTTTTGCTTCCTGCGACTCATCGTCTTCCAAAAGTTTTGCGGCTTCATTTGTTTTTTTCAAATCGGCCAGAGCCTTTGCCTGAATATAGCGGCGCTGTTTTTGAAGCCTGTCCGAAAAACGGCTTTTTTCACTGATTTTCAAAGCATTCAGAGCTTTTTCCGGTTCTTTATTCAACAGGCGTACCAAAGCCAGACGCGTTGAAATCAGGCCGCGTTCTTTGTTGCCGATCGGCTGACGAATCTGATCGTCCAACAAATCGGCCGCGCGATCCAGCAAATCAATGGAAACCAACCTGTCTGCCAGACGGCGCACGATCTGAGCTCCTTTTTCCCCGGAAGGTGTCAGTTCTTTAAATTCTTCGTACAGCGCGATTGCTTTGACCGGAGACAAAATCTCTTCGTTTTTGCTCAGGTAAAGCTTTTGGAAAATATCTTCCATCAATTTTTGGATTCTTTCGCTTTCCTGCATACCGTTAAAACGAACCTGCATATCTTTCAGAATATGCAGAACTTGTGAAAAATTCTTTTGATCCTGATATGCCGCGACCAGCATGGTCATCAGGTTATATTCAAATTCGCCGCCGCGCCAAGCGTATGACAAACGTTCAAGTTCTTCGATTCGTTCCTGAGGCGTAATAGCGTTTGCGCGCGTATCCATGCGTACTTTTTCCAATCCCCCCATCGCGCGGAAATAAAAGTCCGTACCTTCGGCCAGCTGTTTCATTTCGTTGCGCGCCAAGGTATACATACCGCTGGCTTCCTGCCACAATGCATGATAAAAAGTAATCTCGTCGTTTTCGGCTTTGGAATTTTGCGAATTATAAGCGGCTTCCATAAAATTCTGGATAGAAAATTCGTCACCTCCGGCCACGGCGGCATGAAGTCCGGCCAAAGCCAGACGTGTTTTAATCGGATACGGATAAGCCTGCAAAATCGCCATATTGTCTTTCATTGTCTGCAAATACAGCTCCGGTGTCCGTGAAGAAGCTGCCAAAGTCGCCGCACGCCAGTAATCCGAAGCCATATCATTTTTCAACAGCGGCGAAGACAAGTCTTTTATCGCTTCGTCATAGCGCATCATCATAAAATTAATCGCACCGCGCAAAGCGATCAGTCCCGGCAGTTCTGCCATTGCCGGATTATCCGCGGCAATAACGCGTACAACATTCATCGCTTCGGGATACATACCGTTTGCAAAATAATAGCGCGCCAAAATCAACCGCTGAACATCTTTGTTATTCTTATCGGCATTCAAAACGTTATTCTGCAGAACTTTCAAATCTCTTAAATAATCCCGCGGTTCGTTGGAAGACCAGGCCGCCACGTCAAGAATCTGAGATAAAGGATCCGTGTTGATTTTCGATTTTGCCAAAAAAGACAGGATATCTTCCGATGAAAAACGCATGCCGCCTTTCGGGCCGCGAATTTCAACCCCGGAAGTCGAAGAATAAACGTTCAGCTCTTCAATATTGGGCACGATAACCATTCCCTGCGCCGTTTGCAAAAAATTGGCATCAACAAACGAACGCGGCGTCGGAACGCCTTTGCCCAATGAAAAAATCGGCACAATATACATTAAATCGCCGACCTCCGGATCAATCAGAGGAATAACCTGCGGCGATTCTTCCAACGGAACAAAAATACGCGCCCCGAACGGTGTTTTGCGTTGCAAAATCAAATCAACCGATTGTTTCGGCCGTATCGGCTGATACATTAAATCAACAGCCCATAATAATCCTTCCCGGCGCAGACTGGGGTTATATCCTTTTTGCGTCACCAGACGGAAAATGGTCGCATGAGAATGCGGCACCTGTATCATTTCGTGAATAATGTCTTTGTATAATTCGCGTTCCAGGCTGAAATCAAATTCCCCCTTTCGGTCAAAGACAATCCACACATATCCGTCCCGGCGAAAAGCCGCAACCGCCGTCATGCGAGTCCAAGGAAAGCTGAGCGTTGCCGCCCGGTATCCCGAAACATCGGGCAGCGGTTCCGTTTCGGACGAAATATCCTTGTTGGCAAAAATCTGCGGACTGGACAGGCTCAAAGAGATATTTGTCTGGGAATCCGTATACGGAATCGCGGACAAATCAATCTTTTCAGGCGATTCGTCCTGTTCATCGGCATCGTCAATAACTTCTTTTTGTTTTGCAGAGATCAAAGGAGGCGTTAAAACAGCTGGTATTTCTGCAGAAGAATTTTCGGACGTTTCCTGTTTTTTTTCTGTTTCCGGCGCATCGGAAACCGGCCGCAGTTCGGGAAGAGAAGTTTTTTCCGATAACACAATAAAAACATCATTCCCTTCTTTTTGGGCAAAAGCGCGACTGTCCTTTGGCAACGTTACGGAAAAAGTCAGATGTCCGTCCTTTTCCGTTAAAGTCATCTGCCGCCAGCGCCGCGGCAACGCCGTTGAAATTTGCCTTAACCGTCCGGCCGGCACTGCCGCCGGCGTTAAAAAAGTCAATGTATATCTGCCTGCCCGGGTGTTTTCGGAAAAATTTACCGGTTGATCCCAGGAAAACAACAGCCGAATTTCTTTTTCACGTTGCACAACGGCCAGATCCGGTGCAGCTGCCGCAAAAGCCGGCAGATTCATCAGCCACACCCCCAAAAGTACCACAATTTTAATTAGTCTGCCCATTGCGCCCGATCCCCTTTGATTAAAAAGAACCGAACAAAGCCGTCATTCTTTTTCTTAAAGTTGCCTTGGTAAACGGCTTGGCAATAAAATCTGCCGCGCCGGCATCGCGCATGACAGAGCTCAGCTCTTGATTACTTTCCGCGCTGACGACGACAAACGGCGTGTTTTTTAACTGTTCATTACTGCGGATTGTTTTTAAAAAGTCTTCCCCGGACATCGGTCCCGTCCGCCAGTCAAAAATGACCAGGCCGCAAGATTGTTTTTGCAAAATTTCCAGTGCTTCATCAGTTGTTGCGGCTTCAATCGTATTATAAAAGCCCAATTGATTAAACAAGTTGCGAATAACGCCACGCATTGTCTGATAATCATCGATAATCAGCACACTCATTTCTTTATCTACAGCCATTTTTATCCTCTTTCGGCAGATTGATAAAGCAGTTTAATGTATCTTTGCCGTTTATAAAAGCCTTTAATCAACAGCGTCTTGTTTTTCCTGTTCCGGTTCAGGGCCGTCGTAGCCCGGCAGAGTCCTCTTATTGGCCAATTCAGAAGTCAAAGCGTTTGCTTTGGCGGAATCCATCAAAGCCAGGATAGGCGCCGCTTTTGATTCTTTCATCTGTTCAAAAACGCGAACCAGCAAAGACATTTCCATATCATTAAACAACCGGGCGGCTTCCTTTGGCTTCATTGTTGAATAAATTTTGACCAGATTATTCAGTCGATCGCGTTCTTTTTCATCATAAACGCCGATCAAATCTTTGATGGAAGCTTCCAGTTCTTTTAATTTTGCGATTTTCATATCTATTTGCGCTTCGGCAGCCTTCAGCACACCGGCTTTTTGTTCAATGCTGCGTTCGCGAATATCCAGCTCTTCGCGCCGCTGAGCCAGTTTTTGCAAAATTTCCAGTTCGGACTGTGAAAAGTTTTTTTCCGGTTGAGGTTCTTCTTCCTGTTTTTGAAAATCTTCCGCATGAGAAACGGCCTGATTTATTTTGGAAGACAAAGATTGCGCTTTTGCTTCGGCCGCGACCGCCGACGACTGAGCCTGAACGGCCGTAACGGCTACGGCGGACTGATCCGTGTCGGATTGCAGCAAAACCAGATTCCGCCAGACAACACCGACACGCACCGACAACATCAGCACGCAGAAAAAGATAACCAACGGCAGCAATCTGAACCGTGAAGCACGTACTTTTTTTGTTTTTTCTTTGCGCAGAGGCACGGAAGTTTTCATTTCAGGCATATCCGATACTCCTAACGCATGGACTGTAACGCTTTAAGCAATTCCCGTTCAGCCTCCGATCTGTCGGCACCGATATCGTCCTGCGGCGAAGGAATAAACGTTTTTTGCGTATTTTCAGAAACCTTTTGCCCCTCGACATCGCGCAGAATATCCTGCGCCGCCGATACGGCAGAGGAGATTAAATCTTCGGGATTTTCGGCCAAGACTCTTTTCTTCTTCGTTTTCCGGGCAAAAGAATCAGTCTGCTTTGTTCCCGATCCGGAAACCGATCCGTCCGCAGACCGGACAGAGGCAGGCACAGTATGTATTGAATTTTCCAGGCGCTGAACAACCGTATCGGCCCGTTCAATCATAAAGGCCATATCATCACGCAAGGTCTGTGCCTTTTGAATTTGTTCACGCAGTAACAGCCCTGCGCTGTCCGCTGCCTGTTTTAATCTGGGAATCCCGGCCTCTGCCCGCGTTGTCGCATCGTTAAACGCCTCGATCAGTCGGCCTAAATCCGCGCGGCTGTTTCTCAGAACCTCCAGGCGTTTATTTAAAATAACCGCAAAAATAATCGTGGGCACCAAAAGACAGATCACGACAATATTGATAAAAAGTTCAACTGACATAAGCCCTAATCCTTCTGCCGTTTGATTTTATCTTCGATTTGAACGGCGATATGATCGCCTTTGCGCCCCATGCGCCCGTAAAACATCGGAATATCTCCGCACACCATTTCCACTTCGGAATCAGGCGTTGCATTCAACAACAAACGTGTCCCGACTTTCCAATTCAGTACCTGTTTTAACGATGTCATATGCCTGTCCAAAACAGCCAGCAAATCAATTTCGCTGACCCACAAGGCTTCGGCCAAATGGTTTTCCCAAATGCTGTCTCGACCGAACTTTTCCCCCATAAAGCCCTGTAACAGCAATTCGCGGACGGGTTCCAACATTGCATAAGGCAACAGGACTTCGACCCGACCGCCGCGGTCTTCCATATCTATTCTGAATTTTGCAACAACCGCCGCATTGGAAGGCCTGGAAATCATCGCAAAACGCGGATTTGTTTCCAAACGGTCAAACCGGAATGTCACCGGTGACAACGGATCAAAAGCCGCCGACAAATCCGACAACACCAAATGCAACATTTTTTCAATCAGGTTGCGTTCGATTAACGTATACGACCGCCCGTCCAAACGCATGGCCGCCGTTCCGCGCCGCCCGCCCAACAAGACGTCAACCATCGTATAAATCAACGAAGAATCTATCGTCATCAAACCGAAGTTATCCCATTCTTCGGCCTTAAAAACCGATATCATGGACGCCGGCGCCACAGCGTCCAGATAATCGCCGAAACGCATGGTGTCGATTCCTTCCAGCGTAATTTCAATATTAAACTGGGTAAAATTACGCAGCGTTGTCGACATCAGGCGCACCAGACGGTCGAAAACGATTTCCAACATCGGCAAACGTTCATAAGACACCGTCGAGGTATTCAGCAAAGCCTGAACGCCTGTTTGTTCGTCGCGTTCAATGCCGTTACTCAGCAGGCTGTCTATTTCATCTTGATTCAAAATCTGTGAAATATTTTGCTTATCCTGATCAAATTCGTCGGAATTTGCGGATACCCCCGTCTGCATTTGTTCGGTCATCAAATTGTTTTGCCGATCTTGCGCCATATGATCCTCTTATTGAATCAAAATCTCTTTAAACAATACGTCATTTACTTTTACCGGAGCCAGAATACGGTTTAACCGCCCCTGAATTTCTTCTTTAAGTCGATACGTACCGATGGATCCCTGCAATTCTTCCAACCGCATTTCCCGCAAATAAAACTGCAGACTGTCAATAATGCGCGGCAACATTTTTTCGGCCTGTTCGGCATCGGCGGCAGAATTCATTTCCAAAGCCACTTTTATTTTAAAATAAATCGGCTTTTGTCCCGGCCGGGCGGATAAATTAACCAGTATTTCCGGAACATCAAAAAAGACAGCCGACAAATTCACCGGTTCCTGCGGTTCGGATTCCTCTTCACCGGATTCGGATTCCGGAAAAACCAAAAAAGTATCGATAAAGCCCGAAAAATAAAGACCGATTACCGATCCGATCACCAAAAAAATCGGCAGCAGCAACAGCAAAATTTTCTTTTTCGGCGCAACAGTCGATGACGGGCGTTCTTGTTCTTCCGTATCGGAAAAACCATCATTTATTTCTGCCGGCATTGCGAATCCTCATTTGAATTTTAAACCGTAATCATGTCTGTTATACGCTGTTTTGGTTAATAACAGGTTATAAGTAAAAATAATTTTTACCCCGCTTTATTGCAAGAAAAACTCTAAAAATAAAAATTGGCACGGTTTATGCATAGACAAAAAGCGAAAACAAAAAGCTCCGTAAAAACAGGAGAACGGTTATGGAAAACACACTTTACATTGCTTTATCCCGACAGACCAGCTTATGGCGTCAGCTGGACATGGTGGCAAACAACCTGGCAAATGTCAACACTGCCGGGTATAAAGGGATTCAGCCTCATTTTACGGAATATATTTCCAAAAGCAAAACAGACGAAAGCCTGTTGTCGGACAGATTGTCTTTTGTTCATGATTTCGGCATTGTCCGTGATTTTACCGAAGGTGCGTTTTCCGCTACGGACAATCCGCTGGATCTGGCAATTCACGGACCGGCTTATTTTGTCGTTGATACGCCCGAAGGTATTCGTTACACCCGCAACGGGCAGCTGAAAATCAATGACGAAGGAATGTTGGTTACGTCGTCAAATTATCCGATTTTGGACGACAGAAACAATCCGATTTTTATCGCCCCCGAAGAAACAGAATTTAATGTCACGCGCGACGGAACGATTCTGACGGAAAACGGCCCGATTGCCACACTGCAAACGGTCGAATTTGCCGATCAGCAAAGACTGCGCGCAACCCACAGCGGCCTTTACAGAAATACCGATAATAACCCGATGACGGTTGTTCGGCCCAATGTCGAACAGGGCATGATCGAAACATCAAACGTCAATGCCGTTGTTGAAATGACGGAAATGATTAAATTGCAGCGCGCGTATGAAAACATTCAGATGATGATTGATACCGAACATACACGCCGGCAAAACGCCATGCAGGTTTATGCCAGATCAGGCAGCTGAGAATTTATTTTATAAGGAGTCACTATCATGAGAGCACTTCATATCGGCGCAACGGGAATGTTGGCACAACAAACAAATGTCGAGGTTATCTCAAACAACATTGCGAACATGAACACAACGGCTTATTCGCGCCGGCGGGCTGAATTTCATGATCTTTTGTATCAGGATATGCGCCGTGTCGGAGCCAATTCATCGGATTCGGGCACAATCGTTCCTTCGGGAATTCAGTTGGGGTTGGGGGTCAAAACGGCTTCCGTTTACCGCGTATCGGAACACGGATCCGTTTTAAACACCAACAACACGCTGGATCTGGCCATTCAGGGAAACGGCTATTTTCAAATCGAACTGCCCAATGACCGCGGCATCGGATATACGCGTGACGGAGCTTTTCAGGTCAGTTCGGAAGGTATGCTGGTGACTTCGGACGGCTATACGGTACAGCCCGGAATTACAATCCCTGAAAATGCAATCGGCATTACCATTAACTCTTCGGGAGAAGTCTGGGTCAAAGAAGACGGAGAAACGGAACTGACTAATGTCGGACAGTTGGAAATTGCCAATTTTTTAAACGAATCCGGTTTGGAAGCCATCGGTGACAACCTGTTTATTGAAACGGCCGCTTCGGGCGATCCGACGGTTGATGTCCCGGGCGAACTGGGATTCGGAACCATTTTGCAGGGTTATTTGGAAAATTCCAACGTCAACGTTGTTTCCGAAATCACCGAACTGGTTTCTGCCCAACGTGCCTATGAAATGAATTCGAAAGTCATTACGACGGCCGATCAGATGCTTTCAACGATTAACCAATTAAAATCATAAGGAATAAGCCCATGCTGCGGTTGATTTTCATTGCGGTTTTATTGATACTGCCGGCAAATAACGCGGCGGGATCGGATCTGTGGGAAACAGAAACAGCCGAAAAATATGAAAATCTGCAGGCTTTGCCGGTTGTTTTAAAGCAAAAAGCCGTTGTGGCCGGTGATTATATTCGTCTGGGGGATTTATTTTCCGGCCTGAGCTCCGAAGCAGACAAAAAAATTGTCGCGCCGGCGCCCGCTTTGGGCAAAGAAGCCGTATTAACCGCCGAATGGTTAAAAAAACTGGCCGAAAAAAACGATATCAAATGGACGCCCGCCGATACGAAAGCTTCGATAGTCGTACGTCATGACGCCCATGAAATCGGTGCGGAAGAAATCAAAAAGATCTTAAAAAAGGAACTGCAAACTTACGGACTGCCCGAAAATGCAGATGTGTTTATTCAAAGCGGCAGCCTGCCTGTTTTGGTTCCGTTGAAATCGTCCTGGCAGATTAATCCCGTTCAAACGGAATACAATTCTTTTCGCCGGACATTTGAATCAAAGATGGACCTGATCGTTAACGGCGAAAAAAAAGATCCTTTGTCTTTTGTCGGAAAAGTGCAGATTTTCATTACGGTTCCCGTTGCCAAAAACGATATGAAGTCGGGACAGATCATCACGCGCGAAGACATACGGATGGACAACGTTGTTCAGGAAAGCGGGCGGCGCCAGATAGACCCCGTTGACATTGAAGATCTGATCGGAAAGGAAGTTAAACGATCCATACGGGCGGGACAGAATATCACGCTGAAAGACGTGCAAAAACAGGTCATGGTCGAAAAAGGAAAAATGATCACCCTGAGCTTTACCAAAGGCGGCATAATGCTCAGCGCAAAGGGAAAAGCTTTGGAAAACGGCGGATTGGGAGACACCGTTCGTGTGATGAATACAAAAAGCAAATCTGTTGTACAGGGAACGGTTACGGGGCCGGAAACGGTATCGATTACCCCACCGGCTGTTAACCGTTAAAGGGAGGATAAAATGAAACACACCTTTTTAGAAAAACTGACAAAGACGGCTTTAACCGCCGTTATTGTCCTGAACGCATCGGGGTGTTCGTATTTCGGACGTCTGGCAGATGTCGGAAAAGCGCCTGAATTTTCTAAAATTCAAAACCCGACAAAAGAAAAAGGCTATACACCCGTCGACATGCCCATGCCCGAACCGCAAACGCCGTACGTCAATGCCAATTCTTTGTGGCGGCCGGGATCCAAAGGCTTTTTTAAAGATCAGCGCGCTTCTCAGGTCGGCGATATCTTAACCGTTCAAGTGGTTATTTCCGATAAAGCTCTTTTAGAAAACAAATCGGAACAAAAACGCGGTGACGATGACGACAGTGTCAGTATCGGCGCTTTGGCCGGATTGGAAAAATATGCAGGGAAAATTTTGCCCGGTGGCGTAGACGTATCAAATTTGTTCAATATCACCAGCAGTCGCGACATTACCGGCGACGGATCCATTGACAGAAATGAAAAAATCGACGTGACAATGGCCGCCGTCGTCACGCAGATTTTACCCAACGGCAATCTGGTGATTTCCGGCAAACAGGAAGTCCGCGTCAATTATGAAATGCGCCAGCTGCACATGACGGGCATCATCAGACGCGAAGACATTTCCACTTTAAACACGATCAAATCGGAAAAAATCGCGGAATTGCGCGTTGCTTACGGCGGCAAAGGCACGATCAGCGACGTTCAGCAGCCGCGTTACGGACGTCAGGTTCTGGATATTATCAGTCCGTTTTAACGGTTTGCGCTCCGGGAGCCGTCTCCCTTATCTCCCTTTTTGCCCCCGGAGCGCCTTTTCTTTCTTTTCACTCTAACCTTCAAAAGGAGATTTTCTCATGACAGAAAAAAAACTTACCGTCTGCGAAGAAGATGCTTTGGCGTTGCTGCGTTCCGCAACAAATATTTCCCGCGCCCGCCTTTCCGGCGACAAAACGGGCTTGACTATAGCCTTAGATGAAAACATGCGGTTATGGACGGCTATTCAGACTCTGGTTTCTCGCAAAGATCACCCGCTGAATGAAAACGTCAAAAACAATCTGATTAAACTGGCCAACTTCGTTGTGGCAAAAACCATCAAATACGGTTGTGATGCCTGCGATAAAACGCTGGATACTTTGGAAAACATGAATTTGCAGATTGCAGAAGGTCTTTTGGAACACTGATTCGACCGTTTTTTGTCTTAAACCCCCGTTGAAACGGGGGTTTTCGCATGATTTTTGCCCGAATTTGCCACAATTCATCGAAAAATTGAAAAAAAAAATAAACAAAAACAAACTGTTAAACTTTTTTCATCGGCACGAAAAAAGAACCATATTTCCGCCACATTTTTTTTATATTCTGAAAAGACAGGAAAAAGGTTTTCCTGCGGAGGAGAGGCCGAAAAAACATTTCAGCCTTCTTTGTACACTAAAACGGGATAGGCCGAATTCTATCCCGTTTTTTTTGCCTTCTGCGCCCGAAGAGCCTCGGCACCGGAAACAACATCCAGCAATTCCGTCGTGATGTTTTCCTGACGCCTTTGCTGAAATTCAAGATTCATTGCCTCCAGATTTTCATCGATATTTTTTTCGGCGGCCTGCATGGTAGTTAAACGCATATGATGTTCCGCCGACAAAGCTTCCGTGATCGCCGTCGACAATTCAATCAGCAGACGTTCTTTCAGCAACGCCGAATAAATCGTCTGCGCCGGCAGTGTATACGTCGGAATATTGCGCCCCGGCCAACCTATTTTCTTTAAACGTTTCAACCATTCCGTCCCCAACGGCATCAGAATATTCGACGTCGGCAACACGCTTACCCCGCGTTTTTCGCTGTAATAAACATACACATGCGTTACATGATTTGTCCGCATATATTCTTCGGCCGTAATTAAAACCGAAGCCGCCGTTTTACTGACGGCTTTAACGGAATTGGAAATCGGATAACTGCCGATCATATTCCATTGGTTGCGCATCAGCTGGCCGATAATCTGGCGGCCGACGGCAATAAATCCGGACTGATTGATCTGGAATCCTTTTTCCGTCAGCGATTTTTGCGCAAACCGAACAACTTCGCGGTTCATCTTGCCGACCAGCCCCGTATCCGATCCGATCAAAACGGCCAGAGCTCGTCTGGATTCAGGTTTGACCCGGGGTTCTCTTGCCTGCGGCAGATCCCCGTTTTTCATTAACGCCATAACCCCCAGATTAATTGTGCGGCCGTATTCGACCAAAGACTTCAGCGCCGTATCATACTGAATAATACTGACGGCAGACAACGATTTCATTGTCGAAACAATCGTACGCAGGTCCTGCGTTGTTTTGATACGTTTTTGTAATCCGCCGATATCCATTGTCTTTTCCTATGCCTGTTTTGCGGAAAGAACACGTTCGTTGATCAAGGCTTCCCGAATATCATTGGCCAGCGCGGTTTTGCGTTCCGACGATAATTTTTCCCGATGCAAAATCAGATCTGCCGTTTCCTTATGCGTCGTTTTCATCAGCTGAGCAATAACGCGATAAGCTTTTTCCCTTAATTTATCGGACACATTATCCAACAATCCTTCCGTTGTCGCGAACAAAACGGCGATTTGTTCCACAACAGGGACCGGAGCAAATTGTTTTTGTTGCATAACGGCGCGAATAGATCGCCCGCGTTTCAACTGCTTTTCCGTTTCGGGATCCAGATGCGATCTGAACTTAGCAAAGCTTTCCAATTCTTCAAACTGAGAAAAAGCCAGCTTCAACGGTCCGACCAAAGAACTGTACGCCGGCAGCTGGGCGTCTCCGCCCACGCGGGAAACGGAACGTCCCGTATCGATTGCCGGCAGGATTCCTTTCTGAAACATCGGGGAAGACAAATAAATCTGACCGTCCGTAATGGAAATAATATTGGTCGGAATATAGGCCGAAATATTTTGTGCTTCGGTTTCAACAATCGGCAATGCCGTTAACGACCCGCCGCCGTATTCCGGACGCAGATGAGTCGATCTTTCCAACAAACGGGAATGAATATAGAAAATATCGCCGGGAAAAGCCTCGCGGCCGGGAGGACGACGCAGCAGCAAAGACAATTCACGATAAGCGCGCGCATGGTTCGTTAAATCATCATAGATCACCAGGACATCGCGCCCTTTTTCCATAAAATATTCACCGATTGCCGTTGCCGCATACGGCGCAATATATTGCATACCGGCCGTTTCATCGCCGGACGCCGCCACGACAATCGTATTTTTCATAACGTCATATTTTTTCAGGCTGTCAACCACGCGGGCAATAGCCGTTCCGCGTTGGGCAATCGCGCAGTAAATACAGATCACGTCCGTATTTTTCTGATTAATAATGGCATCAACGGCCAAAGCCGTTTTTCCCGTCTGCCGGTCGCCCAGAATCAATTCACGCTGGCCGCGGCCGATGGGCGTAAAAGAATCAATGGCTTTAATTCCCGTTTGCAAAGGCGTTGATACCGGCGCACGTGCCATAATCGGATACGCTTCGCGTTCGATTTTGCGTCTGTTGACCGTTATAATACGCCCTGCCCCGTCCAACGGATTGCCCAACGGATCAATGACGCGTCCCAACAGACGTTCGCCCACGGGAACGTCAACCACACGGCCGGTGCGGTAAACGCGGTCACCGGCTTTGATTTCATCGGGTTGGTTTAAAAACACGACCCCGACGGAATTTTCCGACAGTGTAAAGGTCATTCCCATAACATTATTCGGGAACATCAGCAATTCTTCCATCTGAACGTTATCCAGGCGGGAAACTTCGGCCGTTCCGCCGGAAACGGAAGAAACCGTGCTGATTTCTTCGATATTCAGATCGGCAGACTGAAGCTCTATTGTATCCTGAACAATGTCGAAAACGTCTTTGACAGCTTCTACTAACATGGTAATTCCGTTCTTTTTATCAGCTTTCTTCGCGGCTTAAACGCAAAGAAATATTTTCCAAAGCATCGTGCATTTTTGCCGTAAACGTATTCAGATAATCGTCCAAATTCCAGGAAACGACATTTCCGTTTACGGAAAATTCAATACCGCACAGCAAACGCGGATTGACTTCAAAAACAAACTGCGGATTTTCTATTTCCAGAATTTCCGACAATATTCTTTTTAATCCTTCCTGGGCTTCGGGCGTTAATTCCGAAGACGTGGAAATCTGCAGCGCGACGTCCTGCGTATCAGCCGCCAGCAGTTTTTTATCTTTCAGAGGCAAATTTTCCAGCTGATGGCTGAATATGGAAACGAACCTTTTTTCCAGTTCTTCATCGGCCATGCGTTTAAACGCTTTGCGGGCAAATTCCAAAAAATTCGTCACGACGGCCTGGCGCAGCTCGTTGATCATCAGCGCTTTTTCACGATCCAGTTCCTGCTGCCACAGCAAACGTTTTTCCAGAATTTCCGCCTGAATTTCATGTTCTTTTTCTTTGCGAAGCATTTCGGCTTCTTCTCGAGCTTCTTTTAAAATTTGCGTCCGTTCATTGTCTATGGCCAGATAACGTTTATTCAGCTCGTCCAGTTTTTTTTCCGCATCGGCGGCCAGTTCTTCGGCGTTTTGAATTTCTCCGGCGATATGTTTTTCACGCTTGTCAATTGCGACCAGCAAAGGTTTGTATAAAAACTTATACAAAGCCCAGGCTAAAATCGTAAAATTGACGATCTGCGCCAGTATTGTGGTATAATCTACAGACATATTTCAAATCCTTATCCGTTGAGTGAAGGCTGAAATTTTTTTATTTCACGGCCGCGTTGACGGCATACTGCCAAAACGGATTGGCAAACAACAAAATCATCGCCACGACAAAACAATAAATCCCGGACGTTTCGATAATCGCCAAAGAAATAAACATTGTCCGTGAAATCGATCCGGCTTCGTCCGGCTGCTGCGCCAATGACGTCAAGCCGGAAGAAACCGCATATCCTTCGGCCAAACCGGCGGCAGAAGCCCCGACACACAGACAAAAACCTGCGGTAAAAATCGAAATGGAACCCAAAATTGCTACTAAATCCATAATACAGTCCTCCTGTTTTTTTTATAAAGTTTCGTCTGTTTCGGCTTGTTTTTCTTCCGACAAAAGGGGCGGCGTTTCGTCTTCTTCATGTACGGAAGAAATATACATCAGCGCCAGCATCGCAAAAATATAAGCCTGAATCATTCCTGTAAAAAGCCCCAATATCTGCATCGGCAAAGGCAGAATAACCGGGACCAGCATAAAACAAATCGATCCGATGATCACGCCGGACAAGACATTGCCGAACAAACGGACGGCCATTGCCCCCGTTGAGGTCAATTCGCTTAAAATATTAAACGGCAGCATTGCCGGAGACGGTTGCAGATACTTTTTCAGATACTTTTTCAACCCCGCATTTTTAATGCCGAAAAACGGAATCCCCAGCAACACTAAAAAAGCCAAAGCCACTGTCGTTGACAAAGAAGCCGTCGGTGATTTGAATTCCGGAATCAGCGTAAACAGATTGCACGTCAGAATAAAAATAAACAACGTTCCGACAAACGGCAGGTATGTCATCGGATTACCGGTCGTCATTTCATGAATCTGACCGTAAATAGCCTTAACCAAAACTTCCATTCCCGTCTGCCAATGTGACACTTTGTTACTCGTCTTCAAATGTCGGGTCGCCAACCAGGAAACTAACATTAAAAAGGCCATCACAATCCACGTTGACGCAATCGTCCAGTTAATCGGTATATTGAAATACGGCAAATAAAAAGCAATTTCTTCATCATACAATTCTAAATCCATGCCGCTTTCTCCTCTTGTTTTATTTTTTGCGGAATTTTACGTTTCACTTGGTAAACGATGACAAATCTGACACTCAGCAGACCGACGGCAGCGCCCAACAACATCTGAGAATCATGATTGGCCAGAAAAAACAACCCGCCGCACAAAAAAACGCATCGAAACAGCCAGCTGAAAAACAAAAACAATTTTTTGCGTTCGACCGTTTTAATTTTCAAAACGGACCACCACAGCCCGCCGAAATACAAGCCGCCCATCAAAGCGCCCGCAGCCAAACCCGTTGCAATGGACAAAGGCATCCATTCCGTCATTATTCGCTCTCCTCTTCGTTATTTTCTTCTTTATCGGTCATTTCGGCTGCATCGTCCGACAAAGTTTCCCCTTCGGACAAAGATTCGGCCTGTGCCTGTTCCACCAGCAGGTTCCGCCGATTTTGTTCTTTTTGGGCATGATCTATCCCTTCGCGTTTCAGCCACAGCCAGGCACTGAAAGCCCCCAGCAGCATCCCCAGCAACAAAAAGTTCAACGTCCAGGAAACGGAAGCCACTTTATAATGCGTGTCACACCATCGCCCCAACAAGACCCCCAAAAAAGTCGGGATCGGAATATTCCAGCCCAGTGCCCCCAAAAAAGCCAGACCTTTGGCCGGTTTAAAAGCCTTTTTGTCCGTCTTGTTCACCAGATGACGGGACGCGCGCTTTGCCAGTTTTTCCGCCAGATCGTTTTCCATTTTTGTCTGGACTTTTTTAGAAGTGTTCAGATCCATAAAATTATCCTTTCAACTGATCCGGCTGATTATTTGTATTCCTGAGCATAACGCGCCGTGTCAAACCGACCTCCAGACGAGCCATGGCCGCATTGACGGTTTTGCGGTTTTCTTCGTCTTTTTTGAATTCTTCCGCAATTGTGCGGGACAACTCTTCCAGATTTTCACTGATCACCGCACGACGTACCGACAACAATACCGTCGTATTGCCTTTAACCAATATACCGCTGTCGCAGGCCATATAAATTTCGCGGCCGTCTTCGTTATCTTCCAAAGGTTCAAAAGAAACCAGACCGGGCACAATAACCGTTACGAAATCAGCGTGTTTCGGCAAAAACGTAAAAGATCCGTCCAACGCATCAAAACGCATGCGCGCGATTTGTTCATCAACAATAATTCCGGCAGGCGTAAGCGTTTTTAATCTCATGACGCGTTTTCCGTTTCTTTTAGTTTTTCGGCTTTTTCCAAAACGTCTTCTAACGTTCCGACCATATAAAACGCATTTTCGGGAATATCGTCCAATTCGCCCGACAGAATTTTTTCACATCCGCGCAACGTGTCTTCCAATTCGACGGAACGTCCCTCCATACCGGTGAAATGGAATGTGGTAAAGAACGGCTGTGTCAAGAAACGTTCCAGTTTTCTGGCTTTTAACACCGTTTTCTGATCGTTTTCGGGCAGTTCGTCAAAACCCAGCATGGCAATGATATCTTTTAATTCTTCGTATTCCGCCAACGTTCTGCGTACCGCGGTCGCCACGCGGTAATGGCGTTCCCCGACACTTAAAGGCGTCAACATATTTGATCCCGAAGCCAACGGATCAACCGCAGGGTACAATCCCTGCGCCACGCGGGTACGGGACAAAACAATATTGGAGGACAAATGCGCAAACGTATGACTGGCCGAAGGATCGGTCAAATCGTCCGCCGGCACATACACCGCCTGAATGGACGTAATCGCCCCGGTCGCCGTTGAAGCTATTCTTTCCTGCAAAGAGGCAATTTCCGTTGCCAAAGACGGCTGGTACCCCACACGGGACGGCATTTGCCCCATTAAAACGGAAATTTCGGATCCCGCCTGAACAAAACGGAACACGTTATCAATCAGCAGCAAAACGTCTTGTTTTTTTTCATCACGGAAATATTCCGCCATGGCCAAAGCCGCGTGTGCGACACGAAAACGAATACCGGGCGCTTCGTTCATTTGCCCGAACATCATAATCGTATTATCCAAAACGCCCGCATCACGCATTTCACGATACAGCTGTTCACCTTCGCGGCAACGTTCACCGACCCCGCAAAACAAAGAAACGCCGTCATAACGCCCGACCATGTTATTGATCATTTCGGTAATTAAAACCGTCTTACCGACACCGGCGCCGCCGAACAAGCCGGCCTTGCCGCCGCGTTCCATCGGCGCCAGCAAATCGATTGCTTTAATACCGGAAACAAACACCTTTGACGCCACGCTGCGCCGCGCCAACGGCAAAGAATGATTATGAATCGGTCTTCTTTCGGTCGCTTCCAAATCGGCGCCGCCGTCAATCACGTCCCCGAACACATTAAACATACGTCCCAGAATTTTATCCCCGACCGGAACAGTCAGCATATGTTCCGTATCAACGACTTCCTGTCCGCGCGCCAGACCTCTGGTCGGTCCCATCGCCAATCCGCGCACGGTCTGTGCATCAAGGTGCGCCTGCACCTCTATCACCAGCGTTTTATCTTCCCCTGTCCTTAATTCATTAAACACAGCCGGCAGTTTATCTTCAAAACGGATATCGACAACACTACCCTGAATAGCTGTAATGTAGCCGCGATTTTCTTGTAATTGATTTTCTTCTTTATCTGGCATAAGGGATTTTCCAAATTCAACGGGGTTAATTAAGAACAACTTATAAAAAATAACTTTTTTATTCTGAAAAAGGAAGCTTTTTTTCCGATTTCAAACAAAAAAATTCATATAAAACAATAAAATCCGGCCTTAATTAAAAAAGATCTTTTAAAAAAATCAAACAATGATTGATTTTCGGCATAAAAAAATCCCGCCGCAAACAAAAAACGGCGGGATATTTTTTTATTGTTGTTCCGGCGGTACAACCGGAGGCGGTGCAACCGGCGGAATCGGATTCGTTTCGCCGGCAGGGGGAACAACCGGAGGCGGTGTTTCCGGTATAGCCGGAGGAACAGCCGGCGGCGGTGTTTCGGATACGCCGGAATCTGCCTCGGGTACCGGCGGCATTTCCGAAATATCCTTTGCCATGGCGGCAGCAGGCATTTTCGGCACGCCCAATCCTTTCCCCAGCGTTGATTTAAAGCCTTTTATGACCGGTACTTTGACCATTTTCGGTGCGGCCGCAGCTTCCATCGGTGCGCCGTTTTGTTGTTTGGCCGCTTCCAAAGCCGCACGTTTCCACGCCGGCAGATCGGCATATTCGTCGCCGGTTTCATTTAATTTAAATGTCGGCGGCGGCGGCGGACGATCGTCAACGCCATCGTCCATTTTGACTTCAACCGTTACCGCTTCCTCTAATTGTTTATCCTGTTCTTCGGGTTTCAGGACGACAATCTCGACCCCCTTCTTGTCTTTCGGACGAATGATCTTGATCAGATCCTCCCCGCTGACTTTGTCGTACATCATCAAGACAGATAACGGATTTTCAATATGGTGCTGAATAAGACGCTTGATTTCACGCACACCGTTCTTGGCGATAAAGACTTCGTCCGCAAACCATTTGCGGGCTTCCAACGTCAATTCCGCGCGCAGTCCGACCGCTTTGGCGCGCTTGACGAATTTGTTCAAGTGAATGTCCACGATCGCCAACAGATTTTCTTCCGCCAATCCGTGGAACGGAATAATGTCGTCAATACGAGCCAAAAATTCGGGACGCAAGTTTTTGCGCAAAAATTCCATACGCTGATATCTCGGCAAATTCGCCCCCAGGTTGGACGTCATGATCACGATCGTGTTTCTAAAGTCCACCGTAACCCCTTTACCGTCCGTCAAACGTCCTTCGTCCAACAACTGCAACATCAGGTTTAAAATTTCACTGTGCGCTTTTTCCAATTCGTCAAACAAAACCACCTGATACGGACGCAAGCGAACGGCTTCGGTCAAGACACCGCCCTGTTCAAATCCCGGTGTCCCCGGCGGAGGCCCCAACAAACGCGCGACAGACGATTTTTCCATATATTCGGACATATCCAAACGCAACAAAGCCGTTTCATCATCAAACATAAATTCGGACAACGCTTTAGCCAGTTCCGTTTTACCGACACCGGTCGTCCCGATAAACAGGAACGTTCCCAAAGGACGGTTCGGATCCTGCAATCCCGATTTCATACGTCTGACCGCGCCGGAAATCACCGAAATCGCTTCCGGCTGACCGATCACGCGCCGACCGATGAAGTTTTCCAGATCAATCAGTTTCTGCTTATCTTCCGATCCGACTTTGTCCATCGGAATCCCCGTCCAGAACGAAACAATGTTCGCAATGTGCTGTTCGGTCAAAACGTTGTCTTTTGTCGTGCCTTCGTCCAGATCCATCATCAGCCCCGTTGCCGCTTCGTCCAATAAATCCAAAGCCTTTTCGGGAAAAAGACGTGACTTGACGTAACGCGCCGACATGGAAACCGCTTTTTGCAAAATGTCATCGGGAATCTTAACGCCGTACTTTTCTTCCAGACGCGGCGCAATCCCTCTTAAAATATCCGTTGCTTCCGCAGGGGGCGGCTCTTCGATATACATTGTCTGAAGACAGCTCATCAAATCGGGATCGGTTTCGATATACATCTTGTACGCGTTCAATTCCGCTTCGACAATACACTGAATACCGCCGTCCAGAACTTTGGGCTTTAAAAATTTGGGAATTTCGTGATTGCCGTTCGGCGTCATCGCCAAAAAGCCCAAATCATTGATAAACAGCACTTTTTGTCCTTTCGCCGCCTGCAATTCCTGAAACGCTTCTTTCAGGTGGTCTTCGTATTCCGCCTGCGTCTTGGAATCAATCATCATCGTTGCGATATCGACACCGACAACCGTGCGGCCTTTTAATTTCGGCGGGCAGTCTCCGGCAGCCAAAGCCGCCGCCACACCGATCACGATCGATGTCTTGCCCAGCCCCGTCTGTCCCAACAGCATCGGATTGCTTTTCATATCGCGCAGCAAAATATGCATGACGCGCCGGATTTCTTTTTTTCGACCGACAATCGGTTTTAACTCGCCGCTTTTGAGCTTTTCGGCATAATCAATGATATATCTGCTGCCCATAAAAAGCCTCCTTATCCGTTATAAACGCCCGTAAAAGCGCAATGCGTTTTTCCTGTCATCAGGATATCTTTTCGATCTTTCCATTCGATCCACAAAGATCCGCCGTCCATTCTGATTTCGGCTTTATCGGCCGACAAGCCGCGTCTGACGGCGGCGACCAAAGTCGCGCACGCTCCCGTTCCGCAAGCTTCGGTAATGCCGGCGCCGCGTTCCCAAACGCGCATACGGATCAAATCTTTTGCCAAGACTTCGGCAAATTCGACATTCGTGCGATCCGGGAACAAAGGATGCGTTTCGACTTGAGAACCGAATTTCGCGACATCGAAACGTTCGACATCGTCAACAAAGAATACGGCGTGCGGATTGCCCATCGAAACACAGCACGGATCGGGCAATTCGGGCAATACGCCCGAAACGGCCAGCGTATCCGTTTTTTTTGCCAGCGGAATTTCGTTCCACAACAAGCGAGGAGATCCCATATTCACCGTTACCAATCCGTCTTCGGTTTCTCGGGAGGCCGTTAAAATACGTCCGTCCGGCGCTTCCATTTGAATAAAGTTCGACCGGATCTGATCCATCAACAGCTTTCCCGTGCAACGGGATCCGTTCCCGCACGCGCCCGCTTTCGACCCGTCCGCGTTAAAGAACAGGATTTTCACGGCGACTTTATTTGATTTTTCCAAAACGATCAGCTGATCGAATCCGACCCCCGTCTTTCTGTTGCCCAAAGCCACGATTTGATCCGCAGTCAGACGAACATTTCCGTCACGATTGTCAATAATGACAAAATCGTTTCCCAGCCCGTCCATTTTTGTAAAAGGGATTGCCGTCATAAAGAGAGGTTTCCTATTCTTTCCAGAGCTTTTAATGTGTTTTCGCGCGTTCCGAAAGACGTTAAGCGCACAAAGCCTTCGCCGTACGTTCCGAAACCGCTGCCCGGCGTGCAGACCAACTGCGCTTCGTTTAACAACTTTTCAAACAACGCGACCGAAGTCATGCCGGCAGGCGTTTGCAACCAGATATACGGCGCATCGACACCGCCGTAAACCGTAAAGCCCTTTGCCGCGAGCGTTTCACGGATCAATCGGGCGTTTTCCATATAGTACCCGACCATTTCCCTGACCTGCTTTTTGCCTTCCTCGGAAAAGACCGCCTCGGCGCCGCGTTGAACAATGTAAGCGACACCGTTGAATTTCGTTGAATGTCTGCGGCTCCACAACGCGTTGACGGACGTTTCGTTTCCTTTGGCGTCCAACGCCTTTAAAGCTTTCGGCACGACCATGTAAGCGCAACGCACGCCCGTAAAGCCCGCCGTCTTTGAAAAAGATCTTAATTCAATGGCGACTTCCTTCGCCCCTTCGATTTCGTAAATGCTGTGCGGAACATCGGGCGTTGTAATGTATTCTTTATAAGCGGAATCAAAAATAATCACCGATCCGTTTTCCTTGGCGTAATCCACCCATTTTTTCAGATCGTCTTTTGTTAAAACGGCTCCGGTCGGATTGTTCGGAGAACACAAATAAATCAGATCGGCCTTTTCTTTCGGCAACGCCGGAGAAAATCCCGCTTCACGCACGCACGGCAAATATTCGATCTGCCGTCCCGCCATAATGTTCGTGTCCCGATACACCGGATAAACCGGATCGGGAATCGCCACGCGAGCCGTTTGACTGAACACTTCCTGAATATTGCCGACATCGCACTTGGCACCGTCCGAAACAAAAATTTCATCAATATCTATCCCTAAAGAAGGATAATCGTTGTCCGCTATGACCTGACGCAAAAATTCGTAACCTTGTTCCGGACCGTACCCGTGCATTGTTGCGGCGGAGCCCATTTCTTCGGCCGCCTTGACCATCGCTTTAACACACGCGGCGGGAATGGGTTGCGTCACATCGCCGATCCCCAAACTGATAATATCGGCATCGGGCTTTTTTTCTTTAAAGGCTTTAATTTTGCGCGCGATATCCTGAAACAAATAATTGGCGGACAAATCAAAATAATGCGGATTGGCTTTAATCATTTTTACTTCCTAAGCGTTAAAAATCTTTTTGACCGGAGCATCATAAACTTGTGAGGGCGCTCCGTCTTCATCAATTTCACAGACCAGAATCTGCGGCACGCTTTCGAGCGTTGTCCAAATATCATGCGGCACATCGGTCAAGCGCAAAGACGGCATTGTTTTCGATCGGATCAGGATGGCCTGACTGTCCCCCAAAGTCAAACAAGGGTTCTCGGGTTTTTGATCAAAACCGTCCATGACCAGCATCAATTCGCCGTCATCGTTAAACAAAAAATCATATTCGTTGATATCCATTTTCAATCTCTTAAGTATCCATAAAAATACCGTTTTTATTTTAGAAGAATTTGCGTTTAATTAAAAGCATTCTTTCTCGTTGCGTCAACGAAAAAAAAGCCCTGATTGACAGGGCTTTTTTGTTAATTTGCCGTTTTTTTCTTTTTATCGAAAGTTTCACAGATGATCGCGTACATCATCGGCACGAAGATTGTGGCGATAAAGGTCGAGAAAATCATACCTCCGACCATACCCGTACCGATGGCGTGACGACTGCCCGAACCGGCTCCGGTTGACAAAGCCAACGGCAACACGCCGAACGTGAACGCCAGAGACGTCATCACGATCGGTCTGAAGCGCAATCTGGCGGCTTCAACGGCGGCTTCGGCATAAGACAAGCCTTCTTCGGCTTTAATGACGGCAAACTCCACGATCAGGATCGCGTTTTTAGCCGCCAACCCGATCAAGGTGACCAAACCGACTTGGAAATACAAATCGTTTGACAGCCCGCGCGCCCAAGTTGCCAACAAAGCACCCAAGATTGCGAACGGCACCGACAACAAAACGACAAAAGGCAAAGACCATTTTTCGTATTGAGCCGACAAGATCAGGAAAACCATGATCAACCCGAAGATAAACGCTTGCGTACTGGCGCCTCCTGCCAACTTTTCCTGATAAGCGGAGCCGATCCATGACAAAGAATAATCCGTTCCCAAGACTTCATCGGCAATTCTTTCCATTTCTTCAATCGCCTGACCGGAACTGTATCCCGGCGCCGGATCCCCCAGCACTTTAGCCGCGGGAAAGATGTTGAAACGGTTGATCAACTCCGGTCCGGCGACACGTTCGACCGAAATCAACGTATCCAAAGGAACCAAAGAGCCCGTATTCGACTTAACATACACATAGTGCAGATCGTCCGGAGATCTTCTGAAATCGGCTTCGGATTGCATGGTCACACGGAAATTACGTCCGAAATACGTGAAATCATTGACATACAAGCTGCCGAATGTCGACTGCATCACGGTGTAAACGGAATTGATCGGAATATTCATCAAACGCGTTTTTTCACGATCCAGATCAATTCTGTATTGCGGTGTTGCCGTGGAAAAAGTCGTGCGGACACCGGACAGGACGGGACTCTTGGAAGCCGCCGCCAGAAATTCGTTTGTTTTTTCCATCAGTTCTTCGTATGTCTTTCCGGCTTTGTTTTGAATATACGCTTCAAAACCGCCTGTCGTGCTCATGCCCATAATGGGGGGCATCGAAAACGCAAAGCCGATCCCTTCGGGGAAAGACATACCGGCTTGTGTAAATTTTTTAATCAGAGCGTCCGCACTTTGTTCAACCGTTTGGCGTTCCTCCCAGTCTTTCAGGATCACAAAGCTGATCCCCGAATACGTTGACTGAGAAGAGGACAACATATCAAAACCGTTAATCGTCAGGACATCAGTGACATTATCGTCTTTTGCGATCACATCGGAGATCTGAGACGTCAAATTTTCCGTTCTGGGCAAAGAAGCGGCTTTGGGTAATTGATAAGAAACCAACAAATTACCCTGATCTTCGTTCGGCACCAATCCGCCCGGAATAATCCCGAACAACCAGACAATGCCCGCGACCACGACCGCAAAGCCCGTCAGAGCCAGCCCTCTGTGACGCAGGAAATAACGCACCAAAGCAATATAGCCGTTTGTCACTTTTTCAAAGAACAGGTTAAACGCTTTAAAAAAGCCTTTGGGTTCTTTGTGATTGTCTTTAATCAGCAACGCGCACAAAGAAGGCGTCAACGACAAAGCCACGAAAGCCGAAATAATCACAGAGATAGCGATCGTGACCGAGAATTGCTTATACATCACGCCGGTCATACCGCCCAGAAAAGCGATCGGCAGAAACACCGAAGACAGCACCAACGCCACGGCGACAACCGGACCGGACACTTCCTGCATGGCTTTAACGGCGGCTTCTTTGGCCGATATGTGTTCTTCGCTCATTAAACGTTCGACGTTTTCCAGCACGATAATCGCGTCATCGACAACGATACCGATGGCCAGAATCAAGCCGAACAGCGTCAGCAGGTTAATCGAAAAGCCCAAAGCGTACATTCCCGCAAAAGCTCCGATGATCGACACGGGAACCGCCAGAATGGGGATCAAAGTCGCGCGGAAGTTTTGCAGGAACAAATAAACGACCAGAATCACCAGAACAACGGCTTCAAAGAACGTATGGATCACTTCGTTAATCGACACTTCCACGAAGATTGTCGTATCATACGGAATGGAATAAGTGATGCCGTCCGGGAAATTTTTGGACAAGCGTTCCATTATTTCGCGGACTTGTTTGGAAACTTCCAAAGCGTTGGCTCCGGACTGCAAATAAATCGCGAAGGCAACAGCATCTTCTCCGTTGAATTTCGAAGAAACGCTGTAATCCTGAGACCCCAGTTCTATGCGGGCAACGTCTTTTAAGCGCAAAACGGCATTATCCTGATTGGTTTTCAAGATAATATTGCCGAATTCCTCTTCATCGACCAGACGCCCTTTTGTATTGACGCTGTAAGTATAAGGCGTTTCTTCCTTCATCGGCTGTTCGCCGAATTTCCCCGCCGCGAACTGCGAGTTTTGTTCCTGTACGGCCGAAATGACATCAACAGACGTCAAACCGTGAGAAGCCAGTTTTTCAGGATTCAGCCAAATACGCATGGAATAGTCCTGCGTTGCGAACAAAGAAGCGTCTCCGACCCCTTTAATACGCTTGATTTCGTCAAGAATATTCAACAAAGCGTAGTTACTGACATAAACGGTGTCATATTGTTCGGAAGTCGATTTCATGGCCACGACTTGCAAGATGTTGTTCGACTTTTCCTGAACGGTCACCCCTTGTTTTGTGACTTCGGAAGGCAAAGTCGAAGTTGCCGACTGCACTTTATTGTTAATATCGATTGTTGCCTGATCCGGATCCGTACCGATTTCAAAAACGGCTCCGATGGTCAGATAGCCGCTCGAAGTCGCCGTTGAATACATATAGATCATATTTTTGACGCCGTTGATCGCCTGTTCGATCGGCGCGGCAACGGTATCCGCCAGAACGTCCGCGGTTGCGCCGGGATAAACGGCCGTAATCTGAATTTCGGGAGAAACGATATTCGGATACTGTTCGACCGGCAGGACTTTCATCGAAACCAATCCAGCGATCACAATGACCAAAGAAAGGACTGTCGCAAAGATCGGTCGTTGAATAAAAAACTTTGAAAACATTTTTTTCCTTATTCTTCAGTTGCCTCAGCCGATTGAACCGGTTGGTCAGATTGAGCCGTTTCCTGCAATTTCACGTTCACCGGCATCCCCGGTTTTATTTTGACGAAATTATCCAGAACAACGGTTTCCCCCGCCTGCAACCCTTCGTCAATGATCCAGTCCCCTTGCTTTGTCGTGTACCCCGTTACGACCGGACGAGCCGCGACTTTACCATCGGCGCCGACCACATAAACAAAGGATCCGTTTGCCCCTTGCATAACGGCGGTTTTGGGCAAAACGATCGCGTTTTGACGCGTCAAGCCTTCCAAAGACACCCGCAAAAACTGTCCCGGAATGATTTGCTGTTTGGGATTTTCAAACACGGCCCGAAGCTTTAACGTTCCGGTGTCTTTATCCACCATAGGATTGATGAAATTGATGATTCCCTCTTTTTCGTAAACGGATCCTTCCGTCAATTCGATTTTCGCTCTGACTTCGTCCGTTCCTCTGGGGTTGCGGACATAGCCTTTTTTCACCATGTCCACCAACTTGAACAATTCGTTGTCGGACATCGAAAAAACGGCGTAAATCGGATCGAACTGCGTAATCGTGGTTAACAGGCTGTTTTCGCCCGCCGTTGAAATCAAGGATCCTTCCGAATGCACTTCCATGCTGGTTATGCCGCTGATCGGAGCAGTCACTTTTGTATACTTGTAATTCAATTTCGCATCTTCATAAGCCGCTTTGGCGACATTGATTGAGGCTCTGGTTGATAAGACACGCGCTTCCGCGTCATCTTGAGCTTTAGAGCTTGAAAACCCCTTTTCCCCCAACGTTTTGACACGTTCATATTGCTTTTCGGCCGCCTTTAAATCCGCCTGCTGCTGATCTAACTGAGCTTTTGCTTTATCCATCGCGATTTTATAGGGTTCGGGATCGATTTCAAACAACACCTGCCCCGCTTGAACGGCAGAACCTTCCGTATAATTTCTTTTTAACAAAATACCGCCGACACGCGCCCTGACTTCGGTTTCTTTCGACCCCTGCGCCTTGCCCGTATATTCAAAGGACAAATCAACGTCCTGTGTCTGAACTGTTACCCCGCTGACCGTCAAAAGCTGTTGCGGAGCTGCGGTCGGTTGCTTTTCTTCTTTTTTTTCAAAACAACCGGTTAACAAAACGGCTAAAGCAGCCATATATGCAATACGTTTTATCATCTTATTTCTCATTACTATAAAAAAGATACGGTATCATATCACTTCTGTTTCTTATTCGTAAAACAAAAAGTGACGTTCGTCACATTAAAAAACCGCCAAAAGGCGGTTTTTTTCAATTAAGCAAGAGCGGCTTTTAATTTTTCAATGCCCGTTTCAATTCTCTTCAAGCTTTCGTCTTTGCCGAACAGATAGACCGCTTCGACCGCTCCGACAGGCGTGCACTGCTTGCCCGTCAACGCCGTTCTGATCGGCCATAAGAACTGCCCGTTCTTCATGCCGAGCTTTTCGGGCATCGCCAACAACGGATCGTGCACTGCTTCCACGCTTGACCAGTCGGTCATGCCGGCAATGACTTGCTTTGCTTCCTCCAAAGCTTTCAAAGCGATTTCCGGTGTCGTCTTCATCTTTTTATTGACGTACATTTCAATGTCGTACGCCGGCAACGCATCGATAAAATCGACCGCTTCGGGAATTTCGCTTAAAATATTGACGCGCGGCTGAACGCACTTTGACAACACGACCAAGTCGATATCGCGCTTGATCGCGTCTTTATAGTACGGCAAAGCCAGCTCGTGGAATTTTTCGGCGGGCAGATTACGCACATAAACGCCGTTCATCCATTTTAATTTTTCAATGTCGAAAATCGCCGGAGACTTGTTGATGCCTTCAATATTGAAAATCTTTTCCAATTCCGCCATCGAAAAGATTTCCTCGTCGTTTTTGGCGCTCCAACCCAGCAAAATAATGTAGTTGACAATGGCTTCGGGCAGATAGCCTTTGGCAACCAGATCCTGAAAAGACGCATCGCCGTTGCGCTTGGACAGCTTGTTGTGTTCGTCTTTCATAATCGGGGGCAAATGAACATAAGTCGGAATGTCCCACCCGAACGCCTGATACATCAGATTATATTTCGGCGTGGAAGACAAATATTCGTTGCCGCGCAAAACGTGCGTGATCTTCATTAAATGATCGTCCACGACATTGGCGAAGTTGTATGTCGGCAAGCCGTCCGACTTTAATAAAATGCCTTCATCCAAAGTTTTTGCTTCGACCGTGACATGACCGTAAACGCAGTCGTCAAAAGACACCGTTCCTTTGGGATCGATCGTTTGCCGCACGGTGTATTTTTCCCCCGCGGCAATGCGTTTTCTGGCTTCCTCAACGCTTAATTTTTTGCACGGATCGCGGAATTTAAAGGGTATCCCCGCTTCTTCGCACGCTTTGCGCTGGGCTTCCAGTTCCTCTTCGGAACAAAAACAATAGTGCGCGCCGCCCAGATCAACCAGCTTGTCGGCATATTCCTGATAAATCGGCTTGCGTTCCGACTGCACATAAGGACCGTAATCGCCGCCGACATCGGGACCTTCGTCATGTTGCAGCCCGACCATTTGCATTGTTTTATAAATGATATCGACCGCGCCTTCGACATAGCGTTCCTGATCAGTGTCTTCGATACGCAAGATGAACTTGCCGCCGGCACTTTTGGCAACCAGATATTCGTACAAAGCCGTCCTGAGGTTTCCGATATGCATATATCCTGTCGGAGACGGGGCAAATCTGCTTCTGACTTCCATGCTTAAGATCCTTTTCAAAAAACAATTTTTTTAAAATCTGTATCCGAAAACAGCCAAAAGTCAAGCATTAAGACAAAAAGAACGCAGAGATTTCCCCGCTTTCTTTCATCACGTTAAAAAGCGAAATCTCCCCCTGAACACAGGCTTGGTTGCCGAGCTGGAGCGGGAAATGATCAGCAAGCGCACGAAAGAAGCTTTGCAACGCCGCAAAGCAAACGGGAAAGGACGATTTCATCCTATGCCGAGATGCACGCAATAAGCGTTGACGTCGCAACGACCGATTTGCCGATGTGCACGCTGCCGCTGAAATTGCTTAAAATGCGCTACCGCCTGTTATCACATCTGACCTGCGGCCAAAAAGCGAAAAAGTATCGCGCGAAATACAAAAAAATCGACTGTGTTCATAAAAGGAATACAAAAACACTGCCTTTGCTTCCTCTTCTCACTATATCCTCCCCTCCCCCCCCTGTAAGCACTGAAAAAACAAAACCGTTTCAGATAAATAAAAACAGCGTCGAAATATTTTATAAAAAATACTTCTCGCTGCAGCTTTATGAAAACACGATTGAAACGATTGTCGTCGGAAATTCGCACGGATTTTACGGTTATATGGCCGAAGAATCCCGCCATGAAATAAACGCCTGCGATCCTTCTCAGGATTTATATTATTCATACAAAATATACGACAAATACGCAAATGCGCCGAAACTGAAAAACATTATCCTTTTTTATTCGGTCTTTTCCCCCGGATATCTTATAGAGCTTTCTCCGGAAGAATGGCGGTCTGATCTTTACAGGTTTTTCTTTGATATTCCCTATCGTTTTTCGACCGAATACGAAAAACGACCCGTTTTAAACGACTTGGCTTCGCTTATCGCCGACATAAAAAACGCGCCGCATGATTTTCATTATATGGGGAATTGCCCGCACACCGCCTTTAACCCGCCGGATACGGATCCTGAAGCAAGAGCCAAAGCTCATCTGAAAGGAGCGGTCCGCGACGAAAATCAAAATTCCTACCTTGAATTAATGGCAAAGCGGGCAGATGAAAAAGGACATGGTTTATATGTCGTCCTTCCGCCGTACCGTTCGGATTACACATCTTTTCTTCCTTCTTTTGAAGAAACGTTTTCAGCCCTGCTGAAGCTGAAAGACATCAACATTATTTCTTTTTTCTCCGACAAACGTTTTTCGGATTCCGATTTCGGCGACACGGATCATCTGAACGAAAACGGCGCGAAAAAACTTACGGATCTGATACGGGAGGAAATAAACAAATAAAATCGGGCAAGGCGGAAAATTCCGCCTTGCGTTTTTTTTACTCGGGAACTTCGGGAAACACGACATTATTCGGGAATCCGTCCTGTTTAGTAAGATCGCGCAAAGCCTGCCGATAGATTTTATATTTTTCCCGCAGCTCCTCATTCGGATAATCGGGCAACGCGTATTTATCCGTTTCATTTAATTTTTCATTGCGCACGGTTCTGACCTGCCTTGCTTTCCATACCGTATGCTCCGGCGTTCCTTCAAACATGAAATTTTCGATTTTTTGATTTGTTTCCCGTATATCATTTTCAGAAAAGTCGGGCAAAAATTGTAAAGTATCAACCAATCTTTGGCGATTGGTATCTGAAAATACGATTTTTGAATTTTTCATAATATAAAACATCACGAAGCTCCTTGCGCATAAATGAAACGAACACTAAGAAAGGTCAAAGACGCAGAATACCATACATTGACACTGTCTCCGCTTTTAACGGGAATAGACATACCGAACCCGCCGGATCCGAAAGGAACACTGCCTGTATGCACCAAACCGGAAGCCGTCACGGCCAAATTTACAAATCCGGCAGATGAAGCTGAAAAATTTACCGAAAGATAGCCGTTTGCCGGCATTGTATAATCGGTATCGCTGACTCCCGGCGTTAAATCCGTATACCCGAAACCGGGCATGGACAAATATGCGATAACGTTTTTTCCTTCCGCCGATAAATTTTCCATATTTTTATCCGCTTTATCCGCCAGTGTTGTAATCGCTTCCAATACTTTATTCTCTGCCGATTGGGCAGACTGAGCCGCATTAAGCGCGTTTTGCGTTGCCGTTTGCGCATAACTGGCCGCATCTGACACGGCAGCTCTGATATTCGGCAGCAGATCTGCCGCCTGCGTATCATCAAATATATCTACCGTTACCGCACGATCAGCTTGCTCTTTTAGCTGCTGAACCTGCATTGTCAAGGAATCGAAATTTCTTTCCAACGTTTCCGCCGCCAAGATTTCATTTTCACGATAATCCGTTTCCTGCGTAAAAGGTACTTCCCGTAAAATAACAATCTGAGCCCCTGATACGGGAGCATCCGCAAAAACAATATTTCCGTCCTGAACCGTCCAGTCCGTCCGTTCGGACTGAACATCGTTTAACAACTGAAATACCTTTAAATGCGTTGTTTCCAAAAAAGGAAACGGGATTGCAAATTCAACTGAAATTCCGTTTCCGATATAAGAAATTTTATTTGTCGTCGTACTTACTGTCATCGGTTTTTCCCATAAAAAAAGCAGGGATCTTCCCTGCCAAAACAAACAATAAGTGCATTTTCAGTATATAACATATTGTGATTTTTTTTATCAAAAAGTCAAGCGGAATTTTTTTGCCGTTTTTTTTATTTTCTCATATTTCCTTTGTTCTGTCTTGTTTTACGATTTTCTTCTTTGGAAAGGCAATAGACGGCATAAAAGGACGATCCGCGATTATACAGGGGCATGGTTCGACCTCCCCCGTATGGGATTAAAGCCCCCGAAAAAGACCGGCGGGGAACGTTTGATTAGCAGTTTGATTAGCAGTAAGTTTTTGAAGGTTTTATAAAAAACGAAAGAACCCGTTGAAAACAATGGGTTCTTGTCCAAAATGGCGGAGGACGTGGGAGTCGAACCCACTCACGGGTATAACCCCGTGTACGGATTAGCAATCCGCTGCATTACCGTCCTGCCCGTCCTCCGTCGTGTTCTTTTCTAACGAATGTTTTTCTATCCGTCAACCTAAAAAATTTTCAAAACGCCTTTCTTTCCCAACCTACGGATTCTATTAATATCCTGCGGTATTCTGAAAATCATCTGTGCAGCATGGCTTCTGACAAATGGGAAGATACTCGGTCTGCTTCCGGCGATTTCTTTTCCGGATCACGCAAAATCGAATTGCGCAGTTTTTGATTCACCGCGGAATTTTCGGGTGTTCCGCCCAGCTCAACCGTTACGGCCGCATTTTTTGCAAACCGTTTAACCAAAGACTTTTCGCTTAATTTTGTCATCTGACCTTATATCCTTTTAAGACCTTGGCAAACATCTGATCAGACATCTTGGATTTATCAGAAGCCGTCTTTGCCGGCGTCTCCATCTTGCGTTCAGGCTTTCCAAACAAAGTTTTCTGAACACCATCCAACTGTTGTTGCAATGGAACTCTTTTAGATTCTTCGTGATTCTTTTTTGCAGATTTAGCCCACGCCTTTGCATCGGAAGCAATATCGGATATCGATCTGGGTTCACCATCTTTATAAACATCTTCCAATACGTCGCTGTAGACGGAACGATTTTTTTTCATTGATTCAACCGCCTTGGCCATAGCCTGATCCAGCTGTTTTTCCGCGTTAAAGGCAAAAGTATGGCTTTTCAGCTTTGCTCCGATCTTTTTAAAGAAAGACAAACCTTTTGTAACGCTCGGAGCCCCTTTCTTTAAGTTATATTCACTATCTTTCGCTTTTACGTCGCCGGACGGCAGATACATCTTATCCACGACGGAATCGCCATGATATCCTTTAACGCCGGCATGAGCGCGCAAAGTCTTCATAACATGGATCTCTGCACGGCGAGCATCTTTCGGATGTTGCACCTTATATGCATTCATCGCATCGGCGACTGCTTGTAAAACATCACTGCATTCCGCACGCGCTTTGGCTGTTTCCTTCGTCCTGTAAGATTCCGTATACTTATAGTGATTATTCGTTTGATCATTGCGTAAAGAAGCATTTTCCGCAATTTCGGAAATTCTGGTTATTCCGTTATAAGTCGTGCTTTCTTTAATTGCTTCCGCGTAATATTGAGGATTGCGTTTTGCGTCTTTTTGAATACGTTCCAGCGCATCATTTAAAGCAGCATAGTCTTTTGACCAGACTGATTTTATTTTCGCCCCGAGTTTACTGAAAAAAGGACGTCCTTTATTGATATCCGGCTTTCTTTCGCCCAAAGACCTGAACGCCTGACGTTGTTTATAATCCATACCGTTTTCGTATTCCAGATCATAAGAGCCGCTTTTACTGCCTTCAATCGAAGCCTTCAACACGCTTTGCGCATAAGCGTTAACGCGTAAAAAATCTTTCGGATTTTCTTCTTTATACCTTTCAAGACACATATTTAAATAGCTTAAATTGTCCGCGGTATTTTTTATTTCTTCCTTATAATCAGCCATTTTTTCCTCCTGCGGTAGTTAGAATCATCATAGCATAAAAATTTTTCTTCCTTATTTTTATTATGACAAAATTTTTACCCCGGAAGTTTTCTTACTCTGCTGACCGGCGCATAATATTCATGTTCCAGTTCATTATCCAATATTTCCGCGATCAACACTTTGCTTTCCTTTTGCAAAGAGGCCAAAGCCATCGGGGATAAATACTCTAACAGAATAGCACGTTTTGAATCACGCATCAACAACCCTGTTTCCACGCCGTCAAAGAAAAAACGCGGGTGATCGGGAACGCCTGTCCGCGCTCGGATACAAAACAGCAACTCTCCGTCCTTGTTTTGCACAACGTCGTAAAGTCCTTCCTTTTCAGCCATCGTTTTTTCCTTTTTTTAAGCGTCCAGTTTTTTCTTAACCAGTTCATTTAACATTGCGGGATTGGCCTTGCCTTGCGAAGCACGCATCGTCTGTCCGACAAACCAACCCAGCAACTTTTCTTTGCCGCCCTTGTATTCGGCCACTTTATCCGGGTTAGCCGCCAGAACTTCATCAACCATTTTTTCAATGGCGGACGTGTCCGTTACCTGCTTCAAGCCTTTTTCTTCAACGATTTCATCAGGTGTTTTGCCTTCTTCAACCATAAACGCAAAAACGTCTTTGGCAATGCGCGAAGAAATCGTCCCGTCATTGATCAGATCAACCATACGCCCCAGATTTTCCGGTTTGACGGGACTTTCGGTAATTGATTTACCCTGCTTGTTTAAAACGGCAAACAGATCACCCATGATATAGTTGGCAACCTTTTTGGCATCATGCCCTTTTGCGGCCGCTTCAAAGTAGTTGGCAATTTCCTTTTCGGCAACCAGTTGTCCCGCATCATAGGCGGGCAAACCGTAATCTTCGATAAAGCGTTTTTTCTTCGCGTCCGGCAATTCCGGCATTTCTTTACGCAACCGTTCGATCATCGCGTCGTCCAAAACCAGCGGAATTAAATCCGGATCATAGAAATAACGGTAATCCACCGCCGTTTCTTTTGATCGCATGGATTTCGTTTCCCCTTTTACGGAATCAAATTTCCGCGTTTCCTGAACGACTTTCCCGCCGCTTTCGATCAGTTCGACCTGACGCATGGCTTCATATTCGATTGCCTGCATGACAAACCGGATCGAGTTGACGTTTTTAATTTCAGCTCTGGTTCCGAACGGTTCCCCCGGACGATGCACGGAAACATTCGCATCGCAACGCATCGATCCTTCGTCCATATTCCCGTCACAAGAACCGATATAACGCACGATTGAACGCAACTTACGCAAATAAGCCCCCGCTTCTTCGGGTGAACGAATATCAGGTCTGGACACGATTTCCATCAATGCCACACCGGCACGGTTCAAATCAACAAACGTCTTGCTGGGATGCTGATCGTGCATCAATTTTCCAGCGTCTTGTTCCAAATGCAAACGTTCAATCCCTATCCGGCGCGTTTCTCCGTTTTCCAAATCAACATCGATATAGCCGTCGGAAATAATCGGGTGATCCGACTGTGAAATCTGATAACCGTTCGGCAAATCCGCGTAGTAATAGTTTTTGCGAGCGAAAATCGATTTTTTATTGATCGTCGCGTTTAAACCAAAGCCCGTACGAACGGCCTGTTCCACGCATTCGTGATTAATAACGGGCAACATGCCGGGGAATCCCGCATCGACAAAGCTGACCTGCGTATTGGCTTCGGCGCCGAACGTCGTTGCCGCACCGGAAAACAGTTTCGCTTTTGAGATGACTTCGCAATGGACTTCCAGACCGACAACGATTTCCCAGTCACCTGTTTCACCTTTAATGATATAAGACATCTTATTTTCCTCCTACGCGCAAAGGACGGATCGGCATATCGGACATAGCTTCGATTGTTCCGGCAACGCGCAAAATCGTTTCTTCCTGAAATGAATTTCCTATAACCTGCAAACCGATCGGCAGGCCGTTGACTTCTGATGTTCCGGCCGGCACGCAGACAGCCGGCAAACCGGCCAAAGACGAAGGAACGGTAAAGACATCATACAACTGCATTTTCAACGGATCGCTTGTGCTGTCGTCGTCTTTGCCGAACGCCGTTTCAGGCGCGGCCGGCGCCAGAATGACGTCCACCTTTTTATACGCTTCGGCAAATTCATGACACAACAGACGGCGGACTTTCTGCGCCTTCAGATAACAGGTTTCGTAATAGCCTTCCAACAGAATGCAGGTGCCGATCATAATGCGGCGTTTAACTTCTTTACCGAAGCCTTCTGTACGCGTGTTCGTATACATTTCGTCCAGACTGTTTCCGTCAACGCGCAACCCGTATTTCACGCCGTCATAGCGCGCCAGATTGGAAGACGCTTCCGCCGGAGCGATCAGGTAATATGTCGGTAAGGCATACTGTGTCGAAGGCAAAGAAATATCAACGATTTCCGCCCCGGCCGCTTTTAATTTTTCAGCCGTTTGTTCCCAGACATGGCGCACATCGGCATTCAAGCCTTTATCCGGATTGTATTCGCGGGGAATTCCGATCCGAAGCCCTTTCACATCGCCGGTCAAAGCCTTTTCATAATTCGGCACCGCAACGTTGGCCGAAGTTGAATCTTTCGGATCAAAGCCGGCCATAGCTTCCAGCATAATCGCGGTATCGCGCACCGTACGGGTCATTGTTCCCGCTTGATCCAAAGAAGACGCAAAAGCGACCATTCCCCAACGCGAGCAACGACCGTATGTCGGTTTGCATCCGACAATCCCGCAGAAAGAAGCCGGCGTACGGATCGAACCGCCCGTATCGGATCCTGTCGCCGCCATGCACAAACCGGCGGCAACGGCTGCCGCAGACCCTCCTGAAGAACCGCCCGGAATTAAAAATTTATCCGGATTGGTTTTATCTTTGTACGGATTACGCACAGCGCCGTAATAACTGGTCAGGTTGGCCGTTCCCATGGCGAATTCGTCCATGTTGGTTTTGCCCAGCATGACGGAACCTTCGTCTTCAAGTTTTTGAGAAACTGTCGATTCATACGGCGGAACAAAACCGTCCAGAATATGGGAACAAGCCGTTGTCCGCACGCCTTTTGTACAGTACAGATCCTTCATGCCGACGGGAATGCCTTCCATTTTTCCGGCTTTCCCCGCCGCGCGACGTTCGTCTGATTTTTTGGCGCGTTCCAAAGCGATTTCCGGTGTTTCCAGAACATAGGCGTTTAATTCGCGCGCTTTTTCCATTTCTTTTAAGTGCGCCTGCGTCAATTCAACGGCGGAAAATTCTTTTTTAGCCAAGCCGTCTAAAGCTTCGGCAATTGTCAATTCAACTAAATCGGTCATTGTTTACTCCACCACTTTGGGAACCAGGAAATAACCGTCCATGGATTCGGGGGCGTTTGCCAGAATTTCGTCACGGATATCGCCGTCCGTAACAACGTCATCGCGTTCACGCAGATTCATATCCTCCACGACTGAATTCATCGGCAATACATCATCGGTATTGACATCTTTTAACTGATCAACCCAGCCCAAGATTTTTGTCAGTTCGCCGACCATTTCGTCCATATTTTCTTCAGGGATTCGCAGACGCGACAAAATCCCCAGTCTTTTGACCATTTCCCTGTCGATTGACATAGGTATACTTGCTCCTGTATTACTAAAAAAACAAACTTTTACAGCAAGGTAGCATTTACAATGGCAGACGGCAAGTCCAAACCCGCATTTTCTTTACCGGATTTTACAGATTTTGTTAAAAAGCAAACAACTCTGGTCGGATTGGATATCGGAACAAAAACATTAGGCGTTGCCGTTTCGGATACTCTGTGGCTGACGGCAACACCGTTAAAGACTATTTTCAGGAAAAGCTTTCAATACGATATGAACGAACTTGCCTCTTTATTGACGGGACGAGAAATCGGTTGTTTTATTTCAGGATTACCTTTGCAAATGAACGCCGAAGAAGGCGAACAGGCAAAATACACGCGCGAACAGGCGGAAAAAATCGGGGCTTATTTTCAAAAACCCGTTTATTTTCAAGATGAACGATTATCTTCCGCCGCCGTGGAACGCATCATGATCGCCGATTACGATATGAGCCGCAAAAAACGCAAACAAAAGCTTGATGCGGGGGCGGCGGCTTTTATTTTACAAACCTTTCTGGACCGGATTCGCTGAATTTTTGTTTTTTAAACAAACAACTATAATCTGACAGTGTAAATTGTTTCGCCATAAAGCCGTCTTGTCTTTACCGCCGAAAACCGTCACCTTATCAAAAACGGCAAGGAGACAAGATGTTTAAAAAACTGTATTTGTTGATCCGGCGCTTTACACTGCCGATGATCGTTTTCCTTTTTTTAATCTATTGTTTTTCAGACGAAAGCCTCTGGATTGATTTTAACAGCTACGTTTCTTCGCTTCGGCTTCCGATCCGCAGAGGCGTTCTGGCGCTGATGCTGTTTTTATCCATAACCTATCTTTTGCGTTTAGCCCGTAACGCTTTTCTGCCGCATTTGTTTCATCACCCCTATTTCAACAAAACCATGGAAAATTCGATTACGGCAGCTTTCGGATATATTTCTGTTTTAATTGCCGGATTGATTTCATTGTCGGTCATCGGCGTTAATCTGAAAAGCCTCGGGCTGCTTATCAGCGCCTTTTCCGTCGGTCTGGGATTTGGATTACAGCACGTTGTCAACAACTTTATTTCCGGCATTTTGATTTTGTTCGAACGTCCCTTTCGCATCGGCGACTGGATTGTGATCAAAGACAAAGAAGGCATCGTGCGTAAAATCAATATCCGTTCGACCGAGCTGGAAACTTTTGACAAAGCGCTGATCATCATTCCGAATGCGGATATTATTTCCGGCGACCTAACCAATTGGACGTTAACGGATTCTCAAGGACGGCTGACAATTACCGTCGGTGTCGGATACGATTCCGATCTGGAAAAAGTGTTACAGCTGGCAACAAGCATTGTCCGAAACGATTCCAGAATCCTTTCGGATCCGCCGGCATCGGCGATTGTGACTTCTTTTGACGACAACAGCATCGGCATACAGCTGCGCTGTTATATCGGCAACGTCATGCAGCGTTCCGTCATCAAAAGCGACTTGATGATCCGCCTGCAAAAAACATTTCATGATAACAATATAGAAATTCCCTTTCCGCAAAGGGTGGTGCAAATCATGCGGGGAAAATAAAAAGACCGGAGAAACGCCGGCCTTTTTATTCTTGTTTTTCTCAGCGTCCTCTGGCGGCAGCGGCTTTTAACAATACCGGCGACGGCGTTTTGGAATTTTGTGCGCCTCTGACGGGCAGCTTTGCAACCGATTGATCTCCGATCTGTTCCAAAGCCTCTTTTCCTTTTTCCGACACGGCCATATTTTCGGCCCGGTCAAAGAACGCTGCGGAAATATAAGGCTTTCCGTTATGCTGACAGATTTTGGTCAACTGTTCGTTGGAAATCGTCGTTTCTTTTTTTACGGCATTTGTTTCTTTGTTTCTTTCCGTGGCATTAAAACGGATCTGCGCGACATACATTTCTTCATAAGAATCCTGGTACCTTTTATAACCGTACCAAGCTTTAAAAGAAGCCTGCATCGCCTTTGTTTCATCACCGGATTTTTCCATTTCCCCGACATAAGCCTGCATCATCGGCGTTTTCATTTCCGTTTCGAAAACCTGGGGATAGTCTTCTTTCATCTGATAGGCAAAAGCCGCCTGATGCGCGCAGGCGTCCGCTTCCAGCGCACGGTTTAATTTAATAAAATCATACGCGTTTAAAGAACCGATAAAATCTGTTGTTTTTTTCTGGTTGCTGATTTCATTGATGCGTTCCACCTGTCGGATATGCGTGCATTCATGAATTAAAATCGGCGCCAGATCTTTTTGCTGGCGAAAAGAATCCAGTCGAACCACTTTATGGTCATAATCGCACGCACCGTTTACGCCGAACATTGATTCATACATATAGGAATAGCCCTGAAAAGCAACGGCATTCAGGGTTTCCTGTCCTTTCGGATATTTGTAGGAAATGTTCAGCAGATTTGAAAATTTTTCACGATCCGCGCCGGTTAAAGCATAAATTGAATCGTTTAATTTGGCGAAACATTCGAAATTGGATTTTTGATCCGACATTTTATCGTCCTTTTTGTTTTGAACTGACGGCAATAACGGCCGCCGATTTTTTTTGAAAAGCAGCGTCTTTAATTATTTTTCCGCTGTAATCGCGTTCTGCCATGGATAAAACGGACTTATCCGCCTTTGCTCCGGGAACCAGTTTGGCATAATCCTGAATCATATCAACAATTTCTTTTTTATCCCCCGGCGTAATCGAAAACGGCTTTCCGCTGTTCAGGAAATCCGCCGACATATAGGGTTTTCCTTTATACAGGCACATTTGCAAAACATTTTCGACAGGATATTCTTTTGAAAAGCAATCAGGATTACGCACTTCTTTGGCATATTCACAAATACCCTGTACGCCGTTTTTATGACACGCATCATAATAATCGCGGTAATAATCACATTCATACCATGATTTAAAGCACGCCTGCATCGCCTTACGTTCGTCATGAGATTTGTCCATTTCATTGACATAAGCATGAAACATCGGCAAGTTATTTTCTTTTGCGTCTTTATACACGTTTGGCAAGACCTGTCTGCATTCATAAACGAAAGCCATTTCATGCGCCACGGCATCGGCTTCGATTGCACGGCGTTGTCTGAGCATCGAGGCCACCTGCGTATGTTCAAAGTTCGGACTGTTCGGGTTTTCAAATGAATGTTGAATGGCATGACGTCCTTCATGCACGGCCGTTTGCAACGCATATTCAAAACCAAAAGCCGGGTTAATAACGATCTTTTTATGCCCGGGATCGCAGAAACCGCCGAAGTTCCCCTTTTCAAAAGCAAAGGAATATCCCAGTTTCGACAATGCCGTCAGCGTTTCGCGACCTTTTTTGGTCTTCATGACGGAATCGATAATTTCTTCAAACAGAACTTGTTCTTTAACCGCATCTTGTTCCGAAGAAGCGGTAAAAGCTTTTGTCAAGGTCTTTTTAGCCTTTTGCGCCGCCCGTCCGCAAGCATACTTTTTATACGATTTTTGTGTGAATTCAGCGACTGTTTCAGCCATAGGAAAGCCTCTCTTTTTGACAAAGAACGGTATCAGAATATCATTTATTGGACAGTTGTCAATTGATTTTTGTCCATATTTTCTTTGTTAATTTGTTCTTTACAGGCTTTTTTCAAGGCGTCCGCCGTGTTTGCGGAAATCAGCCGACCATTGACAAAAACCTGACCGTCTCTGATTTCAATTTTTGCCAACGGAACGGATCCGAAATCCAAATCGGAATCCCAGAATCCGTAATTTTTTTCCAGATCCAATGAAATCGGCAGCGTCAACGTCATCAGATCAGGCAGATCCGTCGCCGTCATATTGCCGTTTAAATCTGCCGGAACAACGGGCTGACCCGTTGTGCTTAACGACGATTTTGCATTCAGATCGGCCGGTACAACAGCCTGCCCCGTTACGGAAATACCGGGAACATAAGAAGCCTTCGACATAACCAGCCGATAACATTCCCGGGCAGATACTTTTACCTGAACGGGTTCGGCGTGCAACGTCATCGGAAACAAACAAAGAAAAAATAACAGCTTTGTCATATCCGGCGCTTTCCTGACGACTATATTCTGACCAGATGCGTTTCTACCATCGGGCGGCGGCCGTGCGTTTCCATGACAACTTTACGCACGGCGGATTTCACGGTATCTGCAACGATTTGATCATCAGATCGTTTCTCTGCCGCCAATAAATCCACGGCTTGTTTTACCGCCGCATCCATTTGTTGCAAAACCGGATCCGTATTTTCGATCAGCCCGACGGCCGAAAATTGAACCGGCCCCGAAACCATTCCTTTTTTATCCAGCACCACCGTTGCAACGACCGTTCCTTCGTCAATCATGCGACGGCGCTGTTTTAAGACGCCGGCATTTAAAGGAATAATTTGTTTTCTGTCCCGCGCCAGAACACCGGTTTTGACTTCGCCGATAATTTCCGGTGCCTCGGAACTCAGACAAAGGACATCACCGTCTTTGACGATAACGGTTTTTTCAACGCCGCAGTCCGCGGCCAAACCGGCATGTTCATATAAATGAGCCGCCTCTCCGTGAACGGGAACGGCAATTTTCGGTTTCAGAAATTCATACAGCTTTGCCATATCCTTGCGTCCGGAATGACCCGACACATGGACCAAAGCCTCTTTAACGGTAATGACTTCTATGCCTTTGGCAATAAAGCGGTTTTGTATATTGGCAATCGCCTGTTCGTTTCCGGGAATAACACGCGAAGAAAAAACAACGACATCACCTTTAACCGGTTGAACGGCGCCGGTACCGTAAGAAATATTGGACAAAGCGGCTTTGGGTTCCCCCTGGCAGCCCGTACACAGATAAAGAATTTCGGACGGATCATGTTCCGCGGCTTCTTCTTCGGTCAGGAAAACAGGCACGCCCCTGAAATATCCGGCAGCGCGTCCCGCGCCTTCGACCCGCCACAAAGAACGCCCCAGCAAACATACCGTCCGACCGTTTTTTTCCGCTGCTTCGGCAATACTTTCTATTCGCCCGACATTCGAAGCAAAACACGTAACGATCAAACGTTTTCCCTTGTACGCGGCAAACAATTCCGTCAAAGCCGTCTTAACCGCGGATTCAGAAGGAATATCGCCTTCAACGAAAACATTCGTCGAATCCCCGACCAAAGCCAAAATTTTTTCTTTTTTCAAAGCACGCAAAGCTTTGTAATCCACAGGGTCACCGACAACGGGATCTTCATCAAAACGCCAGTCCCCCGTATGAAATACATTGCCGTACGGCGTTTTGATCAACAAAGAAGAAGCCTCCGGTATAGAATGATTAATAGAAAACAGTTCAATTTCAAACGGCTTTAAATCCAACAGATCACCCTGTTCAAAGATGCGGACAGGGACACGCCCCAGCAGCCCGGCTTCATCCAAACGGGTTTCCAACATTTCAGCGCCGAAGGCCGAAACGTACACCGGACAGCGCAGCCCCGGCCAAAACGTTGCCACCGCGCCGATGTGATCTTCGTGCGCATGCGTAATGACCAACCCCTTTAACCGCGGGGCGATTTTTTCGGCAAAAGACGGATCGGGCAACAGCATATCAATGCCCGGTAACCTGTCGCCGGCAAAGCCCACGCCGCAATCCACGGCCAACCAGTCGCCGTCGCAGGCGTAAAGATAAAAATTCATTCCGATTTCGCCGACACCGCCCAAAGCGACAAAAAACAAACCTTTGTCGGGGACGTCCGTATATTCTTTTGTTCCGTCGGTCATTTTGTTTCTTCCCGTTTAATTCTTTTCCGTCCGGCCGAAAAAAATATCTCCGGCCGTAATTTTTAAAATTTCCCCTTCTTTATTTAGCAAAAAGCAACCGTCCTGATCAAGACCGTAAAAAGTTCCGCGCAACTGTCTGTCGGGCAAATTAACCGTTACCGACCCGCCGATCCCGCAAGCTTTTCGTTTCCAAGCAGATAATACCGGTTCTTTTCCCTGTGTTTTCAAACGTATTTGCCATTGACCGAAACTTTCCAGCAAAGCTTCCAGCAAATCCGTTTTATCAACATCAAATCCCTCCTGACGCAAAGACGTCACCGGATATAACAATCGGCTTTCGTCTATGGGAATTAAATTAACGCCGATCCCGACTATCAATCTGTCCACACCGTCGGTTTCCAGTAAAATACCCGTCACTTTTTTGCCGTTAATCAACAAATCGTTCGGCCATTTGCAGTGCATCTGTAATCCGGGGCAAAGTTTTTCGATTGCCTGCATCAAAGCAACCGCCGCCAAAAAGCTGTAAATTCCCGCCTGTGCCGGCGGAATTTTTTCCAAACACAACGACACATATAAATTCCCTGCCGGACTGATCCAACGGCGCCCCATACGTCCGTGCCCGCCCGTCTGAATACACGCGCAGACCGCGGTTTTATCTGATCCCGGCGGCAGTTTTTTGACATCTTCGTTTGTGCTGTCCGTTTCTTCTTTTTCGATTAAAGACCACCCCTGCACCGACCGTATTGTCATTTTTCCCCGCTAAAAAAGCATTCCGGCCGTTTGCATAATGCTCAGCAACGGTTCCGCCGCTGCAAAAGAAAAAACGGAAACAACCGCTGCAGCCGTTATAACGGCTTTCATCGGCATCGGCGCAAAAGACAGATCTTCTCTGGCCGAAACCATATACATCTGACGGATGATTTTTAAATAAACATACATAATCAACAACCCGCCCAACATCAGAAAAATACATAAAGGTATCATGCCGTTAACCGCCGTGTCTTTGAACAATCCGAAACGCGTCCAAAATCCGGCAAACGGCGGCGCGCCGGCCAACCCCAAAAAAATCAACGAAAACAATCCGCCGCGCAAAGGCTTTGTCTGTCCCTGTCCGAATAAAACGCGAATTTCTTCACTGAGCTCGTCACCGATGCGCAACGATAAAACAACGGCAGACAATCCCGCCAACAAAATCAGATCAATTGTCATTAAAAACAATAATAATACCGTACTTTTCACAACCAACGCCGACAAAGCAAAGCCGTTTAACACAATTACCGTATAGGCTGTCAGACGTTTAATGTTTGTTTGTACGATCGCACCGAATCCGCCGATATAAACAGACAAAACGGCAGCTGTGCCCAAAACGGGACGCCAATAAAAATCCAGATCGCCGAAAGGTTTCGAAACAATCTCAGCCAAGGCGGCAAGAACGGGCAGACGAACCATCATGGCAAACAAAGCCGTCACCGGTGAAGGCGCCCCTTCGTATACATCGGCAGCCCACGAATGAAACGGCGCCGCACCGATTTTCAGCAAAAGCCCCGCCGTCACAAACGACAGTCCCCACAGCAATGCCGGCATAATTTCCTGTTTGTCGGTCGCCGCCAATTTGGCAAAATCCAACGTTCCCAGACAAGCGTATAAAACAGAAACGCCGAACAAATATAATCCGGAACTTAAAAAAACCATCACAACGTATTTTGTTCCGGCCTCGGTCGATCGTTCGCCCTGGCGTTTATAGGCCGTCAGAAACAATAACGGAAAATGCATCATTTCCAGCCCGAGGAACTGCACCAAAAATGTTTGTGCGGAAACCGTCAGCATCATGCCTGTCACGCAAAAAGCCAACAGCGGAGCGTATTCAAAACGCGAATACTTTTTATATTTCAACCAATCCGCACCAAAAGCCAATGCAATTACGGCACCGATCAGCAAAATTTTTTTCATCCATAAGGAAAACCTGTCCAGCCCCACCCCGGGAAAAACCGAAAACAGTCCTTCGGCCGGCACATCAATCAGGCACAATGCGCCAAAGGCCGACAATAATCCCGCGTAAACAAACCTGTCTGCCATTGATTTTGATTTCGACGCCGGCGCATACAAACCGGCCGGCAAAGAAAGAACGGCAAAGAACAAAAGCAGAATTTCCGGTACGACGGGCAATATACTTTTTAATGCTTCATTCATTTTTATTTTCCTTTATCCGCCGATTGCCTGACGGGCCAAATCAAAAACGATCCCGGGCGTAACAGACAAAATCAAAAAGACAGATCCGAACACAATTGCCGCCGTTTTTTCCCGCCAGCTCATATCCGGAAGCCCCGCACTTTGTTGGGGCGGTTCTCCGAACAGCAGTCGCGTAAACAGCCTGAAAAAAGCCGAATACAACAAAACAACCGACAACAGCAGGAAAAACGCCACAATTTTTGATTGCCCGAACACGTCATAAAAAATCAGAAACTGTCCCGTAAACGGCATTAACGGCGGAACGCCCAAAACAGCCAGACACGACAAGAAAAAAGTCATTCCCAGATACGGGAATAATTTCATCAATCCGGTCGGTTCTTTCATGCCGGCATCATTGAAACGCGCGTACAAAGCCCCTGCCGACATTAAATAAACCGTAAAAGCCAATCCTTGCGCCACGCATAAAAACAACAGACTTTGCAATGTTGCCGGAGCCGCACAAAACAAGCCTGCGCCCAGAAAACCGACTTGAGCCAGATGAGCAAAACCGGCGATTTTTTTTATTTCCACTTGTTTTAACGTAATCAGTGCTCCGTAAACGGCCGAAAAAGCAGCCCAGATCAACAACAACAAACGCCATGTATCCGGCACGCTTTCCAATGCGGGCAGAGCCAGACGCAAAAAAGCATAAAAAATTAATTTTGAAAAAATGCCGCACAATAAAATTCCCGTCGGCACCGGCGCTTCGGCCTGTGTGTCGCTTAACCAGGCATGAAAAGGAAACAACGGCGCTTTAAAGGCCAAAGCCGCCAGAAAGCAAATCAACAAAACTGTCTGTTCTGTTTCGTCCGGTTTCAGCCGCGCCAAAGCGGCATAATCGGCAGATCCGGCTTTTTGTGCAAGCAAAAACAACGCCGGCATTAAACAAATTGCTCCCAAAAGATCCGAAAAGCAGAACTTATAGGCCGTAAAAATACGCTTTTCCGCCCCCCAGACTGCCGTCATTAAAAATAACGGCAGAACCGCTGCTTCCCAAAAAACAAAAAATTGAAACATATTTTGCGAACAAACGGCAATCAACATAAAGCTTTCCGCCGTTAAAACCAGAAAAGAAAACTCTCTGACGCAAAACGACACATGGCGCCTGATGACACAAACGGACAATACCGTTAAAAAAGAAATCAATAAAACAAAAATCATGCTCAGCGCATCAATGCCGACGCGCCAATCGGTCTGAACCGAATGCGTAAAAGCCTGTGTTAAATACTTTTCGGGATCGGCTTCATAAAAAAGAAATGACACAAAAGACAAAATAAACACACACGCCGTGATCAGCAAAGCAACATGACGGCTGTTTTGAAAAACAATTTGTTCGTCCCCGCGGATAAACAGCAAAAACAAAGCCCCCAGCAGCGGTAAGAACAAAACAACGGAAGGTAAGGAATAATATGTCACGGTTCATTCTCCCGCCAACAACGGCAACAGCGAAAAAATTAAAACAAACAGTCCCGCCAAAGACCACAACAGAAAATCAGACGGCTTTCCCGAATGGGTTTTTTGCAGATTTTCGGCTGTTTTCTTTAATGCCCGCGGTAATTTTTCCGTCAGCAGCTCCGCGCCGGCAAAACGCCAGGCAAAATCCGCCAGCGCCATAAACGGGCGCACAAAAACAGCCTGATAAAAATCGGTTAAATAAAACCCTTTCTGACAAAAATGAGCGATTTTTTGAAAAATCCCCCCGGACAAACGAAATCCGCCTGCTTTTTCCGCTTTGGAAAAACAGTAAATTCCGACAGGCAAACCGCAACCCCCCGCCAGTAAAGACACCAAAACGCCGATCGACAGGGCTCCCGTCAAATTCGGCAAAACGGATTGTTCAAAAACTTTATTCTGAAAAAAAGACAACAGCAGCAATACCATCAACGGCAGCGATTCAATTTTTGACGGCCGACAAATCCTGGCCGCCGTTGTAGCGGAAAATTTTTCTTCCGCCAAAAAAATCCGAAACAACAACCGCGCAAAAACAAACGCCAAAGCAAACAAATACACTGTCAGGAAAAAACTGCCCGCCGGTAAAGAACGAGCCTTTAAAACGGCATACATATCCAAAATAACCGCAGAATTGCCGATTTGCGGAAAACCGACACAACATACGGAAAACAACAGCATCGGCCAAAATGAAAACGGCAGATATTTTTTCAGGCCTCCCATGCGCGGCAATTCTTCTTCTCCCTGCAGTGCCTGAATAACCGTACCGGCGCATAAAATCAACCCCGTCATCGGCGTAATCAAAGCAATATAAGCACAAAAAGCCGTGTCTCGGTCAATCAGGCCGAAAACCGTTAAAACAAAACCGAACTGCCCCATCAGCAACTGGCAAAGCAAAACCTTGATATTTGTCTGCGCCGACGCCGTCATCAATCCGCCCAGTGCCGTCAATATTCCCCAAACCGTAAAAATCGTTCGCACCGTCTGATTGTCGTCCACAAACGGAAAGAACAGATACAACACATAAACGCCCAGTCCTCCCAACGCGGCAGGCGCAATAAAAGCCAAAGCCGGAACGGAAATGCCGGCCGTTTGCGCAATCAGAATATTCGTGCCGAACAAAAACAATTTTGCAGAAACGCTTAACAAAATCAAAACGGCAAAAACAACCGTTTCCGTTCCCTGAAAAGCCAAAAAGGAATCCGCCGTAAAAGAAGCCACAAAGAAACCGTCCGTTTTGCCGGCCAGCATATAAAACGCACAAAACAGCGGCACGTCGCTTAGTGTATGCCAGATCAGAAAATTCACGCCGGATCGGCGCACGGCCTGCTTTTCATGAAACAGCATCAACAATAAATAGGCAAACAAAACCGACAAATCCCAGCCGACAAAAAACTGGAACATATTTTTGGCGCCGATCACAATAATCAAAAAAGACGTCAATCCCAGTAAAAAAACAACAAAGCTGTTCATTTTTTCGGGTTGCAGAAAATCTTTGGCAAACAACAAACACATCAAAGCGGAAAAAACGATAAAAACGACCAAAAATATTTCGGTTGTTTCCAAATGCACTCTCCAGTCATACGTCTTTCCGTCCAACGTTAAAAAGGGCAGCAGCAAAACGCTGTAAACCTGTCCGTGAACAAAATTTTTAAACGCCATGGAAACAATGTTTAAAAAAGCCAGACCGGTCGCCGCGGTTCCTATTTCCCAGGCAAACGTCCGCTTTTTTAAAAAAGCCGCCGCAAAAACATAACACGCGGCAAAAAAAGGCAAAAGAACAGCAAAAACCATTTTCCGCCTACCCTTTCATCGTATCGACACGATCTATCGTCAGATGATTGTGTTTTTTAAAATAAAGTAAAAACAATGCCAGCGACACAACGATCTGCACACCGCTCAGACAAGCCATGAACAAAGAAAAAATCAACCCGGAAGGTTCATAGAACAAAGCGCTTCCCATCGAAAAATTAAATAACGATCCCAAAAAAATCAGCTGTAAAGCCAACAATACCCGCATCAAATCGCTTCGATGACGCAAAACGCCCCACAAGCCGAAAAAAACCAGAAACGAACTGACCGTCAGGATAACGGGAATGTTGATTGTCATAACGTCTTATCCTTCCTGTACTTTTTTCCCGACCAACAAAGCCGACAGACCCACCATGCACGACAAGACCAAGGCTGCAAAAATCAAAACGCATATACCGTAATCGGCATACAGAATATCGCCCAACACCGGCAAAGAAAAAACAGGAGCAATTTCTTCGTTCGGCCACTGCGGTTTAAAAAACAGGTACACCGTCTGCAAACACAGCAAAACAAAAAACACCAGCGAAACCGCAGAAGCTTTTTCGGGAACAAATTCCTGCGTTCGGCGAAAATCAAAAACAATCAAAGCAAAAATCAAAAAAACCAGCATTGATGCCGCCGACATGGACAACAAAGCAAAACTGACAAATTTGGCGTTCAGTCCCGCCAAAATACCGGCCACGGCAACAATTGCCTGCATCTGGCAGAAAACCGCATACAAAATATGCCGGACACTGACCGACAAAAATGCCGCCGAAAGAACCAAAACGGCAAAAACATAAAACTCAACCGCGTACATTTGTCTTTTCCTTTTTAATCCGCAATGCCTTTCGAGGACAGGATTCAACGCACAAACCGCAAGCAACACAGCGTTCGCCGATCCATCTGAACTCGATCGGATTGCGATCGTTTTGTACAAACGTTTCCACTTCTATTGCCTGCGACGGACATATTTTTGCGCAAAGTTTGCACCCGATGCACTTTTCGGCATCAACATCAGGATATCCCGGCTTCGGTTCTTCCTCGACTTTTATTTTTTGTCCGGCACCCAAGCCGACGACATAACGAAAAGCAACCAGCAAACTGCGTAAAATATCCGCAAAAAGAGTAAAATGAATTTTTTTCATGTTCATTTATCCTCCCGTTTGCAACAAATACAGGTATCCCGCCGTAACCGCCAACCACACCAAAGCAAACGGCAAAAAAACCTTAAAACACACATTCATCAGCCGATCCGTCCGGTAACACGGCAAAGTGCAATCCATCAAAATGAAAACAAAGACCAGCAATCCCGTCTTTAACAACAACCAGACAAATGCCGGCAAGACTGCCGTTCCAACTAACGGTATCGTCCCGCCCAAGAACAAAACACTGCCCAGTGCCGCACACAACAACAGCAAAATATTTTCACCGGCAATAAACAATAAATACAGACTGCCACCGTATTCCGCATAAATACCGCCGGCCAGTTCTCTTTCGGATTTCGGCCCTTTAAACGGTGCCAGTCCCAACAGCATTGCCACCGACAGCATATATAAAATAAACAGCGGGAAATGCGGCACGACAAACCATATTTTTCTTTGCGCTTTGATGACGGAATACAGATCCGGCGCTCCGGCCGTCATCAGGATTGTCATCACGACAACAGCCAGAACCGACTGGCAGCATAAAGACTGGGCGATCATGCGCACGGCTGCGAAAAAACTGAAACGCGTCGTACTGCTCCACCCGCCGGCAATAAAAGCATACGTTCCGCAGGACGCGGCAAACAACAAATAAAGCAAACTGAAATCGGGGTGCAGAAAATACCCTTTGTTCACCGGCAGAAAGAAAAAGAAAAACAACGAAAAGACAAAGGCAAACAAAGGCGCCGCAACAAACAACACTTTTTGAGCCGGATCGGGAACGGCCGGAATCTTTAATGCCGTAGAGCAAATCCGGCGTAAAAGACTGAGAGCCGATTTTCCGGGACGCATTTCTATTCCGGCACGTATTTTTTCTTTTCCCCAGAACACACAGAACGCCGCGGCCAAAATAACAACGCAATATAAACAGGCACGCAGCATCATACCGCCGGCCGGCAACAGCTCGTGTAAAAAGGGCGTGATTTCATTTTCCATCAAAGAGGCAAAAAAATCGTTCATTTCGATAACAACCCTTTTTTCAACACGACCGCATATTCCGATTGACGGCACAATTCGTCATCAAAGATATCGTCACGGGCGTAAAACGGTGTTTCTTCCGTTTCTCCGGGTGTTCCGAAGGAAACATTGTCCGCGGCGGTAATTTCCCCGCGGTTATAGAAGATAACGTTTTCCCCCGCCAGATAATCGCGGATATCCTCCAGATCGTCATACGGCAGCGGCGCCGTCCCCAGATATTCGGACAAAGCCCGCAAAATTTTCCAGTCTTCGCGCGCCATGCCGAAAGGCGGAGAAACAACTGCCGTACTTTGCGCCCGTCCTTCGGCATTAACGTAAGTCGCTTTTTTCTCGCTGAAGGCCAGTCCCGGTAAAATCACATCGGCGTCCTGTGCGGCCCGGGACGCATAAACCCCCTGATATACCGTAAAGGCATTCCCCGATTGAGAACGCGAAACGGTATCTTCGTTTAACAGATAAACGAAATCAAAGTCTCCTTTTTCAATTTTCGGCCGCAACGGTTCGGCAGTAATCATCCCTAATTCGGCCGCGCCGATCAAAGTCGTTTTTTGACTTAAAAAATTATATCCGTTCCAATCGCTGCGGATTACATCATATTTTGCGCAAATCCGACAGATCAGATCCATTACGGCCGCGGCATCATTGCGCCGCAACACGGACGGACCGACGACAATCATCGGCTTTCGGGCGCGTTTTAACATCACGGCTCCGATCCCGGATCCGTTTAATATATCCTTTAACACCTGCGGTGTTGCCCCCAGAACTTCATAGGGCAAATCGGCCTCTTCGTTCAATCCGACAAAAGCTTTCGGCATTTTATTCTGACGCAGTTGCCAGCCGACAGCCGGCGCCAAATCACTGATCCGTGCGCCGACGCTTAATAAAAAGTCGGCGTCTTTAATCCGCGAAAACGGTGTATTGAACAAACGGGACTGACGGCTGTTTAAATCCAAATACATCTGGCTGTCCGTACGGGCATCAATAGCTTTGGCGCCGATCAACGCAAACAAATCTTTCAAAGCCAACATACTTTCGCAATCGGCAAAATCACCGATCAAAGCCGCTGTTTTTTCAGGCGCCGTCTCTTTTATTTTTGAAGCAATCGTCACAAAAGCTTCCGTCCACGAACATTCTTTCAGTCGTCCGTTAATCCGCGCATAAGGCCTGTCCAGACGATTAATGTGCAGCCCGTCCGAACAAAAACGCGCTTTATCCGAAATCAGGCAACCCGGCGCAGGGCTGATGCGGACAATTTCATGCTGTTTTGTCGTTTCCACTTTGATACCGGCTCCGACAGCGTCCGTTACGTCAATACTGTTGATTTTTATTGTTTCCCACGACCGCGTCAGTTTTGATGTCAAAGCGTCCGTCAAAGCTGCCGAAGGACACAAATCAATCAAAGTACCGGACAATAAAAACGGCGGGCAATGCTTTGGCGGTACATCCGTATCCGTCCGAATAATTCCGGCTTTTTTCAAAAAAGCGGCACAACGTCCGCAACGAATGCATTTTTGCGGCGTAACGTCTATCCAATCCAACAGCTTTTGTGTTTTGCAAACAACGTTTTCAGAATGAATTTCGGGACGATATCGCGCGCATATTTTTTGAATATCGCAATTACCGGCTTTAACGCAGGTGGCACAATCGGCGGGATGAGAAGAAAACAACTCCGCCGCTCTGGCGCGAACAGCTTTTTCTGTTTTCGGTGTTTTGGTCAGAACTTTCATACCTTCTTCCACCAACGTACGGCACGCCGGGACAAGATCATCTTTGCCTGCTATTTCAACCAGACATAAACCGCACCGGTTTTCGGATCCCGATTGGCTTTCATCACACAGATGCGCAATCTCAATTCCCGCCGACAGAGCCGCCTGTAAAACGGAATCGCCTTCCTGCGCCAAAACGGGATTATTGTCTATCCATAAACTGATCACCGGTCTGTCTCCGTTGTCAAAATGTTCAAAGAACTTAAAATAACCCGCACATCCGCCAAATCATATCCTTTTGTCAACAGATCCAGCGCCTGCATGACCGGAAAACCGGCAGAACGGAAATGACATCTGTACGGTTTTTCGGAACCGTCTGAAATTAAAAACACGCCGAACTCGCCCAACGGAGATTCCGTTGCGGCATATACTTCGCCGGCCGACAGCGCCGTTCCCGTCCCGTACAGTTCAAAACGGCGACTGAGTGCTGTCAAAGAATCCGCTTTTTCCCCCATGCAAAAATCCGGCAAAAGAACATCGCCGTCGGGCAACATTTCCAAAATCTGCCGAATGATTGACATTGACTGATAAATTTCAAAGATGCGCAGTAAATAACGCGCATAACAATCCCCTTCGGGATTGACCGGCATATCAAAAGAAAGCGAATCATAAATCTCATACGGTTCTGAAATTCTTAAGTCCCACTTAACGCCGCAAGCCCGCAAATTCACGCCTGAAAAACCGGCGGCAACGGCGTCTTGTTCCCCGATCACGCCGATGCCGACGGTCCGGGATTTAAAAATCCTGTTTTCTGTCAACAGTTCTTCAATTTCGATTAAAACGGGCGGCAGTTCTTTTGTCAGCCAGTTAAAAATCAATTCTTTTGACTGCGGCGCAATATCGTTTTTTATTCCGCCCGGGCGGATAAATACCGCCGGCGGACAGGAAACACATACGGTATCCAGTAAAGCATAAGCTTGCTGACAGGCTTTGCGCACAACCGGATAAACAATATCCGTCCCCGTATCTGCCGCCAGATTGGCCGTTGCGCGCAAATGCGATAAAATCCGACCCGTTTCGGCCAGTATCACCCGGATACATTCGGCTCGTTTCGGGGCTTTAACCCCCAACAGCTTTTCTGCCGCCAACACCAAAGAATGCACACAGGAAAAAGGCGCCGAACGATTTAACTTATCCGTAAAAACCAACCCCTGCAGCAGGTTATGCTCTTCCATCAGTTTTTCGATACCGCGATGAGAAAACCCGATATGCGGATCAATTCGGCAGACTTTTTCCCCGTCCAACTGCGCCACCAGCCGGCACATACCGATCCCCGCCGCCGGTTCCGGAGCAATATTCATAAAATAGCTTTCCTGCAACGTTGTCATTCTTCTTCCTGATTTAAGTCAACGCCAAAAAAATGACCGGCCGGTTGATCCGAACGGCGTACAAAAACGCACTGTTCTTTTGATTCATCGTAAATTAAATGCTGCCGACCGCAAGCCGGAAAAGTTTTGCGCAACGGATAAACGCCGATTTCGTCTTGCGTCAGCAATCGACGCAAATCGGGGTGACCTTCAAAAGAAACACCGAACATTTCCCGTATTTCGCGTTCATACCACACGGCGTTCGAAAAAATCGATGCCGCAGACAAAACGGCCACGTCGTCTTCGGTCGTCAATTCCAGACGCAATCGGCGGTTCATCAAAGGACTTAACAGATGATACGTCAGCATAAAACATTCCTGCCGGTCGGGATAGTGAGTACAGCAAATATCGGTCAGCTGAGAAAAACGGCACGCCGGATCATCACGCAAAAACTGTAACACACGGCGCAAAGCGGCACGCAAAACACGCAAAGTCAGCATACCCGACACAACGCCGCATTCGGGAATATCCTGTTTGGCAAAATGCAGACAAACAAACTGTCCGAATTCTTCCTGAGTTTTATAAACAGAAAGCGCCATTTTATTTCCCTCTGATTCTGTTTCGGATTATTTGGCGCAACTTTTCTATACCGGCGGACAAAGCGGCCGTATCGGGCGGGCAACCCGGCACGCACACGTCGACCGGCAGAATATCCCGGGCAGAAGTGATTGCATAGGATTTTGCAAACAATCCGCCGTTCACGGCACAATTTCCGAAAGCAATCACATATTTCGGCGCAGGCATCTGATCATAAAGGCGACGTGCGATAAAAGCCGCTTTCGTACTCAAAGCGCCGTTGACAACCAGCACATCGGCATGATGGGGATTAAAAACGCCTTCCATGCCGGCGCGGTGCATTTGAGAAAAACAAGAACAGCACCCTGTCGAAACAGGCATGCCGGCCTGTGCCTGCGCGCATACCCAAGAAGCCAGAGACTGAAAAGCCACCGCGGCGACTCCGTATTGATGCAGCCTGTCGATCCAGCCGTCTTGTTTTACTTCCATTCCAGCGCCCCTTTTTTGTATTCGTAAAAATAACCGATTCCCCACAGCACAACGACCAACAAGGCCGTAACGATTCCCTGTCCCCGCGTTAAATGCAACGACATTGCCCAAGGCAACAGCAACAAAAATTCGGCGGTAAACAAAACAAACAACAACGCAATAAAGACAAAGCGCAACGGAAAGCGGCTGGTTTCGCTGGAAAGGATATAAAACCCGCCGGCATAGCCGTCATTTTTGACAATCTCTTTTTGCCGGCCGAACAGCTTGATGCTCAGATACGCGGCAAACTTCAGCATCATCGCGCTGACCAGCAGAGCCGTTAAGAAAAAAATCAAAAAATAAAAATAAGCGTGAGTTACGTTTTCCATACAGTATGGTTTACAACAAACGTACCTTCAGATCAATCCCATAGAGGTTTTACTGCGGCAAAGCCGGCAGATTTTCCGGCGATAACGGCAGTTTTTTAACAAAACGGACAGGGACTTCATATTCGCGAATCAGTTCACCGCCTTCAAATTCAACGATCAGGACGGATTCGGCCTTGGCCAACGGCGCCCGAGCATCAGGGTGAATAAAATCCAACGTAATGGAAAAACCGTGCTGACGATACAGCAACGCATGTTTCCCGCCGTCGTAAACAATCTGAGGGTGATCAGGTTCACCGGCGCGCGCACGAATCGAGATCAGCAGATCTCCCGCCCCGTTTTGCAAAATATCGTAAAAGCCCTCTTGTTCCGGTCCTGTTTGTTTTTCGGCCATACTTACCTCTTTCGGCATTATTTGATTTCGTCTTCGCCGGCGTCCAGAGCCGCAATCACTGCAGGCAACTGATTTGCCAAAGCCGCGGCACGCAAAAGATTATCTTTTAACTTTTCTGCCGGCAGCTGCAAAGCCGCATCACGGAAATAAAACGTAATTTTTTTCATTTCGTCAAGTATTTCGACTGCTTTTCCCGCACAAGTTCCTTTTTCCGCCAGATCCGGATCGATCCGGTACGCTTTTTCCATAAATTGACGCAAAGAAGCTTTAATACGTGAAACATACCCCGAAACAGCCGTTTGCTTTTCTACCAGAAAATCAACGGATTCATCTGGCGGAAAAGACAGCACCGATTCCATTTGCTTAAGGAAAAAAAAGATTTCGGCAATTTCTTCCGAAGAGGTAACATACTTTCCAAAGTTATAAATGCGGTTTTCTTCCGACATTTTTGTTTTCCCTGACATTTAACGCAGCTTCATCAGCCTGTTCTTTAATAAAACATCTTTTGGCGCGGGTTTTTCGGATCCGGCCTGCCGTTTTAAATCGGCGGCAACTTTTTCTTCTGTCCGGCGGGGCTGTTCTTTTAAGATTTCACACCCGTTTTTATCAGAAATCAAAGGCTGGCGCGTTCTGAACACGGACATTTCGGAAGCCAGTGCCTCAAGCGTCGGATACGCCTGTTTTGACACATACGCCGACATCTGCCGAACATGGCGCGAAAAAGCAACGCCGCCGTAAACTTTGTCCATGCACCCGACCTTATCCACGGCCAGAAAAGCGCGATCTTTTGACTGTCCCTGCGCCTGATAAAGCGGTAATGCCAGCCCGTATTTCGCATTTTTGCACAAAGCCTGCGGCGAACAGTCAAAACACTGATCCCCGCGGCGCACAATCAGCATTCCGTCCTTTTCACCGGCGATCTGCAACTGTGTTCCCGCCTGTATTTCCTCTACATCAACACGTTCCGAAGCCTTCATTTTTACAGGGCTGTTCAAAATCAGCGTATCGCCTTTGCCCAATTCAAACGGTTGATCCGGCGTTCCGTAATTCTTCACATTTTTGATCAGACCGTCGGCAATCATTTCGCGCCGCATATACAGGTTCAGATCTCGGGCCGATTCTTCGTCCGTTCCCATAACCACATAAGACCCGGCAGGACATTCGCGTCTGTAACGGATAAAATCTTTTGTCAAACGGGCATAAACGGCTTCTTTGTCTTCCTGCATCTGCAGGCCGGGATCACCTCGTTCTTCCCGCCCCTGATCCGTACAACGAACCGTAAGTTGTCCCGATTCGGTAAAAAAGTATCCCGTATAACGGCGGTTCGCATATCCTTGCAACGCCTTTAAGGCATTATCTTCGCGAATATCAATGGTCCAATCGGATTCTTTTTCGGTCTTTTGACGCAGAATAACCCGAAGCGAACAAGTCTGCAGTCCCAGCTCGTCTTTATTCTGCAACAGCTGATCAAAACCGTTTCCCGCCATTTTGGGCGGGATCTGCAGATTATCCCCCACCATAAACAAACGAACGTCCCGTTTATTGGCTGCCGTCAGCAAAGCCGCCGTCTGTTTGGCTCCCATCAACCCGGCTTCGTCAATCAACAAAACGGATCCCGGTTTGATCCGCCCGGATTGCAGCTGTCCGATCATTTCGTCCAAAGAAGCCGCACCGTTTACTTTGGGCATACGTTCCGCAATTTCTTCGGCACCCCCAGCAAGGCAGAAGTGCTTCATTAAATTCATATCGTTCACAATATCTGCCGCAGCTTTTTCGGACGGAGCGGAAGCATAAAAATCCGGCACTTCGTGTCCGTTTTCAATGGCCTCTTTGGTCAAAGCAAACAACAATCCCTGCGCCAACGTTGATTTTCCCGATCCCGGCGGACCGTTGGCAATGCGCAGGTTTGCCGGTTTTAGAAAATCATCAAAAACCTTCAGATATTCGGCCGGCATATCAAACGTATAATTTGAACCGACAACAATCACGTCCGCCATTTGATCAACGGTTTTTTTAATATCGTTTAAATCCGCATACGGCTGGCCGTCAGTGGGTTTTGCGGTCATTTCGGCAGCCTGCGTAAAAATTGTCTGTTCGGCCTGCAGCAAGGAATCCGTTGTATAGCGCGTCTGTACTCCCTGCGGCGTTTCAAAATCGCGGGACAAAGAATTTTTCATAACGGCCGCCGCCGTATTGGCAACAATCATACGTCGGGCGATCCGGCCTTCGGGCACGGCGGACAAATCCGGTATCCCTGTTCGTTCGGGGGTCAACAAAGGCAGAGAATCCGTCAAAGCGGTATACAATTCCTCTTTCGTATAAAAAGCCCCCGAATGAGTTAACTCTTCCGTTATTTCGACAGCCCACTTTGCAACGGCATCGGCATTTTCGCCCAGCCATTTTTTGGCCTGTTTCATTTCTTCTTCTTTGCTCAAAACTTCCCCGCTTGCGGCATAAATCCATAAAAATTTATTAACTTATATCATTTTTTTAGACAGAACGACAAGTTTTTTTTGACAAATATTGACATGAACTCGCTGTTTTTCCGCCATCGTTTTCGTTTGCCCGAAAAAATGAAAAAAAATATGCGGAATTTTTATTTTTTCTTTACCTTGCCTTGTAAATTATGCTATGCAACCGCGTAGACAAATTTATCACATGAGGATCATAACGTGACGAAAAAAACGACTGAAAACACTCTGCCCGAACTGCCCAAAATAACGGCGCAGATGATTGCCGAAAAAATTGAACGCCTGATGAAGTACACTTTGTGCAAACAAGTGCGTGAAGCTTCCAAGGAAGACTTGTTCACGGCTTTGGCTCTGGCCGTGCGTGAAATTGCCGTTGACCGCATGTATGCCACGGCAAACAGATATGCCCAGCAAAACCCCAAACGTATTTACTATCTATCCGTTGAATATCTGCTGGGACGTTCTTTGGTAAACAATCTGGACAACTTGGGTATTCATGATTTGTTGGATCAGGTCAAGCTGGACAACCCGATTCCTCTGCGTGACGTCATTGACTGTGAATATGACCCGGCACTGGGGAACGGCGGTTTAGGACGTCTGGCGGCTTGTTTTATTGATTCCATGGCCACTTTGGGTTTACCCGGATACGGCTATGGGCTGAATTATCAGTTCGGTTTGTTTAAACAGGTTTTTGAAAACGGCTATCAGAAGGAATTGGCCGATTCCTGGATGGAACGTTCTTCTCCGTGGCAGATTGAACGTGCCGACCGCATTTGCAACGTGCCGATTTACGGCCGTGTCGTTTATGAAGAAGTCAACGGCGAACGTCGGCCGCATTGGGTCGACACCGAAACAATCGTCGGAGTGCCCTACGATATGCCGATTGTCGGTTACGGCGGCAAAACCGTCAATTATCTGCGTTTGTTTTCCGCCCGTTCGTCCAGCGAACTGGATATTAAGACTTTTAACGAAGGCGGCTATATCAAAGCCGTGGAACAAAAAATCAAATCCGAAACGATTTCCAAGGTGCTTTATCCTTCCGATGCCGTTGAAGCCGGAAAAGAACTGCGTCTGGTACAGCAGTATTTCTTTGTTTCCTGTGCCATCAGCGACATTATGCGTCGTTTTCTGGAACAGAATACGGATCTGCGTGATTTTCCGAAAAAAGCAGCCATTCAGCTGAACGACACTCACCCGACACTGGCCATTCCCGAATTAATGCGGGTATTGATGGACATTCACGGGCTGGATTGGGATACGGCTTGGGAAATAACGGAAAAGACAATGGGTTATACGAACCATACTTTGTTGCCCGAAGCGTTGGAACGTTGGTCTGTTGCTTTGTTGGAAAAGGTCGTGCCGCGTCATTTGTCCATTATTTACGACATCAACGATCGTTTAATGAAAAATGTTTCCCGTAAATATCCGGGTGATGTCGGCAAAATGTCGCGTATGTCCGTTATCGAAGAAGGCAATCCGAAAAAAGTCCGTATGGGTAATTTGGCTATTGTCGGTTCGCATTCCATCAACGGGGTTGCGGCGATTCATTCCGAGCTGGTCAAGAAAAACCTGGCACCCGACTTTTATGAAATGTGGCCGGAACGCTTTAACAACAAAACAAACGGCATTACGCCGCGTCGTTGGTTGTTAAGTGCAAATCCGGAATTGGCCGATTTGATTTCATCGAAAATCGGACAGGAATGGATTACGCATCTGGACAAGCTGAAAGAAATAGCGCCGTATGCAACGGATTCCGATTTTGTGCAGTCCTTTTTCCAGATCAAAAAAGCCAACAAGGAAAAACTGGCCAATATTATATTGAACACGACGGGTAATACGGTTAACACGGATTCGTTGTTTGACGTACAGGTCAAACGCATGCACGAATACAAACGTCAGTTGTTAAACGCGTTGAACATTATTTATAACTACCTGCAAATTACAGAGGACGGATTTGCCCTGCCTGCGCCGCGGACATTTATTTTAGGCGGCAAAGCGGCTCCGTCGTATGATTTTGCAAAGCTGGTCATCAAATTGTTCAACAACCTGTCAAAAGTGATCAACAATGATCCGCGCGTCAAAGATCAGATGAAGGTCATTTTTATTCCCGATTACAAGGTATCGATTGCGGAACGTGTTTTCCCCGCGGCCGATGTTTCCGAACAAATTTCGACTGCCGGATTTGAAGCGTCCGGAACGGGCAATATGAAATTCATGCTCAACGGAGCGTTGACGGTCGGGACTTTGGACGGTGCCAATGTTGAAATCCGAGAAGAAGTCGGTGAAGAAAACTTCTATTTGTTCGGTTTAACGACGCCCGAAGTTAAAAAAATCCATGAGGACGGCTCGCACAAACCGTGGGATTTATATAACTCTGATACGCGTATTCGCCGGATTATGGACGCTTTATCGTCAAATATGTTCTCGCCGGGCGAACCGGGAATTTTCAAACCGATCTTCCAGAACATTATGACTTCGGATTATTATTTGCTGTTGGCGGATATCGGTTCGTATATTGATATTCAGGCAAAAGTCGGAAAAGATTTCCTGAACAAAGCCTCTTGGGGCAAAAAAGCGATATTAAACGTTGCTCACTCGGGTAAATTTTCGTCTGATCGTACGATTACCGAATACGCCGAAGATATCTGGGACGTCAAACCCGTTCTGTAATTTTTCCGATATCTGTTGTTTTTCAAAAAGCCCCCTTCAAAAAAGGGGGCTTTGTTTATGTATGGGGTACTAGTCGTACGGACATCAGTTTTTTGGAGTTCTTGCCGCAAGCACGATCTGATCCCTGTCCGGAGGACATTAAGCCTGTGGCGCTGCCACCCCGTCGGGAGGGCATGATCCCCGTACGGGGTACTGGCCGTACGGGCATCAGTTTTTTGCTTTCCTGCCACCGGCACGACCTAATCCCCTGTCCGGAGGACGTTAAGCCTGTGGCGCCGCCACCCGGGAGGATGTTTTCCCCCTACGGGCTGCTGGTCGCAGGGACATCAGTTTTTTGGAGTTCTTGCCGTTGGCACGATCTGATCCCCTGTCTGGAAGACGTTGTGCCTCGGCCGCCGGCCGCGTACGGGTAGTACCGCCGGCCGCGTACGGGCGCCGCCACTGTCATAACTACCACACACATACCCTTTTACGTGTACATCTTTCCCAACCTTTTTCTTTGTCTTTTTTAACAAAAAAGCTTTTTTCATTTTGTTTTTTTTAAAAAACATATGTTACACTTTTGTTACAAATATGCCCCCCCCCCCCCCCCCCCCCTTTTTTTTTTATTTTTTTTTTTTTTTTTTTTTTTTTTTTTTTTTATTATT
>CALYBD010000009.1 GCA_944393745.1 uncultured Alphaproteobacteria bacterium | reverse complement strand
GGTTTGTTCTGCTGCCGCTGCGCTTTCTTCGTCTTCCTGCGGCGAAGATTCTTCCTCTCCGGTTTGTTCTGCTGCCGTATCCGTGCTTTCTTCGTCTTCCTGCGGCGAAGATTCTTCCTCTCCGGTTTGTTCTGCTGCCGTATCCGTGCTTTCTTCGTCTTCCTGCGGCGATGTTTCCGCTTCTTCCTCAGGTTTATTCAATTCGTCCAGAATATGCTGCGTTTCTTCGTCTATTGCCGCATAATAAACCCGCTCGCCTTCGGGAGTGATGTAATACGGATTACCGTCTTCACCGGTATAGTAAGCATTTCCCAGTCCGTCCGAATAATAAATATGACCTTCTTTGTCGCGATAGTACGGCGAACCCGTCTCATCAAGATAATAGAATTTTCCTTCTTCGTCCTGATAACAGCGTTCCCCTTTTTCATCTAAATAATAAATACTGCCGTCTTCATCCGTATATGCTGTGGGAACAAAAGCCGATTCCGATTCTTCCGTATCATTTGCCGGTGTTTCCTGATCTTCTGCCCGGTCTGGCGTCTGACTTTCCGCAATAACGGTTGCCGGGTCATAGTAAACGGCTTGTCCGTTCTCGTCAAAATAATAAGCCTGGCCGTTTTCATCAACGTAATAAGCCGTCCCGTTCGCGTCTAAATAATAAGGCGTTCCGTTCGCATCGACATAATAAGAATTACCGTTCTCATCAACGTAATACGGCGTCCCGTTCGCATCCAGATAATACGGATTGCCGTTTTCGTCCGTGTAATAGGCCGGTGTTTCCTGCCCCTCTGTTTGTTCCGTCGTCTGGTTTTCCCCGACGGTTGCCGGGTCATAGTAAACGGCTTGTCCGTTCTCGTCAAAATAATAAGCCTGGCCGTTTTCATCAACGTAATAAGCCGTCCCGTTCGCGTCTAAATAATAAGGCGTTCCGTTCGCATCGACATAATAAGAATTACCGTTCTCATCAACGTAATACGGCGTCCCGTTCGCATCCAGATAATACGGATTGCCGTTTTCGTCCGTGTAATAGGCCGGTGTTTCCTGCCCCTCTGTTTGTTCCGTCGTCTGGTTTTCCCCGACGGTTGCCGGGTCATAGTAAACGGCCTGCCCGTTCTCATCAACGTAATAAGCCTGGCCGTTTTCATCAACGTAATACGGCGTCCCGTTCGCATCCAGATAATACGGATTGCCGTTTTCGTCCGTGTAATAAGCAGGAGCTTCCTGTCCCTCTGTTTGTTCCGTCGTCTGGTTTTCCCCGACGGTTGCCGGGTCATAGTAAACGGCCTGCCCGTTCTCATCAACATAATAAGCCTGGCCGTTTTCATCAACGTAATAAGCCGTCCCGTTCGCGTCCAGATAATACGGATTGCCGTTTTCGTCCGTATAATAAGACGAAGCGTTCTGAATTTGATCCCCGACCATATTCGGATCAAAATAAACCGCCTGGCCATTTTCATCAACATAATAAGCCTGGCCGTTTTCGTCGACATAATACGGATTACCGTTCGTGTCTAAATAATACGGATTACCGTTTTCGTCCGTATAATAGTATGCTCCGTAATTTCCCGCGGCAACATAACCGTAAAGCCCTTGATCTTCCTGCGGATAGTCATAATAAGCCTGGTCACCCTGATAGCCTTCGGTATCCTGATAATTATACACACCCTCCTGTTCTGCCGCGGAATAATCGACTTCTTCACTGGCGGCATCGGCATATCCGTAACCCCAATTGTCATCCAAATCATAGCCTGCTTCGGCAGCGGCTTTTTGCGACAAAGAAATGGCTTCGTCCAGATTGGCATTCCAATCTGACAAATCCATTTTCGGCAATTCGTGCAATTTCTTTTTGGGCTGCGTTTCCTGCGGAACAGAAGTTTCCACGGCCTGTTCTTCATAGCCCGAAGTATACGGCGTATCATAATATTCGTGTACATTTGCCTGCATTGTAGCCGGATCAACGCCGCCCGGCACACCGGATTGCGCCCAGGTATGAATAACCTCCTGCGTCTTTGATTGCTGTTTGGCCAAGGCTGTTGCCAATGCCGATGTTTGATCCATCTGTTTCTGGCTTAACAGCTCAACCGTTTCGGACAAAGACGTATTTTGCTGCTGCGCCATTGCTTCTGCCACGACGCGCGCCTGTTCGGCCAAAGCATCGGTTTGCACGGCACTTTGAGATTCGGCAACGGCTTCGGCCACGACACGCGCCTGTTCGGCCAAAGCATCACGCTGCACATTGGCTTGTGTTTCGGCAACGACGCGCGCCTGTTCGGCCAGAACTTCTTTTTGAACGGCGCCTTGTGTTTCTGCCACGGCTTCGGCCACAACACGGGCTTGTTCGGCTAAAACATCTCGCTGTACGTTGGCTTGTGTTTCGGCAACGACGCGCGCCTGTTCGGCCAAAACCTCTTTTTGAACGGCGCCTTGCGATTCCGCCACAGCTTCAGCCACAACACGGGCCTGCGTTGCCAAAGCCTCCGCCTGGACACTTGCCTGAGATTCCGACATCGCTTCGGCGACAACGCGTGCCTGTTCGGCCAAAACGTCACGCTGCACATTCGCCTGCGATTCGGCAACAGCTTCGGCCACGACACGTGCCTGCGTTGCCAAAGCTTCGACCTGCAACGCATTTTGCGATTCTGACATGGCTGTCGCAATGGCTTTGGCCTGGGCGGTAATCGTTTCGGACTGCGTTGCCGCCTGCGCCCGAATCATGGCCTGAGCAACCGCCTGCGCCTGAGAAGCCAGCGTTTCGTTTCGAATGGCTTTTTGCGCGTTTGACAAAGCCAAAGCAATTTCTTGTGTTTGCTTTGAAAACGCTTCTGCCATCAACGTTGCCTGAAAACGCTGAGATTCCTCCTGCCGATGCATCAGCTGTCCCATTGTTTCCGTTAATACGGAACTTTGCGTCTGCGCCACTACATCGGCGATCATTTTTGCCTGCTCTGCGGCAGACATTCCTCCGCCGCCCATCATCGGATTGACCGAAGCCGTTTCCATCATGGCTTTTTTCTGCATTTCCAGAATTTCTTTTTGCGCTTCGATCTGGGCCTGCGTCATCGCCTTGAGCTGTGCTGCAAAAATTTCATTCTGAGCCACAGCCGCCGCCGAATTATTGTTTTCTATCACGATCTGCGGCTGTTGCGGCGCCGGTAAAACGCCGCCTTTTTGAATAGAGGCAAACAAAGAAACAAGCGTTTCATTCGCGTGTTTTTGAGAATCGGCAATCGCCTTGGCAATCAGACTGCCCTGAACTTCAGCCGCGTTTTGCTGCGATTTGGCAAAAGCTTCGGCCATTGCCCGTGCTGTCATTTCCTGACTTTGCGAAAAAATTTTGGCCATTGTTTCCGATTGTGCTTTCGCCTGCAGTTCGGCCGATTTGACTTGAGCCTCCGTCAAGGCGGAAACCAGCGCATCCAAACCTTTTGATCCTGCCTCGGACAACTGTTCCAACCCGCCCTGAACAGTATTTTCCGCCTGCTGCGCCATGGCATATTGCGAACGCAGCTTTTCCTGAACGCTGTTTGCTTCTTCGGAAGACTCTTCCCCGTTTAACTGAGCCGTATAAGCCGAAAAATCTTCCTTTGCTTTTTTCAAAGACTCCGCCAATTCGGCAACTTCGGCACTTCGGGCGGGATCCCGCCTGGCTTCGGATAACGTTTTAGCCAGCATTTCCATATTGCGCCGGGATTCTTCCTGCGCCTGCTGCATCACGGCCATCTGGTTCTGATTCATCTTTTCCTGAGCGGAAGACAACGCCTCCGCAATGGCCTTGGCTTTGGCTTTTTCTTCACGGGAAACGAAAACGTCTTCTTCATCTTCGGAAACATAATCATCCCCGTATTTTTGATGTTCCAGATATTCCAGATAATCGCGCACGTCCCTGCCGCCCGGAATATCCGTCAAAGTCGAACGCGCGTCCGAATCGATATCCAACAGCATATCATTATAACGCGTCACCAAATCTTCACGCAGAACGTGCAGCTGCCTGTAAACATTAATAAAACGCTGAGCCGTTACATACGGGTCTTCTTCCCCGTCTGCCGCCGCACCGGGAAATTTCGGCTTCCATTTTTTCATATCCTTTTTCGGCGGGCTCATTTTTTCTCCAGACAGGCATGGCCATATATCCCCGCATTGGGGATATTCAGCATCATACTACGACACCGCAGATTAATATATCTTTAATCCGCGGTGTTTTTATTTTAAACGAAATTTTTACGGCAGATGAATCTGAACCACCCGATGTAAAGCCGATGCTTTATCTTCGGGAATTTCAATTTTTTCTTCGGGATTCCATAAAACGCCGTACAGTTTGCCGTCAATATCCTCCCGCACACTGATCAGCCGGGCCTCCGTTTCATTCAGATACATAACGGCAATATCCCCCAGCCCCACCATTTTTGTCGGGTCAACAATTAAAACAGAACGTGCCGGCAGTAAATTTCCCAGACGGCGCGTGCATAAAGAAACGGCATAAGACGACATCGGATTAACCGCACCGGCCGAACAGGTGACCGTTCCCAAAGCAGCCTGACGATCGATCACCACGACTCCGTTTTCACCGGCCTGTCCGTAAACCTGCAGAACAATATCGGCACGATCCTGTCTGAGCCCGGCCACTTTTGACACCGGCAATTCGGGATATCCGGCCTTAACCCCGGAAATCGTACGATAACGCGCATCGTTTCTTTGAATAAATTCTTCCAAAGCGCCGGCCTTGTCCAGATCATAAATCTGTTTTTGCAGTTCATCGTTTGTGTAACCTAACGCCCGGGCAATTCTGGAAATTTCGTCTTCGGATACTTCGCGCTGTCCCATTTCGATACGGTGATAAACAGACAACGTCAATTCGGATCCGTCGGCAACATCTGCCAAAGTTAAATTTTTCTGTCCGCGGATATAGCGCAGCCCGGCCCCCAGCATTTTCAAGCCGCCGCGCTCATTAACACGATTGCGCCGTTCCTGTTCGCGCCGCCAAGCCTGAACGACATCCGGCTGAGAACTGGCTTCATTTACAAAAATTTCCTGCAACGGACAATCCAAAAATTCGGCAATACGCACCAGTTGTTCCTGGTCTATGCGTCTGTATCCTTTTTCAATTTTGCTGACCGCGGAAAGACTGACCCCCAAAAAATCGGCCAATTCCTGCATCGAACGACCACGCACACGGCGATACATACGAATCTGATTCGGAAAGATAATCTCTTCCATTCACAACGCCCCTTATCTGTCAAACAAAGACCGAAAAACCCCGGCCCTTCTTTTTATAGCCGTTTTGAAAAAAAATTACAACACTTGGGTGCGTAAAAAACAGATTTTTAAAAAATCAGCTATCCCCCTGTTTGAAAGCATCCGCAGCTTTTCCAACTCTGTCTTTAACCGTATTGGCCTTTCGTTGAATTTTATCCAACTTTTTACGGAATTGTCTGATTTTTTCAATTCTCTTTTTCAGCTGTTCGACTTTTTCCACGCCGTCTGCAACGTGTTTAGCCACTTTTAATACATACAGACAGGAAGTTGCACCGAATGAAATCAATGTAATGATAAACAAAATAACATCCATGATGAAAAAGATCGTACCGCGAATGGCACGGATTCCGCAACTTGTAGGGAAATCCTTTCCGACGAACTGTCCTGACATCTTATCTGCCTGAGGAGCAACATACAGTCCCCAGACACCGACACTGATGACAATGAACAAACTGGCCAAACCGCCGTTATCAAACAACAGATCCCATGCTTCGACATAAGCGCTGGCTTCCATTTTTTTCTGGAAATCTTCCAAAACAGCGCTGTCGCCGGCGCTCCAAGCAGATTCAAGCATCATGACAATCATACACACCGTAATGCCCGTAATGGCAAAGACCAGACAAGAATGCAGGAAAATTTCCCATGCCGTTTTGGCATAAGTTGTCGTAATCGGAAAGACCCAAGCAGCGATAAATAACGGCAGCATACCGACAATCAATCCGATCCGGAAAATAACGTCCAACATGGCAATCGGGAACATAAAAGAAATAAGCCAGAACAAACAGCCCAACATGATGCCGACCAGCCACATCAGCGGATTAGGAATAAAAAAGTGAGGGAGCGGAATCGGAATAAACCACGGCAGACCGACTTCGAACCAGAAAAAGGCCCCGCAACGCAACCCCTGAGCAATCGACTGACTGCGCGCCATGCCGGAAGCAATCTTTTTAATCATACAGTCCAAAGAACTGCGCACGCCTTCTCCCATAGGCGAAAGAGCAGACCCGCCGTCCATTACAATACTGCATTCAACGGCATTTGTATCGGTGGAATCAAGAATCATCACCGCCAGATTTGCGGCCTCCGTTAAAACAGGACTGACAATATAATCAAACGCCAGCGCTGACCCGCCCTTTAAAAAACAGTATGCAAAGCCTGCCTTTAAAATAATGCCGCCGATTTTTGTCAAAAAAGCCATTATATCAGGAGCATCATTAACATTTCCAAAGAAAAACAGCGTATTAAATACAACAAATAAAGAAACTCCGATTAAAATTACTTTTCCGATCGGACCGGACAAAGCATTATTGATCTGTCCTGCCGTTTTATTTGCGGCATCAAAGAAAAGCATAAAAATCTGACAGCTCCAGCAATGTTCCTGGTCAGAGTAATCCTCCATATTTTTGTCCCAGGAATCGCAGAAGATGTCCATCGTCATATCGTCCATTCCGCCGGCAACAGCATTGTTGGACGAAGCATATGCGAACACGCTGCAGAATAACAGCAGCCCGATCAATAATCGTTTTAACACAAATTGTTTCGTCATATGCCAAAACCTTTCTTTATCTTCACAAAGACATATCGTCTTCCTCTTTTTGTTTTTCTTTACGCTTTTCCGTACAAACAGAAGCAATTACAGCCACAACCAATAAAACAGCTATCGTTCCGCACACCGTATACAAAAAAGATGATGACTGAAAAATCTGTCGTACCCCTTTTGTTTGAAAAATAAAAAGTATTCCTCCCAACACAATATATTGTTGCCACTTGGACATACAATCCCAACCTCTTAATCGTCCAAATATCCTTTAAAACCGTCGCTTACCTTGTTTGCGCTATGGTCTCGCCGATCAAGAGAACTCCTCATCGGATTCGAATGCCAATCTTCTCCTATTCCCTTTGCCCAATTTCTCAGCCCTTTGCCTTTGTTTAAGTTGTCATATGCCTGCGTTTTATGCAGATTTCCTTTTCTGTCTGTTGCCAAGAAACCACGATCGGATAAACGATCGTTTGCCTTTTCCAGCTTTTTCTTTTCCTTATCCGTCAACTCCTTGCCGCTGCCCTGTTTTTTCATCAGTTTTTCACGATCCTTGATGGCTTTTTTATCCTTTATACGCATACCGCGGTTTATTCCGAACCTAGCCGCCTGCATCCCCGTTTTGGAAAGATTTTTGACACCGCTGTACGTTGATTGCGCCGTTTTCCCGAGCCCGCCGGCTCCCTCAGAAAACATTCCCATCAAATCCAAAATAACATCGGCGAAATAAATCAGGAACAGAATAACAAAAATCAACCCTGTAATCCCCGGACCGTTCATCACTTTGTCCATTGAACTCGGGTCGTCCAAAAAATACAAAGGATTGCGAACATATGGTATAAATTCATCGATATATTGATGAATTACTTCGACAGTCACGGCCGTAAACACACACATCCCGACAATAGCCAGGCCGATTTCAACCATAATCTGTCCGCCCTGCTTTGCAAAGCCACGGGTTATTTTAAAACAGAACGCGACAACAATCAGCGGCAGCAAAGCGATTAAAATGCAATATCTGAAAACACAGTCCAGCAACAACACCGGGAAATAAAGCATCATAAAGATTGAAACACAATAAATCCCGGCACCGACCATCATGACGAAAATCGTCGGCCCCGCAACAATTGAAAGATACGAGATGCCGACAGAAACATTTAATTTCCCCTGCAGAGCGGAAATCAGACAAACCATTCCGGCTTCCGGACTGCCCTGAGAAGGACAAGAAAAGCTCAGGCCGGAAGCATTGATAATCATTAACCCCGTATCAACAAATCCCGTAAAAATAGGATCTGTAATCATTTCTATGACAGACGATGAAGAACCGGATCCCAAATCCCGCAACATACCGGCACCGAGAGTTACAAAAAACGTCTGGACAGCCAATCCTTTCCAAAAGGCCCCCGTATCAGGAGCATTCATGGCACTGACATACTTTAAAATATAAATAGCCAGCCACAACGCATAACACACCCCCAACAGCGAAACAGAGCTGTCGGCAATAGAAGCCATGAGGTTAACAGACATACTGTCAATAACCCGGAACGCCAATTCAAAAAGAGAACAGGTCCAGCAGCTCATGGTTTCCTTCTCGGCGTTAACAGCTTCATTTCCCTGTGAACCGCCGCTGACCAGACTGCAACCGGACAAACATGTCAGACAAAAGACAAACAGCAACACACACACTATTCGTGCGATCCGGTCTTTTTGTAACAATAACCTTTTTTGCTTCACCATTTGTTTGCCCTTTACTCCTGTAAAGTCTGTCCGTCTTAAATTTTACAGATGATCTTTGATTGCCATGTAACCCTGTTAGATGTTTTTCCTCCGATCCGTATTATTTAAATGAAGAAAGATTTTCAAAATTTACCGACGACGGCTGAGGATTCGGATTAAAATTGGGATCCAAAATCTTGTCATCACAACCGTGTTCCCGCTTCATGTCCCGCAGGGCCAGCTTGTCTTGTGCCAACTCTTTGCTCATCTGACGACCGGCATCAGAAGAAGCAAAATTAACGTCCTTACGGCATTTTTCCCGGTATTCGGCCGATTTCTTTAAATTATCCACCGTCATTTGGTCATACGCCTTTTGATTTTGTCCCTGAGGCGTATTGTCGTATTTACGTTTCGCCATATTCTTTTCAGCCGTATCGGCCATGGATTTTGTATCCCTTGATTTAAAGGAATTTCGTCCGACAGATTTCAGATCCTGCAATTCGGCAGAACTGCGTTCGGTATAACTCGAACCATAATTCTTGCCGGCAAGACCAAGGGTCGCAAGGCGCAACGCCGTTCTGGCTTTGCCGTTTTCCAGCAACTTTGCCATAGCATCCCCGTTTTCTTTTCCGTCCTTGCCCAAAGCACCGACACGCTGACTTTGCAAACGTTTTTTAGCCTTTTCAACCTTCCTTCGCTGGGAATCGGACGGATTATAAGCCGGTCCGCCGTTTTTCGCCGCCTCTCTCGCACGCTGATCCTTTTCATATGTACGCGCAGCCTTGCGATCTTTATGCAACTGGACACGATCCTTTGCCGCACCGGCCAAACTGACACTGTCTTTAACAGCCCGACCGGTAATCGCCCCGGCACCTTTAAATGCCTGAAACGCATTTTCATCAGAGAAATTAGCCCCTGAAAAGAATCCTGCCAACTGACTGCCGTTCTTTAACAACATCAAACCGTACACAACACAAACCAAATAGACAAACAGACCGTTGGTATCCGTTTCTTCCTGATCCGCACAGACATCTGTTCCGCCCATACTGAACCAACGATAAATACAAACAAACTTTTTCTTGCTCGTATCATCATCCGTCATTTCGTCCAGGCCCGTTCCGCCCATCAACAATTTGACAGAGATAACCATGGTAATCTTAATAATCATGAAGGTAAAAGCCAGATTCAATAACGCGGCCCAACCTTTGCCGGCCAAACCTTTTGTCGCAGGGAAAACCCATGAAATAATAAACAGAGGACTTAAAGCCGCAACAACCCCCAAACGGAAGCAGGCGTCAATTAAGAAAAACGGGAAGGCAAACATAAACACCTGCGCCCCCATCCACATTGCACAACCGGAAGCCCAAACCTTCGGATCCTGAATGGGACCAAGCTTAATAGGACCAAGGGACAGCTGATGAATTTTTCCGATACACTGCAAAAAGTTCGCCCGCCCCTTAACATCTGCGACCGATTCATGAATACCGTTCGCCATTTCCTTTAATGCTGCGGCAACCGAATCCAGTCCCCCTCCGCTCATTTGGATTTCAGGCGGAGTTCTCGTTCCTCCTATCTTAGTAAGCACATCCGTGTGCACGAATCCGGCACCGGCCTGAACGACCGTGGCAATAAAATATTCAAAAAAGAAATCCCGATGGCGTAACAGCGCGGAAGCAATCCCCACTTTTAGCATCATACCGCCGATTTTTGTCATATTTTCCATCGGATCGGATTCCGTCATACTGCCGACAACTTTTAACGTAAACAGCGCCAACCACAATCCCATACCGACAAACATCAGCTTTTCAGCCCCCAGAGCAACGGAATCAAAGACGGAATTTCCCACCTGAACGGAAGCCGTTAAAACCGAATCCAACGGTTTTTCCCACCACTTCTTTTCTATTGCAGCTTCTACTTCAGTTAATAAGGAACAGTTACCTTTGTTCAGGGGTGTAAAAGGAAGCGTTTCAAATCCTGCCCACACGGGAGTCAAGGGCACAACGATCAAAAAGAACGCCATCAAAAACATATGCGATAAAAAAATCACTTTGTTTTTATTGTATTTTTTCATGCCGAACATCCTTTCAGGCAGAGCCCTCTTATCCATTGCAGACAAACACATACGTCTGTCAGAATCCTACTTTCTTCAGAATAGTACAAAATCATACACAGAAATATGACATTTTTTTGATTTTTTGATTTTTTGTAAAAAATCACTGTATTTAACAGTTTTTTTTTATAATATTAACAGAGAAGTTTTTTGACTTCGCCCCACTTTTCTTTTAACATTGGTTTACATCATAACAAACAGATATTAAAGAACAACTATGGATCCGCAACAATCGACAGTCCCGCAAACCGTTGTCAAAAAGGTTCTTGTCAAAAGGGTAAAAGTACTTGTAAAACGCCCGGTTGCAGCGCCGCAGCCTGCGGCTCCTGCCGTTACGGCCGTTCCTGCACCGGCAAAACCGACTTTAGTTAAAGTCCCCGTCAAGCGTCCCGTTGTTCAACAACCCGTTCGTCCGGCGACCGCGCAAACGGTGCCACAACCGCCGGCATCCGTCCCGCCGCCACAACCGGCACCGGCCGTTCGTCAGGCTCCCCCCGTTGAACCGCCGGCGACTCCGCCGTCCGTGCCCTCCTTTTCTGCCCCTGCTTCTGTTCAGCAGCCGGCTGGATCAAAACCAAAACGGAAATCTTTTGTCGGTCAGGTTATTAATAATGTTGAGGTAAAGCCCCTTCAGTATGAATTACCCGATGATATTTTAGAAGCTGTTGAAAAACGCGATCTGGTCACGGACAAACTGTTCCTTTTATACATTTATACCCGCATTTACACTCAACAGGTTGCCCGGGAAGAAGGATACGCCTATCCCCAGATGATGATAGAATTGCCGGAAGACACGCTGCAGGCAGCCCAACTGTTTGAAGAAATAGACAATGATCTGTTTCTCGCCATGTTGGACGATTTTGTCGAAATGGCACCGTTTGTTACCGGCATGGAACGTATTCTGGCGAACAAAGCCCCCCTGGAACAGATCATTCAGTCGGAATTAAAACGCGTTCAAAATCAGGAAACATTGTCAACGGCCCAGCAAATTCTGATTGCCTATCTGACGGTTTTAGTGGATATGCAGTTAATTCAGGAAAAGCTTAATATGGCGGATATTCAAAACGAATCCGACGAAATCATTGACGATATCAAGGAAATGGAAGAAAGCGAAAAAGAAATCAAACAAAGCTTTATCACCGCCATTGAACGCAAAGATTTTCCCGTCGATGCCCGCAAACTGATCAACAATTACTTTACACTGGCGAAAAAAGATCCTGACAAAGCCTATGAAACATTAATTACAAATCCGCTGTTTTTTTCGCCGATCCAGATGGAACGTTTGCCAAAAAAATTTTTCGGGTTGATTAAACCCTCCCCCAAAGACGCCATGGCGGTTAATAAAAAACTGGCCTCTTTCCTGAAAAATTTAAAAGTATAACAACCCCCTCTTTATGAACTTTTAATGACACTATGGACAAAAAAAACTTTTTTTCCTATACTTGTTCGTGGATGGTTGTTAGGTTATCGTGAATCTGAAGGAGAGCTCCGATGGCAGAAGAAGAAAAAAAATTTACAGCACAGGCAAATGAAAAATCACAGGAATTTAACGGGGCTTCACACGAAGGAAATGCCGGTGAAATGACCGGTACGGAAAAACCTGCAAATACAGGGGCTTTCAAAGCCAAAGAGCACGAAGAACCCGAAGAAGAAAAAGGTCCTGGGTACACGCCCTTTGTTTGGGGTGAGGAAAAAAATGTTTCGGACTGGCTGGTTAACATATTCAGCGGCAGATTGCAGGATTGGTTTATAGCCAACCTGAAAGCGGTTGATTTTTATTCCACCAAACTGTTAAACAAAGCCGACAAATGGCTCAGCAACATTGAAGAACGTGAGGCACTTCATCCCGGAAAAGATAAAGACGGAAAAGATAAAGATAAGGGCAAAGATAAAGATAAAGCCAAAGACGGAAAAGACAAGGGCAACAAAGATAAAGCCAAAGACGGAAAAGATAAAGGTAATAAAGATAAGGGCGGAAAAGAAGTAAAGACTTCTGCCCAGGAACGGAACGATCATAAAGCACAAAAGGCCCAAGAGACCTTAAAGAAAGCCCAGAAAAACATGGCTAATCGCCGTTATGACAATTCGGATTTGGGTAAAAATCAGAAAGCCTTTGATCAAATGACGGTCGAATCTTTAAAACATGAAGCGGCTTATCGTAAAAATGTTGCCGCCAACCCCGGTTATGCAAATTCACCTGAAGGACGTGCGGCAAGGGCTGAACTGGTCAACGACAGAAAAACACTGTCAGCCATGCAAAAAGAAACCGGCGTCAACAATAAAATCGTCGACGGAAAAATCAGCAAAAAAACAAAAGCCCAAAAGGCCGTTCAACGTGCAAAAATAGGATTAAAGGTTGCCGGTGCCGCAGCCAAAGAACAAAAAGGAAAAATCGCCAAAAAAGTCAAGCAGGCTCAACAAAAAGGCATGAAAAAATTAAAACAGAAAACAAACATCAAAAACCTTTCAAACCTTAAATCCCAGTTGAAAAACATGATGCGTCAAAAAACAAATACGCAATCCCGTCAACAGGGGAAAACAATTGCCGTTGCAGCCAGCAAAAAAAGAGCGGCTACACGTTAATACCTTTCTCTTTCAAGAAAGGGGGCTTCGGGCTCCCTTTCTTTTTGACATTTACTGTAATCGTTTTATATTCTATATTTAAATGTTCATTTGACAGGGGCATTATATGAAAAAAGGAAAAATACATTTCTTTCGCTTGATTTTTTCTGCGGTTGTCGCTGCCGTTCTTTTTTATTTTATCGCGCGCGAACTTTTCATGTTTTTCTGGAATTTTGATCTGATTTCCGAACGGCATTGGACACATATCTGGAATAAATGGCGCGGCGGCTGGGTAATCCGAAAACCCAAAGAAGTCATGTTTTTCGTTGCCGTTCTGTTATTAATTCCGGGCTTTTTGCTGACCTGGTTTACCGTGCATGTTTTCCCCTGGCTGAAAATTCTCCGCTTTCCGCTGACTTATCGCGAAAAAAAGAAAAAAGAACGCCTGCAGGCAGAATCCCTGGCAGCCGCTCTTGGTCCGGCCGACATTCAAAAAACACAAACATCAAAAAAAGAACCGGAAAAAGTGATAAAAATTTCTTCTCAGAAGTTGCAGCACATTGATCAGCTGCGCGGAAAGAAATCCAATGTTCACCATGCGCCCGTTCAACAGGCAACCCCGGCCGAAACAGGGGGTGTACCTGCGCAGCAGCCTCGTCCGGTGACGAAAAAAATATCGAAAGAAGACGAGGCCGTTGCCAGATTCGATTTATGGAAACAATTGGCGGATTCATTGGAAGAACAAAAATTGTTCGTTTTGCGCCGAATGAAAATCGTCAAATTCCCCGTCAATACAATGGTTATTACGCAACAGGGGCTCTTTTTACTGTGTGAGGGACCGGCTGACGGCCATTCCTGGGAAGTAAACGAAACGGCTGATCCTCCCGTATGGAAAACGGAAACGGGAACAATTCCTTCCCCTTTGCGGCCCGTGCTTGAGGCAAAATCCGTCTTACAAAATTATTTTGCAAATAAAATGCCGCAGCTTGCCGGATTGGAAATCAACTGCTGCATGATCTTGGATCACGGAAATATTACAAATCACGATGATTTGCTGAAATACCTGGAAGAATGGGATATTTCCGTTCTGCGTATGGGGTCCTGCCAAACGACTTTGCTGCCGGATACGAACGCCCTGATGGAATACATAAAGTCTCAGCCGGCGTCAACACCGGCATTAAATGATGCCGTTGCCGTTGCAATCCTTGATTTAATGGAAACAGAAAATGGCGGATAGATTGTTTGGAGGTAGTTCCCGGTGAAAATCATCTTTGCCATCTGTCGAATTTTTTTCATTTTATTTGTCTGGACTTTCGGATACTTCATTTGGTTTCAGCGTTTAATGATTGCCATGTGGGGTTTCAATCCGATGTCAAAAGTGCATTGGATCTATATTTGGAATGAATGGCAAAGCGGTTGGGTAATTCAGTCCGTACGGGAATGGATGTTTGTCATTGCTTTGTTTGCAATGTTGCCGGTCTGGCTGACCGGGTGGGCTGTTTTATGCACGGTGCCGTGGACAAAATGGTTTAAAATCATTTTGTTGTTCCCGATTAAGTTAATTCACAAAAAGATAAAAGAACGCCAAAAAGAAAAAAATGCCGCCAGACCCAAGGTCACCAAGAAAAAATCATACAAGCAAACCAGGCCGCCGGCAGTCAGAGCCGCAACCGGACGCATCAAACATCCGGAAAAAGCACCTGAAAAAGAGATTGCGACTCACAGTCCGGCACCGGAAACTTCGACAACGGAAAGAACGTCTGGCGTTGGCAGCTTTGTTGCGCAACCGGCTTCATCATCGTCTGGTTCGGCTGCGGGCGGTTCTGTTATGGATATTCTGCGTTCGGCCGGTTACAGATTAATTTCAGATGCAAAGATTGCCGGCAAAAAAATTGATTTCGTGGCCGTGGCGGCAAACCACATTCTTTTGTGTCTGATCGATTCGGAAAGCGGCGACTGGTTGGCGGACGAAGAACGATTTAACGATGAAGAACCCCTATGGTTTTCTGAAAGCAATCATCGTATTTCTCCGGTCCGGGTTGTTTTAAATGCCAGAGACGCTTTGACGCCGATGCTCGGCGGCGAAGCACGCGGTCTGGAAATCAAAGCCATGGTTGTTATTCGCCAAGGCACAATTATCAATGCCGAAGATATGTTCGAGGTCTGGAACGGCCTGAATGTTACCGTTTGTCGTTATGAAGAAGGAGGACCTGACGAAATTACGGCATTAACGGACGCCGTTTCCTCCGTTTCGTCCCCCGATGACGGGTTATTCCATAATGTTTCAAGCGCTTTAAACTGATTCTTGATTTATTTTTTGTCTTTCAGATCTTTTTTCAGTGAAAAAATAAAGAGAGAATGTAGATTTTTGTTCTTATTTCTCTTATACTTAAAAAAGGTTTTTTTATACATATCGTAAGGAGCCCCCTCTAAATGGCCAGAACCGGAGAAGAATGGGCAGAAAGAGAAGCCGCAATACAATGGGTGATTGTGACAGTCGTGATCGCTTTGATCGTCTCTTATCTGCTGGCAATTATTTCTTTTGCACTGACGAATTTGATTCCCCGAGGAATCAGTCAGGACAATATGTTGCTGATTTGGAAGTTTGTCAAAAAAGCCGCTATGGATCCCATGTATCTGTTGGGCATTTATTGGAAATGGCTCGTTAAAGCTTTCAAAGCGCAAACTTCTTTGCCTTTTTATTTCTGGCTGCCGGTAATTCCTCTTTTTTCATTTTTCACCATTTTAATAACAGGCGTGGTAACAAACCCGCACTCTTGGTTATCAACCATTCACGGGTCTGGACGTATCGCCACGAAAAAAGACATTGAAAAAATGGGATTGTTTAAGGGCTTTATCGTTGTTCTGGGGCGCTGGCACGGTAAATTGCTCCGCTTGCCCGAAACGTTATCCGTCCTGGTTTTGGCGCCGCCCGGTACCGGTAAAACGGTTGGTGTCGTTATGCCGACAATCTTTGAATCAAACAATATCAGTATTATCGTCAACGACCCCAAACCCGAACTGTGTTATAAAACGAGCGGCTATCGGCAAACAATCGGCCCGGTTTTCGTTATTAACTGGGGGGCGGAAGACGAGCCGGACAAAGGAATTTATTACCCCAGCTGGAATATGTTGTCGGGCACCTGCCTGCCGCCGTTCGGGCCGGCACGTGACATGTACGTTGATTCCATGGTTAACGTGTTGGTTGAAGAACCCAAAGGCGGTGCGGATCCGCACTGGGCCAAGACCGGACGAAATGCATTAACCGGCTTTATTCATTTCGTTGTCGGCAAATGTGAACGCGCCAGAGCCAATGACTATTTTATCGGAAAACTTTATGAAGGAAAGCTAGACGACAAAGACCGTGAAGTCCTTGAAGGATATTATATGGACATGACGGATGCCGATGCCGCCGAAGCTTTGGATCATCTGCGTAACGGAACATTGGATTTAAATAATTACGTGCCGATCGGAACATGGGAAATGCTGCCGGAAACATGGGTGGGGGCCGAACCGTGTATTGCAATGATTTTAGACTGGCTGACCGAAGCGCAAATGCAAATGGCGGCAGAAATCAAACGCAAAACGGAAGAAGGCGATCAAATGGCCGCCTTGGCCGACCCGATGCGCGATATGCTGGATCAGGCGGTGGCGGAATGCAAACGATACGGTTATGCTCATCGTGCCGTCGTTGAATTGAACCAGCTGTCGGGAACACCGGATAAGGAACGCGGTTCTATTTTATCAACGGCATTAACCGGTATCGGTATTTTCAAAAACTCTGCCGTACGTTCCAGAACAAAGATGAGCGACTTCATTTTCAAAGACCTGCGGGGAATGAAAGACCCGATTACGGGGGAAATGAAATCGATCGCGATTTATTTGTCGGTGAACCAGGTTGATGCCCGTGCTTTGAATATTATTACAGGCACGTTCGTTGAATTGATGAGCAACTTCTTAATTGCAAACCCGCCGAATTTCAAACAAGGTGACGGATCAATGACCGGTCCGTTCCCGACGTTATTCGTGCTGGACGAATTCCCGCAAATGCCGAAGCTGGCCGCCGTTAAAGACGGACCGGCGGTCGGACGTGGTCAAAAAGTATCCTATTTGCTGATCGGACAAGATTTGGGGCAAATTTCCGGCCAATACGGAAAGGACGATCTGGAAACCATTATTTCAACAACGGCGGCTAAGATTATTTTGTCGCAGAACAACGAACAAACGGCACAGCGTTTTGAAAAAATGATCGGGACAAAGACGGTGGAAGTCGCGTCCAAATCCAGAACGGAAGGTTGGTCAAAACAGGCGACTCCATTTTCGGCAAACGTATCGCGTTCACTGCAGGGAACGGCCGTTATCGGGGCATCGCAGATGTTGTCTTTGCCTTCAACGCAACAAATTGTTTTAATGCAAGGTTTTATGAACCGCCCGATCATGGCTGATGCCCCACGTTGGTTTTTAGATAAAGAAATGACGCGGAAATGTAATATTCCTCCCTCACCGTATGTCCCTTACTGGATCGTGGCGCAACGTGAAGATACGGATGTCAACGCCTTGCAGGGATTGATCGATATCGCAGAGGAAGAAGAAGACAGCACCGACGAAATGATCAAAGAATATCAGGAATATGATGTTGATGATTTCGATGAGGAAGAATCTTACGATGACGAAGAGTTTGAAGAGGAGGAAGAAGAAGGAGCTTACGACAACGAAAATTACGATGATTTTATTGATGAAAAATTCTAGTCCTTTCTGACAGAGGCCTTAAAACGGGGGAAAAATGTGGGACTGGTCGGGAACTAAAACGCCGCCGCCTGTGCGTTCGCGGAACGAAGCTGCAGAAGAAGCGCAGAATCAAGGGGTAACGCCCGTGCGCAGAGATGTTCGTCCTGTGCCGATTTACAGAGATTCCCGCGCATACAGAACCTTACCGCCGACAGCGCCGGCTTCCGCTTATCCGGATCCGCTGGAAATACCTTCTCCTCAATCACCGTATTCTGCCGTTCCGCCGACATATCAGCAACAACCGTCTGCCGTATCCAGATCTTACCAACGCCCCGTTATGCCGCCGCAGGCACCGCCGGGATATCCCGGGACAGCTTCTCCTTATCCGCCGCAGCCGTACATGCCTTACCCGCAACAATCGTATGCGCCGCAGCCGTATCAGGCATTTGCGCCGCAGCCGTACATGCCTTATCCGCAGCAATCGTATGCGCCGCAACCGTATCAGGCATTTGCGCCGCAGACGCCTCAGCCGTACCAATCATATTCTGCACAAACGCCGGGATATGCACAGTCTTATTCGCCTCAGCCGCAGCAGCCGGCTTCCATGCCCGCCGCCGATCCTCGGCAGGAAGATAAATCGTTTTGGGAATGGCAGTTCAAACAAACAGGGCTGGTCAATATGGATCTGATCGAGGCTGATTTTGTTCCTTTGGATCCGGCTTGGCTGGCGGAATTACGCAAAGCCTTTAAAAGAACGCGTCGAGACTTTTTAAAGTATGTCGGTTATCATCATGTCAATGAACTTTTGGCTGCCGGTATGACGGAAGAAGCCATCAAGCTGGTAAAAAAAGGAAAAGCACCGGAAAATTTCAATATTCATATCCGCATTCCGTTTGATTACGGCGGTACGAACAGTTTTTCCAATCTGGTACTGATTCAGACCCATCCGTTTCATACGGAAATCCATCGATTTATTGACACGCAGACACTGACGCAGCCAAACTTGAAACCGCGAAAACTGTTTTTGCCGGCGCCGAAAGGAAAAGTATATTTCCCCGGCGAGATTGAAATTTCTTCCGGAGGTACCAGCCGACATGACAGAAGTGTTTACGCCGGTTTCTTGGAAAGCACGTTTGAAATGATTGCGCAGAAATCTTCTTTGGGGCGTTAGAAAAAGATGCTGACAAGAATTTTAAATACATTACGGAAAGACAACGGTACTTTTTTTGAACCCGTAGATGAACGTTCTTTGCGTTTTATCAGTTCTTTGCTCTCGTCCCACCATTTTCCCCCGGTTCCTGTAGATTACATTGCTTTACTCAAACAAACAGACGGTCTAAGTTGGAACGGTGTGGAATTATACGGCACGCGTGCCAATGATCGGGAAGCTTTGGGATATACCCTGCCCGGCCTGATTGAAGCCAATCTGGAATTCCAACAGGCCGCGCCGATGCGGGGAAAGTTGCTGTTGGGGCGCGCGGCAGAAGAATTATTCGTATACGACAGCATGGATCAAAAATACCATATTATCAACCGTATGGATTTTTCAGACAGCTGCAGTTTTCCGACTTTTTCCGAAGCTTTATATTTGTTCGTTGACGAACTGTTCTAACGTGCAAAAGCAGCATCGTCATCTTTTAAAAAACAGAACATATAAATAAACGTAATAAGAGCGCCGAACCGCCCCAATAAAAACATGATATTCAGATTCAGCAGGATAGCGACCGTATTCAGCACATACGCCGGCATAATCGACAAAGCCGCCAGACGCATTCTTTGATCCCAGGAAAGGTTTTTGGCTAAAAAATATGTCATAAAATAGGAAACGGCCGCATAAAAAACACTGAGCAGAAAATACAGGCTGAACTGCCCGGGAATACAAAACAGAAATAACAACAGCGGCACAACAAAACGAAATAAAGGTATCAGTTGACGGCTTTGTTGTTGTATACCGACTTGATCAAGAATCAGATCTTTTCCGTTCAGCAGCTGAACAAAAGGAAATCGTCTGATTTTGCCTTTGTTAACAAAAAGCATGGCATCTGATGTAATATAAATGCCGCTTTCGGGCAAATCTTTTAATCCGGGCGGCTCCCGTGTCGTATCAAAAACAAAAAACGTTTTTTGATCTGCAAAAATATAAGAATATTTATATCCTTCGGGTGAAACGATTTTTCCTTGCGTAATAACAACTTCCGGCAATTGTGCCGCCAGTCGGGAAATCATCTGCGGCGTAATGACGGAAAAGACAAAAAAAATCTTGACCGACAAACACAAAGCCACAAACAAAGTCAGAACAAACAACAGCTTTAAACCGTATCCTCTGCCGTTTTTTACAAACGATGCAAACAACGTTCTGTCATAAAAAACACGATAAAGAAAAGAAAACATCTGCACCCCGTTTGTCACATATCCCGTTACAAAAGTGTACACGCAAATGTTTCTTTTTAGCAATCGGAAAAACGGCTTTTCAGATAAAACCTTTTGTTCAGGCGTCCTGTCGTATCTGTTGAGGAATACCGGAAAGATAAAAATACAGATAAATCAATGCAACAATACTGCCGGATACGATTCCCAATTCAAACAAGCCGAACAATCTGGCGCAAATAAAATTAAACACCAAAACCGGCAAAGCGGAAACGGCAGCCAGGCGCATTCTGTTTTCGAACGGCAAAGACAGCTTTGAAAACAACGTTGCCGCATAAGAAAACAATGCCAAAAGATAAACAAGAAAAATATACTTAAAAAACAAGATCGGCACACTGAACAAAAAGACACACAACGGCGCAAGAAAGATCATATCATCAGCAGCCTTAGAGACGAAATCGACAACATTTTGCGTCGTAATCGTGACATTATCCGTGCCCAAAAGCTTTTTCAGTGGCATTAACTCAATTCTTGACCCTTTGACAAACTGTACGCCGTTTTTTGAAACATAGATTTCATTAGGAGACGGATCTTTGATCATCTCGTCGGCATCGGTTGTATCCAAAGTTAAATGCACGCCGTTTCCCAAAGAAAACCGGTGAAAAAAGTTTTCGGGCTTAATAATTTGTCCGTTCCGAATTTCAATAGTCGGCAGATCAACAATTTTTTCAGTAATCATTTCCGGTGACAAAACCGCCAGAAATAAAGCGGCATAGGCCGTATAAACCAAAGCCGACAAAACCGCCAAAAAGAATAAAGCGGAAAAACCTATTCCCTGACCGGCAAGAACATAATCCTGCACCAGCACTTTATCATAAAAAGATCGAATCAATAACGACATCGGACACGTTTTCAACCGACATGAAAACATAGCAACCTCCTGAAAATAAAAAAACAGCTTTATTATAAAGGTCTTTCAGACCGCTGTAAGCCTGACGAAACGGCTAAACTGACAGGAAAAACTGCTATATAACGAAAACCTGTTGACGATACGGACAGATCGCCTTATACAAAAAAGACATATCTGTGACCCTATCGTCTAATTGGTCAGGACAGCACCCTCTCAAGGTGTCAACACGGGTTCAAGTCCCGTTAGGGTCGCCAATGCAAGCGGCAGGTATAAAAACTGCCGTTTTTTTAATAGAGTTTAAACGCTTGTGTTTTGCCAAACATATATAATTTTGTCAGGATTTATTTTTTCACAACAAAGGTCGTGAACAGGATATTCGATGCTATTCTTTCATGTCTTCCCGGCGGTACGGGGATAATCTGGGGAAAAATCCCGGAACATTTTTTTTGTATTCCTGATATTCGCGGCCGTATCTTTTATATAATCCCTTTTCCTCAATCAACGGGAAATAAACTGAATTAATTCCGATAAAAATCAGCAGATAATAAAACAAAGCCCGGCTTTGGAACAAAAAGCATTCCCCGCCTAAAAACAGGAAGACGCCAAAGATCATCGGATTTCGAACATAAGCATAAGGACCGGTGATAATCAGTTTATTAACAGGATCCCATGGCGCCAACGATCCTTTACCGACCTTGGCAAAAAGGAACATTGTCCAAATCATCAGCATCAATCCGCTTGCAAAGAAAACACACATTAAAAATAACAGGAAAATGTTTTCCGTTTTGATCATTTCAAAATCGTTAAAATATAAAATAAGTACCGGGATACTGATCAATACATTAAACGGTAAAATAAAAATAGCTTTTAACACTAATATTTCCTCTGTATTTAAAACAATTCGGCATCATCATTTCATGTTGTCTGTTCAAAACTGCTTTTTTTGCATCAAAGAGGGATCATGATTTGAAATTTATTTGTTTTCGGATTTATTTTTGTGTTCGGATAAAATCAGCCGTCCATTCCAATAATGCAGAAAGATATTTCCGGCAGCTTTTCAGATATGACAGCAAATAAGTCGCTTTCAGCCCTTCATCGGCCAGCGGAATAATCACACGATTATCACCGTCATGACGATAATGACGAACAAGCTTTGTCGTAAAACAGATCAGCGTTCCGTTTTCAAGCAGTTGACGAAAAACAAAATAATCGTCATACGTTTTCATCGCAAACCGATCGGCAAGCCGATCCATAAAAGGCTGAACTTGTCGGACGAATGCGCCGTTACCGGAATAATTGACCAGCGGCAGATTTTGTTCATCATGCAGGCAGACGCAGCTTTTTTTTGCCAAAGGGTGATCGGCGGGAACGGAAAGCATCAATTCTTCTTGAGCAAACGGAACGGTCATAATATCTTCGTGTTGCGGCCTTTTTAAAGAAACAACGGCGTCATACCGATGCGTCAGCAACGCCGTTTCCAGGTGGTCTTCATCTGCCAGCAATGCCGAAGTTATATTGATGTCCGGATTGGCTTTTTGCAGCAACGGAACGGAAAAACGCATCGGCCCGGGATCACAAAAACCAAGAGACAAAATATTGTCTTTACGGACAAACTGATAAAACGTGCTTTTCATTTCATCGGCCTTTGTCAAAACGGCCTCGGCATAAGTCAATGCCAACCGCCCGGCATCGTTCAAGCATATTTTATTCTTTGAATGATCAAACAGGGCAACGCCAAGTTCGTCTTCCAGTTTTTTCACGGAACGACTGAGTGCGGGCTGAGAAATATGCAGTTTATCCGCGGCTTCCGATAAATTATTGCATTGCGCCGCCATCTGAAAATAACGCAGCTGAGTTAATTCCATTTTTGTCCTTACTATAAGTTTATGTTATAGCTCTATAAAAAAACGGTATTGTATTTTTTCCCCGAACGTCAAGCATAATATTTTCAGTTCTCATCTTTTTACGGAGACTGCCCATGAAATTTCTTCATTCCTTTTTATTTTTCGTACCGGTTTTTTATATCGGTTTTGCAAACGCGCAGGAGGATAAAAACATGACCAGAAGCAACCGTGCCGATCAAACTTACGAACAGCTGTTTTTAAGCAAAAGAACAACCGGCCCGACCGATCCGGAATTTATGGAAATTTTGCAGCGAAACATTTTCGGCGAAGTTTTTTATACCGGTACTCTGAACAACAAAGAACGCGAATTAATTACCGTTGCCGCCTTATCGGCTTTACAGACTCTGCCCCAGCTGAAAGCACATATCGGTGCGGCTTTGAATATCGGCAATTCACCGTTGGAAATCCGCGAAACAATTTATCAATGTGCGCCTTTTATCGGTTTTCCGCGAACATTAAATGCCATCGGCGTTTTTAACGAAGTCGCCGCCACAAGAAATATTAAACTGCCTTTGGAAAATGCAGCCACGACAACAGAAGAAAACAGACGCGAAAAAGGACTTGAGATACAAACAAAACTTTATGGCGATGAAGTAAAAAAAGCCATGCTTTCTTTGCCGGGAGACTATAAAAACATTGTCCCGGACACTCTGACGGATTTTTGCTTTGGCGATTTTTACACCCGCAACGGGCTGACGATCAAACAACGCGAGCTGTTGTCATTGGTCATTTTAACGGCTCTCGGGGCGGAAAAACAGCTCAGCGCCCATGTTATCGGCGCACTGAAAGCCGGCAATGACAAAGAAACCTTGTTGGCAGCAATGGTGCAGGCGATCCCGTACATCGGCCTGGCAAACGCCATGACAACAATTAATCTGATCAAAACGGCGGATATTGACGCTTACAAACCGATTTATGAGAACTGAAACAATGAAACCTTTTTTTACCGGATTGATTATTGCCGTTTTACTGACGGGGACGGCGGCATACGGCGATGAAACGGCAGGGACAAAAGCAATGAAAATCAAATTAACTTTCGACAATCAAAACGTCATTGTCAAAATGCGCAACAATTCCGCCGTACATCAGTTTTTGCAGATGCTGCCGGCCGATTTTGAATTTATCGATTTTGCGGGCAAAGAAAAAATCAGCGAATTTCCCAGACCCGTATTTCTTGCCGATACGCCGCGCGGCATGATTGCAACAAAAGGCAAGATGTTCATCTATGCTCCGTGGGGAAATTTCGGTTTTTTTTACAAGGATCACGGCCATTCGCCCGATAACAGCCTGATCGAGCTTGGCGAAATTGAAAACGGTCTGGAACACCTGGCGAATAAAAAAGGCGGTTTTTTCGCCCGGATAGAATTTTTAAACACGGAAAAAGAGGTATGAAGCGGCTTTCTGCGACAGCATGATCGCATTATCGGATCTTATCTGTTTCAGCTTTTTATTCGACTCCGCTGATGATAATCGGTTCAACTGTTGACGGAAAATAAGCGTAAAAACAATTCTGAGCATAAGGAAAAAACATCATGGAAAAAAGATATTTGGGGAAAAACAAATTGGCCGTTTCGGTTATCGGACTGGGGTGTATGGGGTTTTCGCAAAGTTATCCGCCGTATATTCCTTCAGATGAGGCCGTTGCGGTGATTCGCGGCGCATACGATTTGGGGGTAACTTTTTTTGATACGGCCGATGTTTACGGTTGCGGAGAAAATGAAAAACTGCTGGGCAAAGCCTTAAAACCGATACGAAAAAATGTCGTTATTGCCACTAAATGCGGTTTTAATCTTTATGACGACCTCAAAGACGAATTAGGACGTCCGATCGGCATCTGCGGTCGGGCGGATTATGTGAAAAAGGCCGTTGAAAAATCACTGCAGCGTTTGCAGACGGATTATATCGATCTGTATTACCTGCACAGGGTTGATCCGCACACGCCGATCGAAGAAACAGCCGGCGCCATGGCAGACTTAATCAAAGAAGGCAAAATTTTAAACTGGGGCATTTCGGAAGCAAGCGTCCGAACCGTCCGCACGGCTCATGGCGTTTGTCCGTTGACGGCCGTACAGAGCGAATATTCCATGTGGTATCGCGCCGTTGAAAAAGAATTGTTGGCAACACTTGAGGAATTAAATATCGGCTTTGTGCCGTTTTCTCCTTTGGGAAAAGCGGTTTTAACCGGGCGGATACAAAAAGACACCACATTCGCGCAAGATGATTTCCGCAACATTATTCCGCGATTCAACAAAGAAAACATGCAAAACAATATCAAACTGGTCGACTATGTGGAAGAACTTGCAAAAAACAAAGCCGTGACACCGGCTCAGATCGCGCTTGCCTGGTTATTGGCGCAAAAACCTTGGATTGTTCCGATCCCCGGAACGAAAAAATTATCCCGTATCCGGGAAAATATCAAAAGCACCGATGTTTCTTTCAGTCCGGAAGAACTGACAGCGATTCGCAACACACTGGACAGCATCACAATCACCGGTTGCCGTTATCCGGAAGAACAGGAAAAATTGACGGGACTTTAATACTGAAAGGCGTTTTAAGATGAACAGAAGAGACTTTTTAATAACTTCCGGTGCCGCATTGCTTTGGGCAGGCATCGGCCTCAGACGGACAATCGCCGGCGAAAATATCAAAAAACAAACAACCGCATACCGCAAACTGAGAAATTTGAACGTTTCGGCCATCGGGCTGGGCTGTTTGCCGATGGTCGGTTATTATGGCGGAACGTATGACAAACAGAAAATGATTGCGCTGATCCGCCGCGCTTTTGATCAGGGAGTGACTTTTTTTGATACGGCAGAAGTGTACGGCCCATATACCAGTGAAGAATGGGTTGGCGAAGCTTTAAAACCGATGCGTCATCAGGTAAAAATTGCCACCAAATTCGGTTTCGGCGTCGAAGAAGGCGCGCCGACAGCCTTAAACAGCGAACAGCAGCATATCCGCCGCGCCGTTGAAGGTTCTTTAAAACGCCTTCAAACGGATCATATCGATTTGCTCTATCAACACCGCGTTGATCCGAAAGTACCGATGGAAGACGTCGCCGGTACGGTATCGGATTTAATCAAAGAGGGGAAAGTCTTGCATTGGGGCTTGTCGGAAGCAAGCGCAAAATCCATTCGCCGGGCACATAGCGTTTGTCCGCTGACGGCCGTACAGAGCGAATATTCGCTGATCTGGCGGGAACCGGAAACCAAAATTTTCCCCACGCTGGAAGAACTTGACATCGGACTGGTACCGTATTGCCCGTTGGGACGCGCTTTGCTGACCGGGGCCATTAACGAAAACAGCCGCTTTGCCAAAAATGACCGACGCGCTACTTTGCCGATGTTTACGCCGAAAGCTTTGGTGCAAAATATGCAGATTGTTCGTTTAACAGAAAAGTGGGCAAAGCGTAAAAACATAACGCCGGCTCAATTTGCACTCGTCTGGTTGCTGTCACAAAACTCTTGGATCGTGCCCATTCCCGGAACGACAAACCCGGCACATTTAACGGATTTTCTCGGCGCAATGAATATCCGCCTGTCATCTGACGAACTGCGTGATTTTGAAACGGATTATGCGCAAATCCGCCTTGTCGGTCACCGCGCCGATCCGTTTACCGAAAGTCAGATCGATAAATAAAACTGATGCTCTGATCACAATTATTTTATCGTCTTTTCCGGCCGAACAAAGAATCGGTTTTGCAAAAACAGCCTTCCAGATGATCGTTTACAAAACCGGCGGCCTGCAAAAACGCATAGCAAAGCGTCGAACCGAAAAATTTAAAGCCGCGTTTTTTCATGTCTTTGCTGATCGCGTCCGATTGTTCAGACGTCGCCGGAATTTGATCCAAAGTCTGAAAGTGATGAACCAGCGGCGGTTTTTCAGGAAAAAACGACACAATATAGTTATAAAAACTTCCGAATTCTTTTTGCACGGCGATAAACCGTTTAGCATTATCAACCGTGCATTTGATTTTCAAACGATTTTTGATAATACCGTCAAATCGCATCAGGCGATCAATATCTTCCGGCGTCATCTGCGCCACTTTCCGCACGTCAAATCGGCAGAAAGCTTTTCGGTATCCTTCGCGCCTTTTCAAAATATTAATCCAAGACAAGCCGGCCTGCGCACTTTCAAGCACCAGAAATTCAAACAAAATCCGGTCGTCAGTTACCAACCGTCCCCATTCTTCGTCATGGTATTTGACGTATAATTCGTCCGTTCCCGCCCAGCCGCAACGTCCGTTGATTAAATCCTGCATATTATTCCTTTCCCGTTCGGATATCCGTTTCCAAAATCAAATGCAGAATCGGAAACGGATTACCGTAATCGTCAAATTCGCTGCGGCCGACAACTTTAAATCCCATATGTTCATAAAACCCGTGCGCCGCCGGATTTTGTTCATTCACGTCCAGCCGCCGAACGTCATACTGTTCTATCCCCATTTTTAACAGCTGCCTGCCCAGCCCCTGCCCCCGGCAGTCGGGGTGAAGAAACAGCATTTCCAGACAACCGTCCCCGATCCCCATAAATCCGACCGGATTTCCTTCGTCCGTTTCAACCGTAACCAATACGGGGATTTCCGTCAGTCCTTGTCTGACGACAGGCGTCAGACGGCGAATATCATCTTCATTCAGAAAAGTATGCGTCGCCCGCACCGACCGCGTCCACACGTCAATCAGTTTTTCCACCAGTACGGGATCCCTGACGGCAAGCTGTTTTATCTTCATACTCTATTCCATAAAAAGAACCGGCCAAAAAACAGTCTGAAAAGAAAATAGCATAAACCGAAAAGCTATGCCACAATAAGCACAAACCTTTTTTAAGCCGGAGTTTCAGATATGTTTTATTCAGACTTTTACACTTCACCGGTCGGGAAATTATTGATGACCAGCGACGGAACGAATTTAACCGGGCTATGGATTGAAAAGCAAAAATATTTTGCCGCTACCGCTCCGCAGGAGTGTCGGGAAAAGGCGGATCTGCCGGTTTTTATTCAGGCGGCGCAATGGCTGGACAAATACTTTCAAAAGCAAAATCCCGCGATTTCCGAACTGCCTCTGGCTCCCGAAGGCGGGGAATTCCGTCAGATGATTTGGAAAATTTTATGTGATATTCCTTTGGGACAGGTCCGGACTTACGGCGGTATAGCCAAAATGGTCGCCCGAAAAACCGGAAAAGCCAAAATGTCGGCGCAAGCCGTCGGCGGAGCAGTCGGTCATAATCCGATTTCCATTATTATCCCCTGCCACCGGGTCGTCGGAACAAACGGCAGCCTGACCGGCTATGCGGGCGGACTGGACATTAAAATCAAGCTGTTGGAACTGGAAGGCGCAGACATGTCGCGTCTGTTCCGTCCGAAAAAAGGAACGGCTTTGTAACCGTTTTATTTTTCCAACAGCGGCAGGCGCGCCAGCATGTTTTTCAGCCTGATTACCGTTCTGGGCATCGGTTCGGCGACCGTTAAGCCGACAAGATCCTTTTCGTCCGCGATATCGTTAATCAAGAAAACAACTTCGTTTATTTCCCGGGGTGGATTATCGTTCCCGTTTTTGGTCAATCCGAGCTCAGCCGGCTGAATTTTTCATTTTTAAATTCTGCCATGCAGCGGCGGAACTGTTCACGGTCTGACGGCGTCCAGCCGGTTATGCAGTCTTTGCCGACAAATAAAACCGGAAAAGACGTCCGGCTTTTAATGCTGTGCGTTTCGGCCAGTTTGTAAAAACGTTTATAATTTTCTTTGTCCCGCATATCCAAAACGGTAAATTTAACGTCGGGATTGTCGGGAACAATCCAGGATTTCATGTCTTCCCTTAAAAGGTCGCAGAAAAGGCACGGTTCGGCAAAAACCAGTACTTCCTTTTGAATCCCGGCACGCGCGTCAAAAGAAAAGAATAAAAAAGAAAACAACGAAAACAACGGCAGGTATTTTTTCATGGCGGCCTCCTTTATTCTATACAGCAGTCGACGGCCTTTCGGACAAAGGCTTTCATTTTATCCATGGCGCTTTGTTTTTTTTCCGTTTCGCCGGCGCGGGGAATATCTTTGCCTGCGGAAACGGCTTCGATTTTTTCGGACAGTTGAACGATGTCTTCGCGTTTGTCTTCAATCCATTTTACGTCCGAAGTATCCAGCATATTCATGTTCAGCCCCCAAAACAGACAGTACAGCTCATACGCCTGAGAAAACAATTTGTACGCTTCTTCTTTATGTCCCAGACTTTGCTGTTTCGTACCGACTTCCATCAGCCGCATGGCCGAAGCCAGCAGATGTTTCGATATGCACCAGACTTCGCCTTCATACTGCGGAATGACTTTCTGCATCAGCGTTTTGCGCAGTTCGCGGACTTCCTCGATTAAATCATAAAAAGAATTTTTTCCCGTTTTCGCGCCGCTGAAGACCAGATGTTCTTCAATCGAAATCAAATTCATGATCGCAATCGTTAAATCCTGATCGGAAGACAAATCTTTCGGATTGACTTTTTTCGTCGCATCGATTCTTTCCACGAATTCTTTAACGTCTTTTGCTTTTTTCATTTTTCATCTCCTTACAGCGAAATGGGAAAATAAGTGAAAAACACACTGCCCGCCAGCAGCCAGACGACCGGCAGAACAACCTTTTCAAACGGGAAATGAGCATGGCCGCCGTTTCTTGCCTTCATCCACTGGTAAAATTTCTGGGAATAAATAAACAGCAGCATGCCCAAAATCGTGCTGAACAAAATCGGGTCAAGATAAAATACGTTCCAGATAATCACCGGCGTATAAACGACTTCACTGATATAAATAAACCCGATCATGCCGACGGAAACGGCCATCAGCACAAAATCGCGCCCCGGAAAGCGCCAGTTTTTTTTATCAAAAAACAAAATTGTCCAATACCCCAGCAGCGTCAGCAAAGCGCCCGCCCATAAACCGACGACGGCGTCCGCCACGCCCAGTTTTCTGGCGATTTCCAGAGAAGCGCCGATTGCCACCGTACAAACGGCGCAGGCCGGATTGGCCAAAACGGCCGAAGGATAAAACAATCCGGCAGTTAAAAACAAAATGAGTTTTTTCATGTTGACCTCTTTTTATACATATTTATATTGATATGTATAATAATTACTATGTATTGAAATTGTCAACAAAAATATTTACACGCCTGTTAATTTCTGATATATTTCAGAAAAAACAAGGGGTTAAAGTTTTCCATGCAGCAACTGCCCGTCGAAATTATGGAACAAGCCGTCAGAGGAGTTTATTATATCGGTCACCCGCTGCGGCTGCGTATTTTGGAATTTTTAGATCTTCACGGTCCGTCTTCCGTATCCGACATCACAAAAGGAATCGGCGAAGAACAGATTATTGTTTCTCAGAATCTGAAAAAGCTGCGCGACGCCGGATTAGTCAGAACGCAGCGGCGAGGCATTTTCATTTATTACGCGCTCAGCGGAGAATACCCGGCCAGTTTATTTTTCTGTACCCGAAAACTGTACGGCTATATGACGGACGATTTTAAATTTCTGGCAGACGACGCTAAACTGCCCTTGCCGCGCGATTTTATGACAATGACGGCGAATCATATCAAATTGTTTGCGCATATTGATAAAATCAGAATTCTGGAATACCTGACCTTGTCCGGGGAAAGTTGCGTATCCGACATTGTCAAAGGCACCGGAATTGAACAGCTGAAAACGTCGCAATATTTAAAACGTCTGCGCGACTGCGGATTCGTCAAATCCAGAAAAGACGGCCGGTTCGTTTATTACGAAATCACGCCGGGAATCCACAAAGCGATCATACAGTGTATTCACCGGCATTTTGATGTTTCGCCATCGTAAGCATTAGTATTCCAGAATGTCACGAAACGACTTGAATTTAAAAAACAAGTGGTGCCGAGTCGCCGCGACAATTCCGATTCTGCCGTCATAAAATTTCTTTTGATTATCCAGATTAAAAAACGGCTCGTTTTCAGAAAATACAGCTTTGTCAAAATCATCGCGGATATCCGATTTGCGCGACGCGTACAGTTCTTTTAAAAAATTCAGCTCCCCGGCGCAGCTTTCGACGCTACGCAGCGATTGAAGACGGTTGTATTCCTCAAATTCTTCATCGGTTTCAACCATATATCGCCGCCTGAATTCCAGATAATTATCCAAATTGACCGACGCCAAAATATTAACCGTTTGTTTCGACAGCCCCAGATTCTCGTCAAACAGATACGGATTGCCGTTAACCGCGACACGCTTTGCAACACGCGGCAGATCCGCATTTAACAAAGACGACACAAAAACGCCGGCGGAATAGGCTATTACGTTCAATTCGGCATATTTTGAAAAATCAAACGGAATTTTCAAATCGTCATAATCAAATAAAATCAGCACATCATCTGTCGGATCCTTTAACAAAGCAAACTGGTGTTCATCACACCCCCAGCCCGCAAAGAAAACAATTAATCGTTCCGAATGATGATCAAAATATTGAAATTTCATTTTTCTTTTTCCTTCCGTTCAATCAAACGCATTGTGTTTATTACGTCACGTTTTACAGATTTAAAGATATTTCTATACTTCAGCCGACAACTGTCAAAATATTTTTTTCACTTTGTTTTATTCGGTTGCGCAAGTATAATCGGCTTTTATTGTCAAAACCGTTCACGGTCCCGTTATGCAAAAGCACTGGTCAAAAGTCGAATATCTGCATCAAAGCGTTAAAAATCCCAACATTATTATCAAGGGAACAAAAAGCTATTACAGCAACGCCTGGACCGAAAATTTTGAAGATTACGTCGTGCGTTATCTTTACGGCGACGCTTACAGCTTACAACACTGGCGACCGCAATGGCCGATCGACAAACTTTACATCGGCAACTGTGTTTGCATCGGAGCCGAAACCGTTATCCTGATGGGCGGCAACAACACGCACCGCAACGACTGGTTTTCCAATTATCCTTTTATGGAAAAAATTGTTGAAAGCTATCGTCAAAAAGGCGACACCCGTATTGACGACGGCGTTTGGATCGGCATGCGCAGCATGATTTTGCCGGGCGTGCATCTGGGCGAAGGCTGCGTCATTGCCGCGGGCAGTATTGTTGCCAAAGATGTGGCTCCTTATACAATCGTTGCCGGCAATCCGGCAAAACCGATCAAAAAACGATTTGAAGACGCTGTCATTCAAGAACTTTTAGCCTTAAACATTTACGACCGTTCCGACGAAGAATTAGACCGAATACAGGCGGCGCTTTGTTCCGACGACTTGAATTTGCTGAAAAAAAAGCTTAATCAATTAAAGTGATTTTTTTGCAAAAAAACGTCTTGACTTAATGTTAACTTTAACTTGTAACCTGAAAACAATCAGCGATTCGATACCATATTCAGGGAGGCAGAGATGATCAGCTGCGCTGTAACGACATCTGTGTTGGGGTGTTTTGCAACCTTTTTTTTATTTTGGCGTTATGTCTGGTATCTGGATTTAAGGCGCAAACAAAAATTTTTATTCTTTATTTTATTTTTGCTGGCCGGCTGTATTCCCGCTTTAACGTCTTATCAGTTTGAAAGCTTTTTGGGTCGATATTTTGCCGCTTATCGGTATTCTTTGTATTTCCTGTTCGTCTTGTGCATTATTTTATTTACGACAACCGTACTCAGAGACATCATCTGGACGGCCGTTTATGCATCGGGACGGTTATTTAAAACAAATAAAATCGTTTCTCCGTTTTCTAAAACGGTCCTGACCCGGCTGAATATTGCTTTGCTGGTAATCAGCCTTGTCTGCACGGGACAGGCCTGTTATGAAGGCCTCAGGATCCCTGCCCTGAAAACAACAGAGTTTGCTTCATCGAAAATCAAACACCCCATAACGATCGCCGTTTTAAGCGATTTGCATATTCACCGTGTTATTGATCCCGAAAAAATAAAAGGCATTGTCGAAAAGACGAATAATCAAAATCCGGATATTGTTTTATTGCCCGGCGATATTATTGACGACGAAATCGGTAGAGTTTCGGAAATTGCGGAACTTTTGCGAGGATTAAAAGCGCCCGACGGTATTTATTTTGTCACCGGCAATCACGAATTTTATACCGGATACGATTCCAGTGTCGGCCTGTTGAAAAACCTGGGTTTTTCTTTTTTGGAAAACGATGGTGTCGTTATTGATTCTCAGCTGTTTATTGCCGGTATTCCCGATTTGTTTTCGGCCGCTGCATATAAATCAGACATTGATCTGAATGCGGCTTTTCAAAAAGCACTGCCCGGTCAATTTCGTTTGTTGATGTCGCATACGCCTGCCGATTTCGGCAAAAGCAACGTTTTTGATCTGGAAGTGTCAGGACATACGCACGGCGGACAGATTTTCCCGTTCCATATTTTTACCAAACTGTACAACAAATATCTGGCCGGCCTGTATGAAACGGACAACGACGCGGCGATTTACGTTTCCCGCGGCAGCGGCCAATGGGGCCCGCAAATGCGCTTTCTGGCGCCGGCGGAAATTACGATTCTAAAACTGGTTCCCGAAAAATGATGAGGAATGACATGAAAAAATACGAAAATCAAACTTTTGATGCGGAACGGGCTTTGTACGCCCTGCGTTCGGGCCTTGTTTCAAACTGTTCTTTTCAAGGGCCGGCAGACGGAGAATCCGCCCTGAAAGAATGTGAAAACATTACCGTCGAAAACTGTCTGTTCGGCCTGCGTTACCCGTTATGGCATTTAAACGGCGGCCGGATCGAGAACAGCCGTTTTACACCGGATTGCCGCGCGGCATTATGGTATGACAGCAATGCGGAATTAAACAACTGCGTTTTAAACGGCATTAAAGCCGTGCGCGAATGTGACGATACCCGTATTAAAAACTGCGCGATTCACTCGCCGGAATTCGGCTGGTTTTGCAGAACACTGGAAATGACAGACACGGTTTTGGAATCCGAATATCCGTTTTTAAAAAGCGAAAGCATTAAAATTAACGGCCTGAAAATGAAAGCAAAATATTCGTTCCAATATGTCAAAAACATAACGGTCAGAAACTCTGTTCTGGATACAAAGGACGCTTTCTGGCATGCGCAGAACGCCATTATCGAAGACTGTGTCATTACGGGCGAATATTTGGGCTGGTATTCCAAAAATCTGCGCTTTGTCCGCTGTAAAATTACCGGCACGCAGCCTTTATGCTATGCGGAAAATCTGGTTTTGCAAGACTGCGAAATGATCGGGACGGATCTGGCTTTTGAATACAGCGACGTTCAGGCAAAAATCAACGGTTCCGTTTTAAGCGTTAAAAACCCTAAAAGCGGCCGGATCGAAGCGGACGAAATTCATCATGTCATTCTTGACGAAAACAAACTGCCGAGTTCGTCCTGCCGGATTATCAGCCGGGCGCGGCCGGCCGCCTGAGAGCAATAAAAAACGTCCGGCGATTGCCGGACGTTTTTTTCTGTCCGAAAAAATTTACGGAACAAGTTTCAAGCCGTCGATCCAATCCTGTATTCCCGACGTCCGGCTGCCGTAACCGGTCCAGCCGTTTTGTTCAACGCGGCAGCCTTTGCACTGCGCCGTCATGTCCCGGATTGTATTCTGAACACCGCCGCCGCCGTGCGTAATAAACGGCACGACAGTTTTTCCGTTCAGATCATAACTTTCCAGAAAGCTGCTGACCTGCGGCGTAATCGTACCCCACCAGTTCGGTGATCCCAGAAAAACAATATCATACTGAGCGATATTGCCGACTTTTGTCGTCAGCTTCGGACGAAAACCGTCGGCGATTTCTTTTTTTGCCTGTTCGGTCATCGGGCGATATTCGGCCGGATAAGCGTGATCCGATTTGATTTCAAACAAATCCCCGCCGGTTTTGGCCTGAATGGCTTTGGCGACTGCGGCGGTATTTCCGCTGTAAGAATAATAAGCGATCAGAATTTTTTGCTGTGAAACATTTCCCATTTCGTCCCCCGGCGCGGCCTGCGCAAAAGCTTCGTTACTTCCAAAAACCAAAAGCGACAAGATCATCGATAAAAAAATTTTTTTCATAAAACCTCCTTTAAGCTTCAAACGTTTTTGCAATTTCCTTCAGCCACTTTGTAATTTCGATATGCTGCGGGCAGTGGTGTTCACATTGCCGGCACTGAATACATTCCGAAGCCTTGCCGTGCGTTTTGGCAATATTGGCATAATATATGCCTTGTGCCGTAAACAGTTTATCCGCCTTTTCCTGTTTTTCGGCATTATACAAAGCAAAATACTGCGGAATAGCAATTTTTTTGGGACACCATTCCACACAATACTGACAGGCCGTACACGGAATAACAATAGCCGCATGCAAAGCTTTGACAGCCTGTTCGATGACAGATTTTTCATAATCCGTCAGCGGTTTGAAATTCTGCATATAACTGGTATTGTCCAACAGCTGTTTCATATCGGACATACCGCTTAAAACCATCATCACGCCTTCCTGGCTGGCAGCAAAGCGTATCCCCCAGGACGCAACGGACATTTCCGGTTCGGCGTCTTTGAATATCCTTTCGACAGCCGGCGGAACAGCGGCCAGAGTACCGCCTTTGACCGGTTCCATGACGATAACGGGCTTGTTGTATTTTTGTGCGATTTCGTAACATTTCCGCGATTGGATACTCGGATTATCCCAGTCGATATAATTAATCTGCAGTTGAACAAACTCGACTTCCGGATGTTCATTTAAAACGGATTCCAACAGTTCCGGCGTATCATGAAAAGAAAAACCGATATGTTTGATTTTTCCTTCTTTTTTTCTGTCTGCAATAAATTTAAAACAGTCATATTTATTCACATTCGCGATCGTGTCGGCATTGACGTTGTGCACCAAATAATAATCAAAGTATTCCAGTCCCGTTTTTTCCAGCTGCTTATTAAAAATCTCTTCCTGTTGTGCCGAAGATGTCAGAAAACCGGCAGGCATTTTGCTGGCGACCGTAAACTGATTGCGCGGATGGCGTTTGACCAAAGATTCTCTGATCGCGATTTCGCTTTCGTAGCCCATATACATCCAGGCGGTGTCAAAGTACGTAAATCCGCGTTCCAAAAAGGCATCAACCATTTTATTTAATTCATCATAATCAATTGATGTTTGATCTTTGGGATCTTTCAGCGGCAGCCGCATAAAACCGAATCCGAATTTGTTTGTTTTATTCACTTTTGCTTTTACTTCATCGGAAACCGGAATTGTCTGCGTGATTGTCAATTTTGGTATAAAATCGCTGTCTTTCATTTTATTTTCCTTCCATGACAAAACATTTTCAGACAGTTTAAAATTTAAAGTCAACTTTAAGGCAAGCATTTTTTTATGCTTGCTCTTAAAAACCGCCGTCCTGTATAAATAACAAAAACAGATCAGGGGGATTAAAAAGATGAAAGTATTAATGATCAACGGCAGTGCCAACGAACACGGTTGCACCTTTACGGCTTTAAGCGAAGTCGAAAAAACATTGCATGAACAAGCCATCGAAACGGAAATAATTCAGTTAGGCAAACATGCCTACCGCGACTGCATCGGCTGCAAAGCCTGCCGCGAATTAAATAACCGGTGCGTTTTTAATGACGATATCATCAATCAAATTATCGAAAAAGCCGAACACGCAGACGGCTTTGTTTTCGGATCACCCGTTTATTTTGCCCACCCCAGCGGGCGGCTGTTGTCCGTTTTAAACAGACTTTTTTATGCCGGCGGAAAAGTTTTTGCCTTTAAACCCGCTGCCGCCGTTGTATCGGCACGCCGGGCGGGAACGTCCGCAGCATTGGACGTTATCAATAAATATTTCACTTATGCCCGCATGCCCGTTGTTTCATCAACCTACTGGAATATGGTACACGGAAATACGCCCGAAGAAGTCATGCAGGACAAAGAAGGTCTGCAAGTTATGCGCAATTTGGGAAAAAATATGGCCTGGCTGTTAAATTTGATTGAACGCAGCCGCCAAAAAGGCTTTCCGTTGCCCGAAAACGAACTTAAAGACAAAACAAACTTTATCCGTTGAACGATTTTTTTCAGCACGACCGCAGCGTTTTTTCCGCGCTGCGGTTTTTTTATAAAAATTTCTTGATTTAAAGTCAACTTTAACATTTATTCTGTCCGACGGATCTATGGGCGAAAGGAAAAGAATGAAAAAAATGGTTTTATCGGGAATAGTCGTATTCGGATTTATTATCATCGGACTTGTTTTGCACGCCGTATGCGAGATGGGTGCCGCTCCGACGCCGGAAGAATTAAAGTCTTTTGAAAAACTGCCTTATTTTAAAAACGGACAGTTCCGCAACCCGGAACCCGTCCGCCCGCCTGCCCCCGGAGAATATGAAGACAAAGTAAACCTGCTAAATCTGGTTTTTTCCAAATCGCACGGCCCCAAAAAATCGGCCGCGATGCGCCGCTTGACGGCTTCCTCTTTTCCCGAAACGCCCGAAAACAGCGCGGTTTACTGGCTGGGACATTCTTCCGCCGTTTTAGAATTAAACGGACAACGCCTCGGAATCGACCTGGTTTTTGATAATGCTTCCCCGGTGCCTCTGACCGTTCGGAGATATCAGCCTGCGCCGATCAAACGCAACGACCTGCCGAAACTGGACTATATACTGCTGACACACAATCACTATGATCATCTGGAACGAAAAACCGTCCGGTCAATCCGAAACGGGCATTTTATCGTCCCTTACGGTTTAAAGACCGCTTTGACCTGCTGGGGAATCGCGGCCGACAGAATTACGGAAATCGGCTGGCGCGAAACGTTTGAACAGGACGGTTTAAAAATCACCGCGATTGAAGGAATCCATTTTTCGGGCAGAAGCCTGTCCGATGGCAACAAAACGTTATGGAATTCCTATATTATCGAAACGCCGGATCAGAAAATATTCTGGGGCGGCGATTCCGGCTACGGACGACATTATGCCAAAATCGGACAACAGTTCGGTCCGTTTGACTGGGCCGCTCTGGAAATTGATGCCTGGAACGGCGGGTGGCCGGGTATACATATGTTCCCTGACCAGACCGTTCAGGCCGCCGTTGATTTAAAGGCAAAACGACTGCTGCCGATTCATTGGGGCGTTTACGATCTGGCCTGGCATCACTGGAAAAAGTCAATCAACAGGATTGTTGATGAAATCCGGGATAAACCCATAGAGTTGATGACGCCGGAAATGGGCGAAAAGCTGATTCCGGGCAAAACGCAAACGGATTTTTGGTGGCGTGAGACAGACTAAACGTCTTTGATTTCCACAACCTGAAAACCGGCGTCGGCGACAGCGTCCGACAAAGCTTTGTCCGAAACGTCCTTATTCGTCCGGACGTCGGCCTTTTTGGCCGCCAGATTAACGGCGGCACTTTCAACGCCGTCAACGGCCTGCAAAGCTTTTTTGACAAAGTTTGCGCAATGTTCGCATTTCATGCCTTCGATCATAATACTTTTATTCATGGACGTACTCCTTTTTAAAACAAGCGGTTTATCCGAAAACCGGCGCAGACGCAGCGCGTTTGTCACGACGCTGACTGAACTGAAGCTCATAGCGGCGGCGGCGATAACGGGACTGAGCATGACGCCGAAAGCCGGCCATAACACGCCAGCGGCAACGGGAATACCAACGCTGTTATAAAAAAACGCCCAGAAAAGATTTTCTTTGATATTCCGCAGCACCGCGCGCCCCAGCCGCAAAGCGAACACGGCAGAAGCCAAATCGTTCTTCATTAAAACAACCCCGGCGGATTCTATGGCGATATCCGTTCCCGTTCCGACGGCCATGCCGATATCCGCGCGCGCCAAAGCCGGCGCATCGTTAATGCCGTCGCCGATCATGGCGACTTTTTTGCCCTGCTGCTGCAAACGGCGGATTTCCGTTTCTTTGTCCTGCGGCAGCATATCACTGACAACACGGTCAATCCCTGCTTCACGCCGCACCGCTTCGGCCGTTTTCGCATTGTCGCCCGTCAGCAAAACGACTTCTATGCCCATTGATTTCAAAGCCGCAACCGCAGCGGCACTGTCCGGTTTGACAGGATCGGCAACGCCGATCACGCCCGTCAGTTTCGCCCCCGCCGCGCAATACAAAGGCGTCCGCGCTTTTTCGGCCCATTCCCGCCCCGTTTGTTCCAGCGTATTGTCAATCCCGGCTTCGCGCAGCATTTTCGCATTTCCGACCAGACAGGAAACGCCGTTGATTTTTCCCGAAATCCCCTGCCCCGGAATTTGGGTAAAGTCCTCAACCCGATCAGGAATAATTCCGTCCTGCGCGGCCCGTTCGACAATCGCCGAACCCAAAGCGTGTTCGGACAGATTTTCCAGCGAAGCAGCCATTTTTAAAACTTCGGCCTGTGAAACGCCGTCAATAACGGCAATGTCGGTAACATGCGGTTTTCCTTCCGTGACCGTTCCCGTTTTATCCAAAGCGACCGCGTCAATACGTCCGGCCGTTTCCAACGCCGCCGCGGATTTAAACAAAACGCCCCGCGCCGCCCCGCGCCCCGTCCCGACCATAATCGCCGTCGGTGTTGCCAACCCCAACGCACACGGGCAGGAAATCACCAAAACGGATATGGCGGCAGACAAAGCAAATTCCACCTCTGATCCGCAGATTAGCCATACAACCGCAGATAAAACAGCTATCGTAATTACGACAGGCACAAAAACGCCGCTGATTCGATCGGCCAGTCTGGCGATCGGCGCTTTGGAAGACGTTGCTTCGTCCACCAGACGGATAATCTGCGCCAAAGTCGTTTCCTGCCCGACTTTGTCGGCGCGCATCAGGAAATGCCCCGCCGTATTGACGCCGGCCGTCATAACCGTGTCGCCCGCTTTTTTTTCAACGGGCAGACTTTCACCGGTCAAAGCGGATTCGTCTAAAACGCCGCGCCCTTCGACAATAACGCCGTCTGCGGGGATTCGTTCGCCCGTTTTGACGACAATAATATCCCCGACGGCCAGCTGATCAATATTGACAACCGTTTCAATTCCGTTGCGCATAACCGTCGCCGTCTGCGGCGCCAAAGACATCAGTCCGGCAATCGTTCCGGCCGTTTTGCCCTTTGCGCGGGCTTCAAAAAAACGCCCCAAAGTGATCAGAGTCAGAATCATGACCGCCGATTCAAAATAAAGGTTCGACGCGAAACGATGCGCGCCGGCCGGATCGCCCGCTCCCAGCAGGAACAGAATTTTGTAAAGCCCGAACACGCTGAAAACCACCGCCGCGCCGGATCCCAGCGCGATCAGGGAATCCATGTTCGGCGCGCCGTGAAACAGCGTTTTGAATCCCGTTTTAAAATAATCGAAATTGATAAAAATAACCGGAACGGTCAACAATAACTGCGTTACGGCGAACACGGCGGCATTTGCGGACATGTCAAACCCCGCCGGCAAAGGCAGACCGAACATTGCGCCCATGGAAAAATACATCAGCGCCAGCGTCAGCACGACAGAAGCGGTCAGACGGGTTTTCAAATCCCGTTCCTTTTCCGCAAAAACGTCTTCGGGCGCTTTTTGTTCAGCCGGACGCCCCGCTTCTGCGGCGCCGTACCCGGCCTTTTCAACGCCGTCGATAATTTCCCGCGCCGACAAAACGTCCGGGTCATAGCTGACCATCATATTGTTTTTTAACAGATTGACGGAAACGTCCGCCACGCCGTTCAACGCCGCGACGGCTTTTTGCACGCGGGCGGAACAGGCCGAACAGTTCATACCCGTAATATTGAAAATTTCCTTGTTCATGCCGCCTCCGTTTAAATCAGACAGACTTTGTATTTTTATAGTTTTAGCGTATAATTTCTTTTATGCAAGAACGCACTTTTCAGATATATACTATCCAAAAGGATACCATGATGACACAAAAGACAGACGCCGGCCGCCGGTGTGAAATTCATTGTCCCGTTGAAGCAACGATCAATTTAATCGGCGGCAAATACAAAACGTTGATTTTATGGAAACTGATGTCCGGAAAAATGCGGTTTTCCGCCCTTCGCAGAGAAATTCCGAATGCGACGGCAAAAATGCTGACGCAGCAGCTGCGGGAACTGGAATCGGACGGGTTGGTTAAACGGCATGTTTTTCCCGTTGTCCCGCCAAAGGTTGAATATTCTCTGACTCCTTTCGGCAAAAGCATCAAACCGGTTTTGGAATCCATGTACGATTGGGGCGGCGGTTATTTGCGGCGACGGGGAATAAAGGCGAATTGCACAATGAAACCTTTGGATTAACCCGAATTGATTTTTACCGCCCCCGTGCGGACGTTGATACGATAAAGCTTTTGTTATGCAAGATAAAAAAGGGGGAGACAATTTTCTTTGTAAAGCGGTTATCTTGTTGCAGTACTATAACTTTGAAGACAAGAGTAAAGACAAATATCCCGATTTTAAACAGATCTCTTTTGAACAATGGAATATGATTACCGTCGTCTATTTTTTTCCATTCTCTCCCCACCCCATCACTAAAAAAGCCACCTGAACGCTAGCAGAGTAAAATTCCAGATCAATGCGGGAGTGGGATTTATTCGGGACTGCGTCCCTCACCCCTGCGGGGCCGCCTGCACTGACGTTCCGGCGTTACCTCCGCTGCGCTCCGGTCGAACCTATGATGTCCATTCACCAAACCCCCGCACCCATCACTAAAAAAGCCACCTGAAGGCTAGCAGAGTAAAATTCCAGATCAATGCGGGAGTGGGATTTATTCGGGACTGCGTCCCTCACCCCTGCGGGGCCGCCTGCACTGACGTTCCGGCGTTACCTCCGCTGCGCTCCGGTCGAACCTATGATGTCCATTCACCAAACCCCCGTTCCCATCACTAAAAAAGCCACCTGAAAAGGTGGCTTTTTTAGTGATGGGTGCGGGAGTGGGATTTGAACCTCACGACCTTCAGGTTATGAGCCTGACGAGCTACCGGACTGCTCCATCCCGCGATAAGTATGAGGTGTATATAACACCTAAAAAATGGAATGGCAATATTTTTTTTATCTTTTTAAAACAACGGCCCGACACCCTGTCCCATAAAGCAAATTCACTTTTTATAAAACAAACAAGGCTTCTAAAAAGAAGCCTTGTCACATCATCTCATAAGTGAAAACTCAACGACCGGCAGATTTTTTCTGCAATGCCAGCGGCGTGATCATACCGCCGGGATTCCCCAAACCGGCAGCAAACAACTGCTGAACTTCCTGCTTATAAGCAGAACGTTGCTCTTGTCTCAGCGCCTTTTTTAACTGCTTTAACGCCAACTGAGAATGCCGAACCTCTATATAAGATTTTATTTCCTTTTTTTCCTCGGGCGTTTTGGCTTCAACACTCTTTTTAATACCGTGAACAGCCGCAACAGCCCCGACGGCAACACCGATCCCGGCCAAGCCGACGGCAACGCCTGCCAAACTTTTTTGTTCGGCCGCATTAACCAAAACGGAAATACCCGGCAACACGGCAATTGAAGAAGCAAAAATCGAAAACGGATTTTTTATATCCTTATTTACTTCTACGTTTAACGCATAATTGGCCTTCATTTTTGCTGATACTTTTTTGGCCTGCGCGCTTAATTCTTTTTCCTTTTTCTGAATATCTTCCGATTTAATGCCCGTCAGCAAATCCTTTGTCGCGGGTTTGCCGTAATGAGTATTAAAATTGCGATCGTCGGAACGAACAAAATTTTTCGCAAATTTTCGCGCTCCTTTTGCCGTTTTGTCATCTAAGAAACGACAGGCGCTTTTCAGATAAGAATCCAATAATTCCTGCGATTTTGTTTTATTTCCTTCCGCTGTTGAAAGAGACAAAGACATTTCTTTTTTCCTCCATTTTTTTGTACAGTATAGCGCAGAAGCAGCCCCCGATCAATCCCGAAAAAACAAAAAAGAAGAGGCAGTTATGCCTCTTCCTGTTCGATTTCATCGCCGATCATTTTTTGCGATAATAAACCGGCTTTTTCACGAATCTGCTGCTCGATTTCCGTCGCGACCGCAGGATTTTCACGCAGGAAAGTGCGCGCGTTTTCACGCCCTTGCCAACGCTCACCCTTATAAGAAAGCCAAGCGCCGGACTTTTCAATCAAGCCGGCCTTGATCCCCAAATCGATCAATTCCCCCGTTTTGGAAATCCCTTCGCCGTAAATGATGTCAAATTCAACCGTTCTGAACGGCGGAGCCACTTTGTTCTTTACAATCTTAACCGTTGTATTGTTACCGATTGTTTCATCTTTATCCTTAATTTGTGCGCCGCGACGAATTTCAATACGAACAGAAGCATAAAACTTCAACGCATTGCCCCCCGTTGTCGTTTCGGGATTGCCAAACATGACACCGATCTTCATACGCAACTGATTAATAAAGATAATCAACGTATTTGACCGCGCAACCGAAGCCGTCAGTTTACGCAAAGCCTGCGACATTAAACGCGCCTGCAACCCGACATGAGAATCGCCCATCTCGCCTTCCAGTTCGGCCTTCGGCACCAAAGCCGCAACGGAATCGACAACCAACACGTCAATCGCGCCGGAACGCACCAGCGTATCGGCAATTTCCAACGCCTGTTCCCCCGTATCCGGCTGAGAAATCAGCAGATTGTCAATATCAACCCCCAGCTTTTTGGCATAAATCGGATCCAAAGCGTGTTCCGCATCAATATAGGCACATTTGCCGCCGGCCTTTTGCGCCTGCGCCACAACGTGCTGCGCCAAAGTCGTTTTGCCCGAACTTTCCGGACCGTACACTTCAACAATTCTGCCGCGCGGCAAACCGCCGATTCCCAAAGCAATATCCAATCCCAAAGACCCCGTCGAAATCGCCGGTATTTCCACGGCATTTTCACGCTGTCCCAAACGCATAATCGAACCCTTGCCAAATGCCCGTTCAATCTGACTTAAGGCGGCGGCCAATGCTTTTTCTTTATCCATCGTATCCTTATCCACTAAATGTAAAACAGTTTGATCCATGTTTCGGTGCCTCTTTTATCCCATAAAAACAAGCCAAGAGCAACACCGTAAAATGTACCACATTTGTTCTTTATTTCAAGAAAAAAGAACAAAACGAAAACAATTTAATTTTATCTGGACAATTTTTTTCGTGCCAAACCGGCAGCCAGAATACTTTTTTCAGCGGCCGGAATATTACGGAAAGGCGATTTTAAATCCTGTCCGTATACGAACAATTCCCGATAGGAACGATCCGGCTTTAAGCCTTCTTTTTCCCGCGTATCATTCACGCTTTGAGCAAACCGAATTACTTTTTCATCTACCCGCAGGCGTTCCGGTTCGTCCAAAACGTCCGTCCGATCCGCCCAATAGCATCTGCCGGATTTATCGGTACAGATCGTCTTAACGATTTCGGCGGAAGAAATTTCGCGTTTAAAATAATCCGACGGCTTGTTTCCATAAGACAATGACAAAGCGTTCCCCAGACATTCATGCATGATATAGGACTCTTCGTAAATATCCATAATCTGCTTGTTTTTATACCAGCCGTCAAAAGCACCCTGCATCATTTCGGGCGTCAACGGAGCACCCGGATACGCCGCGGCGGCGCTCATGCCCTGCGTTATCTTCGGCGCCTTTTCCTGCAAAGCTTTCCACGGTGCATCGTTTCCGGAATTAATCATTATTTCGTAACAGGACGCCGCCCCGATCGTTTCCGCATCGGCTTCGCTTGCCCGGCTGAGCTTTACGGCATCGCGCAAAACAAATTCGTAATGATGTTCCGGAATCCCTTTGACATGTTGTTCGACATGACGGCATTCATGGGCCAGCGTTTCGATCAAAGCGCCGTCGCTGCACGCCGAATTCAGATAAATCATTTTATTGTCGGGGCAAACAAAACCGTGTGTCCCGGACATCAGCATCATCTGCAATCCGTATCCGGCTTCGGCCGCCTGTTCCAAAACACGGCGTCCCGTCGGGGAATGTTCGGCAATCGTGTTGATCAAATAAGCCAAACGCTGTTTTCCGGATTGGGAAAAAGCCTGTATTCTGAAAGGAATTAACGGATCCTGCTCTGTATACTTTTGCTCGGGCATAGCTTATTATCCTTGTGTTTTTTTTCAGTATGACGCCGGCCGGATCATTCGTCAAGCCTCGCCAAATTAACGTTTTTGACCGAAAGAAATAATCCGCGGATTAACCAATCCCGGCTTGCGGTACGTCAAAACAGTATTGTTTTCCGCGTTATAAACTTCACCGCCGGCGGCGTTTAAAACGGCATGAGCCGCCGCCGTATCCCATTCTTTTGTCTGATGACAGCACGGGTATACATCGGCCTGCCCCGCCGCAATCAGACAAAATTTTAAAGAACTGCCGCACCGCCGGCGTTCGGCAATCTTCAGATCTTTCAACATATCGGCAATAATCATTTCATTACAATGCGTCCGGCTGTTTAACACCGTATACCCCTGATCCGGAACGGTTCGGGTTTTTAATACCGTAATCAAAGAATCTTTTTCCATACAGGCCCGGCCGAGCGCTGCCGTATAATAAACCGTCCGTGTCACGGGGACGCACACAGCCCCGAAAACAGGCGTATTGTCTTCAATCAAAGCGATATTAACCGTAAATTCTCCGTTCTTTTTTACAAAATCGGCCGTTCCGTCCACCGGATCAACCAGCCAGAAATATTTTTGGGTCAGATCGGCCGTTTCGCCGGCAGCGATATGTTCTTCACCGATAACCGGCAATTCCGGCGTTAAAGCGTTCAGCCCTTCGAAAATAATTTTTTCGGCTGTCATATCCGCTTCGGTCACGGGAGACGCATCTTCTTTTTCATAAACGGCAAAATCCTGCCGATAAATGTCCATAACGGCATCTCCGGCCCGTTTGATTAAATCGACAATCCGTCTGACATCAAAGAAATAACTCATTTATCCCCCAGGATCTGCTTTACTTTTTCCCCCAGTTCTTTCAGTGTAAAAGGTTTTGCCAGAAAATAAAAGTCGGGCATTGCTTTGATTTCGCCGCGTGCGGCTTCTTCGGAAAACCCGGAAATCAGCAGAATCTTACTGTAAATTCCCTTTTGACGCAAGGTTGAGGCCAGCGTCACCCCGTCCATTCCCGGCATTACCATATCGGTAATCAGCAAATCAAATGCCGTCCCGTCTTCGACTTTTTCCAAAGCTTCTTCGGCACAGGTACAATCGATAATCGTATATCCTTTTGCCGTCAAGGCTTTGCGTGTAACGGCGCGCACGCCGTCTTCGTCTTCGACCAGCAAAATAGTGCCCGATCCGCTCAGATCATTCGAAGGCAACAGCGGCGGCGGCAAAGACGGCTTGTCTTCGGCAAAAAAGAACTGCAGTTGATCGCCGCTTTTCGGCACGTTCGGTTTAACGCGAACCAGCTGAGAAACAGCCCGAAAGCTTTCTTCTGCCGGCAAAGCAACCTGTTCGGTTTCTTCGGTCAGACGGCGGACGTCCTCGGGCGCATGGCGCGGCAGATAAAGGCTGAACGTCGTGCCGACGCCAAGCGTACTTTTAACATTAATATAACCGCCGGACTGGCGCATATTCCCGTAAACCATCGCCAGCCCCAGTCCCGTTCCCGAATCAACACCGCCCGATTTCGTTGAAAAAAACGGTTCAAAAATACGTTGCAGGTTTTCTTCGCTGATACCGCAGCCCGTATCCGAAACATCAATAACCACATATTCTCCCGGGACGGCTTCTTCCGATCCGATATACTGACCGGCGGGAAATTTCTGATGACGCGTCGTAATGCTGAACGTTCCGCCGTCCGGCATCGCGTCTCGGGCATTCACGGCCAGATTGACGAACACCTGATCAAACTGCGTTTTATCCACACGAATAAATCCCAGATTCCGTCCGTTTTCAATTTGAACGGTGATTTTTGTACCCAACAGACGTTTCAACATATGATGCAATTCCGCAAAAACATCGGTAACGTCCAAATATTTCGGACGCAACGGCTGTTTGCGAGAATACGACAACAACTGTCCGACCAGGCTGGCGGCGCGCGTGGCGCTGTAATGCACATTCATCAATTCGGTAAAATCCGGATCCGATGCCGGGTGCGTTTGCAGCAACAAATCCGTCGAACCGATAATTGCCGTCAAAAGGTTGTTAAAATCGTGGGCGATTCCGCCGGCCAGTTGTCCGATTGCCTGCATTTTCTGCGCCTGAGAAAACTGCATGGCCAGCGTGCGCCGTTCCGTATTGTCAATAAAATGCGCAATAAAACCGAACACATCGGGTTTACCGTCTTCATCTTCTTCGGTCATCGGCGTAATATAGACGGCGGCAAATTTTTCCTGCGACGTTTTCAGGCGGACTTCGGCATGCGCTCTGCTCAGCTTTGCCGTCATCACTTTGGCCATTTTATCCTTTAATTCCGTCCAATCGTCCGGATCGATACAGTCGTCCAAAGACGTACCGATCATTTCTTCGCGCTGGCGGGAAAACATCTGAAATAAAGTGGAATTGGCTTCCGTAATAATATTTTCTTTATCCAAAAAAGCAATGCCGACAGGCGCTTCGGCAAACAAACGCGAAAACCCCAGTTCGGCTTCTTTGGCCGATCCGTCATGTTCGCGGCGGCTCATTACATCGCGTACGACAGAGGCGCGCAGCATGGTTTCACCGTTTTCATCATAGACGGCATGACTGACAAAAGCGGTAAAAAAAGTCCCTGTCCGCGTACGAAAAGTCAACTCGCCATGCCAAAATCCGTCCAGTTCCGGCAAATGCGTTCCGGACAAGATATCCGCCAGTTTTTTGCCTTTCAGTTCGCGAATATTCGTATAGCCCAGCCATTCGCACAGCCGTTGATTAACGAAATGAATAACGCCGCCGGCATCAATCTGATACAATCCGATCGGCAAAATATCCAGGAATTCAGCCAATTCCTGTGTTTCCTGACGCATAACCGCGTCCAATGCGCGGGCCGCCGTCATATCGCGCACCCGCCACAAAGTGCCGACCTCCAACTGACGAATCGAAATATGATACCATTCCCAAAAATCCGCATCGTCTTCGGCGGGACGCATCAGAAGCTCGACGGAAGTTTCGGCTTTGTTTTTAACGGCAGCCTCTAATTTTGCCAAAGCCAGTCGATTGGATTCGTCGTCCAACACACGATCCAGAACGGACTGCAAAAGGCTCGGCGCTTTAAAAAAACTTTTTCCGGCCGTATTGATATAAACCGGCGTTTCTTCCGAAATCAGAGCCAATGCGTCCGATTCGCTGTCCATCAGAGCTTTGACGGTTTCCCAGTCTCTGAGAAAGCTGCCAAAGCCCAAAAAACCGGCCAGTTTTTTAAATAACGGCAACGCCATTTCTTTTTCCTTTCTTTAGGGCAGCATTTTTCCTTTAAGCTGATAAACATACTTAATGACTTCCGCCACGGCGGCATAATGCTCTGTCGGAATGGGTTCGTCAATCTCCACAGAGGCAAACAAAGCACGCGCCAAAGGCGGATTTTCCACGATCGGAACATCATTTTCTTCGGCAATTTCACGAATTTTCAACGCAATGAAGTCCTGTCCTTTGGCAACAACAATCGGCGCGTCCATTCCTTCTTCGGGTTCATAGCGCAGCGCAACGGCAAAATGCGTCGGGTTGGTCACGACAACGGACGCTTTGGGCACATTCGCCATCATGCGTTTGCGCAAACGCTCCATGCGAATTGTCCGCAGCCGCATTTTGATCTGCGGATCCCCTTCCATTTGTTTGTATTCGTCTTTGACTTCCTGTTTTGTCATGCGCTGCCGTTTTAAATAAGAAAATTTTTGATAAAAATAGTCCGCAAAAGCAATGACAAAAATAATCATTACCATTGTCAGCAAAATCAACAAAAGCAGCTTGTATGTCAAAGCCAATATCGAAGCAACGTCAAAAGAAGGCGTATTTAAAATATCCAAAATCCGCGGTTTGACAATCAGCCAGGCCGCATAGCCGACGGCCGTGATTTTAAACAAACCTTTAAGCATATCGATAATTTTGGCTTTGGTAATGAATTCTTTGGCATTGGCGAACAGATTAATTCTTTCCCACTTGATTTCCATGCGCTTCGGCGCATACAGAAAACCGATCTGGACCAAAGCCGATGCTGCTGCCAGGACCAAAAACAACACCAACGGCAACAGCAGCGTTACAAACAAATCCAACGATGTTTCTTTCAACAAATCGCGCAGCCCCAGCGGATCAACCGGCAGTTCGGCGGGTCTTTCGATAAACTTAAACGCAATGGCCGCCGTTCTTTCCATGACAAACGGTGCCAGCCCCCACAGCATCAGCAAAGCGGCAAATAACATAAACCAGCTTTTGACTTCCATGGAAAGCGGAACGTTTCCTTCTTGTCGCGCACGTTCCAGCTTTCGTTCGGAAGGCTCTTCGGTCTTTGAAGACTCGTCTTGTTCGTCGGCCATTTTTTCCTACATTGCAAACAAACGCAGATTGTCCCGGAAAAACTCCAGAAACCACCACATCATCATCGGCAGCGACACCATTAATAGCGCCAACCCCAAGTATACCTGCAAAGGCATCACAATGAAAATAATATTCAACTGCGGCATCAAACGCGACATGACGCCCATGGACGAATACATCAGAATAATCATAACGATAAAAGGCGAACTGATTTGAAAACCGTACGTAAATGCTGCTCCCAGCGTTTTTGCCAGCATCTCGGTCATATCGCCCGTCAACAGCGAACTGCCGGCCGGAAAAGTTTCGTAACTGGCCAGAACGGCACCGATCATAACGTGGTGCAGATTGGTCACAACGATCAGCAAAACGGCGCACAATGTCAGAAAACTGGTTAATACCGTTGACTGAACATTTGTCTGCGGATCAAGCAGAGTCGCGTTGGAAAAGCTGGTCGCCATGGCGGCATTAATGCCGGTCAGATCCAACGCCGTCATTAAAAAATAAGGGAAAATTCCCAAAAACACGCCAATGGTTATTTCGATCAGCAATAACCGGAACAACTCGGGGACATTTTCAGGCGGATCGGGCAGTTCCGTCCCCAAAACAGGTGTCAACGCCACGGCAAAAGCCAGAACAAAAATCAACCGGATTCGCATCGGAATATATGCGGAAGAAAAAAACGGCATAAATAAAAACGCGCCGCCCAGGCGCGCAAAAACAAACAAAAAATGATATAATTCCAAGGACACAAGCCGTTCCCAATCCATTTTACGCCCCCAAAGCGATCATACGGTCAAATAATCCGTTGGTAAACGTGCGCAACTGTTCGATCATAAACGGCAAAAAGAAAATCAAAGAAATAAAGACCACCAGAATTTTAGGCACAAAGACCAAAGTCATTTCCTGAATTTGCGTCAAAGTTTGAAACAAACTGATCAACAAACCGATAATCATAGCAACCAGCAGCAACGGCCCGACGACCAACAGCAGCGTAAAGATTGCATTTTTACCGATTTCAACCACCATTATTTCCGTCATCGGACCACAAACCTTTGCTGTTTATATGGGCATCTGCATAATTTCCTGATAGGCGGAAACAACTTTATCCCGTACGGCAACGACTGTCTGCAAAGCGACTTCGGCATTGGAAACAGCCATGACGACGTCCTGCATGTCGGCCGTACCTTTAATGGCTTTCATACTCATGATTTCCGCCTGTTTATTATCCTCTTCCGCCTGCAGAACGGCTGATTTAACCATTGAGGCAAACGATCCCGCCGGCGTTTCCGGCTGTACTTTTTCGGCCGAAGGAATAACCTGTCTGGACACAGCCGCCTGATAAGCGGAAAGAGCTTTGGAAATATCATTGGCCATAATTGTTTTCCTTTATATCAGCGGATCAGATCCAGCGTTTTTGACATCATTTCCTTGGACGTTGAAATAACGTTCAGATTGGCTTCGTATGTTCTTTGCGCTTCTTTCATATCCATTGTTTCAACCAGCGGATTAACATTGGGCAGCAGGACATAACCGTCTGCGCCGGCGGCTTCGTGGCCGGGATCATATTTACGTTCCAGCTGTCTTCTGTCGCGGGAAACGCGTCCGATTTTAACCAGTTCGGCGCCGGTTTCCCGATCCAATTCATTGCGGAACGTCACCGTTTTGCGCCGATACGGCATTCCGCCCGGCGTTTTGGCCAAAGAATCCGCGTTGGCCAAATTTTCCGAAATTACCCGCAGACGCAACGCCTGCGCTTTCATGCCCGAAGCCGCAATTGTTTTACTGAGAGTCAAATCGTCCATTTATTTTCTCCGTTGGCCAGGGGTTATTTCAGTCCCAACGCCGTTCCCAGCAGAGCGGCATTCTTTTTAAACAAAGCCGTGACCCGTTCGTGCTGGCCGCGCGTATCATCGATTTTTGCCATTTGTTCTTCCAGCACGATACCGTTTTCATCAATGCTGGTTTCAAAGGGGCGACGGACTTCTTCCACCCGGGATTTTCCGTCGGCAATCGGCGACAAATGCGCCGCATTTGTTTTAACGATTTTTGTTTCCGCCGAAGAACGCGTTCTGTGCGCCGGATTTGTACGCATCAAAGCGACATGGCGACTTTCTCCGACAAATTCTTTAAATGTCAGCGGTTCCAAATCAGACGGCAGAAAATCCGGCGTATCCGCATTGGCGATGTTATGAGCCAAAACAGACTGGCGCTGCGCCAGCCAACGCATTTTTTCCCCGCTCATTTGATAAAGCGTTAAATTCTGCAGATCCATTTTTTGACTCCCTTTTGCTAAATTGTGCGTTGATTTCTTTAAAAAAAGGTGAATCCCGCCACCACAAAATAATATGCAAAAATCGTGCCGTTTTTTTATTATTTTCTTTTTGCAGAAAACGCTTTTTTGGCGTATGACCGCTTTGCCGTTTTTTCAACACACTGCACGGGAGGTTTTATAATGCACGCCGTTATTCCGGTTATTTTATTAATATGTTCCAACATTTTTATGACTTTTGCCTGGTACGGTCATTTAAAATTTAAATCAACGACCTTATGGGTCGTCATTTTGGCCAGCTGGGGAATCGCTTTTTTCGAATACTGCCTGCAAGTTCCGGCCAATCGCATCGGCCATGAGTATTATTCCGCCGCACAGTTAAAAGGTCTGCAGGAAATCATCACGCTTAGTGTCTTTGCCTTATTTTCCATTTATTACCTGGGTGAAAATCTGCGTTGGAATCATATTGCCGGATTTATTCTTTTGGTCATTGCCGGTGTTTTAATCTTCAGAAAATAGGCTTTTTAAAGAATAGCCAAAGCCTTTTTTTTCAGCTATGATAATCAAATCGTGTACTTTTACGGAGATAAAACAAACATGAGCACCTTTGTCATACTTTTAATTATTCTTGCTTTATTTGCGATTTCCGCCGGTGTTAAAACGGTTCCGCAGGGAATGGAATACACCGTTGAACGATTTGGCAGATATACCCATACCTTAAAACCGGGCTTAAATCTGATCATTCCCTTTGTCGACAGAATCGGCGCAAAAGTCAACATGATGGAACAGGTTTTGGACGTTCCGTCTCAGGAAGTCATTACCAAGGACAACGCCATGGTCACGGTTGACGGCGTCGTTTTCTTTCAGGTGTTGGACGCGTCTCATGCCGTTTACGAAGTTCGTAACTTACAGATTGCCATTTTAAATCTGGTCATGACCAATATCCGTACGGTCATGGGATCAATGGATTTGGACGAACTGCTCAGCCAGCGTGACGTGATCAACCACCGTTTGTTAGAGGTTGTCGATCAGGCTACCGAACCCTGGGGCGTTAAAGTCACCCGTATTGAAATCAAAGATATCACGCCGCCGCGCGATTTGGTCGACGCCATGGCACGCCAGATGAAAGCGGAACGTGATAAACGTGCTCAAATTTTAGAAGCCGAAGGAATGAAGCAGGCTCAAATTTTGCGGGCAGAAGGGGAAAAACAATATGCCGTTCTGCAGGCAGAAGGACGTAAAGAAGCGGCGTACCGCGATGCCGAAGCCCGCGAACGCCAGGCAGAAGCCGAAGCCAAAGCGACAGCGTATGTTTCCGAAGCGATCGGCAAAGGCAATATCAACGCCATTAATTACTTTTTGGGTCAGAAGTATCTGGACGCTTTAAAAGAAATCGGAACGGCCGACAATTCCAAAATGGTCATGCTGCCGATCGAAGCGACCAATATTTTGGGATCAATTGCCGGAATCGGTGAAATTGCCAAGGAAAGCCTGAAAAAAGAAGAAACAAAAACGTCTAAAAACGTTTGGTAAGCAGTAAGGAGAACAACCTCATGATGGCAGTAGCGGATTATTGGTGGTGGCTGTCGGCCGGCATGGTGTTAATGGTTTTGGAAATTGTTACACCGGGCATATTTTTTCTATGGATCGGTATCGGCGCTTTTATTACCGGTGCCATTGCGGCGCTGTTCCCGACGGCATCGCCGGCAGTGCTGGGAGGCATCTTTGCGATTTTAAGCGTTATTTCCGTATTTGTCGGGCGCAAAATTATGGGAAAGCGCCAAAACGAAACACAAACAACGCTAAACAACCGGGCAGCCCAGTATATCGGCCAGATTTATCAGGTCTATGAACCGATCGTTGACGGACGCGGCAAAATTTCCGTCGGCGACACCTTATGGCTGGCGGCGGCGAAAACAAATATTCCGGCAAACACGGCTGTTAAAGTGACCGGCATACGCGGCACAATGCTTGAGGTTGAACCGGTCGATGGGGATTAAGCATTACTTTTTTTCAAAAACGGGAATGACCGCTTTTTTCACGGGCGGCATTCTTGTTTTTGTTCTTGCTCCGTTGATTGCCCGGTCGGTTCCCGCACCGTTTTGGTTTCAGGAATATTTTTTTAATACGCTGCAAATTGCCGAAAATTTCAAACAGTACGGCTTTCCCACCTTTGACGGAGTAACGCCGACAAACGATTTTTCGGCGGTCTGGCTGTTTGTTCTGACCGGATTATCGTCTCTTGTTTCTGCCGATTCCACTGTTTTTTTTATTTTGGTCCGCGCCGTTTTGGGACTGGCGTTGGCGGCGACGTTGATTTTATTCAGTCAACTGACCGGTGCGCTGGATTATAAACCGGAACCGCAGGAACGTTTTTTAACTTTATCGTTTCTAAGTGCTGCTTTTCTTTTCACGGCCGTAACGGGATCGGACGCCGCTTTGGCAATACCGTGTTTGTTTTTAAATGCTCTGTGCTTACTGAAAATGCTGCGCCAGCCCTGTTTTAAAACCGCGGCTTTTTACGGGCTGAGCCTGTTATTGTGTGTGTTGACCCGTTTTGATACTTTAATCTTTGCTTTAACGACCGTTTTGGTTTTTTATTTTCAGTTCAACCGGAAAAATCCGATTACGACAAAACAGCTGCTGACTTTGATTCCCGGGTTGATTATCTCTTTAATTCCGTTGATGATCTGGACTGATACGTTACAGGCGACATTCGGTTCGCCGATGCCGTCGGAAATAGCCAGTTGGACAAAAACACAGGATCATTCCCCCGGACGATTGTTTGTCGTTTTACTGTTTGAACCTTTGCGCTATATCAATCAGATTCCGGGGGCGCTGGAAGCATGGACTTTTTCTTTTCTGGTTCTGGGATTAACCGCTTATGCCTCTTTTCCCTGGGGGAAACAGGAACAAACCCCCAAAGACACCGTTTTTTACGCTTTGGTCTGGTATCCGATTTTATATTTAACGATATTAAGTGCCACCACGTTTATTGCCGTGCCGGAATACGCTTTTTATCCTTTGACCGTCGGAGGAGCCGTTGCTTTGCTGTTTGTCATTTGCAAAATCGATTCTCAGTTAAAAGAAACAGAAAAAAAACAAGCTTTCCTTGTCTGGATGATTTTAGGGTGGTGTTTTTGTTGTTCGGCGCTTTTTTTATCGTTTCGAACGCGATCTGCTTTTTATGAACCGGTCACGCAGGCCATTGCCGAATTTACGGACAAAAACCCCGGCATATACGCGATGAGCAACGGTGCCGCAATCAGTTCTTTTATGACACAAACCCGTTTTGTGCGCTTAGACGGTATGGCGCAAGACAAACAGATGTTGGAATTTCTTGATTCTCAAACATCTTTAGACGCTGTCTTAAAACACTATGGCGTCAATTACCTGGTCACCGTCAACTTAAATGCCGGCGAACAAGGCTGTTATTCCGCCCGCGAACCCGTGCAAAACCGTTTCGGCGGCAGCAATAAAGGAATGAGCGATTGGCTGTGCGCACCGCCCGTTTTTGAAAAACAAGCGACGCCGAAAATCAAAATCGGCATCTTTAAAATCAATCAAGACGGCAAAGCCGTTGCCGAATAAAAAAGCCCTCTTACGAGGGCTTTTTTGATTCAAATAAATGTAATCTGGACACGTTTATTATAAAAACGCGCCAAACAAAACAGTTCGCCCAAACGGCAAATATTACCCGTTTCCAGATTCATCAGCGTCTTAACCGAAATCCCCATCGCTTCGGCTAAATCATAAACCGTTTCATAGCCGTGACTGATCCGTTCGGCGCGTATCGTTTCGGCCAAACGATATCGAAATTCTTCGGGGGAATGGGTTTTAATCGGCATTTTGTAACTCCTTTCTTTGTTCATAAAAAAACAAACTCACCTTGAAGCTTTTCAAGGTGAGGGAGTTCACAACTGTTGAGAATACCAGTCCGGATTATTCGTCGCGCACGCGCTTATTTTTCCGGCTCCCTCCTAAAAAGGGCGGATATTCATTCTCAAAGGAGCTGTGACACTCCGCAAACGACCTATCGTTTGCAAAAGCGATGTTAATCGAATTCCCAAAAAAAGAAAAGCCCTCTTGCGAGGGCTTTTTTGATTCTATTCCGCTTCTTTTGTCATGCGCGCCTGAATGTCTTTGATCGCTTTGCGCATTCTTTCCGGTGTGCACGGCATATCCAGATTGACGCGCAGTTTATAATCGGCGATCGCCGCCACCGCGTCACGCGCCGCCAACCAAACGGCAATCCCCAACATCAAAGGCGGTTCCGCCGTCGGTTTCGAATTAAAGATCGTCGGTTCTTTATTCGGCTTTTCCAACAACTGAACGTTAAAAATCTTCGGCAGATCACGCCCCGTCGGAATTTTATACGTCGTCGGAGAATGTGTCGTCAGATTGCCGTTCTTATCCCACTTCAGGTCTTCCAGCAACGCCCAACCCAAACCTTGGATAAACGCGCCTTCAACCTGTCCGATATCAATTGCGGGATTTAACGACATGCCGGCGTCATAGATCATATCCGCCCGCAAAACGTGAGATTCTCCGGTCAACAGATCCACGGCGACTTCCGCCATACAGACGCCGTAGCAACTGTACAAGAACGGACGCCCCGTCATTGTTGCCGCGTCAAAGTGAATCTTGGGCGTTTTATAAAAGCCCGAAGAAAACAGCGGAACACGATTCAGATTGGCTTCTTTCACAAAATCGGCAAAAGACATTTTCGCTTTTTTGCCCATATAAACGTTATTGGCTTCAAAGCGGACTTCTTCTTCGGGGACGTCCCAATGTTTTGCGGCCCATTCGACCAACGTCTTTTTAATATTGTCGATCGCGTTTTTGACCGCCATACCGTTCATATCGGAATCCGTCGACGCCGCCGTCGCCGAAGTGTTCGGCACTTTATCGGTCACCGTCGCCGTCACGCGGATATGTTCCACGTCAACGGAAAAGACTTCGGCCGCCACCTGACACATCTTTGTATTGACGCCTTGTCCCATTTCCGTCCCGCCGTGATTGATCAGGATACTGCCGTCCGTGTAAACGCAGACCAAGGCGCCCGCCTGATTCAAGTTCACTTTATTAAACGAAATGCCGAATTTCAAAGGCGACATCGCGATGCCTTTTTTCACATACGGAGATTTCTTGTTGTATTCGATAATTTCCGCGCGTCTTTTATCGTATTCGCCTTCTTTTTCAACACGGTCGAACAGTTCCTGAATGACGTTGTCTTCGATCGTTTGATGATACGGCGTCACGTTTCTGTCCGTTGTCCCGTAAAAATTAATGCGACGGATCTCACGCGGATCCTTTTTCAAATAAAACGCGATCCGTTCGATAATGCCTTCCATGCCGACCATACCCTGCGGTGCGCCGAACCCGCGCATCGCCGTGTTCGGAACGGTGTTTGTTTTGCACAAATGACCGCGGATCACGCAGTTCGGAATGTAGTAGCAGTTTTCTCCGTGACAGACCGTTCTTTGAACAACGGGCAAAGACATATCAATCACACTGCCGCAGTTGCCTTTATAATCGACATCCATGGCGGAAATACGGCCGTCATCGTCAAAGCCGACTTCATAGGAAACAATATACGGATGACGTTTGCCGGTGATAATCATGTCATCGTTACGATCCAGACGAATTTTGACGGGGCGACCGGTTTTCCAAGCCCCCAAAGCCGCAACGCCCGCAAAAATCGAAGGTTGGCTTTCTTTTCCGCCGAAGCCGCCGCCCATACGGCGGTTTTCGACCTTGACCATATTGAACGGCAGTCCCAACAAATCGGCGACACCGCGTTGGACTTCCGCCGGATTTTGGGTCGAACTGTAAACCATGTACTGCTTGTCTTCTTTGGGAATGACATACGCCACCTGCGTTTCCAGATACATATGATCCTGACCGCCGATCGTGAATTCGTCTTTAATTCTGTGTTTGGCTTCTTTTAAAGCCTTGGCGGGATCTCCGATCGTGGCGACCAAGGGTTTGGTTAAAAAGCTTTTCTTTTCCCAAGCTTCTTCAATCGTCAGAATCGCCGGCAGTTCTTCATATTCGACTTCGATCAAAGAAGCCGCCTTGCGGCAAAGCGCCATATTGTCCGCATAAACGGCCGCGACCGGTTCGCCGACATAGTTGACTTCGCCCGGCGCCAGACACGGTTCCGGATGAATAATCGGCGCGATATCGTTATGCCCCGGAATGTCCGAAGCGTCCAAAACGGCATGAACGCCTTTTAACGCCAACGCTTTGGATTTGTCTATCTTCTTTATCTTGGCATGCGCTTTCGTACTTTTTAAAATATACGCCGTCAACGTTCCGGGCAGTTCTGGAATATCGTCAACATATTCGGCTTCGCCCGTAACGTGCAGATGAGCACTTTCGTGCGGCAAAGGTTGGCGCACACCGCCTTTGATCAATGTTTTCATAATTTCCAAACCTCCAGATCGGCTTCGGGTGTTGTCGTTTCAACGTAAACTCTTTTCAATAAATTCAAAGCGATATCCGAACGATAATCGCCTTTCGGACGGCGTTTGATAAAGTCTTGAACCATCGCTTCCATCGCCTGATCCACGACTTCCTCCGTCCACGGTTTGCCGATCAAAGCGTCCTGCGCGTTGGTCGCCAGCTGCGGAACGGCACCGCCGCCGCCATAGCCCAAGCGGGCAAACGTGACAATGCCTTTATCATCGACTTTGATGTTAAACGCGCCCGTAATCGAAGCCACGTCCAAATCACGACGACGCGCCAATTTATATGCTTTGAAAATATGATCCTTCGGCAATTTCGGAACAGTGACGTATTCCAAAAATTCTCCTTTTTGCAAAACCGTCTGTCGATAGCCGACATAAAAGTCTTCCACGGGCAATTCACGCACACCGTCTTTGGAACGAAGACGAATTGTCGCCCCCAACGCCATCAAAGACGGAATGGAATCGGCAATCGGCGCGGCGTTGCAAATATTGCCGCCGACCGTTCCGACCGTTCTGATCTGGTTGGATCCGATACGGCGGACAATTTTGGCAAACGGAGGAAACACCCGTTCCAACGTCTTGACCAATGTCGTATAAGGAACGGCCGCTCCGATGATCAAAGCGTCGTCCGTTTCTTCGACTTTATTGAGTTCGGGAACTTCGCTCAATCCGATTAAAACGGGAAATTCCTTAAATTCCTTACTGACTTCCAAGCCCAGATCCGTCGCGCCTGCGACCAAACGGGCGTCCGGATATTCTTCAATCAAATCCCTTAAAGCCGACAAAGAACGGGGGGCAAAATATTTCTGCGAATTATATTCATATTCCATGCCGATCGTTCTTTGCATGGATTCCAAGGCCTCGACAATGTCGGATTCGTGATCCGTAAAGCGGTCTTTTTTCCCGCAGGCAATCTTATGAGCGACATCCAAAATCGGGCGATATCCGGTACAACGGCACAAATTCCCCGACAAAATATCAAAAATGTCTTCGTCCGTTGCGGGTTTGTCGCCTTCCCAATGATACAACGTAAACAAAGACATGATAAATCCGGGGGAACAAAAACCGCACTGCGTGCCGTGCATGTCGACCATCGCCTGCTGCACGGGATGCAACGTTCCGTCCGGATTTTTAACGCCTTCGACCGTCAATAAATATTTTCCGTCGATCCGTCCCAACAGTAAAATACAACTGTTTACGGCGCGCCAACGCATTTTACCGTCAACGGCTTCACCGATCACGACCGTACAAGCGCCGCAGTCGCCTTCGGCACAGCCTTCCTTTGTTCCGGTCATATGTTCAACCGTACGCAAATATTGCAATACGGTCATAAACGGCGGCACGTTGCGCAGTTCCCGTTTTTCGCCGTTCAACAGAAAACGAATAGCATCAGCCATCGATTTTTTTCCTTTTTTCATTATTACCCAATTAACAACAAAGATACTTTTTTTTACCGCAAAATTCCAGTCCTAAAACGATAAAAGGTTTTTTCTCCGCAGACAAAAAAGAAATCGGGAAATATTGACAAAAAAGCACAAAAATTCTATTATTCTTTTAAAAAATTGCTGTTCCAAAAGGTGATAAAAATGTCATTTCTTTCAAATCTTTTCAAAGGGAAAAAGGAAAAAACGCCCCCTACGCGTCAGGATATGGAAGACAACTTATATGTCCACTACATCGGTTATATGCCGGTGAACACGGGACGCGGCGTATTGCAGCAGGCTTTTCAGAATTATCGTCCCGCGAAAGAAAATGAAAAAAAACTTTTATCAGAGGTTTTTGATATTATTTCTTCTGTCCCGGCCGGAAAAAAATTAATTGATAATGTCGCCGCACAAGGGTTCAAATTTTATTTTAATGATTTTCGCGGCGAAATGGACGGTTGTATGTTTGCAGAATATAAAACCATTATGCTTTGCCCGCGTCAGCATTCCAGCGCGGCTGCCGTAGCCGCGACGGCTTTTCATGAAATGGTTCATGCCGTTCAGAATTATAAATCCGGACAGCTGCTGCACGACAGCACCGATATAAACATTGCCGATCAATTTAGATTCCAGCGGGCTGCCGAAGCCGCCGCCTGGACGGAAGAAGCAAACTTTGCCTATCAGATCAAGGATAAACACCCGGAAGTATTAAGCCATGTCACGCAGTTTCCCATGTATCATGCTTTTTCCGACGAAATGGAAAAATCCGGGGACATCAAAAAAGCAGGTGAAGTTGCTTTTAAAAGCTGGTACGGCTTTAAACACTATCAGGAATTTTATGAAAAACAGCACGTTCAGAATATTTCCTGTGGTATCGCTCAAAACAAAACCAATAAAAACAAACTGGGGCTGTCCCAATCCTTAGAGGCTGCGAATATCTTGCAAAACGTATTTGTATCCGAAGATCTGCGGGCAAATATTTCTGCTGATTATTTATCACAGCCGGCGGCTTTTTCCCTGTCTTCGGAGGCCGTAAAAAAACTGGACGAATGCATGCAAAGCTATACCGAAGGGTTTAAAAAAGGAATCAACGACCGCTCTTATCACAAGATGTATTCTTATGAAAGCGGAAAAACCTATGCGGATATGGAACAGACATCTCGTCCCGTTGCGGCTTCGCTTCATGTGTCTCATGATCGTCCGTCAAGGATGTCGTCGTTAAAGAAAACGGCGGGAAATCAACAAAAACAGCAAATAATCCGGGCCTTACGTCAATCGGGAGCCAACCGATAACTTACATCAGCCCGTACGCGGCAAAAGATTTGATCCGGCGATGAAAACGCAGCTTTTTGATGTATTCGGCCGGATTTTTCGGTGTAACCAGAGCCTTTTCGGGACGATTAAGCCAATCGTATGTACGGGTCAGCAAAAACCGCAAAGCGCTGCCCTGCGCCAAAACGGGCAAAGCTTCCTTTTCCGCAGCCGTCAGTGCTCTGATGCGTTGATAGGCGGAAAACATTTTTTCCGCACGATCTTTAAAAAAACGACCGGTTTGCGGATCAAAGCACCAGGCATTCAAACAAACCGCCAGTTCATAAGCAAAAAAGTCGTTACACGCAAAATAAAAATCTATTATGCCCGATAATTTCCCCTCTTCAAAAAACACGTTATCCGGAAACAAATCGGCATGAATAACGCCCCGCGGCAACCCCGAAGGAAAATTATTCTTTAAAAAGTCAAGAGTTTCCGCTATTTCATCATATAAACCGTTTTCCACGACATCTGCCTGCCGTCCGATTTTCGCCAACAGCTTTTCCCAGCCGCTGACGGACAAATCATTCGGACGATCCCCCGCATAATCTGCCCCTGCCAAATGCATCTGTGCCATAGCTCGTCCCAGTTCGGCGCAGTGGTTGGCCGTAATATGCCGTACGGATTGTCCAGTTAAAAACGTCGTCAGGCAGGCTTTTTTCGCACACAGATCCCGCAAGGTTCTGCCGTCTGTTCCCGCGACCGGCAACGGACAGACGATTCCTTTTTGATGCAGATGAACCATTAAATCCAAAAAATAGGGCAGTTCCGCCGGATTGACCCGCTTTTCAAACAAAGTCAGAATAAACTGCCCCGCCGTTGTCCGCACAAAGTAATTACTGTTCTCAATCCCTTCGGAAATACCCGAAAAAGAAAGAAGCTTTCCTGAATTATACTGCGCCAGAAACGCCGTCAAATCCGCATCGGATACCGTTGTGTATACAGCCATTTTTATCAGTCCCGTAAAGATTCCGGTAAAGGAAAAAGCACTTTTTCCTCTGTTTCAACATATTCGGACAAAGTAATTTTAAAATTCTTTTCCAATTCTTCGATCACTTCACGGACCAGTACTTCCGGCGCGGAAGCCCCCGCCGTAATGCCCAGCGTTTTAACACCGAACAAATGTTCCCAATTAATTTCGGACGCCCGCTGTACTAAAATAGAGCGAAGACACCCGGATTCTTTGGCGACTTCCACCAGACGTTTTGAATTTGACGAATTCGGTGCGCCGATGACCATCAACAGATCACACTGTGCGGCAATGGCTTTTACGGCCTTTTGACGATTCGTTGTGGCATAACAAATATCGTTTTGATGCGGTTTTTGCACGGCCGGAAAACGTTTTTGCAGCGCTTGCAACAGACCTGCCGTTTCGTCCAAAGATAACGTCGTCTGTGTCACATACCCCAAGTGATCCGCCCAAGCGGCCGGCACATCATCTATATCCGCAATCGTTGAAATTAATTTTATTTCTCCCGGCGGAATCTGCCCCATTGTCCCGATAACTTCCGGGTGTCCCTGATGACCGATCAAAAGGGTTTTTCGGCCTTGTTCATAGTTGCGTCGTGCCTCTTTATGCACTTTTTCAACCAACGGACAAGTCGCGTCAATTGTTGTCAAACCGCGGCGATAGGCTTCATCAACCACAGACTGCGGGACTCCGTGCGCCGAAAAAATAACCACGGCGCCGTCAGGAACTTCATCAAGCTCGTTAACAAAAACGGCGCCTTCGTCGGCCAATTTTTGCACGACATACTTGTTATGAACAATCTCGTGACGGACATAAACGGGCGTCCCGAACTTTTTCAACGCCATGGAAACAATCTGAACGGCACGGGTCACCCCGGCGCAAAATCCGCGCGGAGAAGCCAACACAACTTTTAAATCAGGCAAAGACATAACAAACCTTTTATTACTGCAGTATATACAGCATACTTTTACTGCCTGACAAAGAAAAGAAGAAAATCAGAGATTTATCAAACAAAAACGCACGAAAACAAAATCGCAAAAAAATGCATTATCGATCCCAACAGCACAAAACAATGCCAAACAAGATGCGTATAAGGCCGACTTTTCCAAACATAAAAAAACACGCCGACGGTATAAAAAATCCCGCCGAGAAATAAAAAAAACACCGCTCTTGCCGGCAATACATTCAAGACATGAGGAAAAGCAACGACAATCAGCCACCCCATAATCAGGTACAAAGCAACAGACCAAAACCGACCGTCAATATTTGTCAATACCAGCTTTAAAACCGTTCCGATTAACGCCAATCCCCAAACGGCGGCCAACAGTGACCAGCCGATGGGATTACGCATTAAGACCAGTAAAATTGGCGAATATGTTCCAGCGATTAAGAAATAGATTGCAATATGGTCTATTTTTTTCAGAAGTTTTTTTGTTTCCGAGGGTGCAACGGCATGATAGACGGTAGAAGCCGTATACATCATCATCATGCTGAACCCGAAGATACAACTGGAAAGAACACTCCATTTATTCCCGTATTGAGAGGACAAGGCGACCAAAAGCGTCAGGCAAGTGATACTGAACAGGGCACCGATTCCGTGAGTTATGGAATTAAAGATTTCTTCTTTTGGTGAACAAGAGCGAACAGTTTGGATTGATGACATAACAGCCCTCCGGAACAAAATGAGGGTTTTATTTTAGCGATGAGTCATCAGATAGAAAGCTGGTAAAAAGATATCAACCCACTAATTTAAATTTTTACATTTAGCGTTAAGAATGATGATCATTTTACGCATAACGGCGACGAGAGCGACCATTTTCTTTTTACCGTTTTTAATCAATTTTTCATGGAAGCGTTTCATTTCTTTATCTCTTTTGATTGCGGTTAAGGCGCAAATAAACAAAGCGCGGGCGTCGATTGAATCCGTTTTAGCCAGCTGGCCGCAGGCGCGCATAAAAGCTTTGACTTTACGGCCTTCCGCCCGGTGGATCGTAAAGCCGGCCTGATAAAAGGCTTTGACGCATTGTGTTTCATAGCCGCCGGTTAAATCGATGACTACCAGCGTTTCTTCGGTTCATTCTAAAAATTGAACAAAACGCTTTAAATCAGTTTCGATATTTTTAATTTGCAGCAGTTCTCCGGTTTCCGACAGAAACACGTCAACTTTTGCTTTGGCGACATCAACGCCAATAAAGCGGTTAAACATCTTTTTTCCTTAAAATTATTAACGTGCGCGAATATCGACACAAACAACCCAACAAGATAAAAAAGCCGGTGCCAGACAAGATCTTGACGAGTATTAAGCTCTATAACTTTACGTCCAGACATCGGCGGCCGCTTTACGGTTGTCAGAAGTGTAAGAGTTCAAAGCAAAAAGTCAAAAGAATTTTTGTTTCCCTTTCAGCGTGTGCGGTAAAGATTTTTATAAAAAATTATCATATTGTTTTTATTTGTTTTTTCAGTGATCGAACAAAAGTCATCACGGCGTTGTAGCAAGGATTCGCATTTTTCACTTTTTCACCTTTTAGTTTTGAAAAAGAACGTTGTTCTTTTGTTTTTTAAGGCTGACCGCAGTTTGTCCCCCGAACGCCCCCAAAGGGCTGTATCTTGTTTTGTCAAGGTATCGCTTCGCTTAAAAAAGAGGTTTCCCCGATTTTCGGTCAGTTCCTGACCTGCAAACCGGGTGATCCCCCGCCTCTTTTTTAACCTATGACAAAACGCTTTTTCTCATCGCCGAAGGGCTAGTTCTCAAAAGGCAACGCTGCGCTTTTCCTTTTGAGGCCCCTCGGGAATGATGAGAAAGGAAACGTTGCGTTCCGGCAGGAATTGTTTTAATACTGTCGGCGGTGTCGGTTAAAACTTTTTCCGGCATTCCCTCCAATCACTTTTTATGAAAGGAGGTGAGATACATAAAAAAGCGTAAAATTGGCGAGAAAGTTTTTAAAATTATCATTTTAGTTTTCTTCTTTTTAATAATCTTCGCTAACGAAGCCTGTTAAAAAATTATCCCCCGGTGTGCAGACCGGGGGATAAGCCTTTTTTAGATACATAATCAAGCGTAATGATATTATATTGTCATATTTTCCTATGTTTTGCAATTAAATAATCAGGAAAGAGCGTTCAGGATATCTTTCCGGAGGGCTTCGGGAGAAGGTTTGTTGTTTGTTTTATAGCGCAAAGATCGGATTTGGGCGGAATCAAAGAAAAGATCGCGTTCAAGGTCTTTGCTTTGTTTGGTATTATGGGATCGGTCGTCAAGTTCAATGACGCAATAAGCGTC
>CALYBD010000008.1 GCA_944393745.1 uncultured Alphaproteobacteria bacterium | reverse complement strand
ACCCTTTAACAAGTGCTTTTTACAGAGAAGGAGCTTTCAATATGACTGATAAATTCGACCAAGCCTTAAACGAAATGGAAACGACGCTTAAACCGTTTATGCCGGTCAAGCAGGCTCAAACCCTCATCGAAAAGTTGCACCGTTCCGAAGAAGCCGAAGCGTTCGCGGACATCATTCTGAATCTTGCCAAGCGTATTAAAGCGATGCCGCAAGTCTATGAAACGGACGGACAAGGCAAAAACGCTTTGGCTCAACTGCACTATTTTGTCGGTTCTTATGATGCCTACATCGTCGAAAAAGACACGTCTGAAAAACAAATTCAGGCGTTCGGTTGGGCGAGTTTCGGATACGGTTTCGAGGCCGGATACATCTCCGTTGACGAACTTTTAGAGCTTGCGGAATTGGATTTATTTTTTACGCCTTGCCCCGTCGGACAGGCTATCAGGGAGGACTAAACAATGTTGTATTGGGATTTAATCGAGGAGTTTTTGCCCGACTTTGAAGAACGCGCCGACGTGAAGTTTGACACTTTCCTGTTTAACTTCATACACGGCGGGGACGTTCCGGAAGAGGACTTGCCCGCATTGAAGACTTTGGCAAAAAGCGGTTGGCTTTCGGAGGTGTTTTTTGCGATGGAAAAGCACTTGCTCAACGAAGCGTTTGAGGCTTACTTTGAAACGAAAATTGCCCCGAAAATCTATTATAAACAGAAAGAATACGGCTCCGAATAGAGCCGTATTCCCCGAAAAAAATCGGTCGCCGCACACGCGGCGACACCGTTTGAAGAGTCCTCAACAAAGGGCGGTTGGGCGGGCGCGGTCAGTTTTAATGCTGATTTGAGGTGTTTTGAGGCTGATTCGCAAGGGATTGATTCTCTTGAGGGCTACTTTTTTGCAGGATAGCCTTTTCGTCCGACGAAAAGAGCGAAAAATGCCCCGCCAACCCGCCCTTGAAATCGCCCTCAAACAGCTGTAAAATTTCTTCCGTCACACACGCTTGAACGACTTTATTGCGAGGCTAAAAATGCCAATGTTGCGTAAATCGTTCAGAATAGAAAAAGAAATTTGGGACGCGCTTGTCGCCGAAAAACAATCTCCGTCCCGCCTGATCCGGTTGTTCATTCTTGCGGGGATTCATCAGATGAAGATCCCGCACTATGACGAAATCCTCCTGCTGACGAAGCTCGAAGAACAAGCCCGAAAGGTCGGTGTCAACACCAATCAAGCCGTCCGCGCTTTGAACACGACGCTGATAAAAAAGCAATCCCTTGAAGAAAAAACTTTGCGGGATTTACAGCAGGCTTGCCGTGAACTTCACGCGCTCCGGGATAAAATCAACAAGCTTTTGGCGGCGTATTATGGCAAATAAACGGAACTGGTTGGACGAACATATCCGGGGGATATACGTCGAACGGCAACGCTTTCCGGTTCACTATTCGCCTCCGGCAAGACAGAGGGCGACGCTTTCTTTCAAAGTGCCGCCGCCGGAAGCTATGGTTAAAGTCGCGTTCTATGTAAAATCACCGACGGGAGCGAAGAACGTCGCTCATTATATCGCACACGGATCGGAGGGAATGGAAAAAGACGCCCGCGTTTATGACGACGAACGGCGACTGATCCCGACCGAAAAGCTGAACGAAGCGATAGACGCTTATGATCTGGAACAGCGGCGGAAGAACGGGAACGCGATGGTTCACCTGATCGTATCTTTTCCTAAAAGAATGAACATCAGCGAGGACGAAGCCTATCGGTTTATAGAACGGTATATGGAGCCTTTCGCGGAAAGAGGGTATCGGTATTTATACGCCGTTCATACCCATCAATCGGCAACGCACGGACACATTCTTTTGAAAATGTCGAACGGTCGGGAGCGTTTGCGGTTCAAAAAAGCGCAACTTCAAATGCTTCGACAACATCAAGTCGAAGTCGCCAAAGAGTTCAGTTGGGAGATGCAGGCAACACGCTTTCAGGACAGAGATTTTTCTCTGACGCAGATGGTTGTTCCGCGCAAGCACAAAACGATCCGGCAACTTCGCGAACTTCACGAACGGAGAAGATCGGTGGAACGGACGGTGGAACCCGAGAGAAAAAGATAGAAACGAGTCTTCAATTTTTGAACGAGTCGTCTATCTATTAAGAGTCTTTTAAATCTGTCATTTTTTGAATTGAAAAGACACATTCCTTAGGTTATCATTTTTTTGTTCAAAGCCAAAATGAATGCTATGGTTCGATGGAAAGATTAAACTCTGTTTCAGGATATACTGATGAAAACTTATGTTAGCTTGTTTAGCAGTGCTGGTATAGGTTGCTATGGATTCAAGATGGAGGGTTTTGAGTGCATTGCCACCAACGAAATAATTAAACGTCGCCTTGATATCCAAAAGTCTAACGGCAAGTGCAAGTATTCGACAGGATATATTTGCGGAGATATTACGAAAGACGAGACAAAAAAACAATTATATGATGAAATTGATTTTTGGAAATCAAAAGAAAAAATCAAAAAAGTGGATGTTGTGATTGCTACTCCGCCCTGCCAGGGTATGTCTGTAGCAAATCACAAAAAAACTGATACAGAAATTATTCGTAACTCCCTTGTTGTAGAATCGATTAAGATTGTTAAAGCTATTCACCCAAATTTCTTTATATTTGAGAATGTTCCGGCTTTTATGAAAACGGTTTGTACCGATCTTGATGGTTTAGACAAGCCTATAGCTGAAGCAATCAAAAATAACCTTAGTGCAGACTATTCTTATGCCTATCGAATTATCAATTTCAAGAATTATGGGGCCTGTTCGAGCAGAACGAGAACGGTTGTAATTGGTGTAAGCAAGGAGTTTTCTGACGAAGTGTCTCCGTTTGAACTCTACCCTGATACAAAACCGGAAAAGACTTTGCGCCAAGTTATTGGGGCAATGAAAAGATTGAAAAATTTTTCTGAGATAGATCCGCTTGATATTTACCATTCTTTCAGAGCGTATCCAGAATATATGCGAGAGTGGATTGCAGATCTGAAAGAAGGTGAATCAGCTTTCGACAATGCCGATGAGAAAAAAAGGCCGCACCAAATTATTGATGGGAAAATCGTTCTTAATCAACGGAAGAATGGAGATAAATACCGCAGACAAATTTGGGACAAAGTTGGGCCATGCGTTCACACAAGAAATGATCAGTTAGCAAGTCAGAATACCATTCATCCAGAAGATGATCGAGTATTCAGTATTCGGGAGCTTATGCGGATGATGACCGTCCCCGATTCATTCAAGTGGAGTGATGAATCTCTTGAACAACTGAACGAATTGCCAGAATCACAAAAAAGGGCATACTTGAAAAGAGAAGAAATCAAAATTAGACAGTCATTGGGCGAGGCTGTTCCGACTATCATATTCCAAAAAATTGCGGCTAATATCCGTTCTGTATTAGATACCACCCCCATAAATAGTGCTACTATCAACAGGATGGTTAACCAATATAGATTTCAAAGTGTAGATGAGATAATTGCGTTTATTGAGACAAACCCGAAGAATCTTTCCATCTCCGCATTAAGCAGAATCGCAGAAATGTCGAATACAAGTCGAACAGATAACGCTGCTTTCTACACAAATAAGACTCTAATTACAGAAATAATTAAATCACTTCCGGATATCGAGAAAGACGAAATACGGATATTGGAACCATCGGCAGGTGTTGGTAATTTTATCCCCCTTATTCTCAAGCGTTTCGAGGGAAAAAATTTAATTATCGACTTGGTTGACATTGATCCAAACAGTTTAAGAATTGCAAAAGCATTATTGAAAAAGAACGGGATTCCAGGTTCTTGCCATATCAATTACATCGTAGACGATTTTCTACTCCATAAATTTAAAGAAAGATACGATTTCATCATCGGTAATCCACCATTTTTCAAAATGAAAAACAATGCCTCATTACTAAAAAAATACCTTGAGTCGGCCATAAATAAAGAAACAACTAATATCTGTTCTTTCTTTTTAGATAAGGCTGTAGAGATAGCTGATTATGTAGCGATTGTTTTCCCAAAATTCATTTTAAACACGCCTGAATTTGCTGTGTCAAGAAGCTATCTTTCCAAGAAAAGAATAGAGTGTATTATTGATTTTGGAGAAAAAGGTTTTCCAGGTGTTTTGATAGAAACGATAGCTTTGTTCGTCAATACTTATGCAAAACCTGAAAAAACGAAAGTTATATCTGTTACACATAATTTCGATATTTTGCAGAAACAATCATATATCTGTGATGAGAAACTACCTTACTGGATAATATACAGAAATGAGTTGTTTGATTCTGTTTTTCGAAAGATGGACTTTGATTGTTTTACGGTTTTTAGAGATCGTCAGATTACAAATAATAATACGTCTTGTAGTGGTGAAATTAGGGTTTTGAAATCGAGAAACATTAGTGATGATGGTGCTAAAATCATTAACATTGATGGTTATGATTCTTACATTAAGAAATCAACAGCATTAAGCTTGTCTGTATACGATTATTTGGAACGTAGTGATGTCTATATCACTCCCAATATGACTTATAAACCAAGAGTAATGAAAAAACCTAAAGGTCTATTGGTAAATGGCTCCCTCGCTATTCTGATTCCAAAGAACGGAATAAAGCTTTCAAAAGAACAATGTTTATACTTTTCAAGTAACGAATATAGACAATTCTATCAGATTGCAAGAAACTATCAAACCCGTTCTCTAAATGTTGATGCTTGTTCTGTATTTTTCTATGGAGCACTACACGATGGGAAAAAGTTTTCTCCTGCTTATAAGTAAGGAGGTTAGTTGTCAGCAAAACTATTATCTTATGCTGATTTGGAGGTAAGCCTATATGCTAACGCAAGAAGATATACGGACATTTTTGAATATAAAAAACTATGATTTAAGAATTAGCGGCAATGGTCGTTGGATTGATCAGAAATGCGCCGCTGATGTGGTAACGGTTGTTGCTGACTGCATTATGAATTTTGGCTTTGCCCATAAAAATGAGTTTTTTACTACTCTTGATGTTTGGCATTATGATTATACAGTTGAGAATGTCGAAGCAATTTTCAGAAAGCCTGGTGTTGAGCACATTAGCGCAAAAAATGAATATGATAAGTTCTTTCAGCAACCTATGGAAATGCTTGCATATTCAGGCGTGTTAAGGAAAGAAAAAAGAGGTTCTAGAAATTATTATGCCATCGCAAATGCTGACGTGCTAGAGTATATCGCGTTACGCGAACGTAATGCTTTGTTCTTTCTCAGAACTTACATTGAATGTGTTCTGCGAGATAGTGGTATTTACCATCTTTTCGAGGATTTTTTCCGCTTACAAACCAAAGACTCTTATGCTGATATGAAACAAGGATATGCTGACTTCATAATGCAACATACCAAAATTAACGGTGCAGTAGAGTGCAATAGAATCTTTATAAAAGTCCTTAATCCTCTTGCATACTATAATCATTCTTGTGGAACCGAGAAAGGCCGAATGTCTGAACAGCCTATCACATACGATATGCTGATGTATAACCGCAATAATTTCAGAGATATTTATGCGAATAAGCCAAAAGGCATTACTCGTAAAGAGTATGCGGCTGAACATTCTGCCGAAGTTAATGATGCTTACTATCATTATCAGTCGGCAAAAGCAAAACGTTTTCTGCGAATCTTCAATGATCAGACCAGAAATGGGAAAACGGAGCATTTGGATGGTATTCATATCAATGATAGGGCAATTCATATGCACCACATTTTTCCGGAAACAGAATTTCCAGAGATTTGTTCCTATTTAGAGAATATTATCGCTCTAACCCCTACACAGCATTTGGGATATGCTCATCCGAACGGAAGAACATTGGAAATAAATAACGCCTATCAACATCTGCTATTGCTTTCAAAAGCCGATAGAATCCAAGAAAATCTCAACAGTGCAACCGTCGAACATATTTATGATTTTTCAAATTTGTTATATGTATTGAATATCGGTTTTGATGATGATGATATTCTTGATATAGCAGATATGGATTTTGCTTCTGTTGTTAATGCAATCAACGTTCACTATGCTTCAGTATAATAAAGAGGAAATATTATGATAAAGTTGTCATACGGGGTTCAAAGACAAGTTTGTTTTAACAACTTTTATGAATATTACTTTGCTTTGGGTTTTTTAGCTGATTCAAGAAATGCAGAACTTCGATGGGAAAACAACGAAGATCAGGGTGCATGGGGAAGCGAGGGACGTATCCATTGCTTAGTTCCAGAAACAAATTTTCCTCCATTTTTTAAGTTTACTGCCGGACGCGGAAACGTATATGCAAGAATTAATTGTAATGAATATGTTGCAACTCTGATAAGGGAGCATAATTTCAAACAAAAATCCAAGCATCAAGATATAGAGGCTATTATGAAAACAGTCCCTCTTGAATACAGGCAATCTTTTCAAGATGGCTATGGTAGTAAATTAAATATGAATCCCGTATATGAAAAAAATACTGTTAAATATCAAACCAGCAACAGAACTGTAAACAAGGAGGTTCTTCACTCATCAACTGTTCATACGATTTCTCAATCTTCTTCTCTTATTGAGATTTCTGTTGGAGATAAAGTTATTCATACGACTTTTGGTGAGGGAGTAATTATTACAATCAACGAAAAGATTCTTTGTGTAAGTTTTCCAATACATGGAGAAAAAAAATTCTCAAATCCTTCTTCTTTTACAGATGGATTTCTGAAGAAAATTAAATAAATTCCATCCTATTTTTATAAACAGAAATATTAAATTCCCAAGAAAAAGCCAAAAATCCTATAACGGCTGTTATGAATACGAAAAGCAGAAGCGGAAAACCAGTTATTTCTTCCCGAACGGAATATACCCTTTTGCAAAATTGACAGCCTTGTTCGGCAGATGTCCGATAAAGGTCAGGACGGGATTTGCGTCATTGACGTTCCCGACGTTCAGGATTTGGGACGGCGTGCCGATGATGATGCCGTAGGCACCCCAAAGGAGTGCGCCGGTAAAGAGCATTTGCATATATCCGACCGTGCCGACCGTTACGGCGACGTTGTTGTCCTGGAACAGATTGAGGCTGTTCAGGTAAGTCAGGATTATGCCGATCGTGCCGCAGGACAGAACGATTTGAAGGCTGTTCGTCAGGAGAATCCTTATCGCCGTATAGCTTGCCCGTTGGAACGGCGGCAGGGCGTAAAACGCGCACAGAACCGGCGCAAGCAGCGTGATCGCGAATAACTGGACGAACACGTTGAACAGGCTTGCGAATATCCGCCAAAGTAACAGGAAATAAATGACAGCGACGGGAATAATGGCGATTGCGAGTTTCAGGCTCGTCCACGAAACGTCGCTCATCATCACGCCGATCTTGTCCAGAACGGGTGTAAAAGCGGATTCGACATAAGTCAACAAGGCCTCCGTGCCGGAGGAGGATTTCAGAACGGCTTGCCCCTCGGACGTAATTTGCAGGATTCTGATGCCCAACTCCATTCCGAAATTGTAAATCCAGAAGCAGATGCCGCTCCAATACTGAAAACTCTGCAATAACGCCGTCGCAATCGAAAGGTCGATGAACTCTTTTATCAAGCCTTGAATGTTTTGTTCCCTGCCGATCAGAGATTCACAAAGCCGGTAAATGATCCAGAGCAAAAACAGATAGGCCAGAAGCGACTTCAATTCGGGCGTTACGGCTTCGAAGAACGCCTGACAAAAAGAAAGCGTTTTCTGATTGAACACGTCAAAAATCTGACAGGAATAGCACGTTTCAGCCATCAAGTTTCTCCGTAAATCGTTTCTCGTTGAAGTAAAGCGGGGTTTCGCAATAAACGGGACGCGTCATAAAGCCCTGACACAACAAAACGTGCCGCCCGAACGGAATGGCTCCCCAATCCGCGACGGACATTAAATCGCGCCCCTCGGCGTTATGGGAAACGGACGTGTCGCCTTTGCTCGACCGCGACAGGCTCCGTCGCGTTGCTGTCGTCTTTCCCGTCATTTGGGACAGTTCCCTTTGCGTGTTGAAATTGTTTTGCGCGTAAACCAACAAATAGGAACAGTTCGTTTTGATCGTGTCGAAGCCTTTGTCGCCATAAGTCGCCTTGATTTGCGCGAAGTCTTGAACGATGATCCAGATGACCGCGCCCATACCCGCGCCTTTGGAAAGGAAGTCCGTCATCAGATTGATTTTAGGCAGGCTTCCGAACTCGTCGGCAAGTATGGCAATCGGACATTCCAACGGCTTTCTCGGTATATCCAACGCCCAACCGAAGAATGTTTCAAAGAACAACGCCGTCAGAACGCCCAAAGATTGAGCGTCTCTTTGCGGGAATTTGATGAAGACGGCACACGGGGAATCCCTTAAATCCTGCCATTCAAAAGAACATCTCCGCGTCGCGCCCTCGACCGCCTGACTGCGCCAGATTTGAAGTTTTGAAAGGAACGTCGTCATATGCGATCCTGCTTCATTGTCCGGCGCGTTCCGCCAAGCCGACAAGTCGTTCAAAATGCGGGCGGGCGCGTGAACGTGGGCGGCGTATGTAATCAGTTCTTCAAGGTTTTGCTTTGCGGACAACAACGCTTCTTCGTCCCCGGTCAGAAGTTTTGCGACATCGACATCTTTGGCGATGAAGTGATAGACCTTTGACAAATGCGGTTCGTGGAAATCGTTATAGTCCTTGATGGTTTGGGGATAACGCGGATCAAGCCGGAGTTCCGACAGTTCGCCCAAATAAACGGAGAACAAAATCAACGCCGCGATATGCTTTTTGGCGTTTGTTTCCCAATGGTCTTCCGTTTGCGCCTTTTGCCCGACAAGCATCGCGGCGATACGCTCCGCCTGTCGTTCCGCCTCCCCGAAAGAGGAAAACACGGACGGGAACACTTTTAACGACAAGGGATTCCAAGAATCTTTCGAGTATTCGTCAGACCAGTCGATTGTGTAAACGGTTTTACCCGTTTTCTTCAACGGTTTGGCAAGCAGCTTTTCCAATTCGCCTTTCGGATCGACGATGACAAGGGAACCTTTGAACGACAAAGCGGACGGAATGACAAAGCCCGCCGTTTTGCCGCTTCGCGTCGGTGCCAGAGCGATGCCGTGCCGCAGACAGTTCGGGGATAAAAGCCGCTGTCCCGATTTGCCGACGATAATGCCGGAGGAATTTTCCTCATCGAGCAATCCCATTTTCTTGATGTCGGAAACCGTCGCGAACCGCGCTTCGCCATAAGGGGCTTCTTCCGCCGATAAAAAAGCGAACGCTCCCCAACCGATAACAAGGAGCAAAAGGATAATACCGCTGAATCCGACGGCAAACGCCGTTTCGTCAACCCCGTCAAACGATCCGCCGTAAATAACTTTGACAGTATAGACCAGACAATCGAAGAAACGGCTTTGTCCGTTCACGACAACGATCCGCCGAACAATTAGGCAATAAACCGCGCATAAGACGGACAATCCGATTCCGGTATAAACGCTGTGTTTCTGTTTTTTAGATGTTTCAGACCAAGGTGTCATCAGTAGTCCCTCCCTCTTAAAGCGATATCCGAGATATAGCGTTCGCCCTCGGACACTTTGATTTGAATGACGCAATCCAGACAGTCCCGAACGATCTTTTCCATAACGTCTTTGTCCACGCACTTGTCGCCGGTCATCGCGTTCGTAACGACCTTGCTGATGGCGTGAAGCGGCGAACCGGCGTGAATGGTCGTCATACAGCCGCCGTGTCCGTTGTTCAGCAAGGAAAGCAACGTCCAGGTGTTCCGGCTTCTCAATTCGCCGCAAGCGATCCGGTCGGGACGCAACCTCATCATCGCGTCGATCACGTCGTTTTGCGTGATTTCCGTTTCCGCCCCGTTGTCCGGCAGGACAAAGTGAACCGTGTTCAACAAATGGCTCGTGTCCAATTCCCGCACGTCTTCCATCGTCAGGAAGCGGTCGGTTTTAGGCACATACTTCAACAACACGTTTAAGAGGTTCGTCTTGCCCGAACTGGTCGCGCCAGAAATCAGAATGTTCCGCTTTTCCAAAACAAGCCGCTTCAGACTGTTCGGAATGTCGTCAAAGTCGAACGACATTTCCGGTTTCGGCGCAAAGGATTTTTCCGTCAGGAAGTTGTCGATCGTCAGCTTACGCGAACGTTTCAGACGAATGGCGGCGCAAAGCCCGCTTTCAACCGTCGTTCCCATACACAAATGAAGACGATGACCGTCCGGCAGCTCCGCCCCCAAATACGGGTGCGCGTCAAAGTCCGTTCCGGCGCGGTTGGCTAAAATGCGCCCGACGGACAGGAACATCTCTTTCGTGATGTTTTTATCCGGAACGAACTCCCAACCGGAAGCCGTTTCCAATACGACCTCGTTTTCCCGATTGACAATGACCTCGTTCGTTCCCGTCAGTTCCAGATACGGTTCCAACGGACGCAAGGCGTTTTTTAAGGCGACATTACTTGCACTGTTCATCGGGCTCCGCCTGTCCATTGACGCACGTCCCGTTAAGAATATAGGACGTACCGCACGGTCTTGATTTGTCGCACGTTTTCGACTTTTGCGAACTGATCGCCGTCTGTGTCCACGCCGAACAAACCGAAGCTCCCGTTTCCTTATGATTGCTGAGTGTTCTTGTGTATGTCGCCGTATAAGTTCTGTATCTGCCTAACAATATACATGAAAAACCTGAGCAATTACGGTAAGCGCAATAACTCGCCGTTCCTTCCTGTTCTTCGTCCCGACAGATATAAACGGGCGATGTTTCCGTCAAGGACGTTCTGTTCTCAATCGTTTTACCGTTCGGCAACAGGTATGTTTCCAAAAGTTCCTGTTTATAGTTCCGCCAGCACCCGGCATCCGTGTATTCGTCCGTTTTAACGATTTGTTCGCTCTGTCTTGCCAAAGGAACGGCGATGCTGTCTTTGGTAACCGCCGCATCCGATATCTTGACCCGTCCCGAGGGCAAATCTATGTAATACGCGATTAAAGAAGTCGCATTCAAATTCTCGAAATCAACCTGCCAATCCTCAATAACCGCCTGATGCTGATAGGTCGAAGCGTTCGGTTCGCACTTGGTCAGATACACGCGCGCGTTTTTGTCGTTGACGTAGTAATACCGGCTGTATCCGTAAGAGAACCCCGCCGTAAAATCGTCTTTGTGCAATCCCTCGCACCCGTCAAACGTTTCCAAAATGTCGGTTTGCGATACGGGCTGACAATCAGTCAAGTAATGCAGTCCGCTCACGGTGTTCACCTTTTTGCGCTCGTATCTGACGGCTTTCTTGGCGGCAAGGTTGTCCCGATAATAACAAAACTCGTCTGAAACCGGATATGTCAAATCACTGTCCTGACACGCAGTAACGTCAATCGTCGTTCCGTCTTTGTCATAAACATATTTTCCCTGCTGATAGGCGACGTTCTTTTCCCCGTCAACACGGATTGAACAAGTATCGTAAGTAAAGCGCAGATCAAACGTTCTTGTCGTATCCCTTGTTTGACACTCGGATACCGTAACGGCGCGATCGGTGTCGTCCGTATAGTACAAATACGATTGTTCCAAAACCTTTTTGCCGTTCATATCAATTTGCGGCAGGCAGTCAAGGTTTTCCTTGATGTCGAACGCCTGTTCTTCGTCGCGGGTGCATTCTTTTAAGAACTTTTGCTCGCCCTTGTCCAGAAAGTACGGCTTGTACATTTTAAAAGCCTTTTTATCCGCCAAAACAACGTCGTCGGCGCAAAGGGAATATGCCCGCAAAATATCAATCGGAAAGTCGGAATCCTGACAGCCCTGCCGTTCGACCTCTTGTCCGTTGACCGACTTGACGACTTCGCTTTGATACACGACGACATTGTTGTCCCAATCCACGCGCACGGGACATTCGGCAAGCGTAAAGGCGACCTCGTCCTGTTGTTCGTTCACGGCAATCGCCGAAGAATCGTAGGTTTCCTCATCGTCCCGTTCGGCGCGTTCGGACAGGGGCGGAATAAACGGGCGCATTTGTTCCCGTTCGGTTCCGGCGGCTGGTTCTGCGTTGAACAGCAAAGGCAGCAAGGACAGCAGTTTCGCCTTGTCGCCCTCGACGGTTAAGAGCTTGTTTTGTTCCAGAACAGCCGCGCCGCCGGTGTCCGCTTTGTACGGTTCGGGCAATCCGACGGATTTGCCGTTTTCCGTGTTCCGCGCTCCGTCGAACACGGCGGCTTTATCCTCAAAATATCCCGTCAGTTCCACGCCGTTCAGGTTCAGCGCCGTTTCCGGCTGCAAAGGCGTCAATCCCGCCGCGACCGTTCCGCCGTTCTCGACGGTCGTTTCCGCCGCGATCAGTACGTCAAAGGTTTGCGCCGCTTCCTGCGCCAGACACCTGAACGCAATCGCCGCCGCCGTCAAAGCGATAATCCATTTTATCCGTTTGTGTTTTTGCCGCCGTCTATAATACGTCATTGCTCTGTCTCCATAGTTGCCTGATTGTTTGGGTTTCGTCGGGTTCAAGGCAAACCGACGCCGCCGCGCCGCTTCGTTCAAAACAGTAAATCGCGATTACCCAAAAACACCGCCCGATCAGCCGCTTCATCAACGCTCCCGCTTCAATGTGATGTCGCTCGCCAAGCGGATTAAAATCGGTTCGCCCTGCGCAATCGTGATGACCGGGGCGATGTTCATATACTGCTCCAACACTTTTGTCGTGATTTCCGTGGTGTTGTCGGAAAGACGGTTCCAAAACTCCTCGTATTCATCGCCGTTCACTTTCGCTTTGCCCAATCCCGCAATGCCGCCGATAAGGGAAGTGCTGAACGCCAAGCCGTAGCGTTCCCAGTTCCGATTGTCCACGTCGCCGACCAATCCCGTGCGTCCCATTTTATCCGCCGCATAAGCAAACGCCGTCCCCGCAGAGTAAATCTCCGCCCCGTCGGCAGAACGGATAATCCGGTAAAAAGACACGCCCAACCGCGTTTCGCCGACTTTCTTTGTCGGTTCGTATCGACCTAAAACGACATCGCCTTTTTCAAGCAGCTTATACCGACCGTCCGCACCGAAAACGTCCTCGGCGACCATCGCCCGAACGCTTCCCGGAATCTGACTGTTGATTCCGTCCAACAAAACGGCGGAGATCGTCCTGTCTTCCGTCAAGATGAACGATCTGTCCACCGGATAAGAGCTTAAAACCATTGGTGCCGCATAAGACTTGTCTTTCATCGACACCTGAACGGAAACCTTTGCTTCAAGCGGCTGTTTTTGTTCCGGCGCGCCGCCCCTTGTCAAAAAGGAGCCGCCCGCCTGCCGCCGTAAAACGCGGATCAGTTCCGAACGCTGTTTGACGTATTCCCGATAGTCCTGTTTCTTCTCCGCCTCTTTTTTGATTTCCTGACGGCGTTCGCTTTCACGGGCTTGAACGACGGCTTTCTTCCGTTCCCGTTCAATCAGTTTTTGAGCTTTTTCCTCCGCCAGTTTTTCCGCTTGTTTTTCGATTTCCTTTTGAACGTAAACAGTCTGTATGACCGGTTCAGGCGGCTTCGGCGGTTCGGGCAAAACGACAAAGTAGTCGGCAGGATAATCCGCCGTGATCGGCACGGTTTCCGACGGCGGCGGATTATCCTTCTGTTCGCAAGCCGTTTGCGAGGCGAGTATTCCTCCCGCCAAAATCAATCCGAACGTCTTTTTAAGCATACCGTTTTCTCCCCATAACGCAGGGTGATCGGATTGATCGTTTCAACAACCATATATCTGCCGTCCGGAGATTTCCGCATATTGACCGGCTGATCCACACGATCAACGACCTGATACGCGACCGGCCACACGCGGCTGTCGCTGTCATAGCCGTAATCCAGATATGTGAAACGCTCGTCGCGGAACACCAAAACGGGCGCAAGTTCCTTGCTTCCGCGCATTTCAACGTCGTGCCGGATTTTCGTCGGATTGAATTTCAGTTCGTTCAGCCACGTCTTCTTTTCGTTCTTCGTCAGCTTTTCAAAGGTATCGACGCTTTCCTTGCGCTTTAAGTCGCCCTCCGTGTCAAAGAAGTTCTTGACGCTCGGCATCGCCGCGTCCACATAAACGACCTGATCGCTTATGTTGTCGGAAAAGACGCTCTCGCTCGCCAGATAAAAGTTGTAAATGTTTCCGCTTTTGCCGATCAAAGACAGGCTCGTATCGGCACCGGCTGACAAAGCCTCCACATACAGCATAGATGCGTTGTTCATCTCCTTTTGCCGGAAGTTCACGCTGTCCGATAAAACGGACTGGTCGAGGCTGTCCCAATCGGGCAGTTTGAACACCGTTCCCATTCCCTCGCGCAAAATCACTTTGAACGTTCGTCCGCGTCCCCAGACAAACACCTTGTTTCCGGCTCTCGTTTCCGTCTTCTGACGGCTCCAGGCCTTTTGCGTCAACGGCAACGGCGGACGATATTCCGCCGCCTTGTCGAACTTGCCCGACAAAACCGCGTCTATGTTTTTAAGCAAATCCGCTTCGTCTTTCTTTTCCGTCGCAAGCGGTTTCACTTCCACGGCCGGAACCGGTGCCGCCACAGGCGCGGACACCTTTTCCGACGCGGAAGCGTCGTCTTGTCGAACGACCGGTTTCATCGGCAACGGAACGGGTTTCAACGGAGAAACGGGAGCCGCAAAGCTAATGCCGTTTATCAACGGCAACATCATCATCGCCATTATAAAATATCTTCTTCTCATAAACTGTTATCCTTATCGTTCGGTCGCCCTTTGGCGGCAACGGCATAGTTTTCAACAATCAAACCAAACGGATTCTGGCTCGCTTTCGTCCTGTCCGTCTGAACCGCCGCCGTATAGGCTTTGAATGTCGCCACAAAACTCTTTGTCCTGACCGGCTGACCGCTTTTCCGGTCGGTCGCGATATATTCCGCACGCCAAACGTGATCCGTGCCGGGGATCGATTCCAATGATTGAACGTAAACGTCCCGCGTCAGTTCGTTCTTCGCGTAATACACAAGCGGACTGTCGGGATTGCTCGAGTTCATATGTTCCGCGAACAGTTTGAACCATTGAGGGTGCGTGAACGCCTGAACCCACGCGAACCGTTCTCCCTCGTCAACAAAATTGATCGTTTCCCGTTTTCTGATGTAATCGAATAGAACGGAGCGGAGATATTCCTCCTTTGTCGTCCGGTCGATTTCCTGCGGCAGCAAACGAACCATTTGTTGTCCGTCTTTCATCGACACGAAAACCGTTTCCGTCTTCTTCAAAGGGAACAACGCCAGGACGACGCAAAAGCTCCCGACCACCGAAAAAACGCTGACCGCCGCGATTTTCGAGAGCAACGCGACCGACTTTTCCAAACGCCGCAAATATCCCAAATCCGTCGTTTCAGGCTGTTCGACCGTCGGCGGCACGTTCTTTAACACTTCTTCGTTTTCGCTCATTCGTCCACCCTTTCAACAAAGCCGTATTTGAAACATTCCGACAAAATGGACAGCGCGATCATCACGTCCAAGCGCAATCCGCTGTCCGGCGGCAGTTTCTCCTCCAACTTGACCCGCAACGCCTCGACACGCGCCAAATCCAAGTATTTCTGCTTGATTTTCGATGCTTTCGTTCCCATTTTTACCCCCTGCCGTAATTCGGTTGAGCGATGATCTGACAGGCGCAGGGGCTCAATTTATAGCTGTCCGTTCCCGCGCCGATCCCTTTGACGTTTTGCGACGTGGAACACGCCGTCAAAACCGTCAACAAAGCCAAAATCGTCAATTTCCTCATTTCTTTTTCTCCTCCGTTTGTGTCAAAGCCGCGTCAAACGCAATCGTCCCCTCGATCAGTTTCTCTTTCGAGGCAATGACTTGCAGAATGTTCGCGATCAGAATGTTTTGTTGAACAAGCGCGGCGTGAATGTCCGCCAAAGCCCTGTTCGTCTGCGACAACTTTTCCATAACCGTCAAAGACGTGTTCGTGTCCTGAATGATCGAGCTTGCCGCTTTCGTCAGCGTGTTCGCTTCCGCTTTGACCGCCATAGCGTTCGCCAAACCGTCGTCCACGCTTTTCTTATGAAAGTCAGTTCGGGCTTTCTTGACTTTCCGCCATTGTTGTTTCGTCCGGTTGTTCCCCGTCGTAACGCCCCGCCAGGAATAACTGCCCCCCGCCACACCGGAAACCGTGTTCATCGCGCCTTGAACGTCCTCATTCGTCGGCAAATCCAACGCCTGACGGATGTAGTCCTGCGCCGTGCAGATGTTTGTTACTTCAAAATTCATACCGTCCAAAAGGAACTGCGGCGTAACGCATTGAAGCAACTGATTGGCGTTCGTGATGAAACTCTGCGCCGTCAAAGCAAGGGAAACGGCACCGCCGACCGTGTCCGTGATCTGTTTTGTCGCTTCCAAACCCTCTTTCGTCGTGTCCCAAATCGCTTTGCCGTTTTCCAAAATCGCCGCCATAGTCGCGTTCTGCTTAATGCTTTCCGCCAAGCCGTTCGTGTCGATGACCGCCATTTGAGCACTTGCCGTGCGGGCGAAGAATAAAAGGAAGAACAGTATCTTTTTCATCGGTTCGCTCCATAATGTTTGAGGTAGTAAGCCGCCGGATCCTCCGGTTTGAACAATTTGGCGTAATCGAGGAACCGGACGGCTTTCGCGCCGCCCTTAAAGGCGTTCAGATAGTTGCCGAGGCAACTCATATCCGTTTCCAGAAACACGTTGACACCGTTTCTCTGCATCAAAACGGGACGTTTTGCGCCCTCGATCTTCGCGCCTTTCGTCAGCACGAAGTCTGTTTCGCTTTCCGTCAGGTTGAACCCGTCGATTTCCTCCGGCGTTCCGGCACAACCGTCGTAGAAGAACCGCGTGTGGCAGTTCGTTAAAATCGTTTCCTTGATATTCAGCGTCTTCAAATCGTTCGTTCCCTGAAACGCCATAAAAATCGCCATTCTTTGCTTTCTTGCGGTTTTAAGCAGTTTTTCGATTTCCGATTTCAGAGGTTGAGAAGAAAGAAGCGTTGGAGCCTCATCGACGATCAGCAAAGACGGCCTGCCGCTCTGCGCGTTCTTTTCAATTTTTTTGAACAAATAGAAGAACAACGCCGCCGCCGCGTTCGCGTCGTCTTTGACGTTATCCAGGCCGAACACGTTTAACCGTTTCTTTGAAACGTCAAGCGTGTCCCTGTTCCCGTTGAACAGTTTGGCGTTCAACGTGTCGCCCTTGATCCACTTTTCCAACTTTTCCCTGAACCGTCCGTGCGGAGCCAATTCGTTCGCATACCAATCCATGCGTCTGTTGAAGCGGGGCTGTTTCATCATCTCGGACACGAATATCCGAATGTCTTTCTTTTCTTCCTCCGTTTCCGCGTTCGTCAGGATTTGCATAAACAGATTCAGCGTCGTTTCTTCTCCCGGCCCGCAATCAAACGGATTCAGGCTGATTTCCCCGTTCTGACTGATTTGATGATACGTTCCGCCGACCAAGTCCGTGAACACCGTAACGCCGTTGTCGCGGTCGAGCATAAACACCGATAAATCTGGATAAGCCGCCAAAGCCTGACCGACCAAATGAAGGATCAACACCGTCTTGCCGCTTCCGGTCGGCGCGAACACGACACAATGGGGCGGAGCCTGATCCTCCGCCGTCGCGTGGAACGTGAACCCGAACGGATTGCCGGACGGAACGCTCGGAAAATAGCAGACCGGACGGTCGCCCCAGTCGCACCGGTTGATCCCCGTTTCGGCTTTCGTCATCGGGCATAAGTCCGCAAGGTTTTCCGAAGTCAGCAACAGTTCGCGGTTGAAGTAATCCCGTCCCGGAGCCTGTCCCCAAAACTTCGGCAAAACGAGTTGTTCCTCCAACACGGGACGGACGCCGTATTTTCCCAATACCCCGTAAACGTCCTGAACGGCTGTCTGAATTTTGGCCTTGTCGGACAAGTTCAGGAAAATGCCAAACTCCGTCTGAACCAGAGATTCCTTGCCGCTTTCGACAATATCCCTCAATTCGCGGATTTCTTCGTTCGTCAGAGAATTGAACTCCTTTTTCCCCAGGTTCATTTGAGATTTGCGCTTGTCCAGATTTGACAACGCCGCGCTTTTCGCGACGGGGACGGCGTGAACGGAAACCGTTATAGGATAAGGCAACGCCAAAAGACCGTCCATTATCTTTTGTGTAACGCTTTCTCCGAAGTCCTTTATTCCGAACGTCAGACGGAATGTGTCCGCCGCGCCGCGCGTCTGCGTAATCAATCCGTTCCGGTCGATCTTGATTCTCGACCGTTCAATGCGGTGAATGTTCTTTTCCTTGTCGGAAACGGGGATTTCCTCCGCATTGTAGAAAGACGACAGGAATGTGAGCAGCGGGGAAACGCCGTCCTTGCCGCTTTTCGTCAGAACGACCGGCTCCAAATCCGAAAGAGCGATGAAGATTTCCCGAACGACGGCATCGACTTCGTTCTCGGAGGTTGAAGAAACAATGATGTAGTGCCTTGTCTTGAACGATGTTTCAAGCCCGCTTTCCCACCGTTTGACCAACGCGTCCAGAAACGGATTACCGCACGGCGGCTTTTTGGAAACGGGCGTCAACGTCTTCTGACTGATAATGCGAAGATGAACCTTGCTTTCGGAAACACGCCGGAAAAACAACACCCTTGCCGAAGCCGCCTTTTCCAAATCGTCCGCCCGCTTGCCCGCGACGCTTTGGCCGGACAAGGCGACAACCTTGAACACTTGTCCCGTCTGCGTCAGAACAACGTCGTCGTCTTTAATTCCGGTCAACGGCACTTCGTCTTCAACAAAGGTCAGTTTTTCGGCTTTGGATTCTGGAACGCTTTTCCCGTATGTCCAGGCTGCGGCGACGCCCGCGCCGATCAGCGGAAGCAAAAACTCATAATTCATAGATTACCCCCGCGTTCTTAAACAGGCTTTCCGTCTTAAAGCGCGGCTGTTCGTCCGATTTGATACCGGCGTATTCCCGCGCCCGAAGATAGAAGTTCCGTAAAATGTTGTTGATGTGCGGCTCTTTGTTCGTCAGATGAATACAAAACAAGTGGGAAAGCGTCAGAGAAACAACCGTCATAACCGGCTCTCTGACAAGAACCGTTAAAACGATCGCGCCGAACACTTCCAGATAAAGCAGGCTTGTCGCCGCGAATAAAAGTCTGGGCGGTTTGAGAACCGAACCGTAAATCCGTGAAGACCTCATACCGACCCCATAAACAGTTCGACGATCCAACCCAAGCCCGAAAAAGCCGCCATAATCAAGCCGACTTTGATACAAGCCTCCTTATTAAACCGTCCTGTCGTCGAGGCTAAAAAGCAGACGACCATACTTGCCATCGCGAGCCACTTGCCAAGCGTAATGGCGTTTTCGATAAGCGTCTGAATTGCCGTTTGGGCTTGTGTGAACGGGTTTGAATTGAGCATCGGCATCGCGGCGTTCGCGATGGACGGCAGGCTCATTGTTAAAACTGCGACAAGGGTGATTCTTAAAGTGATAGCGCAAATTGCGCCGCGCGTTTCTGTTCCGCGTAGCATAAATGTTGCTCCCTTTGTGTAAGGATAGTTTCAAAGGCAGCAACAAAAATGTTCCTGTTGGTAAAAACCGAAAGCAAGTATAACTGTTTTTGAATATTATTCAATAAAAAAATTATAATAATTTATATAATAAAAAACATAAATAAACATCAAAAAGATAAAATACGATAGAAAAAGCAGAAATAAACAAATAAAAAAATCTTTTGACTTTTTATATTTTTGAAAATATCCTTTCTTTGTTTTTTAACAATGCCGAGAATTTTCTCCGCACCAATCAGACCTCGTTTAAGCGTGTGTGACAACCGCTAAATCGAACGCATTGTTAGGAGAAAACTTTATGGCTGAAAATACCACTACGGCATTGGAAGAAACATTTGCCAACATCGAACAGACGAAAAACATTTTAGCAGGGCAGGAGGGGTTGATCCGTCGTCCCGTCTTTGATGGCGAGTTCGGAAAAGACCAAAAATTCAAAGGATATGAAATTGCCCCCGTTCGCGTGAAATCCGTTTACGCAAAGGAAGATCAACTCTGGGTGAAATTCGAGCGACTGGACGGGAAAGACGGCTTCAACACCCGAATTGACAACGCCTATCAGCAATTCCGCAACACCAAAGAAATGACACAGGAGGAAATCGACAAGGCGGAATGGATGAAAGCCCGCAACAAATTGGACAGTCCGGCGTTCGTCCAGAAAATGATCCACGAGGGCAAAGACATCAACGCCCTGATGAACGTCGCGGGCTACACCAAAGAACGCTTTGAAAAAATGGTCGAGAAATCGCAGGGCAAATCCAACGCTATGGAGGTTCCGTCAAAAGAGGAATTGCCCTCCCTGTCGCGGGCGGACGTGCCGAAACCGACACGTTCCAAGTCCAAAGGACAGGAGAAAATGCAGGAAAAGAGCGGTGAAATCGTTATGTGAGAAAAGGGGAGTTTTTACTCCCCTTTGTCTTTTACAACCCAATGACCGCTTCTGTTACCGCCAATACGTTCTATCTTGTTTTCCTCTTTCAGCTTTGACAGATTCCAACGCACACCATCAACTGATAGTCCTGTCATAGAGGCTAATTCCTTTAACGTGATATTCGGATTGTCCGAAAGAGCGTCTAAAATAATTGCGGTAGTTTTTGCGGTAGTTTTTGCGGTAGTTTTTGCGGTAGTTTTTGAGGTAGTTTCTTCTTTTCCCCGATACAAAATCGCGCGAAAGAAAGAATCATTGTTCTCAAAAACCGGCTCTTTCAATCCCTCTTGCTTGGCTAAATCCACGATTCTTTGAAGTCCCGTTCCCCACTTTTCGATGATCCCCATACGACTGAACACATCGGCAATCACTTTGTTCCTCGGCTTCGACCGTCCTTTCAGCGCGTCTTTCAGCGTTAAGCCCCGGCACAACGCCCCCGGAGAGGAAACTTCCAACCGGTCGTCAAACACGGATACTTGAATCATACCTTCGTCCATATAGGAGCGATGACAAATCGCGTTACAAATCATTTCCCGAATGGCGGCGGGCGGAAGTTCGAATTTGTCCTGCCGGATCAATCCCTCGATGATTGCGCCCATTCTGATATTCCGCAAAACATACTGGTAAGCGTCTTCAAGCAAGTTATAAAGCGATCCCTCGTATTCTTTGCGGTCAAGAAAGAAAACCTTGTCCGTTCCCTTGAAAACGGCGCATTGGATTTTAGCCTGTCTGAACGGATTGTCCGCCAGTAAAGCGAAAGCGTTTGTCGGCAGGATTTCAGCACCGTCCTGTTTCAACACGCCCCAACCGATCAAACTTTCTTTTGTCGCTTTCGGGGCTTTCTTTCCGTCTTTTTCAGCTCTGTATTTGTTGATGTCGGTGCAAAGCCTTTTAACGGCTCGGTCGGTCAGCGTATAGTCCCGACAAATCTGCTCGTCCCAGGATTGATTGGAACCGTCCAACATCATTTCCCGTATTTGTTCCAAATCCGCCGGTCTGGAAGTCGCGCCGGAACGGACATAAACGCCTTTGTCCAATCCGCCGCTTTTCAGCATATAGGGACGGTTGAACCCCGCCGCGATGTCAACCGTAACAACCGTTTTATCCTCTATTGTTTCAAAAGCGATGTCGGGAATGATTTTCGGTTGGCAGGCGTCGGAAACAGCATTGGCGATAGAATCCATTATTTTGAAAACTTCGTCTTTATCTACGCCGACAATCTTGCGTGTTTTGTCGTCGATACCGAACACTAATCGTCCGCCGTCCGTATTGGCAAACGCCACAACGGTTTTCAGGTAAGAATCCGAAAGAGCCGCCTTAAATTCAAGCGTTTTGCTTTCGCCTTTCAACAAGGTGTCCTTGTCCATTTTCTTCCTCGCCTTAGGGGGGGGGGTATTTCAATAGCTTCACTTATTTATACTTCCTTTTCAAAACCGGTGCAACTTCTTCGGAGGTTTCGGAAATGATGTCCTTCGATTGTTTACGTTCGCATACGTTTACTTCGTCCGTATGCAATCGCATTCTTTCGATTAGGATCGTTTTTAATCGTTCCAAACGCTCTTTTAATGCTTGCCGCTCATTACATTCAGACATCTGTTTTTCTCAACGCTTTCGGATTGACAAGATAAGTGGTCGTTCTGCCACCCGGAGCGCGAATCGGCTCGCTGATAAGATTTCGCTCAATTAGAACTTTCAGCAGCTCTTTGATATGTTCGGCGACCATTTTATGACGCAGGGCGTAAACGATTTCCCGTTGAATAACACTTGATTTGTTAAAACCCTTTATCAGATTCCAAACAACTGATGCTTCTTTTATTCTGACATCGGACGACAAAATAAAATTGTCAAAAACCTTCGCGGCGTGGCAAACAAGACGTTCTGCCAAACGGATTGCGTCTTTCATCGTATCTTCATTGATCGTTGCGGAAGTTTTTTCGTATCGCGCCAAATGAAGAAGTCCCGCAATTCTTAAAGTCTGCCCGCAAAGTTTTCCGCCCCAACCTTGACAAAGTTCCAACTTTCCACCTTTGCGAAGATCGCGCTCAACCTTGTCTTGAAATTTGCGCCAAGCATTTAACGCCGCTTTGTTTAAGCTCAATTTAATGGGAGAACGCGGAGTCGGCATTTCAAGAAATGCTTTAATCCGTTCTTCATATTCTTTTGTCAAACCGGCAGGAACGGGTTTTCCTTTATGATTTCTGAAACCGATTTTCGATTTCGGTTCGCAGAATAAGAAGCGTTCAAAAAATCCTTTCCCCGTAAAGTTCTTGTTTTTCGCCATATTCTCAAAAATTACAGGCTGAACGATCATAAAAATCGTAATCAACGGAGTGATATAAACTTCCCGATCTCGACGCTTGATGCTTAAACTTCCGCCGTCCCAACCTTTCAAGAGAACGTCTATGTTTGTCTGCCCTCCGGTATAAAGTCCGGAACACGAATCTAAAAATCCGCCCTCGTCGGTGATAATGGATATTTTTCCATTTTGTTCGTAAAGAGCCGTTGCCAGACTTTCCGTTGTTGCGTCCGTCAAAAACAGTTTGGGTAATGCCGACGGCTCAATGAGAGAAGCCTCTTTCGCCGCAATTTCTTCTATCGCGCCGTTTTTAGCCTTTTCTTCCGTCAAGCGTTTGCGTTCATTTTCAATCAGGCGGCGTTGCGAATGATATACGGAAAGCTGACGCCGGTGTTCTTCTTCAAGCAATAATCTTTGTTTTTTCTCATATTCAAGGACTGGTTTGCTACACGCTTTCAGAATAGCCGTCTTTCTGTTCGCCGGAGGCATCGCGACCATTAAATATAAATTCAGCGGTTCGGCATAATCGTTTTCGACTTGAACAACATACTTATTCTGCAACGCTGTCGCCAATATGCTCAACATACATAAAACCGTTGCGCTTTCGGGTGTTTCCAAGCGTTCTGATAACGCAACCGCCAAATCTTTATATGGCGACGGTAAAATCGAAGCGGGAATATCTGTCAACTTGAAGTCATCAAAGAAAACCGGCTCCTCCCAATCGTGTGAAAAATCTATCAGATTTCCCTGTTTTCCCAAATTTCCAACGGCCCTGTTTTTATCTATCTCATTGATATTTATTACATTTTCAACAGAATTGCCCAGATTTCCCATTTTTCCGGCTTTTTGTGTTTTCATTTTCTATTCTCCGAGTGAAGTGATGATTTGCTGACAAACGAAATTCAATCCATACCAACAATGCAGATCATTGAAATCGGTGGATTGCGTATCTTTTTCGTCAAAAACCGGATAAACGACTTTAGCTTTTAAGGGGCGAGCCGTTTTTGTCGCTTTTTCAATTCCGACATTAACCAGATTAAACCGGTCGTTATCCGCGCAAAAGACAAGGTCGGCTTTCGGATACTTTTGTGCCAACTGCGGAGCGACCTTTGAAAGATTACCCGCATCAAAACAAGCAACAACACATTCTTTTACAGCCTGATATACGCTTGAAGCTGTGGCGTATCCTTCGCAAATGTAAATCCTGCTCTGCGGCTTCCCGAACATAAAGAAGTTTCCGCTTTTCTTTCCATTCTTCAAAAAGCGTTTTGTTCCGTTCGCGTCGATGAATTGAAGCGTCCATAATTCTCCGTTAATATCGTAAAGAGGAATGATAAGACAGCCTTCACCCGCAATCTTCAATCCTGACGACACGGCTTTCTTTCTGACAAGATAATCGTGCGAATAGGTTAAACAGGCACTCGTTTCCCAAATCTTTTGCGCCCGTTCCTTTGTTTTAATATAAAAATAGTTCCGTTCCTGATCGGTTTGTTCAATTAAATCAGACACTCGTTTTGAATAGGTTTTCGTGTCGTAATCGTTCACTTCTCTGTTCGGAAACACCGCTGTCGATAAATCGGTCGCAAAATCTCCGAAGAAGAAGCCATCGTCAACTTGAATCGCCCAATATCTTTGATTTTTTCCCCAACGGATAAAGCCGTTTGATGACGCTCTGTTCTTCGGATACGGGATTCTGAACTCTAACAAGCCTTTTTCTAATACCGGATTAACCATTGTTGTTCTCTCCGGCATTGTTTTCATCGGCGCAATGATGTTTAAGAAAAACATCTATGTCGGAGCGACGATACAGAATCTTTTTAGAAATCCTCACGGATGGAAGATTGAATGTTTTATCGCTTCGCCAATGATACAAGGTTGAAACGCTGACTTTTAAGATTTTAGCCGTTTCCTTTATCGTCAGATAAACGTCATCGGTATTCATAATTAAACCCTTTCATTTGTTTTAGAACAAACGAAAGGGTAGTGTATGTTTTATCATACTTCATCAAGTTCAACCGGCACAAAACCTTTGTGCTTGCTAAACTTCTTTATATCAGCTTTCCTGTCTTTCTGATCTGTGAAATCCAACTGCATAAACAGTTCAGCAAGTTCGTTTCCACAATAGGACAGTTCGGTAATTCCGTCTTTATCATACTTGCGATTCGAGCGGCGGCGGACACGAGTTTTATATTCGGATCGCTTTCTGACAATCGAAAATAGCGTTCTTGGACGAATCTCTTAACCTCGTCGTATTTTCTTGCTCTGGCAGTTCCTCCCAGAACGGCTATCGAAGTGTTCCCCATATCCGCTTCCAAATCGAGAATCGTCAATACGCCAAATTCATAAACGGAAAGCAACAATTCAGTTTCTTCATTACAAAATGCCGGATCATTGACAAGTTCTTCAACCGATTTGATAAACAAAGAAACATTCTCAAAATCTTCGTCCGTTCTTTTGCCGGATGCCTGTTTTTCTATAACACTTTTGACGGTCGTCATCAGAACCTTAAAGCGTTCCGTCTGTTCTCCGTGAAATGCTTTAATTAAGCCTGACAATTTTGCCAATATTTCTGTCTTAGTCATAAGCTAATCCTTTCGTAAAAAGTAAATACAAACGGACGCAATCAATGACTGCGTCCGGTTAGATATTTACCAATCCGACAAACGGATTAACTTCTCTGAAAAACCTTTTATACAGCCGGTTTTATTTCCTCTTTGAACGGAAAAACCGTTGCCTCGTCTGACAAGCCCGCCCGCTTCTCCATTAAATCAACAGCGGAGGTTATTGCCGCTCTAACACTTTCGACATTCATTCGGGCGTAGATTTGCGTTGCTTGGAAACTCCTGTGTCCGAGTGTCTTTGAAATCAACGGCAGATTAACGCCTGCCATAGCCTCATAACTTCCTAACGTCCGACGTATATCGTGAATACGCAAGTTTTCAATTCCGGCACGGTTTAACAGCTTCTTCCAGAATTTCTTCGGTTCAACTAAGTGTTTGGAGGCACTCGACGGGCTATAAAACACCCACGGAGAAACGGAATTGGCTTTTATACTTTTCAAAATACTGATTGCTTTCGGTATCAAAGGAACATTCAACGAGGATCCGTTTTTCGTTTCGGGAATACGCCAAACCTTTTCAACCCAATCAATCTGATCCCATCGCATTGTCAGAACATTTGAACGTCTTTGTCCCGTGAACAAAGAAATATAAACATAGTCGCGGAATAGGGAATCCGGTTCTTCGTCCAACGCTTGGAAAAAATTTTTGAGTTCGTCTGATTGTAAAAAGCGTTCTCTTGGTTTTTCCGTATATTTTTTAATCCCCATAACGGAATTATATTTAATGACATTCCATTCAACCGCTTTATTCAAAACTTTCTTTATAAGAGCCAATGCGGAATTAGCCACATAGATAGTTCTTTGGTTTTTCAGCTTTATATGGAGTTTTTCTATTGTATCGCGATCTATGTTATCTAATTTCTCTGATCCAAATTGACTTCTAAAATATCTGTCAAAGATACTTATGCCATCACGACAAACCTGCGGTTTGGTATATTTTTCAGCGTGCAGAGGGATATACTTATTATCAAAAAATTCAGCGAGAGTCGGCATTTCCCGACGTTCGTCCCTCTCTTTGAGGAACTTCTTATTGTTAAGAACTTCTGCCGCTAGTTCACAAGCCCTTTTCCTTGCGTCTTTCAGTTTAATTTCCGTTGTTAAGCCGATTGTTATGACAACGGGTTTCCGATTGATGCAACGCTTGTAAATATAGGTTTTGTTGCCGCGAGGATTAACGCGGCACATAAAATTCGGTGTCTTAAGGTCTGCCACCAAATAAGCAGATGCTTCCGGTTTCAGATCAGCTAAAAATTCTTCCGTAAAGTTTTCTTTCAATTTGATCGCCATTGGACACCTCTTTTTTTATGCCAAAAGAATGAGTCATTCGCATCTTAAAATCAACAACTTTTCTATCACTTTTCTATCATTTTTTTGAAAATGCCCTGCAATCAAAAGATAAAATCGGCAAAGATTTACAAAAAAGAGCAAATTACAACATATTGAAAATAAATGATAAAAATACCTTACAAGCAACTATCGGCAAAAAAATGCAAAAATCGGCAAAAACGAAATAACAATTCTTCTAAGCTGTGGGTCGAGCGTTCGAATCGCTCCGAGATCACCAATAAAAATCCTCCGGATCCGGGGGATTTTTTGTTGAAAGGAAGGTCTTAAGCGTGCGGTAAGCCCTTTGGTTTTTCCCGTAAAACGGCTTCAGATATTTTTTATCGGTTTCCGAACCGCTTTTGCCAAGACAGAACGACAATATAAATTTTGGCTGTTCTTCGATTCAGACTTGAAAAAAACTTAAAATTGTCTATATTGCTTTACGTCATACAAAACTAGTTTTGAGGAGATTTAATATGGCTTCTGTTGTTAATGATTCCTGCGTAAAATGCCTGACCTGTGTTGACGTCTGCCCGGTCGGCGCGTTTGTTGAACGCGATACGCAGGTCGTTGTCAATCCCGATACCTGCATTGACTGCGGCGTGTGCATTTCCGAATGCCCGCAGGGTGCCATCACCACCGAAGATGAAGCTGATGAAAAATGGATTAAGTTTAACGCTGAAGAATCGCAGAAAGCTTAATTGAAACAAAACGGAACCCTCCGGCTGCCGGAGGGTTTTTTTTTATGTCCGATACCGTTATTTTGCGGTATTCGGGAAATATCTTTTTTCTGTCACAATCGAATTTTAATGCGGACAGGACAAGATCAGGCGCTTAAATCCGTTCCTGTTTTCCGTTCCGTCACTCCGTATTGCGCCGCCATTTTATGTGCCGCTTCGTAAGCGTCCAGCTGGCGGGTCATGGCTTCCGGAAACCAGGAAGCGGCCGGGGATACTTTTTGCGATGAAGCCAGCGGCAAAGAATCGCGCTGATAGCCGAACCCGTCCGTACTGACCTGAGAACGAATAGCATCAATGTCTACGGGCATTTTTTGTCGGCCGCCCGGTTTTTGAGCCAGTGACGTATTGATTTCATTGATGGTTTTGGCTTTGGCTTGTTGGCGCATTTCCTCAATGCGCAATTGCTTTGCCTGATCCGCGGCGCTGACCGTCAGAGGTTGAGCGACACCGAACTTTGTTTGATTGTCGCGATAACGCGCCGCCGTGTTCATCGGGAAAATTTTGGCATCGCCCGGGCCTTTTAAAGTTCTTGTATTTCTGGCTGTTTCGCGGGCCTTTGCCTTTTCTTCGGACATATTATAAGGCGATTGTGCGTCGTCAATCAGTTTATCCGACTTTTTGGAAAATGTCGTTCTTTGAAGCTGTTCATTTAAACGGCTGCCCGGTTTGACGGTGTCGGCGCTGACAACAAACGGGGTTAAATCTTCGACGTTCATTAATGAAGCCGGTATTTCCGGAACATCGGTAACTGCCGGTGTCTTCGGCGCGGTTTCTTTTTCCTGTGCGCTCAATAAAACCGGTGCATGTATCTGTTTGTCGTTTGCCGGTTCAGGACGATGCGTTTGTGTCGAAACCGTCTTTTCGGCAGGCGGGTTTAGAGTTTGCGCAAACAGGCTTTCACGCATTGTCTGCGGCAGTTCAAATTCTTTTGCAGGCTTGGACGCCAAAGCGGATTGAAAGGTTATACCGTCCTGCCATACAGCCATATCAACGCTGAATTCCATGTTTAACATATTGTCCTCCCTTTCGCTGATTTTGAATATGCAATATTCGTGCCAAGTATTTTTGGTTTAAAAAAATAAAAACCTCTTTTATGATATTAGCCAGCCCTTTTGCAGGAGAAAAAAATGCGTCAGATTCTGATTTATTCACCACAGGAAAAACCGCGGCAGGCCCTGGCCGGTGAAATCCGCGTGTTGGAAATTGCTCAGGAAGTCGTTGAAACCGACAATTTCGAGGAAGCTGTTGACTTTATTAGAAACGAAGCTTTTTCCGCGCTGATTATTGATGATCCGACGCCGGAACAACATCGGTTGCTGTGCGCCGTTAATCACGGCGTTCCGATTTTTTATTTAACTTCACAACAGTCTTTTGAAGGCGAAAACGTGCAGCCGGTTTTAAAACCGTTTCGTCTGTCCGTTTTTTTGACGGCATTAATTGCCGGCGCAGCCCAGTTTGAACAAAGTGAGGACGCTTCTGTTTCTTTGGGGTGCTGGAAATTTAATTTTGCCGGCAAAACGCTTAGTTATAAAGAAACCGAAATTAAATTAACGGAAAAAGAAGCGGCAATCCTGAATTATCTGCACGGCCGTGATAAACCGGTCGACAAAGAAACGCTGCTGCGCGAAATATGGGGCTACGGCGAAGGTATTTCAACCCATACGCTGGAAACGCATATTTACCGTCTGCGCCAAAAACTGGAAACAACGGGCATTACGTTTTTAACGGGCGGCGGCGAAGGTTACCGATTGGTTTGTTCCAATTCGTCTATTTAATGTAATCGTCGCGCATTTTGCGCAGGCGCCGGGCTTTTTGAGTCGGCGTTTCGTCCATGTCACGGTCGCGGATACGGACTTTCAGCGCCTCAAAAGCATCACCGATGGGAATAAATCCGTCCCGGCTTTCGATCAGACTTTTACCGGCATGAGCCAAACCGATCGCATTGCCGTTTTCATCAACCAAAACGCCGCCCAGCGAAACGCTTTGAACGTTTGTGTTCGTCAAAATATCAACGCCTGTATCACTGAAACGATAGCCGGCCACTTTTCCTTTTTCCAAAGCTCCTTCAAATCCGCCGCGCATCGGCGTGCCGATGGCGTAAAACGGTTCGCCGACCTCCGGTAAATCCAGACGCAGCGGGATCGGCCAGTTATATTCGTCAAATTCTGCCGGCGGCATATATAACAAAGCAACGTCTTTGTCTTTGTTGACACGCAATACCATTGACGTTACGACCCGGCCGTCCAGAAATTCCGTTTTAACAAAGGTTGTTTTTTTGGCTATTTCATAATTCGTCAAAACCAAAGACGGCGCAATAACCAATCCGGATCCGACCTCTTCTTCGTTTGTGACGGCGACAACACTGGATCGGATACGATACAGGCGGATCGGCGATAAATAGCGGAACGGTTTTTGATCGCCGATCGTGATCCAGCCGTCAACGGGAGAAACAATAAAGCCTGCTTTGTTTTCTTCTCTTTCCAAGCCGGAAGACAAAGTATACCCTTCAAAGAAACGCACCAGCGGTATAACGGGCAGAATCCGACCGAACAGCCCTCTTTGCATCGGCGGTTCCTTTAACAGGCGGGCATAAAAGCCGCTGGTATCGCCTGAATCCGTCAGTCCGCGGGCCATAATGCCCGATCCCATCGAATCCGCCAGACCGCGTCCGATCTGTCCGCTGGCCATACCGCCGTCCGCCAGTTCGCTGCCGCTTAAATCGGAATGTCCCAAACCTGAACTGCCTAAAACTTGTTCTCCCAGTTCGCGGCGCGCCTGATTTAAGCGTTCCAGCTGTTCGGAATCCAGAGTTTCTCCTTCAGCCAGCATACGTTCCAGTTCTTCCAATGTATGCAAAGCGCCGGTGCCTTTTTCCAGTTCGCCGGATAAATTCCGATCGCCGCCCGTGATTTTTTCCAGATCTTCCAACGTGCGTTCACGTTCGCGTTCACTGTAAAAAACCATGCGTTTGCGCCGATAAGAAGATTGCAGCTTTTTGTATTTTTTATGTTCATAGGCCAATGCTTCAAATTCCGCTTTGGCTCTTTCCAAATCGGCAGGATCGGGGACGGAACGCATGGTCTGCATGAATCCCGGCATGCCGATAACGCGCACCAAAGCATCAGCAAAGGCTTTTTCAATCAGACGGACTTCTCCGTCTCGAACCGGCGTTTGAATTTCGGCATAACCGCGGGTGACGTCTTCCCAATATAATTTGCGGTTGAACGGTGTCATGACACGCCATAAAACTTGAATTTCCGCCGATCCGCTGCGTAAGTGAGAATAAGTGCGCGTCCGCCAGTCATATTGGTCGCAGACGTTAATAAACAGATCTTTGATTTCTGCCGTAATAACGTATCCGGGCAACAGATCCGGTCGTTCGGCACTGATTGAATACGGGTAATAAGGGTTGTCTTTGCGCACGATAACGGGAAACAGTTCGTTCATTTCTTCGAAAAAGACATTGTCAAACTTCATATCACGGCGCATTGCGCGGCCTTCGTTTAACACAATGTTTTTTTGTCCTCGCCGGCAACCGAACAGCTTGAAATTATATTGCCCGATATCTTTTCCCCATTCATCGGCCGTTCGGTTACGGTTAATCTTAAAATCAACGTATTCCAGCTTGATCGGTGCCAGACGGGCATCAAACGTAAACAATCGTTCCGCCAGTTCTCCGGCCGCCGAATCATATACCGGCGTTGCACCGGATTCATCAATCACAACCGTTGTTTCCGTTTTTCCGGAAACGGCGGAAGGCATCTGAAACAGACATAAAATCAAAAAAATAAAGAAAAAATGTTTTAATTTCATCAGATACCTTTATATGATTGAGTCAGTCTATTTTACATAATCAGAAAAACATTAAAAAATGTTTTAGCTTTTAAAGGATATCATAATGTATCTGTTACCCGCGATCGATTTAAAAGAAGGGAAATGCGTCCGCCTGAAACAAGGCGATATGGCGCAGGTTACCGTTTTTAACGACAACCCGCCGGCGCAGGCTTCGGAGTTCGTTCGTCAGGGGGCGGAATGGATTCATATTGTCGATCTGGACGGGGCCTTTGCGGGAAAGCCGGTTAATGCGACAGCTGTTGAAGAGATCTTAAAAACCGTTGACGTTAAAATCGAACTGGGCGGCGGGATCCGCACGCTTGAAACGATTAAAATGTGGCTGGACAAAGGTGTTGCGCGCGTTATCCTGGGCACGATCGCCCTGCGGAATCCGGACTTTGTCAGAAAAGCCTGCCTGGAATTTCCGGGACGGATTGCCGTCGGCATTGATGCCAAAGACGGCTTTGTCGCCGTTGAAGGCTGGGCGGAAAAATCCGAAATAACAGCTGTTGATCTGGCGCGTCAATTTGAATCCGCGGGCGTGGCGGCGATTATTTATACGGACGTTGCGCGCGACGGTGTTCTGCAGGGGCCAAACTTGCCGGCAACGGTTCAGCTGGCGCGGTCCGTTTCCACGCCTGTCATTGTATCGGGGGGAATTTCTTCGTTGGACGACTTAAGGGCCTGTAAAAAAGAAGAACAAAACAATATTGTCGGAGTCATTGCGGGACGGGCGGTTTATGACAACCGCTTTACCGTGCGCGAAGCCGTCCGGCTGTTAAAAGGAGAATAATCATGCCGGCGGAAATTTTAAACCGTTTGTTTTCGACGATTCAAAGCCGTAAAGGCGCCGATCCGCAAACATCGTATACGGCAAAACTGTTTTCAAAGGGAACCGGCCGCATAGCGCAGAAAGTCGGCGAGGAAGCCGTGGAAACCGTCATTGCGGCAACGGCGAAAGACAAAGAACACGTTGTTTCGGAAAGCGCGGATTTGTTGTATCATTTATGTGTTTTGTGGGCAGACGCGGGCGTTTGTCCCGACGATGTGTTTCATGTTTTGGAACAAAGGGAAGGCATTTCCGGCATAGCGGAAAAAAATTCACGGCCGAAGGAGTAAAAAATGAAAGCTTATGATGAAAACAATGTTTTTGCCAAAATGTTAAAGGGCGATATTCCCGTCAATAAAATATACGAAGACGATTTCGCGATTGCGTTTAAAGATATTAATCCCAAAGCGCCCGTGCATCTGTTGGTAATTCCGAAAGGGGCGTATACGGATTTTTCGGATTTTACGTCAAAAGCTTCGTCTGAAGAGATTTCGGGCTTTTTCAAAGCCGTCGGCGCTGTGGCAAAAGAACAGGGCCTGGTTGACGGCGGTTACCGTCTGGTGATGAACACGGGGCGCGACGGCGGACAAGAAGTCCCGCATTTGCACGTGCATATTCTGGCCGGAAAAAAACTGGCGTTTTAAGCGTGAAAAAACAGCATACCCGGTTGAGAGTATGCTGTTTTTCTAAAGTGTCCGAATTCCGATTTTTTTATTATTCTTTTACAAACGCGCTTTTGGGCTGTTGGCAAACAGGGCAAACATAATCGTCCGGCAGATCTTCAAACGGTGTGTCGCCGTCATAGACGTATCCGCACAAAGAACAAACCCATTTTTCTTTTTTAGACGGAGCGGCGGTTTTTTCTTCCGCTTTTTCAAATTCGTCAGGGCCGACACCGCAAACCGGACAAACATAATCCGCCGGTAATTCATCGCCTTCGTATTCATAACCGCAAACTTTACATACCCATTTGGTCATCTTTTTTTCTCCTTTACCTTCTTGTGAACATTTTCCGGTTTTAAAAGCCTCCATGACTTTCGGCTTCCATGTTTCCTGATATGCCGTGTAACTGAGCGCTTTTCCGTTCCCGTCCTGCGCTTCAATGACATCGCAGAAAAACAGCGTGTGTGTCGAAAGCTGTTTTATTTCAGATACCTTGCAGTATAAATAGGCCGCCGCCTTGTCCAGAACAGGCAGGCTGTTCATCAGACGATGCGGGACTTTTTCCCACTTGTCGGCCTGTCTGCAGGACTGAAATCCGAAATTGGCAATCACAAACGGATCGGTCGTTTCGGATAAAACGGAAAGCGTAAATTCTTTGGTTTCTTCAATACATTCCCGCGTCCGCGTTCCCCGGTTACAGCAAATCACCAGCGTTTGCGGCTGAACGGTTGTCTGCATGACGGCGTCAACAACGCAACCGCCGAACTTATCGCCGGATTTAACACCGACCACGTATAACCCGTAAGTGAGTTTAGAAAAAGCTTTGGTATCTATCATATCTTCTCCATAAAGAAACAAAATCGTTTAAAAGGCAATATAGCTAAAAAGAATTTAAACGAATTAAGACATCGGCTCCGACTTCCATTCCCGCATCAACGGCCAGTTTATCCGGTGTATAAGAAGTGTTAAACAAGTCTACTTCATCTGATGTGTGAATACAATCCGCAACAGCAGTTGCATCAACGGGCAGATAATTTGTTGCCGGCGGCGTCAAAACGGGCAGAAGTGTGCCGTTAAAATCAACAAAACAGCCCGGTTTGTGGACAATGCCGTCGCCCGATCCGACTAAAACAGAAGCGACAAAAGTGCGTTTTTTGAAAATAAAATTGTCATTGTATCCTAAGCTTTCGCCTGCCTCAAACCATCTGAGCCAACCGACCTTTGCGGTCAGTTTCGCGGCACTGAGACTGCCGGGCAAAGCTGTCGAACCGTATAAAGAGGCGCCGGCACGGATTACGTCAAATCGGTATTCTTTGCCCAAAGCCGCTCCGAACGAGGCCGACAGGCTTTTTCGCGCACCCGGAAACAAGGCGGCATATTCGCAAAATAAAGCCAACTGTTCGGCGTTTTTAGGGTTGTCCGGCCGTTCCGCGCAACACAGATGTGACATTAAAAACGAAACAGATCGTCCGTTTAAAGCCCGCATGACGGTCGCTTTGTCAAAAGCATTAATGCCGGCCAGATTAAATCCCGTGTCCAGCCGGACGGCAATATTTTGTTCATCGGGATAACGTGCCAATGTTTGCAATGTTGAAAAAACAGGTGTCAGGGATAATGTTTTATACGCTTGCAACGTTTCAGAACCGATCAGAGCGTCCAAAACAAAAATTTCCGCCGCGGAATCCAGCCGGCGTACGGCGACACCTTCGGCAAATCTGTTGACAAAAAAGGTTCGGCAGCCGGCTTCGGCCAGCGGTCTGACAACGCGTTCAAATCCTAAACCGTAAGCGTTTGCCTTGACGACGGCAGCAATTTGCGTTCCCGGACAGGTTTGGCACATCAGTCGGAAGTTATGCTGCAGATTTTGCGGAAAAACGATCAGCCGGGGAGAAGACATCGTTTAAAACTCGAAACGTGCTTTTAACATCAGAGCATCTGTTCTGAAACGAGATTTTTCTCCGACTTTTTTGATGTTTTTTGAGGATTGAAGATGCCTGTATTCAATGCCCAGATTCAATCCGAACAAAGCGTATTCAAAACCGGCAATTCCCTGATAAACCGGCGTTGTTTCGTTCCTGACAGAAGCATATCCTGCCCCGGCGCCGACATAAAAACCCAGGACGGGAATGCGGGCGTAAGCATTTGCCAAAGCGCCGTAAGCCGTCATGTGACCCGAAGCTTCTTTAACATTGCTTTTGGAATAAAATCCTTCCAGTTCGGCGCGCAGAGGTAAAATCGGTAAAGCATACCCCAGTGCCCCCGAATAAAAAGCCGAATTGTCATAATCGTTTTTAATGCCGTTACGGGTTGTTTTACTGTCGTTGATGTTTAATCCGATACCTGCAGAAACATAAACGCCTGCCTGCGCCGTAAAAGAAAATAAAAAAAAGGCGGCGGTAATAATCAGTTTTTTCATGCAAATTTCCTTTTGTTTTGAGAAAAATTACTTTAACCCCAAAACGTCCTGCATGGAATATAACCCTTTCGGTTTGTTTTGCGCCCACAAAGCAGCTTTGATCGCACCGTCGGCAAAAATTTCGCGGGAGGAAGCCTTGTGCGTCAGTTCGATGCGTTCGCCCTGTCCGGCAAAAATAACCGTGTGATCTCCGACGACGTCTCCGCCGCGCAGGGCCGCGAAGCCGATTTCGCCAGCCGGCCGGACGCCCGTGTTGCCGTGACGTTCATAACGGGCTGCGCTCTTTAATTCAATCTGCCGTCCTTCCGCCGCGGCATTGCCCAGACCCAGCGCCGTTCCGGACGGTGCGTCCGCTTTGTTGCGATGGTGCATTTCAACGATTTCAATATCATAAGAAGGATCTAAAACGGCCGCCGCCTGTTTGACCAGAGCAAACAAAAGGTTGACCCCCACGCTCATATTCGGTGCGGCGACAATAACCGTTTTTTCGGCGCATTTTTTTAGGATTTCCATTTGATCCGCACTTAATCCCGTTGTACCGACAATCAGGATTTTTCCCGTTTCCGCGGCGATTTTGGCGTGTTCGACACTGGCCGCCGGTGCGGTAAAATCCAAAACGGCCTCACAGGCGTTAAATAGTTCAAAAGGATAAGAAGTTACCGATATACCCAACGGCCTGACCCCGATGACTTCTCCCAGATCGCGGCCGATAAAACCGCTTTCCCGGCGTTCGGAACCGCCGGCAAGTTCGCAATCTTTGTTTGTCAATACGCGGTTTAAAAGCATTTTGCCCATTCGACCCGCACAGCCTGTAACGCCTATTTTCATGGAAATATCCTTAACAGTTTGAAACACTTATCTATTCTAAAATAAAAAAAATCATATTCCAACCGATAAAAAAACGAAACGGCATTTAACGGTTTTCCGGCCAGAAAAGCCAATGACGACGGCCGCCTTTTCTGCCGGCAAAAAAGGGTTTTGTTTTTCTTAAAAGAGGGGGCGGGGCAATTTTATCCGGCTTATTTTAACAGGTCTTTGAGTTTTTCAAAAAAGCCTGTTGCTTCGGGGCTGTTTTCCTTGCCTTCTTCTGCAAACTGTTTCAGCAGTTCTTTTTGTTTTGCGGTCAGTTTTGTCGGCGTTTCCACTTTAAAACGGACAAACAGGTCGCCGACATTTTTATTTTGCAGCATCGACATACCCTTTTTGCGCAACCGAACTTCTTCGCCGGTTTGCGTTCCCGGGCTGATCGTGACTTTTTCCTTTGATCCGTCGATGCAGGGAATTTCAATATTTCCCCCCAAAGCCGCCGTTGTCATGGACAACGGAACTTCACAATGCAAATTTGCCCCGTCACGTTTAAAAATCGGGTGCGGTTTAACATGGACGAAAATATATAAATCACCGTTCGGTCCGCCGTTTAAACCGGCTTCACCCTGTCCGGACAAACGCATTCTGTTTTCGGAGTCGATCCCGGCCGGCACATTGACTTCCAGCACTTTCTTTTGAGAAACTTTTCCCGTACCTTTGCATTTTTTACAGGGATTCTTAATCACCTGACCCGTTCCCTGACAGGCGGGGCACATTCTTTCTTCGATAAAAAATCCGGACTGTCGGCGTACACGGCCGGTACCGTGACAGGTATCGCAGGTTTCCGCTTTTGATCCTGCGGCCGCGCCGGAACCGTCGCATTCGTCACAGCGCACGGCAGTTTGAATTTCGATTTCTTTTTTTAAGCCGCGATAGGCTTCTTCCAATGAAATTTCCAGATCATAACGAATATCGGCACCGCGTCGTGCAGCCGATTGTGACGCGCGTGCACGGCCGGCAGCACCGCCCATGAATTCGCTGAAGATGTCTTCGAAAATGCTGCCGAAACCGCCGCCGAAATCAAAGTTAAATCCGCCGAAACCGCCGTTGAATCCGGCGCCTGCCCCCTGCGCAAAAGCCGCATGGCCGTAACGGTCGTAGGCTGCACGTTTCTGGCCGTCTTTGAGGATTTCGTAAGCTTCCGTGACTTCTTTAAATTTCAGTTCCGCTTCTTTATCGCCGGGGTTGCGGTCCGGGTGGTATTTCATAGCCAAAGAGCGGTAAGCTTTTTTGATTTCCACATCGGAAGCCTCTTTACCGACACCCAAAAGTTCATAGTAATCTTGTTTAGCCATATCGTTATCAGCCTTATGTCAGGTATGGAAAAACCGTTCGGAGGACTTATTTGTACTCCGAACGGCTATTAATTAGCAAGCTTTAGTCTTTTTTGACTTCTTCAAAATCAGCATCAACAACGCCTTCGTCAGGTTTGGATTCCGCGGAAGCGGAAGCGTCCGCGCCGGGCTGAGCGCCTGCGGTTGCCGTTTCCTGCTGCGCTTTGTACAAAGCTTCGCCGATCTTCATCGAAGACTGCATCAAAGCTTCGGATTTCGCGTTGATCGTCGCGACATCGCCGGATTCCAAAACGTCCTGCAACGCCTTGATATCTGCTTCGACTTTTTCTTTGTCGGCCGCGGAAACTTTGTCGCCCAGATCCTTTAAGTTCTTTTCCGTTGCATGGATCAGGCTTTCGGCTTTGTTTCTGGCTTCGACGGCTTCTTTTTTCTTTTTGTCTTCGGAAGCGTGTGCTTCGGCGTCTTTGACCATTTTGTCAATGTCGGCGTCGCTTAATCCGCCGGAAGACTGAACGCGGACGGTCTGTTCTTTGCCGGTCGCCTTGTCTTTTGCGGATACGTTGACAATACCGTTGGCGTCAATGTCAAACGTGACTTCGATCTGCGGCATGCCGCGCGGCGCAGCGGGAATGCCGACCAGGTCAAACTGCGCCAACAGTTTGTTGTCCGCCGTCATTTCGCGTTCGCCCTGGAACACGCGGATCGTCACGGCCGTCTGTCCGTCTTCCGCCGTCGAGAATACCTGCGATTTGCGCGTCGGGATTGTCGTGTTGCGGTCAATCAGACGGGTGAACACGCCGCCCAGCGTTTCAATTCCCAAAGACAGCGGCGTAACGTCTAACAAAAGAACGTCTTTGACGTCGCCTTTTAACACGCCGCCCTGAATCGCCGCGCCCAAAGCGACGACTTCGTCCGGGTTCACGCCTTTGTGCGGTTCGCGGCCGAAAAAGTCTTTGACGATTTCCTGTACTTTGGGCATACGGGTCATACCGCCGACCAAGATGACTTCGTTAATGTCGGAAGCCTTCAACCCCGCGTCTTTCAAAGCCTTTTCACACGGCAGTTTCGTGCGTTCCAGCAGGTCTTCAACCAAAGATTCCATTTTGGCGCGCGTCAGTTTGATGTTCAGATGCTTCGGGCCGGACGCGTCCGCCGTGATAAACGGCAGATTGATTTCCGTCTGTTGAGCCGAAGACAATTCGATTTTGGCTTTTTCGGCGCCTTCTTTTAAACGCTGCAAAGCCAGTTTGTCTTGACGCAAATCAATGCCTTGTTCTTTTTGGAATTCGTCCGCCAGATAATTGATGATGCGGGCATCAAAGTCTTCGCCGCCCAGGAACGTATCACCGTTTGTCGCTTTGACTTCAAAAACGCCGTCGCCGATTTCCAAAATGGAAACATCGAACGTCCCGCCGCCCAAGTCGTAAACAACGATCGTGCCGCTGGCTTTTTTATCCAGACCGTAAGCCAAAGCTGCTGCCGTCGGTTCGTTGATGATGCGCAGGACTTCCAATCCGGCGATTTTACCGGCGTCCTTTGTCGCTTGACGCTGAGAGTCGTCAAAGTAAGCGGGAACCGTAATGACGGCCTGCGTTACCGGTTCGCCCAGATAAGCTTCGGCGTCTTCTTTTAATTTCTGCAAAATAAAAGCGGATACCTGGCTGGGAGCGTATTTTTTGTCGTGCGCTTCGACCCAGGCATCGCCGTTTTCGCCGGCAATGATATGATACGGCACCAGCGTTTTGGCTTTTTCAACCTGCTTGTCCGTAAAGCGGCGGCCGATTAAACGTTTGATGGCAAAGAAAGTGCCTTCCGGATTGGTGACGGCCTGACGTTTTGCCGCCTGTCCGACCAGTCGTTCCCCGCTTTGTGTAAAGGCAACCATTGACGGTGTCGTGCGCGCGCCTTCCGCATTTTCAATAACACGGGCGTCTTTGCCGTCCATAATAGCAAAACAGGAATTCGTTGTTCCTAAGTCAATACCGATTACTTTTCCCATAAAAAAAACCTCTTTTCCTTGTAAATTTTACCGAGTTCGGCAACTATCGCAGCTTTATATAAGGACCCTGTCCGCTTTTTGCAAGCGTTCCGCCGCTTTTTTATAAAAATTTTTTTTATGCCTATAAATTAGGTGGCTTTTTGACGGTCAATGCGTATGATAATAAGGAAATCCCGTTGCTTAAAGAGGCAGAAAAAATGAAAGAAACGCCGGAAAAAATCATAGATTCCGTAAAAACTTTTTTTAAAAAAACAGTAAAAGAAGCTCCTTTGAAAAAAACAGCGGCTTTTTTTAAAAACATATCCGTGAAAACGGTGTTGTCGGCAAAAGAAAAAATAATCCCCTTTGTATTAAAATGGTGGCACTGGATGTTGGGCGCCGTTTTTGCCCTGATGGTTTTATATTATCCGGCCGGTGCCCTTTTGTATCACCGTATCGACATAAATCCGCCCTTTGGCGCCAAAACACAAGAAGCCTCTGTTCAAACGTTAAATACACTGGCCGAATTAATCGGCAGAGAAACCGATCAATACGCTTTTACGCCGAATCTGCCGTTCTTTTTCCCGGCCGCCGTGCTGGATAATATGCCGGCTTTTCAAACGGGAATAATAACGGCGATTCAAAAAATAACACAGGCATTCGCTGTTGCCGATCCGCAATCGGAACCCTTGAAAAAAGCAGCGGATCTGTTGGCGTATCCGGTAAACGTATGGCATGTGGATCAATGGAAACCGGCAGTGTCTTCGGTAAAAAAATACAGAACGGCGGGACATTTGATTTCAGAATATGCGGCGCAGGAACAAGCCGACCGGTCGGCTTTTGATCCTTCGGCACGGGCCGCGGAAATAATAATAAATCATCTGGTCGCGGATCTGAAAGAATGCATTGCCGCCCTTAATACCCAAATTTCGGCCGGCGAAGATAAAATCTGGGATACGCAGGCGGATAATGTCTTCTATGAGGTTAAAGGACAGGCTTATGTTTATTTTTTAATGCTGCGGGATATGGAAACGGATTTTAAAAATCTGTTTTTAAACGAAGCTTTGAAAAATAAGGCGAAAAAAGCATTGTCGGCACTGGAAACGGCCGTGCGAATTCAACCGATGATCGTTGTCAACGGTGCGGCCGAAACGCAGTTTCTGCCCAACCATCTGTCGGGTGCGGGATTTTATCTGGCCCGGGCGGCGTTGGATTTAACGGATATGGCACAAATGGTCCGGCAGGTCGAAAATGAATAAAAAAAGTCTTTATTTTGTTTGTACGGTTTTTGTTATCGGTGTTGTTACAACGATTGCTTTTCGTTTTTTCGGCAATGAATTGCCGGCTTTGAAAATCACAAAAGAAGGGATTTTTGTCCCGCCGGTTAAAACGGCACAGCTGCAACGGGTTTTTAAAGAATACGATTATGATATGATTCATCATCTAAAGGAAGACAAACCCGTGCCGCGGCTGTTCGTTCAGTCCGTTCCCAAAGACTTTAACCGAGAAAAATATGATGAAGTTCGGCCGGCCTTGTTTTACGAAATGATGTTGCCCGTTATTTTAAAAGCAAATGAAACATTGGCCGTTGAACGCGATCAGGTCATGAAGTTAAAACGGGAATTTGATGAAACCGGCGATTTAACAAAACAGTCTATGGACGAATTACGGGAATGGATTAAGCGCTATGACGTCAAACCTTCCGATGATTTGGATACGTTGTTTAATGCTTTGATTCCCCGTGTTGACGGGGTTACGCCGACACTGCTTTTGACAATGGCGGCGCAGGATTCCGGTTTTGGCACCAGTCGGTATGCCCGGGAATACAATGCCGTTTTTAATCAACGCGACTGGAACGGCAAAGGAGCCGTTCCCGATGAAGCGCAAAAAGAAGGACCGCAGTACAGAATTAAGATTTTCGATTCTTTATACGATGCGGTGATCAGCCAAATTCACTACTTAAATACAAACGGGTATTTTGAAAATTACAGAATTGCCCGGGCGAAATATCGCCGTTCGAATAACCCGATGAGGGGGTATTCCATAGCCCATTTATTGATAAATTTTCCCTACAAGCCGTTTAAATATCCTGATATCATCAAACATCTGATTCTGCAGTATGAATTAACGCCGCTGGATTCCCGGGTACTGACGGATCAGGAAAGGGAAGTAAAGGAAAAATAAGGATTTTTGGGATTTATGTCTGCTTTCGCCGTATTGCAAAAAGACGAAAAGAATCGTAGTGCCGAACTGACATTGTCCGGAGAATGGCTGATCAAAGAACATCCGGATAACCGAGACGGCATTATTGACGAATTTGCCGCCCCCGGGTTTTCCCGCGTGGTTTTAAACGGCAAAGGAATCACCTGCTGGGACAGCCAGCTGATTGCTTTTCTGGTGCGTCTTTTATCTTTGTGTCGGAAAAACAAGGTGGATTATTCGCTGGTCGATTTTCCTCATGGCATTGAATCTTTGCTGGATTTGGCTTTTGCCGTGCCCGAACGAAAACAAGAAGACCGATCGGTTCAAAAAGAGTCTTGTCTGGTTTTTTTGGGAAATATTGCTTTGCATTCCTGGGCGGCAACGCGCGCAGCATATTTCTTTGCGCGCCGGACATATGCTTCTTTTGTCCGTTTTTTGCTTAAACGGGCCGTTGTGCGCAAAGGAGATATTCTGTCCGAAATTCAGGACGCCGGCGTCAAGGCTTTTCCGATTGTTTCTCTGATCTGTTTTTTGGTCGGTCTGATTTTGGCTTTTGTCGGGTCAATTCAGCTAAAAATGTTCGGCGCGCAGATCTATGTGTCCAGTCTGGTCGCCATCGCCGTTACACGCGTGATGGGCGCCATTATGGGCGGCGTGATCATGGCCGGCCGAACAGGAGCATCGTATGCGGCAACTTTGGGATCCATGCAGGTCAACGAAGAAGTCGACGCGTTAAAAACCATGGGCATTTCTCCGTTTGATTTTCTGGTTTTGCCGCGTGTTCTGGCTTTGTCTTTGATGATGCCGCTTTTAACAATCTATGCCGATTTGATGGGAATTATGGGCGGCGCTTTTGTCGGTATCTTTATGCTGGGATTATCGCCGGAAGATTATTTCCGCATGACGCTGAAAGCGTTATCTATGAAAAACATTATTATCGGAATCGTACACGGTTCCGTTTACGGCGTGATCATTGCTTTATGCGGATGCTATCAGGGAATTAATTGCGGGCGGAATGCTTCGGCCGTCGGATATGCGACAACCGCCGCCGTGGTGCATTCGATCGTTTGGATGACCGTCGCAACGGCGATCCTGACTTTTATGTTCAGCGTGTTCGGGGTATAAAATATGGCAGAACCGTTTCTGGAAATAAAAGATCTGACGGTCGCTTATGACGAAAACGTGATTATGCGGGACGTTAATTTTACGGTCAACGCACAGGACGTTTTTGTCATTATGGGGGCCAGCGGGTGCGGTAAAAGTACATTGCTGACAGTGCTGACGGGATTAAAACGGCCGCTGAAAGGAACAGAGCTTTTTGACGGGCAGCCCTTTTGGGGCAATAACGCAACAAAAGCAGATCGTGACGCGTCCATGCGCAAAGCCGGTATTTTGTATCAAAGCGGCGCGTTGTGGTCATCTATGACTTTGGCGGAAAATATTGCGTTGCCTTTGGAACAGTACACGGATTTAACGCCCGCGGAAATACGGGACATTGTCGCCTTAAAGCTTGATTTGGTCGGGCTGGGCGGTTTTCAGGATTATTACCCTGCGGAAATCAGCGGCGGTATGAAAAAGCGCGCCGGACTGGCCAGAGCTTTGGCTTTGGATCCGCAAATCGTGTTTTTTGACGAACCTTCTGCCGGGCTGGATCCGATCAGTTCCAAAAATCTGGACGATTTGATCTTGCAGATCAAAGAAAATCTGCACACGACCATTGTTATCGTTACACATGAATTGCCGTCCATTTTTGCCATCGGAACAAATTCGATTTATCTGGACGCGCAGACAAAAACGGTCATTGCCGGCGGCAATCCGAACGAATTGTTGAAAAATCCGCCGAACGAAACAATAGAACATTTTTTAACACGCGGAAAAAAATAAGGAAAAAACAATGATTCAGAAAGCAAATCCCAAATTAATCGGTATTTTTATTCTGGCCGCATTTTTTATCTTTATCGCGACGTTCCTGTTAATTAATCAGGACAGGTTTTTTTCGCGCTCAATTAAGTATGTTTTGTATTTTCAGGGATCAATCAAAGGTCTGAACGTCGGATCACCCGTTGTCTTTAACGGTGTGCCGATCGGCCGGGTGATCGGTATTTCTTTGGTCACGGACGTTCAGACAATGGAAATTCAAATTCCTGTTTACATTGAAACAAATCAAAACAGTTTTGTCGTTTTAAATTCCGGCGGCCGTTCAAAAGAGGATATTCAGAAATTTACCGATAAAATGATTGAAAAAGGCCTGCGCGCAAAGCTGGAAAATCAAAGTCTGCTGACAGGTCAGATGATGATCGGGCTGAGCTATTATCCCGGAACGCCGGTCGTTTTGCAAAAGCATAACCCGAAAATTATTGAAATTCCGACATTGCCGTCAACGGGTGAAGAATTGTTACAGACTTTACAGAAACTGCCGCTGCGTCAGACAATGATAAATTTGAATACATTGTTGACCGAAGCCGATAAACTGATTCGTCTGGTAAACAGTGATTCGCCGACGGTGATGAAAGATATTTCTGAATTGACGCATTCTTTGTCTCAGGTTGCCAAGAAAACAGAAAATGCGCTGGCTTCTTTTGATGAAGATTCCAGAACAATGTTGGATTTAAATAAAATGTTGCGCAATTTCAGTGCTGCGGCGCAGTCGTTGCGCAATTGGTCGGATTATTTGGAACGTCACCCCGAGGCGTTGCTGAGAGGAAAAGGAGGATCCCGATGAAAAAACGTTTTTGCCTGATCTTTTGTCTTGCCGTTTTAACGGGCGCCTGCGGTTTTTCCCGTCCGTCAACGTTTTATGTGCTGGATAACAGTGTCCTGCCGGAACAAAGCGTGACGTTAAAAAACGCGGATCGTATCCTGATCGGTATTGAACCGGTTTTTGTTCCGAATTATCTGGAAAAACCGCAGATCGTTATCCGTCAGCCCGATTCGGTGACGTTGACGGCTTCTGAATTTAACAGATGGGCAGAGTCGTTAAGCGATGTTTTGCCTCGTGTACTGGCAGCCGGCATTTCCGAACGCATGGGATATCCGGCGGCAAAACAAATCAATTTGAACAGAGATTTGTTCCCTTATCGCCTGTTTGTCGAACTCCTGCGTTTTGATGCGACTTTCGACAAAGAAGCCGTCTTAGATGCCTGGTGGACAATTATGTCAAATTCAGGCAATATACTTTACCGGACGCGTTCTACTTTGGTCGCGCCCGTTGATGATACGTACGCCGGTGTTGTCCGGGCAGAACAACAACTGTTAAAGGATCTGGGGTACGCCATCGCCGACTACGCATCGAAAAATTTAAAAAGGGGGCAAAAATAATGTCCGTTTTACAACAGGATTTTGCGCCTTCCGTTTCCGTAAAGGAAAACGAAGGATCTTTGCGGCAAAATTTGCAGCCGCCGTTTGAAATCGTCGGCGACAAATCCGTTCAAGAACGCATTACGGACATGATTAATCAGATCGTTGAATCCGAAACCGGGCGGCAGACGTTGGAAATCGCCAGCAAAGCGGGTTATAGGTTGGGCATGGAATTTGCGTTCGGCTGCAACGGCGGGTGCAACAAAGAAAATAAAAATATTATTCTGAACCCTGTCAGCAAAGATGATGTTTTAATCGGTGTTTTAATCCATGAATGCCGTCATGCCGGTCAGTTTGAACGCGGGGAATACGATGCCAGTGATGATAAGCGTCCCCGCAAGGAAACCCTTAAAACGAACATCATGCGCACCCGTGCCGTTGAGGCCGATGCGCAGGCAACCGCTGCTCAGGCGCTGGGGGAGATGATGGAAAAAGGAAACGAAGAACCTTTGTTTGCTTTTTGCCGTCAGCCGGACAACCGCGCGATCGGAAAAGCGTTTGAATACGCTTTGTACGAAGAGAACGCTTTGCAAAACGGACATGCCAGAACGGCGGCTTTTCTGGCATGGTATGACAACGAACCGGTTAAAAAAGCGTATGACGAAGCCTATCAGATCGAAATGATGCAGCGTCGTGAAAAACGCGGTGATCATAAAGAAGACACATATTCCGTTTCTCAGTCCGCTGTGCAGATTGTCAAAGAAATATGTTTGAACAATGACGGCAGCTGTTATTTTTCCGAATCTCCGAAAGTTTTGGAAAGCGGCCATTATGCCGCCGTTGATAAAATATTGGCAAAACAGATCAGTTCTCTGTTGTCCCGTGTGCCGGCGGCTAAAAAATGTCCGGAAAATCAACCGGAAGATTTTTCCCGCGTCAGTTTTAATCCGGCGCTTAAAGCCGCAATGGCCGGAAAAATACGCTGAAGGCAAAAGACCTTCCTTTGTACAAGCAGGGCTTGCGCGGGGACAGTCTTTATGCTGTGATGCCCGACCGGTTGGAGGCAGGCAAAAACATCAAAAAAAGAGGGACAACAAATCATTTGAATGGTTAATTCCGTTCAATAACTTTTGTGCGTGCTTCGGGAATTTCGGGGTTGTTGTAATGAATAAAGTTTTCCTTGCAGGATTAAGCTTTACTGACGGCTTTTTTCGCGTGTGATTGTGTGTGCGGGGAGGGGGGTTATTTCAAACAAAGATGTCTGGGTTCGTCATCTGAGGACAGCCGGCGCAGCGTATCATAGTATTCACACCATTCGCCCATCGCGTCTGCCAGCAGCTGTTGGATAAAATCATTTAATCCGACACCGGTTTCGTCTGCCTGTTTTTCCAGCAGGGAATAAAGAGGAGCGTCTATTTTCAAAGAAACTTTCTTTTGAGAAGGCAACGCGGCTGTCATGACGAATGTCCTTGAATTTAACTTGGTTTTAAGCTCTTCAGGTCTATGTTTTGATTGTGTTCCAGCTTTATTAATAAATAGTAACCTATTTCAAAAAGATGACAAAAAAGGCGAAAAATCGATCGGCAAAGCGTAATCAATCCGCCGAGTCGGAGAAAAAAAGACAAAAACGGCGTTTTTCCTTTCCGATAAAAGGAATCGGGCGACTGTCAGGCTTTTTTTTGAACAAACGGACGATTCGATTCGGTTTTGTCGTGACGGCTGTCATTGCCGTTTATGTCGGATATTGTGCTGCCACTTTGCCGGATTTGGAAAAAGCCATTAAAAACACTCGCGCTCCTAAAATTTATATTCTGGCCGCAGACGGTTCGGAAATTGCTTCTTACGGTTCCCAATACGGTCGTCCCGTGGAATTAAAACGTTTGCCGGCCTATGTGCCGCAAGCCGTTATCGCAACGGAAGACAGGCGTTTTTATTCGCATTTCGGTGTGGATCCGCGTTCCGTTATCCGGGCATTGACGGTAAATATTATCAAAAGGCGAAAAGCTCAAGGCGCCAGTACGTTAACGCAGCAGGTTGCCAAAAACCTGTTTTTGTCTTCCGAAAAAACAATCCGGCGTAAGGTTCAGGAATTGCTTCTTTCTTTTTGGTTGGAATACAGGCTGACAAAAGATCAGATTTTGACAATCTATCTGAATCGGGTTTATTTCGGTGCCGGGACTTACGGTATAGAAGCGGCGGCACAAAAATATTACGGAGTCAGAGCCAGGCATTTGAATTTGTATCAGGCAGCCGTTTTGGCCGGCCTTTTAAAAGCGCCGAGCCGATATAATCCTTTAAATCATCCGCAGGCGGCGGATCAGCGTGCCAGATTGGTTCTGGCCAATATGGTCAAAGCCGGTTTCGTTTCTGCTAAAACGGCTTTGAACGCTGCGGAAACAGGTGCCGTTGCGGAAAAAAACAAAGATAAATCCGTTTTTTACTTTACGGACTGGATTGCTGATGAAGCCGAAGCTTATTTGGGAAATATCGGTCAGGATATCGCGGTTAAAACAACACTGCATCCGGATAAACAGGCGATTTTGGATAAAGAAATCAAGGCGGCTCTGAATTCTTCCGAAGCAAAAGAAAAAAACGTCACGCAGGGCGCCGGGCTGATTATGGCAAAAGACGGCGCCGTGTTGGCAATGACGGGCGGAAAAGATTATCGATTCAGCCAGTTTAACCGCGCTGTCGAAGCCCGTCGGCAAATCGGTTCCGCCATAAAGCCTTTTGTTTATTTAAGCGCATTTGAACAAGGCGCCAAAGCAAACGATATTGTTGAAGATCGGCCGCTGTATCTTGACGGCTGGAGCCCGAAAAACGCCAACGGAAAATATTACGGACGCATTTCCTTGCATGATGCTTTGATCCGTTCGGTTAATACGGTGGCTGTGGCAACGGCAATAAAAACAGGGGTACGCGCCGTGTTAAAAACCGCGCGTAAATTCGGTATCGTTGAATCCGATTGCGAAGCCAACGGTGCAATCGCATTGGGCGTTTGCCAAACGCGTCTGATTGATGCGGTGGGGGCATATGCTTCTTTATTAAACGGCGGTTTTGCCGTAACGCCGTACGGCATTACGGAAATTATCGGCCAAAACGGCCAGGTGCTTTATGAACGTTCGGACAGCGCGCGCGCGCGTCTGGCCAACCCGCGTGATGTGGCGGAGCTTGACGCCGTTTTGATTGACGTGATTCAGTACGGAACGGGAAAAAATGCTAATCCGACTGTTCTTGCCAAAGGTAAAACCGGCACGACACAAAATTATCGGGACGCGTGGTTTATCGGTTATACACAGGAACTGGCCGCCGGAATCTGGGTCGGAAACGATGATGAAACGCCTATGAAAAAAGTAACGGGCGGTTCTTTACCGGCCCAAATTTGGGGAAAGGTTGTCCACGATATCTCGTTGCCGCCGTTGCAGGAAGATTTTTAAGGTTTATAAATGGGGTACTTTCCGGCCAGGACATCATCAATTGAAGACAGGTCTTTGCCGAACAGGCTGCGGTAAATCCAGTAATTGCCCATTACTTTTTTTACAAAACCGCGCGTTTCCCGTGACGGAATGCCTTCGACAAACATTAACGGATCATCTTTAAAATCATCGCGTTTCTGCCATTTTATCGTATTTCCGGGGCCGCAGTTATAAGCCGCAATCGTCATTAAAAGATTACCGTCTATGGCTTTGTAATTTAACAAAGTCTTGATTAATTCCTGGCCGATCATCAGATTGTAGGGAATTCTGTGTAAGCGGCTGAGCTGGTAAGGCTGTTTTAACCGCCGCGCGATTAAACGCGCCGTTGACGGCATCAGCTGCATGACACCGCGGGCGCCGGCTTTGCTGAACGCTCTGTTTTTAAAACAGGATTCCTGACGGATAAAAGCGTACACCAGCGCTTTGTCCAATTGCCAGCCGTTTGTCGGTGTCCAGTTAGGATAAGGGAAAAGCGCATCGTCTCCGTTCGGCATTTCTACTTCGCCCGATAAAGCCGACAAACGCATTCCCAGATCCGGATATTCGGTAACGGATTCGGCATAAGCCAGCAGTTGTTTACGCAGTTTTTTCTTTTCGGCATAAAGTTTGATCAGCTCTTTTTCGGCAAATTCCATCTGCCCGATTTGAACAAACGCGACGGCACGTCGTCCGCCGGGTTCTTTTAAAATCATCTCCATATCCGGTTTTTCCAAAGAAGAGCTTTTCCAAGAATGTCCGATCGGCCAGCCTAAAGCGCGCTGTGCCAGAATACCGTAGAAAAAATTCGGTGCGGCCGTTGCCGCCTGTTGCAGATAAGAGGTGATTTCCCGATATTTTTTTGTTTTCATCAACACGCGTGTTGTCCAAAAAGCCGCTGCGGATTTTTGTGTCGGAATGGCTTTCGGGTGGGCGGCCAGAGTTTTAAAGGCTTTTTCGGCTTCTTCCCATTTTTGCATACGAAAAGCCGTTAAACCGGCGACCCAATGGGCCGTCGGATTGCGTTTGGCTGCCCGCTTGATCGGTTCCTGAATGACTTCCCAGGCTTTTTCGTCCTCCCGATCAATAAAATAAGCAAAAGCCAACGCCGTTAAAGAATCGTCGCGGTCTTTTTGAGACAAGTATTTTTTTACGTGTTTTTCGTTTAAATGCAGCTTTGCCGCCAATGTCTTGCCGCGCCGGATCGCCGAAGAAAAATACAGCATGGACATTCGGACTTTTTTGCGTTCCGGTTCGGGAACGTAAGAGGCTCTTTTATAAAAAACCAGATCAATCGGATCCGCAATCCGTATCGAAGAACAGGCGCCGGCAGCCATGTGAGCCGCCGGATCAGACGGTTTTTTGCGCGGCAGCGGCGCTTTTTTCTTGGCGGCCAGATTATAAACTTCTTCCGCAATCGGCAGATCGGCATATTTTTTTAACCAGTCGCCCAACTGTTTTTTTGTCGGTTTGCTTTCTTCGGCCAGATAAATCAGCGCCAGCACATATCCTTTGAGCAAATCATCTTCAACCGTTTCCAGCAAAATTTCCGCTTCGTTAAAAGCATTGTTGTCCAAATGCGAAAAAATCTGTGTATAAAGAGTCTTGTCCAACGGCGAAAGAACGGTGCCCGGAGATAAAAGCAACACTTCGGAAGGCGGAATTAAACGAATGACCTCTTCTGCCCTGAGCGGGCAGATGAGGCACAGAAAAAATCCTCCCCCGCAGCATAAACGGCGTAAAATTTGCAACACCGACAGTATTCCCGGGTTATTTGATGACGATATACTTCATGCAATCCTGACCGATAATTGTCCCCAATTTACACGAAACAATCTGTATCTTTGGCTTTGATTGGGTAATTGCCGGACATTTTTCGGAATATATGCCGTGTCTATTTACCTTGGAGCCATTCGGGGCAATGTTTGAATATCTTAAGGGAGAGTTTTCACCTAATATCGAATAGGTAATATGCAGTTCCTGAAGCGGCGTGTCTGTTTTATTTTGCAAAACAACCTCCCAGGTGCAGTGCATTGTCAACCCGGTTGAATCCCGATATTTGCCGTTTGCTATGTAAAACCAGATTTCTCCTTTGGGCGGCGGGGGCGGGGGCAGGTTTGATCCCTGGGCGGATCCTTGCGCAGCCGCAACAGGTTTTTCCAAAGCATCAAAAGAAGGCAGTTCGTCGTCACCTTCCGTCTGCGGCATGGCTACAGGTTGTTGTTGCGGGCGCGGCCGGAAAGTCGGTTGTGCCGGCTGCTGTTTTGCTGCCGGCGCGGCAGCGGTCGTTTTCGTCCCGGAACCGGTATAAGGATTTGTGCCGGTCGTTTGCGTGTTTGTTCTGGTCTTTGCCTGTGTCGGTGTTTTTGAAGCCGCGGTGTTTGTTGTTGTCGATTTTGAAGTATACTGTGCCTGTGCGGTGGCGGTCATTGCCGCAAAAACCAGCGGGAAAACAAATAAACGGCTGAAACGCATAACAAACTCCTTTGACGTAAAGAAAAGAAAATTTTAAACTCAGTTTACCTTAATTTATCTTTTTTTACATATAAAAAATAACGTAAAGCTTAAAACAGGAGAAAATAATGAAAAAATACTTTTTTTGCGGCATCGGCGGCAGCGGTATGAGCTCTTTGGCCGTTGCGTTGAAAAATAAAGGGTTTGATGTCTGCGGATCAGACAGATCCCGGGATGCCGGCAAAAGCAGTGCAAAATTCAATCTCCTGGAAAAGCAGGGCATTCGTTTGTTTGCTCAGGACGGCAGCGGTATTGACAATCAAACGGACGCCGTGGTTGTTTCTTCGGCCGTGGAAGACACTGTTTCTGATGTCGTCAAAGCCCGCCGGTTGAATGTGCCGATATATGAACGCGCCCGGATTCTGGCCGATTTCCTGCACGAACATAACGGCATTGCCGTCGGCGGTACCAGCGGAAAAACAACGACTACCGGCATGATCGGGCATATTTTAAAAGAAGCCGGCGTTGATCCGAGCGTTATTAATGGCGGCATTATGTTAAATTATGCGGATTCATCGGGCATGGGAAACGTTATTGCCGGCAACGGATCTTTCTGTGTTATCGAAGCAGATGAAAGTGACGGATCTATAGAGTTGTACAAGCCGGCCGTTTCTGTCGTTACGTCGATTTCTTTGGATCACAAACCGATAGAAGAATTAAAAGTTTTGTTCGGCGATTTTGTCGAACGGGCTTCTGTCGGAGCCGTGTTAAATGCGGATAATGCCGATACGATTGCTTTAAAAAAACGAAACTCAAATGTGTTGTCTTTTTCCGTGCAAGGAGCCGATGCGGATTTAAAAGCCGTAAATATTACTCCCGTAAAAAACGGTGTGCGCTTTGTTTTGGACGGCGAAAACGTTTTTTTGCCGATGATCGGGCAACATAATGTCGCAAATGCGCTGGCGGCCGTCGGCGCGGCGGAAATGATCGGAATTCCCGTTAAACAAGCTTTGCAGGCATTAGAATCTTTTAAAGGAATTCACCGGCGTCTGGAAACGATCGGCGTAACGAAAAAAGGAATTACCGTTATTGATGATTTTGCCCATAATCCCGAAAAAATAGCCGCCTCTTTAAAGGCGTTAAAAGAATATAAAGGACGCTTAATCGTTATTTATCAACCGCACGGATTTAAACCGACAAAAATTATGCGCGCTGGCATCGTCGAGGCTTTTGATCGTCTGCTAAGTTTGGACGATACGCTGATTATGCAGGAAATTTATTATGCCGGCGGTACGGTGCAAAAAGATATTTCCTCGGCAGATCTGATCAAGGATCTGGAACGTACGGGAAAACGCGTGCATTTTATTCCCGATCGCAAAAAAATTCTGACGCTGGTGAAAGGATTGGCATCAAAAGGGGACAGAATTGTCGTAATGGGGGCGCGCGATGAAACGTTAAGTGATTTTGCCCGCAGTATTTATGAGGCCGTTGCATGAAAACAATCGGTGTGTTCACGCCGTCAAGCGCGGTTGACAAAGAAACGCTCAAACAGGGAATATCTTATTGGAAAAATAAAGGATTTCGTGTCAAAGAGGCGGCGCATCTGTATGAAAAGAACCGTTTTCTGGCCGGTTCGGACGAAGAACGCGCCGCAGATTTGACCGCGCTGTTTTGTGATGAAGACGTTGATATCATCATGGTCGCCTGCGGAGGATACGGGTCTGCCAGAATGTTGGGCAGGCTTGATTATCGGTTGATTTCCGTTCATCAAAAACCCTTTGTCGGATTAAGCGATACGACCGCTTTGCAGCTGGCTTTGTTAAAAAAAGCCGGACTGGTCAGTTTTTCGGGATACTTGATGAAACCGCGGCACGGGCGTGAAATGTTTCCTTATACGGAACAGTCTTTGTTTGATTGTCTGAACGGACGAGAACAGGTTTTCTGCGGGCTTGAATCCGATTATGACGGGACGGAAATTACTGGGCGGTTGGTCGGAGGATGTCTGTCTTTGGTCGTCGGGCTGTCCGGAACGCCTTATTTTCCGGATGTATCGGGAAATATCCTTGTGTTGGAGGAGTTAAACGAAGAACCGTATGTTTTGGATCGGTTGCTTACTCAGTTGGAAAATGCGGGGGTTTTTGATCAAACGGCAGCCGTTGTGCTGGGGGCTTTTATCGATTGTAAGGCCAAGGATCCGACGGACGGAACGGCAGAAGATGTTTTAAAAGAATGGAAAAGCCGGATTAAATGCCCTGTTTTCAGCGGATTTCCGTACGGTCATCAGGCCGGATCTGCCGTCTGGCCCGTCGGCGGGCAGGCCGTATTGACGTGCGGAACAATGCGTGTTTCAGGGGTGGCATTTCATGGTTGAACTGTTGGCGCCTGCGGGACAGATTGATTCGGGATATGCCGCGTTTGCATACGGGGCGGACGCGGTTTATCTGGGGCTGACGCGTTTTTCCGCCCGTGCCGAAGCCGAAAATTTTACGCAACAAGATTTAAACGGTTTTGTGCAGTATGCTCATGACAACAACAAAAAGGTTTTGGTCGCCGTCAATACGATTTTTTTCGAAGACGAAAAAGCCGATCTGATCGAGACGTTGCAGATCATCGAAGCCGCGCGCGCCGACGGAGTGATTGTTCAGGATTTGGGGACGGCGCGATTGATCAAAAAATATTTTCCTGTTCTGCGTTTGCACGCCAGTACGCAAATGGCCGTTCACAATCGTGAAGGAGTGGAGGCTTTGCGCGATCTGGGGTTTAAACGCGTGGTTCTGGCGCGTGAGCTGACTTTGGACGAAATTACGGAAATCTGCCAAGTACCCGGAATTGAAAAAGAGGTTTTTATTCACGGCGCTTTGTGTTACTGCTACAGCGGGTTATGCCTGTTTTCTTCAATTTATGCCGGGCGCAGCGCTAATCGCGGCAAATGTGTTTATCCCTGTCGGGAACCGTTTAAACTTGATTCCAAATCAAAACATCTGTTTTCAATGAAGGATCTGGCTCAAGGAGAAAATGTGCGTCTGCTGGAAAAAGCAGGTGTTACGGCGTTGAAAATCGAAGGACGCAAAAAAAGCCCGTTGTATGTTGCGGCCGTTACCGATTATTATCGTTCGATTTTAAACGGGGAAACAAATCGTAAAACGTTGGCGGAAAAACGTGACCGGATCAGCTGTATTTTCAGCCGTCCGACAACGGAATTATATTTAAAAGGACGGAAAAACTTTACGGTTGTCGATCCGGATATTGTCGGACATCGGGGGCTTGTTTTAGGAAAGGTCGAAAAGGTTTCGGCACACGGTAAAGACAGATTTCTCTGTTTTAAAACGGCAGCGGCGATCGAACGACATGACGGAATACAGATTGATTTGCCGGGATCAGAACGGCCGTTCGGATTTTCGGCGCAAAAACTGCATGTCAACGGAAAAAACGTTTTTAAAGTGCCTTCGGGCAGCCGGACGGAAATCGCTTTGCCCGAAAAGGCTCCTTTTATTCCGGCCGGTGCGGCGATTTATTTGTCCTCATCGGGGGCGGTGAAAAAAGCGTATCCTGTCCCAAAGCCAAAAATCAAACCGATTTCAACGGCCGTATCGGTTAATGTCACCGTTGACCCTGATTGTATTTCCGCCGAAACAGAATCTGTTCGTGTTTCGGTTAACGGGCATTTTTCCAAAGCGAATTCTTTTGAAACGGCACAAAAAGCAATCCGTGATTCTTTTTCAAAAACAGGAGGCAGCGCTTTTGTTTTAAAAGAAATGACTGTTGAAAATCCGCAAAAGCTTTTTGTGCCGTTGTCGATTTTAAATGATCTGCGCCGTCAGTTGTATGAACAGGCCGGGGAAAAAGCGGATCGGGTGCGGCAGGAACAAAAAACACACCAAAAAGAGGAGATTTTAAAACAGGAAGTATTATCCGTATCGGTCGTTCCGTCCGCCGTTGTTTCTTACAATGTTAAAACGGACGATCCGGCTTTTGCGGCCGTTCTGGCGCAGTCCGAAGAACCGGTTGACGAGATTGTTTTCGAATTGGCTTCCGATACGTCTCCGGAATTATTAAAAAATCTTTCAAAAGAAAAAATTCGTTTTGCTCTGCCGGCCGTTGCCAGAGCATGGGAAACGGAATTTTTAAAGCGCCGTATTCAGGCTTTGATCAGTGCCGGATATGAAAAATTTGAAATCGGGAACGTATGGGGATTAAGTGTTTTTAAAGGACAAAAAATTGATCTGTCCTTTGACTGGCCGGTTTATGCGGCCAATTCTTCGGCCGTGCGCGCTTTGTTAGATCTGGGGGTGTCCGGTTTTGTCGTTTCGCCCGAAACGCCGGATCCGACCGGTTTGTTCAAAGCTTTTTCCGATCGGGCAATCGCCGTTGTTTATCAGGATCCGCCGCTGTTTGTTTCCGAAACGTGTCCGTATGCGGCTTTGGACGGGAAATGTCAAAAGTGCGGAGGCAATCGCTGCGAAAAAATAACCTCTCGATACGGAGAATTTGTTTCCGTTATGAAAAATTGCAGGCATTTTTTATTGGCAAAAAATCCTGTTAAAAAAAAACGCGAACTGACGGCTGCCGGCGCAAAACGGTTGCGTCTGGAATTTTTAAAACGGCCGCAAAGCGTTGAACAAAAGCTGTCTGTTCTGCGACGGTTGATCCGAAAATAACTTTTATTTGAACTTCGGAACATATTGATTTAAAATGAAGCTTTGTTACGGTAGGAAACCGTAAGTCCTTAACGAAGAAAGAGCGTGATAAAATGGCAAAATATCCTGTACAGCCCAATGATGTTTTTCAAAAAGCCAGCGGTTTAACGTCAAAATGGCTGGTTGAACGAGTAATTGAATTCCCGGATCTGCCGCTGCATGTCCGTCTGAACGAACAAGGCGGAAATGAAAGAACGGTGACGGTGGCGTTGTCTGCTCTTTTGGATCCGCGTCAGTGGAAGCCCGTTAAATTGTCCGAACCCCAGGAAAAGCCTTTGGCTTAAGGCCTCAGGTTCGATTTGACAAATCCGATCGTTTCATACTACCCTTAGGAAAATAGCGTTTGTAAAAAATATAACCGAACCGTCGGAAAAGTTTGTTTTTATACTGCTGTTTTTACTTTCGGCCGGCCGCAAATTTGCCGCAAGTGAAGGTTAAAATCATAGAAATTGAAACGATTTTAAGGAAAAATGAATGGGTAAAGCAAAAAAAGATAAAAAAACGGATAAAAAAGAAAATAAAAAATCAAAGTTTTCCATCAGAAACCTGTCTACCAAAGATTTGGATCAGTATAACGCTTTATTACGTTATTCCTTTCAGGTAACCGAAGACGAACTGATGCGCACGGGCTGGCGCGCGGACGAAATTAAACAGTCTAAATTCCCGGTGCTGGAACGCGCCGATGTTCTGGGGTGTTTCGAACATAAAAATTTGGTGTCGCAATTCGCCGTCTATCCGTTGAAAATGAATGTTTACGATTCAACATATCCGATCGGGTTTATTACCAGCGTGTGCACTTATCCCGAATATTCGGGCAAGGGCATTATGTCAAAGCTGATGTATAAAAGTCTGACCCGTATGAAAGAAAAAGGGCAGCTGTTGGCTTTATTATATCCGTATTCGATCCCGCTTTACAGAAAATTCGGCTGGGAAATTATTTCCAATAAAATATCGTATACAATCAAAGATCGGCAGATTCCCGTTCAGACCAAGGTCCCCGGCTTCGTTCGCCGTGTTAATTGGGATAATGATGATTTCATGGATCTGCATACACGTTTTGCCCGTCAGACGCACGGCTGCCTGTTCCGCGACAAACTGGCCTGGGAAGAATACTGGCGCTGGGCCGAAGACGATACGGCAGTTGCCGTTTATTATACGTCAAACGAAAAGCCGTTGGGATATATGGTCTATCTGATTAAAGACGATGTCATGCATATTAAGGAAATGATCTATCTGAACCGTGAAGCGCAAAAAGGTTTATGGGAATATATCCGCGCCCACGATTCCATGATTGATGAAGTCAAAGGCAATACGTATTTTAACGAACCGATGGCTTTTTATATGCAGGACGGCGATATCCGAGAAACGATCCGGCCGTATATTATGGGGCGTATTGTTGATGTCAAAGGCTTTTTTAAAAAATATGCCTGTAATCCCAATGAAAAAGGTGTCCGAATTTGTTTTGAAATTACGGATTCTCTGCTGGATTGGAATAATCGCCGTTTGACGGTTTTATTTAAAAAAGGACGTTGTTCGATTACAGACGATATTGCCAGATATCACGTGCGTATGTCTGTTGCGACATTAACAACGTTGTTGTTGGGGTATAAAACGGCCGTTCAGTTGTTTCGTGCCGAACGTATTCAGGCGGATATAGAAGACGTCCGCCGTCTGGACGACGTCATTTTGCATGAAACGCCGTACATTTCGGATTATATTTAGGTGTTACTGCCAGTATCCGAATAAAGGATATTGCGCTTCGACACGATAGTAAGAACCATCCCCGTCGGTGCGCGGGTGACTGGAAAACAAAGTAAAATGGTCAATATGAAATTCCGGCGAACGAAACAGGTTGTTGTATTCCAAAAACTTGTGAACGTCTTCGACCGATGTGCCGTAAAGTTTGGCCAATGTGCAATGCGCATGAAATTTATGTTTATCGGGCGGCAGGCGGTGGCGGGAAACGACGCTTTCCAGTTTGTCATGCAGAAAATCCAGCGCCTGATAATTGCTGACCCCCGCCCATAAATGACGCATTTGCAGCCCGTTTGCAAAAAAACCCACCTGCGCCATCTGCAAATCAAACGCCGGCGCCTGCAGCTGCATAAAACCGTCATGCAAGTCATTGGCATCGTCTTCGTCAATATTACCGATAAAACGCAGTGTAATATGATAGTTGTCTTTTTCCACCCATTTGGCATTCGGTACGCCCCCGCGCAGAGCATAGAGCTGTTCTTTGATTTCTTCGGGCAGTTCAATACCGGCAAAAAGGCGTATCATGATTATTTTCTCCCTGTTTTTTTGCTTTAAGGCAGTATAAAATAAAAGACTTAAAGAATTCTTTCTGCAGCGGGGAATTGACTTTTCTTTGCCTTTCAAAGAAAATAATTAAAAATACAGATATAGAGGTTTTTATGCAGGACGGTCCGTTCGTCACATTCGAAAATGAAAAGCAAATTAAAGAATCTTTGGAACATTGGCAGGCCTCTGCTTTGGTGGACGCCGTTAAAAATTTAAAAGACTGCCAGGCTTTGCGCCAGGCCGTAAAAGCGCTGGAAAAAACAAAAGCGGCCGAATTGCTGAAAGATAAAGATAATCCGGAAAAATGGCTGGAATTATACCGCGCCCATCAGGTGCTGGATCAAAAAGCCATAAAAATGGGCGAAAAAGAACAGCCTTGGACAAACGAAGAATTTTTGTTTGATGCGTTGTTGTCCGCCGTTGTCCGCGGCGTTATGCACGAACATCTGGACATTGATCCCGAAGAAGACGGCCTGGATTTGAATGTTATTTTGTCGGATATGTCCGGTGCGGCGGATTTTTTTGATGAAGAAGTCGAAAAGGACGATGCGTTTCGTGAAGCTTTGGAAGCCGCTGATTCCAAAGATATTTTCAAAGTGCATTCCCGTCTGGCTCATATTCTGACAAAATGCAATAACTCCTATACCTTAAAACGTGCGGACTATACGCTGGAAACGGTGAAAATGCCTGTTATGGGATTTTTGGGCAAAAGCCTGTTTCCCGCGCTGGGCAATATGTTTAAAAAGGTGCAGTCCAAAACGCCGTGCGGCAAAGGGCGCGGCGACTGGGTTGACACGCCGACCAGTTTTATGCTGGCCAGAACGAACGACGTTTTGCAGGAAGCCAAAGGCCGCTTGTCCATGTATGCCGAAGAAAAAGAAGAGCAGGAAGCGGCGCGGATCAGGCGCAAAAAAATCTGGCGCAAGGTTAAATCCGTTTTCCGCGGCAGATAAATCGGATATTTTTACGGATCGTTTTTCTGCTTTTTCGTGATTTTAACGCCGAATACGCGCCAGATCGTTTTATCGGGCAGAACGGATTTCGACCAGAACAGGCCTTTTTTGAAATATTTCGGCTGGATTTGGCGGCGCAGTTCGTCAATCGGGTTATGGTGTTTGGTAAAATCCTTTTCCTGTTTGACCAGATCGCCCCAACGTTCTTTGAAAATTTTGTCGTTTTTTTCCAGCTGCTGTTTGCGCGCCGCGCTGCCGAAAGACGCATGGCGTTTATGGTAAACATATAAATTGTCGATCAGAACGCAGCGCAGACCTTTCGACGTCATGCGAAACGACAAGTCGCGTTCTTCGTTGAAGCCTTTGCCGTAAATTTCGTCCAGCGCGCCGAATTTATCCAGCGCTGATTTGCGCAGGCAAAGGCAGAATCCTTCGGCCGTCGGAATAGACGGATATGTCGGAATGTGTAATTGTTCAATCTTTTCATTCATGGACGCGACCGTTTCCCCGTCGCGCAGGGGAATAAAGTAAGATCCGCTGTAAGACGCAATCGGTGAAGCGACGGCTATTAACGGATCCGAATCAAAACAGGCGGCGATTTTGGCGTTAAAGCCGGCGGGGATCATTGTGTCGCTGTTCAGCAGAACAACGATTTCTCCTTGTGCTTTGGCTATGCCGTTGTTGCAGGTTTTCGGAAATCCGCTGTTTTCGCCGTTGCGCATCAGTGTAAATTTATCAGGGTTTGTCGCGGCTTCTTTTTTTAAATAAGCTGCGGTTTCTTCCTGAGAGCAATCATCGACAATTAGGACTTCGCCGTCGGAAAAATCAAAGTTTTCTTTGACGCTTTCCAAGCACTTTTGAACGTCTTCCAATGCATTGTAAACAGGAATAATTACACTGATTTTCATGGCCGGTTCCCTTTGTGCTGAAGTTTGTCTGCTGATATTATTACAAACTGGCGGTCTTTTGATCAACGTTATCTTTTAAAAAAGAAGAATTTTCCTTGACCTGTTTAAGATTCGGAAGTATTTTTTTCGCACGGTTTTAAAACGTTAAAATTACATTAACTCGAGTTCACAATGGTTAATAAAACAGGAAGCGATTTCCAGTCACTGATCCTTAAACTGCATGCCTATTGGGCGCAAAAAGGGTGCGTTATCCTGCAGCCTTACGATATGGAAGTCGGTGCCGGAACGTTTCACCCCGCGACGATTTTGCGCGCTTTGGGGCCGGAACACTGGAAAGCGGCTTATGTCCAACCTTCCAGGCGTCCCGTTGACGGGCGCTACGGCGAAAACCCCAACAGATTGCAACACTATTATCAATATCAGGCGATTTTAAAGCCTTCTCCCGAGAACGTTCAGGAACTGTATCTGGACAGTCTGAAAGTCCTGGGCATTGATCCCGCGCATCACGATATCCGTTTTGTCGAAGACGACTGGGAAAGCCCGACTTTGGGCGCTTGGGGATTGGGCTGGGAAGTCTGGTGTGACGGTATGGAAGTGTCTCAATTCACCTATTTCCAACAGGTCGGCGGCTTTGAATGTTCTCCGGTCTGCGCCGAACTGACGTACGGTCTGGAACGATTGGCCATGTATATCCAGGGCGTTGAAAACGTCTATGATCTGGATTTTAACGGCAACGGCGTGACGTACGGCGACGTATTTCATCAAAACGAAGTCGAATACTCCAAATACAATTTCGAATGCGCCGATACGTCCTTGCTGCTGCAGCATTTTAAAGACGCGGAAAAAGAATGTCAGTCTTTGTTAAAGGCGGAAATTCCTCTGCCGGCCTATGACCAGTGCATCAAAGCGTCGCACCTGTTTAACCTGCTGGACGCCAGAGGCGTGATCAGCGTAACCGAGCGCGCGGCCTATATCGGGCGCGTGCGCGCTTTGGCCAAAGGATGCTGCGAAGGTTGGCTGAAAAGCCGCGGCCATCTGAAAGCGGAGGGGTAAGTCATGAGCGAATTTTTCCTGGAACTTTTCAGCGAAGAAATTCCCGCCCGCATGCAGGCGGACGCCGCGGAACATATCCGGAAATTTATTACGGACGCTTTGGGTAAAAGCGAACTGAAATTTGACGAAGCCGTTTCTTTCGTCGCCAGCCGCCGTCTGGGGCTGTGCGTCAAAGGGCTGCCCGCCGCGCAGGCCGATCTGGTCGAAGAAAAAAAAGGCCCGGCCGTTTCGGCGCCCGAACAGGCTTTGAACGGTTTTCTGCGTTCCGTCAATATGACCAAAGATCAGCTGGAAATCCGCGAAACGCCGAAAGGGACGTTTTATTTCGCTTCCCTGTCGCGCAAAGGACGGCCGACCGCCGAGGTTCTGCAGGAAACGGTCGCGGCTTTGCTGACGACTTTCCCGTGGCCGAAATCCATGCGTTGGGCGGAACACAAGGAACACTGGGTGCGCCCGCTGCACGCAATCGTGTGTCTGTTTGACGGCGCGGTCGTTCCGGTTGAATTCGCCGGTGTAAAATCGGGCAATAAAACATACGGGCATCGTTTTCTGGCGCCCGCGGCGTTTGAAGTAAAAGATTTTGCGGATTATCAGAAAAAAATCCGCGACGCTTTTGTTCTGATCGATCCGGAAGAACGCAAGCGGCTGATTTCCGAACGGGCGCACGATTTGGCCGAAGGCGCCGGATTCAAACTGCTGGAGGACGAAGGGCTGCTGAACGAAGTCGCCGGGCTGGCGGAATATCCCGTGCCTCTGATGGGAAAAATTGACGATGAATTCATGTCCGTTCCGCAGGAAGTGTTGATTACGTCCATGCGGACCAATCAGAAATATTTCTGCATGACGGACGAAAACGGCAAAATGGCGCCGCGGTTTATCGTCGTGGCCAATATGCAAACGGCCGACGGCGGCAAAGAAATCATTGCCGGTAACGAACGCGTGTTGCGCGCGCGTCTGTCCGACGCTCGGTTTTTCTGGGACGAAGACCGCAAAACGACGCTGGCTTCAAAGGTTGAAAAACTGCAGGCGCGCGTTTTTCATGCCAAGTTGGGCTCTGTCGCCGACAAAGTTGAACGCATGCGCAAATTGCTGCCAGAATTATTAAAGTATATTCCGGGGGCAAACGCCGCCGATGCCGATCGCGCGGCCTTGCTGTGCAAAGCCGATTTGTCCGCCGGCATGGTCGGGGAATTTCCCGAACTGCAGGGGATTATGGGGCGGTATTACGCGCGTTTTGACGGAGAAAACGAAGCGGTCGCCGAAGCGGTCGCCGAACATTATTCCCCGCTGGGGCCGAAAGACGACTGTCCGTCTGCGCCGCTCAGCGTTGCCGTTGCTTTGGCCGACAAGATTGATACTTTGGTCGGGTTCTGGCTGATTGACCAGAAACCGACGGGTTCAAAGGATCCTTTTGCGCTGCGCCGCGCTGCGCTGGGGGTCGTCAGGCTGATTTTGGAAAACAAAATCAATATGCCGATTTTTCAGATATTGAACGCCGCTCGCGCCGTTTACGGCGATTCGGCGCAGGCCGCCGTTGCCGAAGCAATGACGGAATCTGAAAAAAGAAACGAAAACGAAGAACCGACCGTTTTAGTCAACTGGTCCGTACGTCAGATGATTTCATTGATGAACTTTATTGCCGAACGGCTGAAAGTCGCCATGAAAGACAAAGGCGTGCGCCATGATTATATAACGGCTGTTTACGGTTTGGCGCAGGGAAATAATGTTGAATTGATTGATCTGTGCCGTGTTATCGCGCGCGTCGGCGCTTTGACGAAATTTCTTTCAACCGAAGACGGGGAAAATCTGCTGACGGCATATCGCCGCGCGGCGAATATCGTCAGAATCGAAGAAGGAAAAGATAAATGCTCTTATTCACAGGTGCCCGACGAATCTTTGTTTGACACCGATCAGGAAAGAGCTTTGTTTGACGCGCTCGGTCAAGTTATGTTAAACAGTTCGAAGAAGATTGCTTCGGACGATTTCGAAGGCGCGATGGAGGATCTGGCAAAACTGCGCGGCCCCGTCGATGCGTTTTTTGAAAAAGTCCAGGTAAACTGTGACGACGTTCAGCGTCGCGCCAACCGTTTGCGCATGTTGTCGATGATCGTGCGCGCAATGGGCGGCGTCGCTGATTTTTCTGTAATTGAAGGGTAAGGAGATATCTAACCACCATGACAAAATGGGTTTATAAATTCGGCAACGGAAAAGCCGAAGGTAAAGCTTCCGACAAAAATTTGTTGGGCGGCAAAGGTGCTAACCTGGCGGAAATGAGCTCGATCGGAATTCCTGTTCCTCCCGGCTTTACGATTTCCACCGAAGTCTGCACGTATTATTACGCCAACGGCAAAACATTCCCCGCCGATTTGGCCGAACAGGTCAAAGAAGGCGTTGCTTTCTGCGAATCGATCGTTGGCAAAAAATTCGCCGATCCGAATGATCCGCTGCTGTTTTCCGTACGTTCCGGCGCCCGTATTTCCATGCCGGGCATGATGGACACCGTTCTGAACCTGGGGCTGACGGACGAAACGGTTAAAGGTCTGGCCAAAGCGTCCGGTGACGAACGTTTCGCTTATGACTCTTACCGTCGCTTCATTCAGATGTATTCCGACGTTGTAATGGGCGTAAAGCATGAAAACTTTGAACATGCTCTGACAGCGCTGAAGGACAAAAAAGGATACAAATCCGATACCGACATGACGGTTGACGATTTGAAAGAACTGATTGCCGAATACAAAAAAATCGGCGAAAAATTCGGCAAACCCGTTCCGCAGGATCCCAATGAACAGTTATGGGGCGGCATCGGCGCCGTGTTCATGAGCTGGATGGTCGACCGCGCGATTTATTATCGTAAATTGAACGATATCCCCGAAGATTGGGGAACGGCCGTTAACGTTCAGACAATGGTGTTCGGCAACGCCGGCGACGATTCCGCGACGGGCGTCTGCTTCTCGCGCGACCCGTCCACGGGTAAAAACGCTTTCTACGGCGAATTTTTGATCAAGGCTCAGGGCGAAGACGTTGTGGCCGGTATTCGTACGCCGCAGCAGATTTCCAAAGAAGGCAAAAAGGAACGCGGTTCCGATCTGCCCTGCATGGAAGAAGCCATGCCGGAACTGTACAAACAGCTGTGCGATATCCGCGAAACGCTGGAAAAACATTACCGCGATATGCAGGATATGGAATTTACCATTCAGAACGGCAAGCTGTACATGCTGCAGACCCGTAACGGCAAACGCACTGCCGCCGCGGCCGTGAAAATGGCTGTCGATATGGTTAACGAAGGCCTGATTGACAAGAAAACGGCTCTGCTGCGCGTTGAACCGAAACAGTTGGACGATTTGCTGCACCCGACTTTGGATCCGAAGGCCAAGAAGGACGCGATTAAAGAAGGCCGTCTGTTGACGCAGGCTTTGAACGCTTCTCCGGGCGCGGCCGTCGGTCAGGTTGTTTTTTCGGCCGATGACGCCGAAAAATGGGCTGAAGAAGGCAAGAAAGTCGTTTTGGTTCGTGTCGAAACGTCTCCGGAAGACATTCACGGCATGCATTCTTCTCAGGGTATTTTAACGGCGCGCGGCGGTATGACGTCTCACGCGGCCGTGGTTGCCCGCGGTATGGGTACGCCGGCCGTTTGCGGTGCTGCTGACGTTAAAGTCGATTACGCTGCCAAGAAAATGACCATCAAAGGCGTTGAAATCAAAGAAGGCGATGTCATTACTTTGGACGGTACGACCGGTGAAGTGATTAACGGTGCCGTTGCTTTGAAAGATGCCGAATTGACAGGTGATTTCGGTGTGTTCATGGGCTGGGCCGATGAAGTCCGTAAGCTGAAAGTCCGCACGAACGCCGATACGCCGCATGACGCGCAGGTCGCCCGCAAGTTCGGCGCCGAAGGAATCGGCTTGTGCCGTACGGAACACATGTTCTTTGATCCGATGCGCATTAAGCACATGCGTGAAATGATTCTGGCTGAAAGCGAAGAAGCACGCCGCGCCGCTTTGGCAAAATTGTTGCCGTATCAGCGCGAAGACTTCAAAGGCCTGTTCCTGGCGTTGGAAGGTTTGCCCGTGACGATCCGTCTGCTGGATCCGCCTTTGCACGAATTCCTGCCGACGAAAGAACCGGAACAGCGTGAAATCGCCAAAGAACTGGGTATTTCTCTGGAAGCCGTTCAGGCGCGCGTTCACCAGCTGCATGAAGCCAACCCGATGCTGGGTCTGCGCGGCTGCCGTCTGGGATTGACCTATCCTGAAATTACGGAAATGCAGGCGCAGGCGATTTTTGAAGCCGCTGTCGAAGCGTCCAAAGAATTGGGCAAACAGGTTGAACCCGAAGTCATGGTTCCGCTGATCGACACGAAGAAAGAGCTTGACATGATGAAAGCGATCATCGTGAAAAAAGCGGAAGAAGTTATGGAAAAGGCTGACGTGAAATTCAATTATATGGTCGGTACCATGATTGAAATGCCGCGTGCCGCTTTGACGGCTGATAAAGTCGCCGAAACAGCTGAATTCTTCAGCTTTGGTACAAACGATCTGACGCAGACGACATTGGGTATGAGCCGTGACGACGCGGGATCTTTCCTGCCGAATTACGTTGCCAAAGGTATTTTTGCCAAGGATCCGTTCAAATCCATTGATGAAGAAGGCGTCGGCCAGCTGGTCCAGATGGCTGTTGAAAAAGGCCGCAAGACCCGCCCGAATATCAAACTGGGCATTTGCGGCGAACACGGCGGCGATCCGTCGACAATCGACTTCTGCCACCGCGTTGGTTTAACGTACGTTTCCTGCTCGCCGTTCCGCGTGCCTATCGCGCGTCTGGCTGCGGCTCAGGCAGCTGTACGCAACGCTTAATCACCGGCGCGATTGCAAAGCGAAAGAAAGCCTCCTGCCGAAAGGCGGGAGGCTTTTTGTTTGTTCAAATGAAGCATGAAAAAGGGGAAAAATGGATTGCCGCGGCCTTCGGCCTCGCAATTTCGAAAAAGAAAAATAATCGAAACTGCGAACGCGAAGCGTGAAGCAGTCCACTGTATCACAGAGGAGGCAGAATGGATTGCCGCGGTCTTCGGCCTCGCAATTTCGAAAAAGAAAAACAATCGAAACTGCGAACGCGAAACGTGAAGCAGTCCACTGTATCGGAGAGTGCAGAATGGATTGCCGCGGCCTTCGGCCTCGCAATTTCGAAAAAGAAAAATAATCGAAACTGCGAACGCGAAGCGTGAAGC
>CALYBD010000007.1 GCA_944393745.1 uncultured Alphaproteobacteria bacterium | reverse complement strand
GACACGGGGTGTTGTTGTGTCAGCAATTGCAGCGGTGTTTCCTGCGCGGCGGGATATTCCCCCGTCGCCAATGCAACAGGCTGCTGTTGCGTGTAAGGCAAGGGACATCGACGTTGATATTAAATTATAAAAAAAGCCCCCGAATCGGGGGCTTTTTCAAAGAATGAAAAATTATTTCTTTTCAGCTTCTTTTTTCGCGATGGCGGCGCCCAGAATATCACCCAAAGAAGCACCGGAATCGGTTGAACCGAATTCGGATAAAGCTTCTTTTTCTTCGGCGATTTCGCGCGCTTTGATCGACAAAGCAATTTTACGTGTTTTAGCATCAATCTGCGTGACTTTCGCATCGACTTTGTCACCGACGGCAAAGCGTTCGGGACGCTGTTCGGAACGATCACGGGACAAATCGGCTTTGCGAATAAAGCCCTTGGATCCGTTGATTTCGACTTCGATTCCGTTGTCGGCGATGGCAGAAACGATTCCGGTGACGATATCACCTTTTTTAATATCCTGTACCGCATCGGCGAACGGATCGTTCGTCAGCTGTTTAACACCCAGAGAAATGCGTTCTTTTTCAACATCAACATCCAAAACTTTGGCTTTAATGACATCGCCTTTTTTGTAATCCTTAACGGCTTCTTCACCGCTCTTGTCCCAAGACAGGTCGGATAAATGAACCATACCGTCAATATCGCCGTTCAGGCCGACAAACAGGCCGAATTCGGTAATGTTGCGGATTTCGCCTTCAATAACCGTACCGACCGGATGTGTTTCCGCAAAAGCTTCCCACGGATTGGGCAGGCACTGTTTCAGACCCAAAGAGATACGGCGTTTCGCCTGATCAACGTCCAAAACCATAACTTCGACTTCCTGAGAAGTGGAAATAATCTTGCCCGGGTGGGTGTTTTTCTTCGTCCAGCTCATTTCGGAAACATGAACCAGACCTTCAACGCCTTGTTCCAGTTCAATGAACGCACCGTAATCGGTGATGTTCGTAACACGACCGGTCAGTTTCGCGCCGACAGGATATTTCTGTTCGACACCGGCCCACGGATCGGCTTCCAACTGCTTCATACCCAAGCTGATCCGCTGCGTTTCAGGATTGAAACGGATAATCTGAACTTTAACGGGTTGGCCGATCGTCAGTGCTTCGGACGGGTGGTTGATACGTTTCCAGGCAATGTCGGTAACGTGCAGCAAACCGTCAACACCGCCCAAGTCAATGAACGCACCGTAATCGGTAATGTTCTTGACAACGCCGTCCAAGATCTGACCTTCGGATAAATTCTTAATCAGTTCGGAACGCTGTTCGACACGCGTTTCTTCCAACACGGCGCGGCGAGAAACAACGATGTTTCCGCGAGCGCGATCCATTTTTAAGATCTGGAACGGTTGCGGTGTGCCCATCAACGGTCCGATATCACGTACGGGGCGAATGTCAACTTGAGACCCCGGCAAAAACGCAATCGCACCGGATAAATCAACCGTAAAGCCACCCTTGACGCGGCCGAAAATAACGCCGGTAACGCGTTCGCCGTTGGCTTGCGCTTTTTCCAGTTCGTTCCAGGCTTCTTCGCGGCGGGCTTTTTCACGGGACAAGACAACCATACCGTCTTTGTCTTCATAGCGGTCGATAAAGACATCAACCTGATCGCCGATTTTCATTTCTGCATTAAAGCCGAATTCGCGGCGGGCAATGCGGCCTTCGGATTTCAGACCGACATCAATCGTGACGAAATCATCGTTCAAAGCTACGATCGTGCCTTTGACGACAGAGCCTTCCAGCCCTTTGTCTTCTCCGAACATTTCATTGAACAGTTCGGCGAAATTTTCTTTCATTGCCGGAATTTCTTCGGCTGTTGTTTTAGTTACCATATAAATTTACTTCCTTCATATAATCATTATTCATGCCGTCCGGTTGTCTCCGGAGGTCTGCACAAACAAAAACAACGGAACCGCCGTGCCTTCGGTTCCGCTGTTTGTATATATGAAAATATCCGTTTTGGCAAGGGAATATTCGTGTCGGATTAGCACTTTCTTTTTTGCTTTCGGTTTGATAAACTTTTATCGGCTTTGAAAACAAAGTCAGGGCGTCAGAAACCCTTTCGATAGAAGTCGCTTTGTGTATGGCGACTAATAAATTATGCGCCGATTTCCGACCTGCGGGGCGGGTGTCGGCGTCTATAAGGCTTTACGCGCGAAAAACGTCGAGCCGTCCTTTCTATCGTACGGTTTCTGAACACTCCGCCCACCTTTTACAGGTGGGTTTTGTGTTTTTGACTTTAGAGGAGTTTCGGAAATGAAAAAGAAATATATCGCGTTAATGGCGTTGCCGTTGCTGTGCGGGTGTCAAGCGCCGTCTTATTCGGTTGTTGATGTTTCGTGGAAACAAAATGGAAAAGATTGCGTCTATACGGAACAATTAGGAGAAATCAGACGAGAATGGAATTTTGATACGGACGCAGAAGAAGATAAAAAATATATATCTGTTGTGAAGACTCTTAGTTATGGAAATTCTTCCTGTGAAAAAATCATTGATGCCGAATTGAAAAACAAAACGAACAAGAGCCCGTTGATAAATACGTTCCATTAAATCAACAGCATTAACAAAACTAATGTGACAACACAAATGCAACAGGTGCAGTAGAGGGGGGGCAATTATGGAAATCAAAAACTTAGTTACGCTGGGATATGCCGAAAAAGAAAAAATCGCCAAAAAAGAACTGGAACAAGCTCTAAACGCTTGGGAAAAATGGAAATGCGCGGCAACAATTTATGATGAAAACAAAAAGTGTTTGGATCGGACGATTCAACAAATTGCGAAAATTTTTAAAGAAAAAGATCTCCGAAGCGAGTTTGATGTTGTTTCAAAGGACTATGCGGATTTGTTGGCGGCGAATATTTCCGTTTTGACAGAGAATTCATCAGGCGAAAGCTGGCTTGCTGGAACCGCTGTCGGCGCGGCGGGGGCGGCAGGCGCATTCACTTTGGTCGGGACGTTCGGGACGGCGTCAACGGGCGTTGCGATTTCAAGCCTTTCGGGGGCGGCGGCGACAACGTCAACCCTGGCGGCATTGGGCGGCGGTTCGCTGGCTTCCGGCGGGTTGGGGATGCTGGGCGGTGTATGTGCGCTTGGCGGAATTTTTGCGGTAGTTGCAATCCCCGCAACGATGACGTTCGGATCGTATTCAAAGAAGCAGAAATATGAACAAACCACAGCGGAAATAACAAAAGCGTTGGAAAAAGTCCCGTCCGTCGAAGCGGTGGAAAAACAAGGGGAAAAATTGCGCGCACTGAACGGAAAAATAGAAAAACTGTTAAACGATTTTAATAAAGGGGCTTTTTCAGCCAAGCAGTTGTGCGATTCCGTAAAAGAACTGCTCGATGCAAATAACAAAGGATAAAAGGGGGATAAGATGGGGATTATAGGGGCAACGGTTTTTCACGAAACTTTGGGAAGTGGAAGTGTTGTTAATATAGAGGAAAAACAATACGGAACTTACATAGTAATGCACTTTGACAGTGGTAAAGATGCGCGTTTTGCTTTGTCGGATATTCCGGAACTTTTTTCATCGGATTCTGTTGAATTTAAAAGGTTGCAGCAAGAGCAGCTTGAAAAGCGTGAAAAAGATATGCAAAAACTGAAAAAAGAAAAAGAGAGGGAGGAAAAAGAAAAGTGGGAGCGCTACAAATTACAGGAAGCGGAAAGAGTAAAACTTGAACAAGAGAGAATTGAACGAATTGAGCGAGAAAAGGCAGAAGAGTTAAGACAAGGACGAGAAAAAATAAAGAATATCGTTAATTTGAGAAATATTAAAGAGCTTCTTCACTTTACGTCGGTTGATAATTTGGGAAGCATTCTGAAAAACGGAATACTTTCGCGCGATGAAATGGAAAAACAGATGATAAAGGCATCTGTAAATGATGAAGAACGTTTGGATTTTTGTTTGAACGGTATCAGTTGTTCAATTACACTTCCTAATGCGCCGTTGCTGTATAAGTTTAAAAGTAGCAATCTTGATAGGAATTATGTGATTTTAAAAATAAAGCCGGACGTGCTGTGGGAAAAAGAGTGTTTGTTTTGTAAAGAAAACGCCGCTTCGGGAAAAGTTGCTTGGAACCATTTCAGACGCGCAGTGGAAGCTTTTGAGCAAATGTTCGGCGATTATGATAAAATGCATACAAGAGCGGATTTGGAAAAACTGTATGCGGACGGATTTATCAAACAGAATATTCCGACGCATAACCAAGCCGAAGTTCTTGTAATGGGAAAAATTGAACCGGAATATATTACCGGTGTATATGTGTTTGAAAATGATTGGAGTTCTGAAATAAAAAAGGTTTGGGAAAAATATCAAAATATAGAGTGGAAAAGATGTCCGGAGAACGATTTTATGCGGCGTTGCAAAAAGCCGGAAAAAGATTTTTGGGAAAACACAAAAAGCGTGCAAATGGAAGTTCATCAGGATACAACATCCTCATTTGATGATATTCCTTTTTAAAGAGGGTTAAGGGGTTATGGCTGAACGAAAAATATATGTTCCTATGACTAAAAAAGTCGGTGTTTCGGAAATTGAGATAGAGTTTAAATGGGCTGCCGGTTTCGCAGTATCCCAAAAACAAAAAAACATTCAGGCATTACATGAAGCGGCTTGGGAGCAAAGGAAGATTAAGTCGATTTTGGAAGTGTCCTCGAAATCTTTGACGGAGGAAGGTATTGCGCTTAGTGCGTTTAATTTGTCATTTACAACCAATAAAGGGCGAATTTTGACGATTGAAACGGCTTTTCAAGGAAGCAAAACGTTTGAGCTTGCTGGTCCGTTTGTGGATCTATATGACAAAAAACCGATAGAAGCTAAAAAAGATGAGCGGTTGAGAAAATCGGGAAAGTTGGTTTGCTTTCAATTTTTTAATGACAGATTTGAACTGAATCCCCCAACGTCTTTTTACGATTGGTTGTACATAAATGCTTTGAATAAAAATAATGGCTTACGGCAATTCGTTTTGAACTATGAAGCGTTTACAGATATAGAGTTTAATCCTGAAAAGTCATGGAATTGTCAAGCCTATTCGGTGGCGTTGTATGTATCACTTGTGAAAAACGGGATGTTGGAAAAAGCGCTTGACAGCAAAGAAAACTTTAAAGAAATCGTCAAAGACGAATATATCCGAAAAGAAAGAGAATTAAGAAAGCAGAGAGATTTACTCTAAAAACTTATTTCAAGGCGCAAAGCTGTAAGGGAAAAATGAAGGTCATTTTCTCCCGTTACAACAACACGCTCCACGCCTTTAACTTGTCGTCGAACGACAAGTGCGCGTTAGCGGGCGAGGTGGACGGCAGGGGAACAAGCGTCAGCGTGGTGGCAAACGGTGCGGTTTTGAACGCTTTTATAAAGCTGTCGTGCGCTTTTTGCCCGTTGAAAAACACGGTCTTTATCTGCGGATATTGTTTGAAAAAGCGTTCAAAATCGTTCGGGACGGCGTTGCGGATATCGGAATCCAAGCTGCCGTTGCGGGCGCAGGTCGAAATCACGTCCCACAAGGCAATATGGTGCGACAAGAGCAAATTCAGCTTGTCGTCATACGAAGCGAACGGGTAGGGCGCGCCGAACAGCTTTGCCATAATCCGCCAGAACGCGTTTTGCGGGTGGGCGTAATACTGCGCTTGTTCCAGCGATTTTACCCCCGGCATCGACCCCAAAATCAATTTGGAGCAGGTCGAATCGACGGACGGGGCGAAACATTCGGGCATTTTTTTCAACCTTTCAGCATATTTAAATAAACGTCCAGCCGTTCGTTCAAATAACGGGCGAACAGGTTTTCCATCGCCGAAACGGACTGTTTTCCGGCATAAGTGTCAAAGGCGTTATAATACGCTTTGCGGTCGGTGAATTTGATGTCGATCGGCGGAAAGCCCGCTTTCATCAATTCCAGATTGACGATCAGTCGTCCCGTCCGGCCGTTGCCGTCAATGAACGGGTGGATCGATTCAAATTCCAGATGTAACCGCGCCAAGCGGGAAACGATATGCCCTTTGTCGTTTTGATAAGCGGCAAGCAGCTGCTCCGTTTTAGGCGCAATCAAGTACGGTTGGGCAGGTGCGGTTTTCGCCCCCGCGATATAAACGGGAATGCGGCGGTAAATGCCCCGATCGTCCTTTTTGTCCGCCAAAACAAGGTAGTGAATCTGCTTAATGACGGTTTCGGTCAGCGGCTGCTTTTCCCGCACCAGTTCGCGGATATAGTCAAAAGCTTCCTTGTGTCCGACAACTTCCAAGTGGTCTTTCAGCGGTTTTTCGCCGATGGTCAAGCCGCGTAACACCAGATCCGTTTCGCGTAAGGTCAGCGTGTTGCCCTCTATCGCGTTGGAGTTGTAAGTGTATTCAACGACAAACTCCTGCGCCAGCCGTTCGGCTTCGCCCTCGGTCAGCGGTCGGCACGCGTCCAAGTCGGCTTTCTTATCGTCAATCAAGGAAAGGAGGCTTTCCGCTTTTTTTAAACGGGCGTCGGCGGGTTTGACCGCGTCGGAGGGGATCAGCCAGCCGCGCCCCGATTGAACCGCCCCCGCAATGCGGTTTTCGCGGCACAAGACGCGCACGCGCTTTTCCGATATGCTCCATTTTTCGGCGGTTTCCCGCGCGGACAAATACATTGAACGGCACTCCTTGTTTTTTGGAAAATATACCGGATTTTCGGAATAATATCAATATATCGGAATGATATTTTTTAATTCCGGAACAATATAAAAAATCCGCCGGAGCGATCGCAACGACGGATTATGTGAAAAAGAAAAGCTTTATTCGTGATTGACGGCAATGTGATCCAGCGCGGCCTGAAAAACCTGTACGGCGTTTAAGTGCGACGTATCCAGAACATAAGCGTCTTCGGCAGGCTTCAGCGGTGCCGTCGCACGGTTCGAATCGCGTTCGTCACGTTCTTTGATGTCTTTTAAAATCGTGTCGTAATCGGCGGGCTTATTGGCTTCTTGCAATTCTTTGAAACGGCGATCCGCGCGCACTTCGGCCGAAGCGGTGACAAAAAATTTCACATCGGCATCGGGGCAGACAACCGTTCCGATATCACGGCCGTCCAGTACTGCGCCTTTGGCCGGTGTGCCGTCTTCGAAAAAAGGTTCTTTGGCAAAGTTTCTCTGCAGGTCAAGCAAAGCCGAACGAACCGCCGGAATTACAGCGACTTTGGACGCGGCATTGCCCGTGGCCTCATCGCGCAGGGCGGGGTTGGACAGGATTTTGTTGATGCTTTTCGGATCAAAAGATTTGGCTTCGCGCGTTGCGGCAGATTCATCTGAAGGATCTTTTCCGGCCTGCAAAACCGCATACCCGACAGCACGATATAAACGCCCCGTGTCCAAAAAAGCATAATGAAAATGTTTTGCCAGATTCTGCGCCAAAGTGCCTTTTCCCGCGGCCGCAGGGCCGTCAATCGCAATAATCATGAATGTTTGCTCCTGCTTTGTTCATCAAAGAAATAAATTCCGGAAAACTGGTTGCAACCGATGAAATATCGTCAATGCAAACAGGGTTTTCACTGGCCATGCCCATGACCATGAATGACATGGCTATACGATGATCCAGTTTTGACTCAATCAGTCCGCCGCCGCAAGGTTTTTTTCCAATTCCCCGGATTTGCAAAGAATCATCGCCGATTTCGCCGCATTCAATGCCGTTTTTGTTCAGCCCGTCTATAATGGCCCGAAAACGGTCGCTTTCTTTGACTTTCAATTCGGACAGGCCGCGCAAAATCGTTTCTCCGTCGGCAAAAGCCGCCGCTATTGCCAGAATCGGGTATTCGTCAATCATGGACGGCGCCGTTTCTGCCGGTACATCAATCCCTTTTAGGCTTGAAGATCGCACCCGCAGATCCGCAACGGGTTCTCCGGCGATTTCACGTTTGTTTTCAAAACGGATATCGGCGCCCATTTTTAAAAGGACATCTAATATTCCCGTGCGCAGCGGATTTAATCCGACATTTTCGACGGTAATGTCGGAATTGCCCGTAATCAGGGCGGCGACAATCGCAAAAGCCGCCGAAGAAATATCCGCCGGGACAAAAACAGAACAGGCTTTCAGCGTATTTCCGCCGCGCAGCGTGATGACATTAACGTTGTCTTTGTTTTTTTCGACTGTGATATCCGCGCCGAAAGCTTTGAGCATTCGTTCCGTATGATCGCGACAGGCAACGGGTTCGTAAACGGTTGTCGTTTGTTTTTTACGCAACCCGGCCAGCAACAAAGCGGATTTTAACTGTGCCGAAGCAACCGGCATAGTATAACTGAACGCCCTGTCGTCCGCATATCCCTGCATAACAATCGGCAGTTTGCCGTTCGTTGTTTCAAAAACGGCGCCGGTTTCGGATAAAGGATCGGTGATTCTTTTCATGGGACGGGATCGCAGGCTGGCATCGCCCGTTAATTCAACGCGGATCGGATAAGCGGCCAAGACTCCCATTAACAATCGAACACCTGTTCCCGAATTGCCCATATCAATGACCGAATCCGGCTGTTTAAAAGGTCCGTTGCTTTGTACGATCCACAAACCTTCATCGGTTTTGCGGATAAGCGTTCCCAGTTTTTGCAAGGCTTTGGCCGTATTCAGGACGTCTTCGCTTTCCAACAGGCCTTTGATTTCTGTCGTTCCGCGGGCAACGGATCCCAAAATCAAAGCCCGGTGGGAAATCGATTTATCCCCCGGTATTTTAAGTGTGCCGACAAGGCCGTTTGTTTTTTCGGATATGACTTTATGCATGAAAAATCACTTTTTTGCTGTTTTTTTGTTTGACACGGATAACGCTAACATGTCAAACCCTTTAAATAAATATTTTTTAAAAAAGGAGATATTTTGATATGTCAAAACCTGAATGGGGAACCAAGCGTATTTGTCTGCAGTGCGGCGAACGTTTTTACGATTTGGGCAAAGATCCGATTAAATGTCCGCATTGCGGCGACACTTTGTCCGTAGAGGAATTTTTGCGCCTGCAGGCAATGATGGCCGGCAAATCCAAACGCGGCGCCAAAGGAAAAATCCACGAAGAACTGGAAAATATTGCCGAAGAAGAAACCGTTTTCGAAGAAACGGCCGATGATGATCTGGAATTGATCGAAGATGCTTCCGATTTGGGCGATGATCATCATGACATGGCAGAAGTCATGGATAACGTTGAAAAAGGCGAAGAATAATTTTTTCTTTTCCGAATTAGAACTGGAAATTAAAGAAATCAGATGTTACCCTTTTAGGATAGGGCAGGTTTCTTTAAAAGAAAGCGGATAGAAAATGCTGTTTCGTCTGGCAATTGTTGTTTTATTGTTTACGTCCGCAGGGGCAAAGGCTGCCTGTACGTTTGCCGAACAGGCGGAAAAATCGGGTAAAATCGATATTGCCTTTATGCAGTACATCTATTGTGCGGAAGAAGAAAACGATCCGGAGGCTCAGTATAAACTGGGGGCGATGTATTATCAGGGGGTCGGTTTGCCGCGGCCGGATTTCAGACGCGCCGTTGCTTTCTTTTCCAGGGCGGCCAATAACGGTTATGCGCCGGCACAGGTTAAACTGGGGTTGTTGTACTGGCGCGGCGAAGGAATTGCAAAAAATCTGAAAATGGCGCATAAGTGGCTGTATCTGGCGCAGGAACCGGAAAACATGCGCTGGTTTTATTATGTCGGGCCGTCTTCGGATAAAACGGCGGCTTCGGTTTATGCGCAACTGAACAATGTCATTAAAACGTCCAGGGAAGTGGCCGATTCTTTGCCGTTTTCCTCAACGGTTCCTTTAAGCTCTTTGGGGGAAAACGTTATTCCTTCTTATAAAGAAGTCGCGGAATTTCAACATGAAAACCTGATCCGAGCCGGAGAAGAATTGTTGGACGCTTCTTCTCAGGCGGATTTGCGAAAGTATTTAAATAATCTGTCTGCGGGTATTAATCCTCAGCTGCCCGGCAATCTGTCCGATGTGGAAAAACAACGCATAATGCAGATGATCTTAAATTGGTTTAAACCGGTGATGCTGACGGCGCAGAATTTTGATCCCGCAAAGGTTCCCGTACTGGAAAAGTTAAAACGGGAAATCGAAATGCCCGTTGAATAAATTTGTTTTGAGTTAATCGTGAAAAAAAAGCTTTTTGTAAAAACTTTCGGCTGCCAGATGAATGTTTACGATTCTCTGCGTATGGTTGATTTAATGCGTACGTTGGGATTTGAACAAACGGATACGCCTGACGATGCCGATATGATTATTTTTAATACGTGTCATATACGCGAAAAGGCTTCGGAAAAAATATTTTCCGAATTAGGGCGCTTTAAACCTTTGAAAGAACAAAGAAAAAAACAGGGCAAGGATCTGATTTTAGTCGTCGCGGGTTGTGTCGTGCAGGCTGAATCCGCGGAATTTATGAATCGTGCCGGATTTGTCGATATTGCTTTGGGACCGCAGACGTATCACCGTTTGCCGGAATTGTTGCGCCGACTGGAACAAAAAAGAAAACAGCGCATTATTGACGTGGAATTTCCGGCGGTTGCGAAATTTGATTTTCTGCCGGCCGCCAAATCAAACGGCGTATCGTCTTTTCTGGCCATACAGGAAGGCTGCGACCGTTTTTGTTCTTATTGTGTCGTTCCGTATACGCGCGGGGCGGAATATTCGCGTCCGTTAAATGAAATTGTTGAAGAAGCAAGGCAACTTGCCGAAACGGGAACAAAAGATTTAATGTTATTGGGGCAAAATGTTAATGCCTGGCACGGGGAAGGGAAGGACGGTACTCCGTCGGATTTAAGCCGACTGGTCAAGGCCGTGGCGGAAATTGACGGTATTGAACGGATTCGGTACGTGACATCATATCCGTCCGATTTTACAAAGGAAATGATTGCCATGCATCGCGATATTCCCAAAGTAATGCCGTATCTGCATTTGCCGATTCAGTCGGGATCGGACAGAATTTTAAAGAAAATGAATCGACGTTATACCTGCGCCGAATATGAAGAAATTGTGGCCTGTCTGCGTGAGGCTTGTCCCGAAATCGCGTTGTCTTCAGATTTTATTGTCGGTTTTCCCGAAGAAACGGACGATGATTTTGAACAAACGATGGATCTGGTGCGCCGTGTAACGTTTGCACAGTCATATTCATTTAAATACAGCGCTCGTCCGGGGACGCCGGCGGCTGCGATGAAAGATCAAATCCCCGAAGAAATCAAGACCGAACGTTTGGAAAAGCTGCAAGCTTTGTTGATTGAACAGCATGCCGCGTATAATGCCGGATTTTTGGGCAAGACAATGCATGTTTTGTTGGAAGATAAGGCTAAAAAAGCAGGATATTTACTGGGGCATACGCCGCAGATGCAAAATGTTGTCGTGAAAGCGTCCGAAGAATTTTTAGGGCAAATCGTTCCGGTTCGTATTACAAAAACCGCAGCGACGACCTTAGACGGGGAGTTGAGTTAGTTTTATTCTCTGTTTGCCGTTTTTAATTGTCGAACGGCTGTTGTTTGCAAACGCTTGGAAGCAACCGTTGTCAATTTGGCTTGTAAAGAGTTTTTTTCAAGGTTTGACAGCGGTTTTTCCGTGCCGTTGACAACAAAATTGCCGTTTTTTGCAATTTTATTCATCACGGAAACTAAGTTCGCCTTGGTAATGGAAGGATCTTTTAATTTTTTGCAGACGCTTTGCAAATGCTCAAGCGAGATATTATCGGGATTTTGACTGTCTTTGATCAGACGTGTGATTTTTTTCAGCATCAGATCGGTTTTTGCAGACGATATTTTCGCATGAAGGCCGGATTTTTCAAAATCCAGAATATAGGCATTGGGTTCTTCTTTTTGTAAACCTTTTGACATAAACGCTTTCATAAAAGCCTGCGCGATTTTTTGATCTTTTTCATCGGATAAATTTGTGTTCAGTTTGATATCGGATGATGGGTGATTGCGCATATCTTCATGAGAAGACAAAGTGTGACGGGCGGATTGATCCGTTATATGTTCTAAAGGATTTTGAACGCAACAGCGGGGAATGTTTTGGCATTTGGAAGCCTGCGCCAAAGCGAAAAAATCCGACTGAGGCATCGGCCCGGAAACATACAGCGTCATATTGTCGGCACCGTAAAGATGGCGGGCGCAGTCTTTCACCGTTTGATCCGGAAAATCAAAAGTATAATTGATTTGATCGTTAAACCAGTTCGTAATTTTGTCATGATGACTTTTTAAATAGTCATCTTTCAGCAATTTCATGCCCGGTTTGAATTCATAGGTATTTTTTTGATCATCAAAAAAATTCGATAAAAAACACCATTTATCCTGTTGATTGAAAATGTGATTCCATTCTTCAAAAATAACATTTCTTTCGGCGTTCAGATGAGGCATTGCCCAATCCGAAAACATTTCACCGTAACAATCCAAGACTTTTCCGACTTTGTCGTTTTCCTGAATACGATGACGAAATTCTATACGGTCGTAATATGTTTGGCAATCTTTGGGACGAAGATTTTCCGTTTCGGCCATTTTTGCCGTTTGCGGGTTGCGAATACGCAGGCAATGTTCGATTAAATGATTCATTGCAAAAGTCACTTCGCGATTTTCGGGTTTTTCTTTGCTGCCGACACGCAGATTAAAAGAAGTGTTTTGCGCTGCCGGATCTTCATTATAAACGATCTTTAACCCGTTTTTCAGGACAATGGAATGTTGATCAATTTGATCGGACATCAAAACAGCCTTTCAGAAAGTCATGAGAATTAAAAAATTATACCAGCTTATTTGTAAAAAGTCTATATCTCGATACTTGCAATTAAATCCGAAAAAGCGGTATAGTTGATAAAATTGTCTTGTAAAGAAAGGATTTTCCGTGGGAAAGAAAAAAGGACTGCAACGTGTTAAAGAGTATGCTGATAATCAGGTGCTTTTGGTTGCACTGGGAGCACATAACGATAACTTAAAACGATTGGAAAAAAAACTGGGCGTGGACATTAAAACACGCGGTAATCAAATTACAATTCAAGGCGAAGAAGAAGCGGTGGAACACGCTTTTTCGGCAATGGATAAAATTTATGCCGCCGCCAAGAAAAAAGGTGATATTGATAATTCCGATATAGACAACGCTTTGCATGTAAGTGAAGAAAGAAAAATGATTTCAAAAGAAAAACAAATTTCCGATAATGAAGAAGATTTAACTTTAAGAACGCGTAAACGTCATATTCAGCCTCGTTCTCAAACACAGGCGGAATATGTTCGGGCAATGCGCGATTATGAAATGGTTTTCGGGTTGGGGCCTGCCGGTACGGGAAAGACTTTTCTGGCCGTGGCCAAAGCGGTTTCTCTGATGATCGAAGGGCAGATCGATAAAATCATTTTGTCCCGTCCCGCTGTGGAAGCCGGTGAAAATCTGGGATTCCTGCCCGGTGATTTAAAAGAAAAAATCGATCCGTACCTGCGTCCTTTATATGATGCGCTGTATGATATGCTGCCGCATGATGTCGTGGATAAAAAGCTGGAATTGGGGGAAATAGAAGTTGCGCCGCTGGCTTTTATGCGCGGCCGTACGCTGACAAATGCCATGGTGATTTTGGACGAAGCGCAAAATACAACGCCGATGCAGATGAAAATGTTTTTAACTCGTATGGGCGAAAATTCTCGCATGGTCATTAACGGCGATTTAAGCCAGACCGATCTGCCGCGCGGCGTTCAGTCCGGTTTGGCCGATGCTTTGGACGTGCTGCGTAATGTCAAGGATATCGCCGTTGTGACTTTTACGGAAAAGGACGTTGTGCGTCACGGTCTGGTTTCCGCAATTGTCCGAGCATACGACAGGCGTTATGCTTCACGTAAAGGGCTGGCCGGTTAATTATGTCGCTGCACGTTGCGCTGCGCATTGACGATGCCGTCTGGAAAAAAGAACTGCCCGGAATCGAAAAGCTGGTAAATACAGCGGCCAAAGCCGCCTGGAAAGCCGGCAATACAGGTGATTTTAAACTGCCGGTTATATCTGCCGAAGTCAGCGTCCTTTTGACCAATGATGAGGCCGTTCGTGTTTTAAACAAAACTTATCGCGGCATTGACAGGCCGACGAACGTTTTGTCTTTTGCCGCTTTGGACGATAAAGACGAACCGGTCGTTGATCCGATGCTGCTGGGGGATATTGTCGTTGCGTTTGAAACAATGAAACATGAGGCGGAAGAACAAAACATACCGCCGAAAGATCATTTGTTCCATTTGATCGTTCACGGCGTGCTGCATTTAATCGGATATGACCACATGACCGAAGACGATGCGGCGATTATGGAATCGTTGGAAATTGAAATCCTGGCACAAAACGGAATGGAAAATCCTTATGATAATTAGAAAAGCCGCACGCATATTTTATCAAAAAAAATATCTTTGGGCATTGCTTTCGGGATTTTCGGCCGTAGGGGCGCTGCCGCCGTTTTATATCATTCCCTGCTTGGTTATTGCTTTTTCGGGAATAGTTTTTTTGCTGGATCGTGCGGAAAGTAAAACTCAGGCGGCTTTAACGGGTTTTTGGTTCGGATTCGGCTTTTTTTCTTTGGGGCTGTCATGGGTATCCAACGCCTTGCTGATTGAGGGCATGGGATTCGAGGCTTTAGCCCCTTTGCCGCCGTTGGGATTCGGCCTGTGGGGCGGTATGTTTGTCGCCGTGGCCGGCCTGATTGCATGGTTTTTTAAAAAAGGTCTGCGCCGTTTGATCGCCTTCAGTGCGGTTTGGGGAATACTGGAATGGGTGCGCGCCTGGCTGTTTACCGGATTCCCGTGGAACTTGATTGCCTCGGTCTGGACAAACTGGCCGGAGATGATGCAAACCGCGGCAATATGGGGCAGCTTCGGGTTAAGTGTTCTCAGTGTCTTTGTTGCCGGATTGCCGGCGTTGATTCACAGCAAAAAAGAAAGCGTTAAAGTTATTTTGTCAATGATCCTGATCTTTTTTGGTCTGCTGGGGTTTGGTTCCTGGCGGCTTGGAACGGCGCCGGCACAGGACGATACGATCAACGGTGTCTTAATTCGTCTGGTCCAGGCAAATATTCCTCAGGGAAAAAAATGGAGCGCGGACGAAGCTGAACAAAATCTAATGAAGCACGTTCATCTCAGCCGGACAGCCGGAGCCGAAAAGGTAACTCATGTGATCTGGCCGGAAACGGCAACGCAGTTTTTGTTGATTGATGACGCGTTTGCACGTGCCATGGTGACCAGTGCGCTGACGCCGGGATCTATTTTGTTGGCGGGCTCTTTGCGTCGGGAACAAAAAGAAAGCGATGTTAAACTGTTTAACAGTATTGTTGCTTTAAATGATTTGGGCGTTTTTTTAGGCAGTTACGATAAATCTCATCTGGTCCCGTTCGGAGAATATGTCCCGTTGTCGGAAATCTTTCCGTTTATTCGTAAATTAACGCCGGTCGCCATGGATTTCAGTACCGGCAGCGGGGTTAAAACGACTGTGATTCCGCGAACACTGCCCGTCGGTATGCTGGTGTGTTATGAGGTCATTTTTCCGGGCCAGGTGGCGGAAAAACAAACGCGGCCGTACTGGCTGTTAAACGTGACAAATGACGGCTGGTACGGTATCAGCGCCGGCCCGCATCAGCATTTTGCCGCCGCGCAAATGCGGGCAGTGGAAGAAGGCCTGCCGCTGGCCAGGGCGGCCAACACCGGTATCAGCGGAATGATAGATGCGTACGGTCGCGTGACGGCTGTTCTGGAATTGGGGCGACAGGGAATTGTTGATGCCGGGCTGCCCCGGCGGACGAATAAACCGACGCTTTATGCCAAATACGGTAATAAAATACCGTTGCTGTTTTGCCTGATTTTATTGGTGGTTGCCGCAATACCTTATAAAAGACAAAGGAATTAAGATGAAAAAGAAACTTTTTTTTCTGTTGATGATGTTGGGACTTTTTTTGGGAACTTCGGCCTGCCGGAACTTGTACGATATTCCGACATACAGGACAACGGATTCTTATGGTTCTGTTTTTGAAGGAAATTATGTTCCCAAGGACGTGCGTTAGTTATTCGTAACTGAGGTTGTTTAACCGCCAGTAGGTTTCCGTTTCATATAATTTCGGATTGTTTTTGGCATAATCCAAAGCCGTATTGCCGTCTTTATCTTCCAAAGGAATTCTGGCACCGCAGTCAATCAAAACGTCAACGGTTTCCGGATTCGGATTAAATGCCGCGGCATACATTAACGGGGTTAATCCTTCGGCGCTGCGGTCGTCAATGCCGGCGCCGTTTTCCAATAAAACCGTTAAGATGTTGGGATTTAAATTTTTTCCGGCAGCCAGCATCAGCGGTGTAACGCCGAATTCGGCACGATCGGATACATGAGCCCCCAATGACAACAAAGTCTTGACAATATTAACGGAAACATTTTGCGTGATGGCGTGCATTAATGGCGTTAAACCGTTTCTGTCGCGCTCATTAATATCCATACCGCGATTTTTCAGCCAAACCAAAAGAGAAGCAGACGGCTTGTTTGATAAGGCAACGGTAAAAGCCGATTGCCCGTTATTTGTTTTATCATACAGATTGCTGCCGCGTTTTACCAATAAATCCAATGTCTTCTGAGGTGCATTATTTTTGATGGCATGAAATAAGGCGGTCAGCCCTTCGGCGTCTTTTGCCGAAACGGATCCGCCGGCTTTTAAAAGAATATCGGTTACTTTTGCGTTTTTATTATAGGCTGCGGCAACCATTAATGGCGTAATGCCGTATTCATCACGCCCGTTCGGATCGGCACCGTTTTTCAGATAAGCCCATACCTGTGCCGGTGAGCCGCTGATCAAAACCGTTTGAAACGGCGGCATTTCACGGCGGAAAAAGATAATTAATGCAATAACAATCAGTAAAACCGCAGAACAAACAATACAAATTAAACCAATATTCAGATCCTGCATTTTAATAAAATCTGGCTCCTTCTTCAAAATCATTGAATGTTTTGACAATATCTGACGGCATGCAAAGCGACAAGAGGCGATTTGCAAAATGTTCCGTTTCGGCCAGGCTTAAAGATCTGATTCTTTCTTTGACCATCGGGATATTAATTGCAGGCATTGATAATTCATGAATACCCAATCCGATCAACACGGCGGCATAACGGTGATTTGATGCCATTTCACCACAGATGCTGACGGGAATATGCGCTGTATTTGCCGCGTCGGCGGTTCTTTTTAATAATTTCAGGATTGAGGGATGCAACGGATTAAACAAAGGTGCAACCGATGAATCCGTTCTGTCAACGGCCAGTGTATATTGAATCAGGTCGTTCGTTCCGATTGATAAAAAATCGCAATTTCCTGCTAAAGTTTCAACTTCCAGCGCCGCTGCGGGCGTTTCGATCATAACCCCTAAACGCGGCATCTGATCGGGCAGGGGAATGTTTTTTTCCCTAAGCTCTTCGGCGCATTCCGCCAGCAGCTTTTTTGCCGTGGTAATTTCTTCAACGGAAGTCACCATCGGCAGCAGAATTTGTATGTCGCCGAAACAACAGGCCCTGAGCACGGCGCGAAACTGCATTTTTAACAGTCCTTGCGTTTTCAGGGCAAAGCGAATACCGCGCAACCCCAAAGCGGGATTTTCTGTTTTCGGCGTATGCAAAATATCGGGACTTTTGTCCCCGCCGACATCAAAAGTTCTGAAGGTAATCGGTTTGCCTTCCATGCGCGAAGCAATCGTGCGCAGAATTTCAAACTGTTCATCTTCTCCGGGCATATCCCGGCGGTTTAAAAACATATATTCGCTGCGTATTAACCCGATGCCGTCAACGCCGGTTTGTAACAGGAAATCAACTTCATGCGGCAGGTCAATATTTCCCTTCAGGCGAATAAAAACTTGATCCGAGGTAACGGACGGCTGGCTTCTGAGGCGTTTTAACGACCGTTTCCAACGTAAAAAATCCGACCGGTATTTTCGGTAAAGATCTATATTTTCCTGTGTCGGGCACAGAATAACTTTGCCGTATGTGCCGTCAATAATAATAATATCGCCGGTTTGGGCAATTCGCATCAAATCGGGAATACCTACAATGGCGGGCATTCCCAAAGATCGCGCCAACAACGCCGTATGACTTTGCGCCGATCCGCCGGTAATAACAAAAGCAGATATTTTTTTCAAATTCAACAGCGCCGTATCCGCCGCGCTGAGGTCATTGGCAATAATAACGGCGTTTTCTGGCAGATGAATCTTTTTTTCTTTGGCTTCGGATTGCAAATTTCTTATGATTTTGGCGCCGACACTGCGAATATCTTCTATTCTGGCTGAAATATAAGAATCGTTCATTGTCGCAAAAACATCTGCAATGGCGGCAATTTCCGTTTGAACGGCAGCTTCGGCATTGATCTGGGCGTTTTTAATACGGTTGCATACGCCGCGGATTAAACGGGAACCTTTCAGCATATGACGGTAAACGTCAAACAAAGAGCTGAGCGGATCGCCTTCAAAGATGTCTTTGGCTTTGTCCAAAATAACATCAAACTGATGCAATGTGTCCTGAACCGCATTTAAAAAACGCTGTTGTTCTGCCGGCACTTCTTCTTCGCAGATTTTATACTGAGGAACGGTTTTCAGCAAAGTATCATAGATGAAAACTCTGCCGATCACGATGCCCGGCGATACGCCCGTGCCTTCTCGGACGATTTCCACCCCGTCCAGAGGACAAATGCTTTGACCGGTTCTGCGGCGTTTGGAAAAAGCCGGCAGCTTTTTAATTTTCGTTGAATTTGTCATTGACCAGTTTTTCCAATGCGTTAAGTGCCTTTTGAGCTTCTTTTCCGGAACAGACGACCTTTATTTCCGAATCACACGCTGCCCCCAGCATCATTAATCCCATGATAGAATGGCCGGAGACTTCCTGTTCGTCTTTTTCGACGCAGACTTCCGCATCAAAGGAATCCGCCGTTCTGACGAACGCTGCCGCCGCGCGGGCGTGCAGTCCTTTCTCATTGATGATTTTCAGTGTTTTGGAAACCCCGGCTGCCGTCATTTAAACGTTCCTTAACCGTGATTGAGCAAAGCCGAGGCAACGTTAATATATTTTTTGCCGGCTTCCTGAGCGCTTAAAGTTGCTTCCTTTAATTTTTGATTCGAACGAACCTGCGCCAGCTTGATCAGCATCGGTAAATTCATGCCGGCCAGAACCTCGACATTATCCTGCGTCATCATGGATATCGCCAGATTCGAAGGGGTTCCGCCAAACATATCGGTTAAAACGATAACGCCGTCACCGCTGTCGACTTTCGCGATTTTTTCCTGGATTTCCGTGCGGCGCTGTTCCATATCGTCTGTCGGAAAAATACTGACGGTTTCAACATTTTCCTGTGGTCCGACAACGTGTTCCATTACGGCCTTCATCTCTTCGGCCAAATGTCTGTGAGAAACTAAAATCAAGCCTATCATGTTATTTTTCCTGTTTGTTTTTATCTAATTCCCGATGGGTTAAAGTTACAATACACTTTTTTTGATCCAAAAGCCATTTATAAAGTTGTTCCGCCGTATAAACAGAGCGATGTTTTCCGCCCGTACACCCGACCGCAATTGTCAGATGGGTTTTTCCTTCCTGTTGAAAACGGGGCAACAGCAAAGAAATAAGATCTTTTAACCGGTTAAAAAAAGACGAATAATCGGGGTCTTGTTCAATATAGGCGCCGACTTCGTCAGTTTTTCCGGTCAAAGGGCGCAGTTCGGGATCATAATAAGGGTTGCGCAAAAATCGTACGTCAAAGACCAGATCGGCTTCGCGCGGCAGGCCTTCCCGGTATGAAAAAGAAATAACGGAAACGGTGATTTTTCCGGACTCTTCCGTATTAAATTCCGATTGAACGGCAGACCGCAGCTGAGAAATTTTCATGTCCGTCGTATCGATGATAATGTCTGATTTTTCCCGCAAAGAAGACATAAGCCGGCGTTCCAGTGCAATTCCGTCGCTCAGTTTTTTATTTTTAGCCAACGGATGGGATCGTCTGGTTTCCGTAAACCGGCGCAGCAGTTTTTCGTCATCGCAATCCAGGAAAATAATTTTTTCGGCAATGTCGTTGTCTTTTTTTATTTCCGTGCAGATGGCGCAAAGCGTTTCACAGTCAAAGTCGCGCGTTCTGGCATCAACACCCAAAGCAACGGAAGAATCGGGCTTTGTCCCGGAAATTACCTGACGCAAAACGGATAAAGGCAGATTGTCAATAACTTCGAATCCCAAATCTTCCAGAATTTTTAAAACGCTGGTCTTTCCGGCACCCGATAAACCGCTGACGATGACAATCCGTTTCATGTGATGATTTTCCTTTTTTGTTCCTGAATTGATAAAAACGTTTTGATCTTAATCACGGCGGAAACCGAAAAAGCGTCCAGGCAAAAAACAGGAATTGCGACATTTTCGATTGACTCCGTACGCATTTCAGGCATTCTGTCGATTTTAACAAAAGACTGCAAGTCTAACTTTAATCGAATTTCCGTTTTGTCAATAAAAGGCGTTTCAACAATTCCTATTTCTCTGATTTCCAACATTCCCTTGATAGAATCGGGGGCGCCGGCGATCAGTTTTCCGTTGCGGTTTTCAACAATGGTCTGATCATCGGACACGAGCTTGGCTCCCGCATCAATCAAACGCAGGCATAAATCCGATTTTCCGGATCCTGTCGGCCCGCAGATCAGCAGGCCGGCTTTCATAAATTCAACGCAGGAAGCATACATTAATGTCATTCCGCTTTTCCTTTAAAGGGCGGCAGCAAAATAACAAAAGAAGCCCCTAAAATCCGCCCGCCGTCATCGATTCGATTCTCCGCATAGATTGTGCCGTTCAATCCCGAAATGATTTTTTCGGAAATGGACAATCCTAAACCGGAATGATGACCGAACTGTTCTTCCGTCGGGCGTTCACAATAAAAACGTTGAAATAATTTTTTTTCATCGCCGGGCGGTATTCCCGGGCCTTCATCGTTAAAACGCAGTTCCAGCAGGTTGTTTTTCATACAGGCGGAAACGCTGATTGTTGAATTGTCGGGCGAAAAAGAAATGGCGTTACTGATTAAATTATAAAACACCTGCGCCAAACGGGTTTCCATACCCAAGATCATAATGTTTTTGGGCAGGCTCGATTCCCAAAGCAAAACGAATTTGATATTTCTTTTTGTTGCCGCTTCGCCCAAGTTGTAAACCTCTATGACGGAAGACAAAAGCTTGTAAATATTAATGACTTCAAATACTTCACGGGACAATTCGGCGTCCAGACGCGACAGGTTGGATATATCCGTAATTAAACGATCCAGGCGCAAAACGTCTTCATGTACGATGGAAATCAGACGTTTTTTCTTTTCTTCATTTGAAATATGGTCAATCGTTTCAATGGCGCTGCGCATTGACGACAACGGATTTTTAATTTCGTGCGATACATCGGCGGCAAAACGTTCGGTCGCATCCAGACGTTCCCATAACGTATCCGTCATTTTGATCAAAGCGCCCGATAAAACGCCGATTTCATCATGCCGTTTGGTTTCATCGGGGATCATTTGGCGTCTGCCGCCGCTGACACGGATATTCACAGCCGCCGTTGATAACCGATTCAAAGGCATGACAATCGTACGCATCATGAAATAAGACAGCAAAATTGTAACAACAAGCGCCAAGCCGAATAACCTGAAAACCGCCAGACGGAAAGCAATTAAATTTTTTAACACGTTTTCAATGCCGCCCGTAACCATAATGGCGCCGACGATCTGGTCTTCGAAAACGACGGGGACGGCAACGCTTAGAATACGGCCGTACCCTTCTAAATATCTGATTTCAAATGAAAAAACACCGTCTCCGAGGGCGGCGCCGACTTCCTGATAATCAAAAGCCGTCTGATTTTGCGGTTCATCGTAACGCGGCAGGTTGTTTGTACCGAATAAATTTTTCCAAAAAGAATCGCTGTCTTCGATTGTTACTTGCGGCAGCAGGTTTTCTCCGCTCAACCGACTATCGGCCGTTAAAACGCCGTTATGGTCAAACAGTCGGACGCGAACTGTGTCCAGCGACGGCAAACGCAGTAGTATGCGGCGGGCCGCATCGGGCAGCAAGCGGAAAAATTCCCGCGGCATACGCGTTCGAAGATTTCCGGAAGATCCGAAGTTTGAAAAATATGATTTTGTTTTTTGGGAATCAAAAACATAGCCGTCTTCTTCTTTTCGTTCTTCTTCCGCCGGCAGCAGCGAAGAAATAAATTCGGAATTGACGGCGCCTTCGCTGACGGCGACGGCCATTAGCTCGGCCTGGATTTTCAAGATCTTGATTTCAGCCTCGATCAATCCTTTTTGATAATGATCCATGTACAACAACCCGGCAACCAACAAAGCCGGCGCCAATAAATTTAACAGCAGCAATCGCCATGACAAAGGAGAGCTGATGACGGGAAAGTTTTTTAAATCTGCCCATTTTTGTCTGAAATACCAACAGATGTTTTTAAATGGACTGCTGATGCAGGACACAGAAAATTATCCTTCCCGATAACGATATCCGACACCGTAAAGTGTTTCAATACAGGCAAAATCTTTGTCGATGTCTTTAAATTTTTTGCGCAGCCGTTTGATGTGGCTGTCAACCGTGCGGTCGTCAATGTAGACGTTTGAACCGTAAGCGCTGTCGATCAGTTGATCGCGCGTCTTTACCATTCCTGTTTTTTCAACCAGAGCATACAACATTAAAAATTCGGTGATGGTCAGATCAACCGGCTGGTTTTTCCATAAACACAGATGACGTGTTTTATTCATTTCCAGTGCACCGCGTTTTATAATGACGTCTTCTTCCTCGCCGTCGGCACCTTTCGTCAAAACGGGATCCGTACGCCGGATCAACGTTTTAATTCGGGCAATCAGCAAATTAGGTGAAAACGGTTTTCTGATATAATCGTCTGCCCCCATGCGCAAACCGCACAGTTCATCGATTTCGTCTTCTTTACTGGTCAGGAAAATAACGGGAACGTTTGATTTTTTTCGCAGTTCCTGCAGTGTTTCCATACCGTCCATACGCGGCATTTTGATATCCAGAACGACTAAGGAAACCTGTTCTTTTAACACGCCTTCCAGTCCGGAAAGACCGTCGGTATAGGTAAAGACTTCATATCCTTCTTCTTCCAGGATCATGGAAACGGAAGTCAGTATATTTTGGTCATCATCAATTAAAGCGATTTTATTTCCCACGTTAAGCTCCTGCAAAATGGCTTTCCCGAAACATTTTAGCAGGCTGCGCTTTTGAAATAAAGACGTTTTATGCGCTCGGCCGTGTCGATTTTAACTGTCCGCAGGCGGCCATGATTTCCTGGCCGCGCGACTGACGTACGGGCGCCGCGTAATTGTGTTCTTCCAATAAAGCCGAAAAACGTTTAATCCGCTTTTCATCAGAGGATTTAAACGGACACCCTTGCCATTCGTTAAACGGAATTAAATTGAATTTGACGGCCAACCCTTTGACCAGCCGCATTAATTCCCTGGCGTCGGCATCAGAATCGTTAATGCCGTCCAGCATCACGTATTCCATGGTGATATATTGTCGTGTTCCGCCGATTTCCTGAAACTGTTTGCAGGCTTTCATCAATTCTTCCAGCGGATATTTTCGGTTGATCGGCATAATCCGGTCGCGAATCTCGTTTGTCGGCGCGTGCAGACTGACGGCCAGTTTGACCCCCAGATCCTGCGCCACCCGGGGAATAACCGGAACAATGCCGCAGGTAGACAGCGTAATACGCCGCCGGGAAATGGAAATGCCTTCCGCGTCCATGATGATCAGCAAAGCTTTTTTGACATTTTCATAATTCAGCAAAGGTTCGCCCATTCCCATCACAACGATATTTGAAAGGTATCTGGTCTCTTGTGCCGGCGAAGGCCATTCGCCGTAGCTGTCACGCGCGGCCATAAACTGGGCGACAATTTCGCCGGCAGTCAGGTTTCGCGTCAGTTTTTGGGAACCCGTATGGCAAAACAGACAGCCGTTCGGGCAGCCGACCTGCGTCGACAGGCAGACGGCGCCGCGATCTTCTTCCGGGATATAAACGGTTTCAACGCTTTGACCGTCATCAAATTGAAACAGCCATTTGCGTGTGCGGTCGGCGGCGTTTTGTTCGCGTATGATTTCGGGGCGTTTCAGGGTATAGCTGCTTTCCTGCAGTTTTTGACGCAGCGGTTTGCCCAAACTGGTCATTTCATCGAAATTCGTTTTACCCTGCCAGTAAATCCAGTGCCACAGTTGTTTTGCGCGAAAAGGTTTTTCGCCCAGTTTTTCCAGTTCCGCCTGCAGTTCGGCGCGTGAAAGTCCGATCAGATTCATAGGAAGCTCACCTGACGGGAATGTGGTATTTTTTCATCAGGCCGCGGGGGTTAATAGCGGCGCGTGCCTGTTCGGAATAATCCGTTCCTTCGGAATAGCTGAAAAACATAAAAAACGGGATTGAACAGAACATTGCCGCAACGGCCCAGGCAAAATCCCCCAAAAAGCAAACAGACATGGCGTGAAGATCAAGATCCCCGTTGGGTTTTTCTATTTTTTTGAATAAGAGTCTGTAAAAAATCAGGAAAGAAGCCATAAATAAATACAAATCAAGTGTTAAAGTCCGTTTCAACACGCTTTCGTCGGGGGCAATGCCGAAAAAAACCCAAAGACCGCATAAAACGCCGATAACCGTTGAACGGTGCATCAAAATTCCCGAAGAAAATAAAAGAAAAAAAGAATCAAATAGCTTTTTTAGCATTTTGTGTTAAACCTGTGATCCGAATCGTAACGTTGACGGAGTTTTATTTCATGAAAAAAACACCACAACAAAAAAATAACAGCAAACGTTCTTTTGTTCAAGGCGACAGCGTACTTCATTCGGTTTGTGAAAAACAAGTTCCTTTTTTATACATCGCCATGAAAGAACCCTCTGCCGAATATAAAAAAGCAGGTGAATCAAAACAAAAGCTGTATCGTTTTATTAAAATAAAAAATCAATCGTAAGCCGGCGCCGAAACCGGGAAAACAGGTCTTTCATAAATACCGATCAACCTGTCCGAGGGGTGCGGGCTGGGTTGTGTATAGCAGCTTGGCGCCGCCAATGTCTGGTAACAATATATTTTTTGAATGCTCCATATCGGACGATTGGCGCGTTCGATTTCCAGTTCGGTCATGCAATATTTGCCTTCGCCGCTGAGTTTGCGTCCCAAAGAACAATCTTTGCCCGTAAAAGCAGAGGCAATGTTGTCTTCCATAATTTTCCCGGTTGCCAAATAGGAAACGGCTTCACCGGCACCCCAGACGGTCAGCGGCGCCGCCCCGAAAGGCATGGAAGAATTCGGAACCGTCAGCCAGCAGCCCGATAAAACAAAAACAAAAAAAAGCGTTCCCAGACGTTTCATGTTTCCTCGTTTGATTTTTTTTATTGTAACATACTTTATCTTATGAAAAAAAGAGATTAAAACGACTTGTCCTTTACGTTTTTTAAATGTAGCGTAGAAAAAGTTTTTATTTGTTTAAGGAGTATGTCCCGTGGCCGATCAAAAAGATGAAAAAACGCCTTTGGAAGCCGAAATCCTGCGTGAAGTCGCAGAAGAAATGAAAGAAGAACAGCTAAAAGCGCTGTGGAAAAAAATCGGTCCCGTCGTTACGGGATTGATTGCCGCGGCTTTGCTTGTTACGGGCGGAATCGAATTTTATCGCTATCGTCAGGAACAACGCGCTTTGGCCGAATCCGAACAATTGCAAACGGCGTTGACTTTGATTGAATCGGGCGATGCCGAAAACGGCGCGGAAATGCTGAAAACGCTTAGCGAAACGTCTACACAGGGGTACCGCTATTTGGCAGCTTTTCAATATGCGGATTATCTGATAGGACAGGGAAAAGACAAATATCCGCAGGCCGTCGAAACGCTGAATACCGTTATTGAAGACGATCGGGCTCCTCAGCCGTTCAGAAATATGGCGCTGTTTGATAAAATCATTTTGCGCATAGAAAGCGGGGATCAGGATTTCGCCGGTATGGAAGCCGAACTGGATCAGCTGGCCGCAAAAAGCAATGCTTGGACTCCGCTGGCGCTGGAAATTGCCGCCGAACTGGCTTTGCGCCGGGGCGATGTCGAAAAAGCAAAATCCCGCTGGCAGCAAATCCTGGGAATGCCGAGCGTTTCGGAAGCAAAACGCCTGCAGGTGTCGGAATACATCTCGTTTGTCGATGAAACGATGCCCCAAACAAAACAGACCAATGATCTGAAAAAAGATCAGAAAACGGAAAAATAAATATGAGACGGTACGTTTTTTTTCGGATACTTTTTATTCTGTCCGCGGTCGCGGGAATGTCTGCCTGCGCTTCGGACGAACCGGTTTTGACGGGACGTAAAATTTCCGTGCTGACGTACGGCCGGGAACTGATGCCGGACGCCGATCTGAAAAAAACGTATCTGCTGCCCGAACCCGAATCCGTATCGGCCTGGACACAGGCAGGCGGGCTGTCTCATCACGTGATGCAAAATCCGGCTTTGGCACCGAAAATTATGCAGGCCTGGAAAGTTTCTATCGGAAAGGGCGGCAGCAAAAAAAGTGTTCTGCTGGCCGAACCTGTCGGACAAAAGGGAATCGTCTATACGGTGGATTCAGCCGGATATGTTCAGGCAGTGTCCGCGCTTAACGGTAAAAAGATATGGGGCGTTCTGTTGCCTGAAAAAGGAACATCGCGAAAGGTCGGAACAATCGGATCCGGTCTGGCTTTGGCAGACGGACGTTTGTTTGTTTCTTTGGGAACGGGGCAGGTTGTCGGGCTGGACGCCAATAACGGGACGGAATTGTGGCGTGTGGATCTGCATTCGCCGGTTCGGTCCGCACCGACGGTTTACGGCGGCCGGCTGTTTGTGGTTACGGCAGATAACAGGCTGACGGCTTTGGCGCAGGACGACGGGCGGACGCTGTGGCAGCATTATGCTTTTATGGAAAGCGTTTCTTTGTTGGGCAGAGCGGCACCCGCAATCGATAACGGAACGGGGGTTGCGGCTTTTGCCTCCGGTGACGTGATTGCTTTTCGTCCGGAAAACGGCAGTATTTTATGGACGGAATCTTTAAGCGGTACACGCATCAATGACGCCGGAACGGAAATAAACGATATTCGCGCCAGACCGGTAATAGACGCAGACAGAGTCTTTGTCGTTTCCAGCGGCGGATTGTTGTCGGCTTTGGATTTAAAAACCGGCGGCGTGATCTGGGAACGCGAAATCGGCGGGACTAATCAGCCGTGGCTGGCCGGCGATGTATTGTATATTGTTTCTTCTTATGCCGAATTAACGGCGCTGGAGGCTTCTTCCGGAAAGATTTTATGGGTCAATCATTTAACACAGTGGCAAAATCCCGAAAAGAAAAAAGGACGCCTGATCTGGACAGGTCCCGTCATGGCCGGAAATCGTTTAATTCTGACAAATTCGGACGGAAAAGCCATTGCCGTGGCGCCGCAGACGGGAACAATTATCGGTTGGGACGATATTGATGATAAAGGTTCTTTGCCTCCGATTGTTCTGAATGATACATTGTTCTTTATTACGGAAAACGGAAATTTAATAGCGTACAGATAATGACAGCTCTTGTTTCTTTGGTCGGCAGGACGAATGTCGGCAAATCTACATTATTTAACCGTTTGACCGGCCGCAAAAAGGCGCTGGTTCATGACCGTCCGGGGGTGACGCGCGACAGACGCGAAGGAAACGCGGTGTTGTTCGGCTGTCCGTTTACCGTAGTTGATACGGCAGGACTGGAAATCGGCGCGGGAGAACTGGCCGAATCAATGTGGAAACAAACGCAGAAGGCTTTGCAGGTTTCTGCCGTCATTGTTTTTATGGTTGATATACGGGCCGGAGTGACGCCTTTGGATAAAAAAACGGCGCAAATACTGCGCAAAGTCGGAAAGCCTGTCGTCCTTGCGGCCAATAAAGCCGAAGGAAAAGAACAATTTGTGCAGGATTTGTATTCCTTGGGTTTTGGCGAACCCGTTTTGATTTCGGCGGAACACGGGCTGGGCATGAGTGATTTGTTTGACGCGTTATTGCCGTATATTCAAACAGATCTGCCGGAACAGGAAGAAGAAACAATCCGGGAAAAACGGGCTCGACGCCGGAAAAAAAACGAAAAAGAAATTGATTTGAATGACGAAACGGTTGAACAAAACGATCTGACAGATCGTGTGATTGATCTGGCAATTGTCGGCCGGCCGAATGTCGGCAAGTCGACTTTGGTTAACCGTCTGATCGGCGAAGACAGAATGCTGACGGGGCCGATGGCCGGTTTAACGCGGGATTCGATTTCGATCAATTGGACATATAAAGGGCGTTCTTTGCGTTTAACGGATACGGCCGGATTGCGCCGACGGGCCAAAGTGGAAGACGATTTGGAAAAATTATCCGCCGCAGATACGAAACGCGCCGCTTTTCTGGCACAGGTCGTTGTTTTGGTTCTGGATGCTGATGCCATTTTGGACAAGCAGGATTTAACCATTGCCCGACAAGTGTTGGACGAAGGGCGGGCTTTGATTGTTGCCGTAAACAAATGGGATACGGTACGTGATAAAAAACAGGCTTTGGACAGATTAAATGACAGAATCGGCACTTCGCTGACGCAGGTCAAGGGATTAAAAACCATTGTTATTTCCGCCAGAACGGGGGAAGGGCTGGATAAATTAATGCAGGCTGTTTTTGATGTGTATGCTGTTTGGAACAGCCGCATTTCGACCGGCCGGCTGAACCGTTGGCTGATGAAAATGACAGAACAGACGCCGCCGCCGTTATCGGCGACAAAAAGGCCGATTCCGTTAAAATATATAACGCAGGCGAAAACTCGTCCGCCAACGTTTGCTTTGTTTTCCAGTAATCCGGAAAAGCTGCCGGAATCATATTTGCGTTATTTAATAAAAGGGCTGGCTCAGGATTTAAAGATAGAAGGCGTGCCGATTCGGATTCTGATGCGCAAAGCCAAAAACCCTTACGAGAACAAAGCCCGGACATCTCGTTCAAAAAACAAACGGCCTTAATTCCGCTGTTTTGTCCGGCTGTTCTTTTCCAGAAATTTCAACAAGACGTCCTTGGCGTGCTCATTATTCAATGCCCGGATATGACCGCCCGTCGGGACAATTTCCAGTTCTTTGGGGGCGGAAGCTTTGGCATACAGTCGGCGCGTATGATGCGGCAGAACGGTTTTGTCGTCTTCTGTTGTCAGGAATAATTTCGGGGCATTGATTTTTGAAATGTTTCCTTCGGGATCATTTTCGCCGACCAAAAAGGACAAGGGATATTGAAACGGCCACAACAGCCAAAATTGTGCGACTTTTTCCCGGGCGATCCGACGTGCTTTGGAAAAGGCGCTGTCAATAATAATGCCGGCGATTTTATCTTGATTTTCAGACCGGGCAACGGCCGAGACCGCCAAAGAAGCCCCCATGCTTTGGCCAAAGACGAACAAAGGCAGATCCGGATATTTTTCCAGCAGATAATTAATTGCCGTGCGGATATCCGTTTCCGATCCCGACAAGCTGACAGAGCCCTCTGATCGACCGAATCCCCGATAATCCAGTGCGGTTAAGTTATACCCGTATAAAATCAGCCACAGCACGCTGAATGTATGGGACGAAATGTTTTCCGCATTACCGTGTAAATACAAAATGTTGGCTTTTGGCGGGCAGGGTGTTTCTCCGCTGCAGTAGGCCGGGATAAACCAAGCGTGCACTTTGATGCCGTCAGGGGTCTGCAAAGACAGGTTTTCATAAGGCAATTCCAATCGGGAGGGTTCCAAAACGAATTCTTTTTCCGGGTGAAACAATAAATTGGAACACCCGGTCGTCAAAAATAAAAAGAAAAAGAAAAACGATTTTCTCATCTGATAAATGTCGGTGTCAGAATAATTTCAACGCCGTTACTTCTCGGCAAAGATTCGTTCGTTTTTTCATTGCCGCGCCCTTCAATCCAGAGGCGAACGGAATTTATTTTTGCCGCTTTTTTTAAAATATCGGCAACGCTTTGGGCTCTTTTCTCGCTTATTAACTGGTTGGTTGCCGGTTTTCCCATGCCGTCCGTATAGCCGATAATGCTGATGCGCGTTTTATCATAAACGGATAAAACCGAAGCAATTTCTTTTAACAATGTTTCTGCCCGGGCCGTCGGGTGATAGCTGTTTGCAGCAAAGATAGCATCGCCTGAAAGCGTTATTGTCAGAATATTATTCTGCCGCGTTATAAAAAAAGCCGTTCCGTTTAGGAGGTGTTTCAGTTCGTTTTCCTGATCCGTCATATAGGCCGCCGTTGTTTTTTGCGTGCTTTTTTTGATGGTTCGGACAACGGGCGGCGGCGTTTGAATCGTTTCTTTTTTTTCGACAGGTGCAGATGAACACGCCGTTAAAACGACCCCCAGAAACAACAAAAGCAAACGCTTCATAACCGACTCCTAAAAATAACAGCTTTTTTCATCATACCCGATTATTTTTAAAAGCGTGATGAAAAAAACACCTGAAGTCAATTTTTTTTAAAAAGCGCCAAATCCGTTGTAAAACAGCCTGAAATCTCCCGAAGACAAGCGCTGCAACCACAGTTTTATCTGCGGGACTATTCCTTTTTGGGCGATGCTTTTTTTCAGATAAACGGCCGTATCCGAATTTAAAAGGCTGATCAGCATTTCTATTCTGGTCGGATTGACCGGGAATTCAATAACCGGCGCTGATTCCGGCAGACCGGCCGTTTCGGCGGCTGCTTTTAATGCTTCGGACAGGCCGCCGACCTCATCGATTAAGCCGTTGTTTTTCGCCTGTTCGCCGGTAAAAACTCTGCCGCGGGCTACGGCATCGATTTGCCGGGGGGAAAACCCGCGCCGGGAAGCGACTTTTGTTGTAAAATCCTGATAAACACGATCCAAAGAAGCATTGAAAAATTGTTGTTGTTCCGCGCTGAAATCCTGTGTCGTTGAAAACAGACCGGCATTCTTTCCCATTTTCAGGGTATCAACCGTAATGTTTAATTTTTTCAACATATCTTTTAACACAAGCTTTCCGCCGAACACGCCGATTGAACCGGTCAACGTGGACGCAGAAGCAAATACTTTGTCGCAGGCCAGTGAAACAAAATACCCGCCGGAAGCCGCCGTGGATCCCATACTGCAGATAATCGGTTTTTTCGAAACATTTTTGACATACTCTATTTCACGGCGCATGGCATCGGAAGACGTATAACCGCCGCCCGGAGAGTCCAAACGAATAACGATGGCTTTGACGGATTCGTTGTCGGCGGCTTCGCGCAAAACCCCGCCGAAAGAAGAAAACCCTAATATGGAACGGTAGGCATCTCCGCCGAACAGGGAATCGCCGAACTGAATAATACCGACGGCCGGAATATAGGCAATTCCCGGCGTTTCGTGATCGGAAATACGGTTGACGGCGGAAACATAATCCAGCATATCAATGATGTTTTTGTGTTGATCTTTTAATTGCGTTTCCAGCACATCGGCGTATTCGACTTTATCGACCAGTTTCATTTTCAGCGCCTGATCCGCAAAGTACGGTCCGTCCTGCAAAATCTGTCGAACTTTTGTTTTATCAAGCATCGGACGATCCGAAGCGATATCAGCCGCCATCACGTTTAAAAAGCTGTTAAATATTTGAGTCAGGTTTTCTTTTTCCGGGGCGGACATTTTTTCGGCGCTTAAAGTATCGGCTCCCGTTTTATATTCATATCTGGCGTTAAAGGAAGGCTTGATTCCCAATTTCAGCAGAGCTTTTTTGAAATACGGCATTTCAACGGCAATGCCGGCCAGGCCGACTTCTCCGCCCGGCTGAATGCGGATTTCGTCAAAGGCCGTCGCCAAATAATACATTCCCAGTCCGCCGCCCAGTTCTCCGATTGTCGGTGCGTAAAAAACGGTCTTTTTTCCGGCCTTTTTAAACGCCTTGACAGCAGAACGAATTTCTTGAATCTGCGTTAAAGACAAAGACATTTTTGTCATATAAGCAACCAATCCCGAAATATTCGGATCGGCCGCGGCTTTGTTTAATCCCAAAACGACATCGGCCAGGGTCGGAGGATTGCCGAACGTCAACGAACCGATAAAATCGTCCGGACGGGATTCAAATAAATCGTCTTCCAGACTAAAGCGTAAAACAGTTCCCGCAGGAACGCTGAAAGAAGACGATTCCCGCAGCAGCGAATAAAAACGAAATCCGACGGCCAAAGAAAACAAAAGACCGATAAAACAGAAAAAGAAAAGAAAAAAGCGTCCGATGCGTTTGAAAATGTTTTTTTGAAAAACAGAGGTTTTTACATTGCCGGAAACAGGCGGAAATTCTGGAAATAAAGGCATTTGTTTCCTCGTTTAAAGATGGTATTGAGCCCGCAGCCGCAGCAAATGATCGGCCAGGACGCACGCAGTCATTGCTTCGGCAACGGGGACGGCGCGGATCCCGACGCAGGGATCATGGCGTCCTTTTGTTTGAATGATCGTTTCTGTCTTGTCGGTCGTAAGGGTATGCAAAGGAGCCGCTATTGACGGTGTCGGTTTAACGGCGATACGCGCGATAATCGGCTGTCCCGTCGATAATCCGCCCAGAATACCGCCCGCATGATTGCTGTTAAAACGAATCCCGTTTGCAGATGACGGATCGGCAAATATTTCATCGGCGTTTTGACGACCGGTCAACGCGGCGGCGGAAAAGCCGTCTCCGATTTCAACGCCTTTGACGGCATTGATGCTCATCAGAGCTTTGGCCAGATCGGCGTCCAGTTTGTCATAGACCGGTTCTCCCAGTCCGGGGGGGAAGCCGTTGGCACGGATTTCAATGACGGCACCGACGGAATCCCCGTTTTTAAGGGTTTGTTCCAGCAGACGTTCAAAACGCGGCAGGGCGGCCGCATCCGGACAAAAAAAGGCGTTGCGGTTGATTTCATCGCTTTCCCAAGCGGAGATTTTTTCGTTTCCCAGCCGAATCAAGCCTGCCGTAATTTCAAACGGTGTTTTTAAAAAATGCCTTAGGACTTTATACGCAATGGCGCCGGCGGCAACGCGCAATGCCGTTTCTCTGGCCGAAGCTCTGCCGCCGCCGCGGTAATCGCGGTTGCCGTATTTCAGAAAATAAGGAAGATCCGCATGAGCCGGACGGAATTTTTGCGCAATTTCGGTATAATCGGACGAACGGGCATCCTGATTTTCAATCAGCAACCCGATCGGCGTTCCCGTGGTTAAACCGTTAAACACGCCGGATAAAATCTGCACCGTATCCGATTCGTTGCGCTGCGTCGTAAATCTGGATTGTCCCGGCTTTCTGCGGTCTAAAGCCGTTTGAATTTCCGAAACATCCAAAGGAATTTGTGCGGGAACGCCTTCAACAACGCAACCGATTGCCTTTCCGTGACTTTCGCCAAAGCTTGTAAATCGGAAGAGTGTACCGAAACTGTTCCCAGTCATTTTTAACCAACGCTTTTTTTCGGGAAAGAAGACAACAGTTCCGCTATTTCATGCGCATATTCGGGATTCATCATGCCGACCGTATTGTATCCCGAATCAACATGCATGACTTCTCCGGTAACGCCGCTGGCCAGATCGCTGAGCAGGTAAACCGTGCTTTTGCCGACTTCGTCCTGCGTGACGTTGCGATGCAGCGGAGAACAGTATTCATTCCAATTTAAAATCAACCGGAAATCCCCGACACCGGAAGCCGCCAGCGTTTTGATCGGACCTGCGGAAACGGCGTTGACGCGGATTCCCTGCGGTCCCAGGTCACGTGCCAGATAACGGACGGAAGCTTCCAAAGCGGCTTTGGCAACCCCCATGACATTATAATTCGGCAGTACTTTTTCCGCGCCGTAATATGTCATGGTGACAAAGCTGCCGCCCGGATTCGTAATTTTTGCCGCGCGCCGGCAAATATCCGTAAAGGAATAGCACGAAATGTGCATGGTATTTAAAAAGTTGGCCAGCGTTGTGTCGCAATAGCGGCCTTTTAATTCGTTTTTATCCGAAAAAGCAACGGCGTGAACGACAAAATCAAGCGTTCCCCATTCTTTTTCCAAAGAATCAAATAAAGCGTCCAGCGTTTCTTCTTTGGTCACATCGCAGGGCAGAATCAGGTCTTCTCCCAAAGAGGCGGCCAGCGGACGAACACGTTTTTCCAAAGCTTCCCCCTGATATGTAAAAGCCAGTTTCGCACCGTGTTTGTGCAGTTCGGAAGCTATCCCCCAGGCAATTGATTTGTCGTTTGCCAATCCCAGAATCAGTCCTTTTTTACCTTCCATCAAACCTGTCGTCATGAAAACCTCTCTGAAAGTTTAAAATATTTTTATGATGAGGGATAACATAAAAAAAAAGAGATTTCAAAGCTTTTTCGCTGTTTAATCAATCGATTGATTTTTTTTAGTTTAAACCGGCCTTTGCACGCGGATCAGCCGCCGGCGGCGTCCATTCCCGCATGAATTTTATTAATTCGTCGTCCGGTTTTTCGGGCAAAACGATTTGCAGCTTGACCAACAGGTCTCCGGTTTTGTTTTTTGTTTTTATTCCCTTGCCGCGCAGGCGCAGAACGGATCCCGTGTTTGAATAAGGCGGGACAGTCAGGGCAACTTTGCCTTCCAAAGTCGGAATGGTTACTTTGCCGCCCAAAACGGCTTCTTTAAGCGTAATCGGCACATCCAATAAAATGTCGTAATCGGCGCGCGTAAAATAAGGGTGGGGTTGTACCAAAATGCGAATCAAGGCATCTCCGTTCGGTCCGCCGCCGATCCCGGGATTGCCCTGACCTTTTAATCTTAAAATCGCTTTATCGGCCGTTCCGGCGGGAATTTTAACGTTCAGTACTTTTCCGTTCGGCAAAGAAATTTCCTTTTCTTTCCCCATGGCGGCGTCCAAAAATGAAACAGACAGATCATAATTGACGTTTTCTCCCGGCATTTTGCGTTGCCGACGCCGTAAATTGGAAAAAATATCTTCACTGTTTTCAGCCGAACCGCCGCCGAACATTTCGCTGAAAAAGTCAAATCCGGAACGTTTTTTCCCGGCGCCTGCCGTGCCGAAATCAAAATTAAACCCTTCAAATCCGCTGCTTTGGCGTTGATAAGGATTGCCGCCGCCGTATCCGAACCCGAATCCGGGACGTTCTTTGCCGTTATCGTCAATTTCACCGGCATCATAACGTTTTCTTTTTTCAGGATCGGAAAGAATATCATAAGCGCCGGATATTTCCTTAAATTTATCCTCTGCTTTCGGATCGTTCGGATTTAAATCCGGGTGCATTTTGCGCGCCAGTTTCCGGTAAGCCTGTTTTATCTCTTCCTGAGAAGCACTTTTTGAAACACCTAAAAGAGTATATGGATTAGCCATTGTCTTTCCGCCGTTAGTTCTAAACCTGTCCGTTGTATAAAATAAAGTGCCCAAGCCGTTCAGGCAAGCTATTAAAAAGACTTTTTTTAACTTTTTTTCGGATTTATTGTTTCCCTAAAACAAATATGTTTGCTATAGTAAGTCGCTTTTAACGTTTTTTTAACAAAGGGACTTCCGCGCTGTGTCTGAAGAAAAATCTTCGGCGTTTCTGATGAAAACCGCAGCGGCCGTTTCGGTCGGCACGGCTTTGGTTCTGATCGGGGTAAAGCTGTTTGCTTTGCTGATGACGGATTCCGTGGCACTGTTGTCCAGTCTGATCGATTCAACATTGGACGCTGCCGCTTCTTTTTTAAATTTGTGGGCGGTGCGGCATTCTTTGGCTCCGGCGGACAGCGGACATCGCTTCGGACACGGGAAAATAGAATCCTTGGCTTCTTTGGGACAGGCGGCTTTTATTGCCGGATCCGCCGTTCTGCTGGTTTTCCAAAGCATTCAGTATATCCTGCACCCCAGGGTCATCAATCATGTCGATATCGGAATCGGTGCCATGGGAATATCGATTGTTTTAACCTTGCTGCTGGTTTCTTTCCAGCGTTACGTCGTTAAAAAAACAAAATCCGTTGCCATTACCGCCGATTATACGCATTATGCCGGTGATGTGATGATGAATCTCAGCGTTATTCTTTCTTTGTTGATCGGTTCTTATTTCAATTTCCGTTATGCCGATCCGATTTTTGCGCTGCTGATTGCTTTGTATCTGATTGTCAGCGTCAGCCGGATTTTGAAAAAATCATTGGCCCAGCTGATTGATGCCGAACTGCCGGCGGAAGAAAAACAAAAAATCGCCGATATCGTTCTGAAATCCCCGGACGTTTCCGGGCTGCACGATCTGCGGACCCGTGCTTCGGGCACGCAGTGGTTTATTCAACTGCATCTGGAACTGGATCCTTCGTTTACTTTGAACAAAGCGCATGAAATTGCCGATCGTGTGGAAGAACGCCTGTTAAAAGCTTTTCCGAATGCCGAAGTCATTATTCATCAGGATCCTGCCGGACTGTATGAAAATCACCCGCAGTGGTGCTATGAAAAACCTTGATCCCGTATCCGTTTTAAGGAGAATAAAATGAGAATTGAAGAAGATATAAAACTGGATTTCAAAGATGTGCTGTTCCGTCCGAAACGCAGCACGCTGCGTTCGCGTTCCGAAGTCGATCTGAACAGAACGTTTGTATTCAGAAATTCGAAAAAAACATGGACGGGCGTTCCGATCATGGCGGCAAATATGGATACGGTCGGCCGGTTCGAGGTGTTTAATGTTTTAAAGCGATTCCATATGTTTACGTGTATTCAAAAACATTATACAAAGGAAGAATGGCATGACTTTAACACCAATTGCCCGCCGGAAGATTATAATTATCTGGCAATTACTTCGGGCACGTCGGACAAGGACTATGAACGTCTGTTCCGAATCTGCAAGGAAAATCCGGCCATTCAGTTTATCTGCATTGACGTGGCAAACGGATATTCCCAGCACTTTGTTGAATATGTCCGCAAAGTCCGCGAAAATTTCCCGGAAATGACAATCATTGCCGGCAATGTTGTAACGGGCGAAATGACCGAAGAATTAATTCTGTCGGGGGCAGATATCGTTAAGGTCGGCATCGGTCCGGGATCAGTCTGCACGACGCGTATTCAGACGGGCGTCGGTTATCCGCAGTTGTCCGCGATTATCGAATGTGCCGATGCGGCGCACGGATTGGGCGGATTGATTATCGGCGACGGCGGCTGTACGTGTCCGGGCGATGTGTCCAAAGCTTTCGGCGCCGGGGCGGATTTTGTTATGCTGGGCGGTATGTTTGCCGGTCATGACGAATCCGGCGGCGATCTGGTTATTGACGAAGACACGGGTAAAAAATACCGCCGCTTTTACGGCATGAGCTCTGATACCGCCATGGAAAAGTATTCCGGCGGCGTTGCCGATTATCGTGCCAGCGAAGGCCGCACCGTTTTGGTGGAATACAAAGGCGCTTTGGAAAACACGGTCAAAGAAATTCTGGGCGGCGTGCGTTCGACGTGCACTTATGTCGGCGCCGTAACGCTGAAAGAATTAAGCAAACGCACGACTTTTGTTCGTGTGACACAGCAGTTTAATTCTTCTTTGGCCAGCCAGCCGCAGAACCTGCGTAATGTCAACCCGTCGCATAAACCGGATTAATAAAAGGAGTATTGCCCGATGCTGATTGACGATCAGTCCGCCTTGATTGAGGCTTTGTCTTCACCGGAAGCGTTCGGTTTGAAATCGTCTCAGAAAATCACGGTGAAAGAAACGAATATTTCGGACGTTTTTTTGACGGGGGAAAAGGCTTATAAACTTAAACGCGGCGTAAAATATCCGTATGTCGATTATTCAACGCCGCAAAAACGTCTGGCTGCCTGCCAAAAAGAACTGGAAATCTGCAATCGTTTCGCGCCGGGGCTGTGTTTCGGCGTTGAAGAAGTCGTGACGGATAAAAAAGGCCGAATTTTTATTCGTTCGGCGTGTTCGGACAAAAATGCGGAAGTCATTGATTACCTGCTGGTCATGCAGGAATTTGAAGAAAGCATGCTGTTCGAAAATATGGTGGAACGCGGCGATTTGGATCGTTTTGAAATGATGGATACGGCCGAAAAGATTTTTGATCTGCATCGAAACGCCGAAGTCATTATGACCCGCAATCCGGTGGACATTATCAGGGGGCGTATTTATGAAAACAATGCGATGATCCGCTGTTTTGTGCCCGATATTTTTGACGGCGAAGACGTTGACGCTTTGGAAAAAGCGCAGCTGGACGCTCTGGAAAAAAACAGGGATCTGCTGTTGAAAAGACAGGCGGACGGCAAAATCCGCTGGTGTCACGGGGATTTGACTTTGCGCAATCTGGCCATGTGGAACGGACGTGTCGTCCCGTTCAATCCGATTGAATTTTATGATGACTTAACACAGATCGATACGTTGTATGACTTTTCGTTTCTGCTGGTTGAAATGGAAAGCAAGGGGCAGCGCCGTCTGGCCAGTATTTTGTTCAATCATTATATGGCTCTGTCGGCAGACTGGGAAGGTATTCCCGTCCTGCCGTTGTTTTTATCATGCCGTGCGGCGGTCAATGCGTATGTGTTTGCTCAGCGTTCTGCGGAAATAAAGGACAAACACGAAGCTGCCTTGATGGCAAACAGAGCCTATGAACAACTGGTTATTGCCAAACGTTTTTTGGAACAGCCGAAACCGATTTTGGTTGCTTGCGGCGGTTTGTCGGGCAGCGGAAAATCGCGAATAGCCCGTGAGTCCGCGCCCTTTATCGGTAATCCGCCCGGTGCGGTTATTCTGCGCGATGATGTTTTACGCAAAAATCTGTTAAATACGGAATTGGAAGAACATCTTGATCCGTCGGGATATACGCCGGAATTGGAAGATAAAGTATTTGATCTGCTGTGTGCCGAATGTCGCCGGGTTTTAAGCGCCGGACAGTCTGTTGTGGCAGATGCTTTGTTTCACGAAGAAAGCCGCCGCCGCGCAATTGAAGAACTGGCGCGGGAAATGAATGTCGATTTTCAAGGGTTGTGGGTTGATGCGCCGCTGGAAATCAGAATACAGCGCGTGGCTTCACGCAAGCGCAATCCGTCAGACGTAACAACAGCCGATGAATTAAAACGTCAGCTGGATATTGATGTCGGACCGATTACGTGGGAAAAAATCGATACGTCCGGCGATCGTATGGCAACATTAACGCGCGTACGTACGCTTTTGGCCGATAAAACCTAGCTGTTCGGGGGAAATAAAATGAACGCTTTTAAAGATATTTTGGTTCAGCTTGACAGTGTTCAGATGTCAGAATCCGTTTTGCAAACGGCATTGTTGATTGCAAAAAAATTCAATGCTCATCTGGACGTTTTTCATGTTCATCTGGAACCGTCGTGTATTTTGCCCGTTCCAGTCGTCAGTGCGGATATGGCCGGCTTTGTCGTCAACGATGTCGTCCGGGCGGAAGAAAAAGCTTTTGCCGAAAATGCCGATGAAATGCGCGTTATTTTTGAAAAGTTTGTGGAAGAACACGGTTTGCTGCCGAAAACGGAACCGCAGACGGGTTTAAAAGAAATTACGGCGCAGTTTCGTGAAATATTCGGTTGTGAAGACGAAGTCATTGCCTGGTGTTCGCGCGTATCGGACTTAACGGTGTTGGCGCGTCCGGAAACGGAATCGCCTTCTGCCAGAGATTCTCTGGCCGTTTTAAATGCGGCGCTGATGGAAAGCGGGTCGGCAATTCTAATTGCGCCGCGTCAGGTTCCGCAGACGATCGGTAAGCGGGTGATTATTGTCTGGGACGCTACCGAAGAGGCCGCTAAAGCCGTTACGTTAGCAATGCCGTTTTTGACCCGGGCCGAAGAAGTTGTTGTTCTGGAAACGGATCAGCCTAATGAAATATGGGCAGATGCAAAAGCTTTGGCGCGTCGTTTGGCCTGGCACGGCGTTCAGGCAGAAATTGTCAAAATCCCCGAAACAGCCTCTGTTTCGGCCAAAGGAGCCGAAATTGTCCGGCAGGCCTGCGGGCGTTTTGATTTGTTGGTGACAGGGGCTTTTACGCAAAGTACCATGCGCCGCTGGATTTTAGGCAGCATGACAAAATATCTGATTGATAATGCGGATATTGCGTTGTTTATGACGCACTGATGTCTTGTGAAGAGGTTTTGTCGCGTTTAGAAAACGGGCGGTAAGCCATGCCGGCAATCAGGGCGGCCGTTAACGAGGCTGCCCAATAAACAGGCAGTTGCGCCAAAGCCTTTTCGCCGCCGAACAGCGCCGATGCCGTTGTCCGGGCCGGATTTATGGCACCTTTGGTTACCGGATAGGACAACAGAAATGCCGCGGTGATAAACAACCCGCAGGCAACGGCTCGTTTGCCGGAACAGGCCGTGTTTCCCAAAAAAACGCATAAAAATAAAAAGTTTAAAATGACTTCCAGACAAAAGGCGGCGGAAATACTGTAACGTTCAATGATATTGGCGTCCGGAGATCCCTGATATACATATCCCGTTTTGCCCGAATAAATATAATAAATCAGATAGACGGCAGCACAGGCACCGGCTGTTTGCACAAAAACATACCCGGCTGTTTTAATTAAAGTAAACCAAATGTTTTTAGCGTAAAATTGTTTGGATAAAGCGGCGGCAATCGTAACGGCCGGATTAAAATGGCCGTCTTTGAACGCCAATCCCATTGCGCCGTACGCCAAGCCGAAAGCCATGGCAATGCCCAGATAACCGATAAACGGCGCGGCAAAAACAACGGCGCCGCAGCCGATAAAAACAAATCCGAAAGTACCAATAAATTCCGAAAGATAATTTTTCACGGTTTCTCCTGTGACAAAAGTAATTTATATGTATAATAAGTTTAATAAAATATCTCTTCTTTTTACAAAAAAACGGTTAAAAAGTGATGTTAAGGCAATTGTTTTTTTTCATATTTCTGATAATCGGGATTGGCGGATGTTCTTCTTTGCCTCGTCCCGAAGGTTTTTCGTATCAGGAAATTAAAACGGAAAATTTTTCTTTGGCTTCCTGGGCACGTGTGAAGCAAAAAGGTCGCTTGATTCGCATTTATATCGAAGGCGACGGTTTTGCCTGGGTTAATCCGTATACGCCGTCTGCCGATCCGACCCCGTCCGAAACGACAGGCTTAAATCTGGCGCAGAAAGATCCGTTCGCCAATGTCATTTATTTAGGACGGCCGTGTCAGTATGTTTCTTCGCGCGAATGTCGGCCGTATTATTGGACGAACGGCCGTTTTGATCCGAAAGTGATTACCTCTGTCGAAGAGGCCGTGCGCAAACTGATGAAGCAATATCAGGCACCGTCGGCAGAACTGGTCGGTTATTCGGGCGGCGCTGCCGTTGCTTTGTTGGTCGCAATTCGCATGCCGACCGTATCCAAAGTCATGACGGTCGCCGGCGTACTGGATCATAAGGCTTGGACGTCTTTTCATAAAGATTCGCCTTTAAAAGGATCTTTGAATCCTGCGGATTACAAACAAAAATTAGCCCGGATCAAGCAGGTGCACTATTCCGGCGGTGCCGATAAAACGGTTCCTTCTTCTTTAACGGAAAACTTTGTTTATTCTTTGGGATCAAACAGTCAGGCAGAGATTATTATCGTGCCGAATGCGTCACATAACAAAGGGTGGGTCAATATCTGGCCCAGACTGGTTAATTAGCCTGATAAAGGCGGCAAATCACATAATTCGCCAGCGTTAAACCGAAAATGCCCGTAATGGTCGGCAGACTGCCCATGACAACTCTGTCACGTCCCGGTCCGGGGATCTGTTCGTTTTCTTCGCTGTATTGCGGCGCGGGAATGCCGTCGCGCGGCTGAGAAGAATACACGCAAGGAAAATCTAAGGCAATTCCTCTGCGGCGCAGGCGTTTGCGCAGCATATAGGCCAGACGGCAATGCGTGACTTTGGCCATTTTGTCAACGGCGATAAAACGGGGATCGGTTCTTAACGCCGCCCCCATTGAAGAGATAAAAGGAATCTTGTTTTCGTACAGATAAGCGATCAAATCCGTTTTGGGATTCAAAGAATCGATAGCGTCAATAACGAAATCGGGCTTTCCCGAAAACAGTCCGGGAATTGAATCGGCCTTGATGAATTTTTGATGCAGTTCCGTTTGACAGGCGGGATTGATATCGCGGACGCGCAGGGCAGCAATTTCCGTTTTGGGTCGTCCGATCGTGGAATGCAAAGCAAACAGCTGTCTGTTTAAATTGCTGAGGCTGACGGTATCGCTGTCAATCAGGCGCAACCGGCCGATTCCCGCGCGCGCCAATGCTTCGACGGCATAGCTGCCGACAGCGCCCAGTCCGGCAACAATAACAAAAGCATTCTGCAGTTTTTGTATGCCTTCGTCGCCGATCAGCAGACGCAGACGCGTAAATTGATCACTGACCATAGTTTAACCCCGACAAAAAACGTTGCGCATTTTGATCCAAAATCGCCGTGAATGAAGAAACGTCGATGTTTTTTATGGCGGCAATTCCCTGAATAATCAAGGCCAGATTTTCGGGGACGTTGCGTTTTTCTTCGCGGTTAATGCAAAATTGATCGGGCGGACGCATGTCCGGCGCATCAGTTTCGATTAAAATTCTGTCTGCGGGCAAAACGGAAATTAACGTTTGTATTTTTGTGTGCCGATCAAATAAAGCCGATCCCGAAAAGGAAAAGTACGCATTGCAGCGTAAAAAGAAATCCGCCTGCTGTTTTGTTCCCGAAAAGCCGTGCAGCAATAAAGCGGGCGGCAGTTTTTTTGTTTGTTTGATGATTCGGGCGACAGGATCAAACGATTTGACGCAGTGAATGACACAGGGACGGTTCAGACGGGCGGCAATGTTCAGCTGATCCTGAAAAACAAATTCTTGATTTGATTGTCCGCGCAGGCCGTCCAGGCCGATTTCTCCGATGCCGGCATGAGAATAGTTTTTCAGCAACGTTTCAAAATCCTGCGGATCGTATTCGTCGGAAAACCACGGATGCGTACCGATAAAAGGAATAATGCGGGCATGTTTTTGTGCCAGTTCGATGACGTTTCGGGCGTCCCGCGGGCATGTCGAGGCGCAGAAAAAAGCCGTTACGCCTTTATTTTTTGCTTGTCTGATCAGATCGTCGCGGTCGGCGTCAAAACGTTCGTCCTGCAAATGAATATGAGCGTCAATCATAACGCTATCCTTTTAAACAGCTGTTCAAAATCAAGAGGTATTTTAAAATAGGAACGGGTGAAAAGAAAAGGAAAAGTCATGAAAGGAATCGTTTTTATTCTGTCGTTTTTGTTCGTTTGCTCGGCAATGGCGCAAGATCGTCCGCCGGAATGCAACGAACCGTATGAATTTGTTCAAAGCTACGGACAGTGGTCGTTAAACGCAGACATCTGGACGATGCCGTTTACTTGTTCTTCGGGAATCGAAGCGTCCGTAAATGTTGCCCGAGAAAATGTTATGAATTTAGGATACGCCGAATATTACATTCAGGCGCCCGGTATTGAAAATGACAACACGTTTTTTTATACCGCCCCTTGCGACGCAATGGGACAGTTTTGCCAATACGTTTCTTTGCCCCGGGAAAATGTTCCCGACCTTTATTCTTTGGAAAACTGAGCCAGAAACCGCCATTCTTTTTCCTGTCCCGATGAAATGCCGATCCGCGGCGTTGCAATAAAAGGCAGGGATAACCCCGTGTCTGAAACAAAAAATTCGTCAGAACTTAACAGATCAATGTTGTTATGCTCCGTTGTAATCCCCAAAAAACGACAAAGTTTGCCGGGGCCGTTCAGCTTTTTATCGGGAATACCGTTTATGCGGACGGCTCTGATCAGCACGGCGGCAGGAAAGCCTTCTTTCTGGGTGACGAAATTCAAACAGTAATACATACCATAAATCAGATAAACGTAAGAAAATCCGGCCCGTCCGTACATAACCGCCGTTCGCTTCGTTTTCCCGCGCGCGGCGTGACAGGCGGGATCGTCTTCCCCGACATAGGCTTCCGTTTCGGTAATAAGAGCCCGTTGTCCTTTAAAAAAGATTTCTTTTCCCAACAGTTCCTGCGCCACCGTAACGGTCGGACGGTTAAAAAAAGAAAGAGATAAACGCCGCATTGCTTTTCAATCCGAAAATTTCTAATCTGAACAAAAGAGTCTATAAGGGATTAAGGAATGTTTCAATACGTTGCTTTTTATAAACCGTACGGATATCTCAGTCAGTTTAGCGCCGAATCGGGTCATAAAGGTCTGGCCGGATTTCATTTGCCGTCGGGTATTTATGCCGCCGGACGACTGGATCATGACAGCGAAGGACTGTTGTTGTTGACCGATGACGGCAGGCTGATTAAAAAATTGCTTGATCCTGTTTTTGCTCATCCGCGTTCTTATTTGGCTCAGCTGGACGGGACAATAACGCCGGCAGCATTGGAAACTTTATGTCGGGGCGTTGTTATCCGCGGATATAAAACAAAGCCGTGTCAGGCGGAAATTTTACAGGATTCGCCGGATCTGCCCGAACGAAATCCTCCCATTCGCTTTCGGAAAAATATTCCGACGTCTTGGATCCGTTTGACGTTGACCGAAGGAAAAAACAGGCAGGTACGTCGCATGACCGCGGCCGTCGGGTTTCCGACGTTGCGTCTGGTGCGTACTGCAATCGGCCGGTTGACTTTGGACGGATTAAATCCCGGACAATGGAAAAAAGTGCAAAAAAATGATATCTTTTAAAAAATTGTTTTCTGTAAAGGGTTTTTCTTATGGCGAACGATTCGAAAAAAAATAAAATTTTTTTCAGTTTGAATGCAAAGATTTTTCTGTTTTTGTTTTTAAGTGTCGCCGGCATTTGTTCCGTGCTGTTGTCAACGTTTATGCTCAGTTACGTCAGGCAGCTGGATCGAGAATCCGAAATCAGCAGAAAAAAAGCAGAGGCTTTGTATGAATTATTCGATGAAAATATGCGTTTGCGCCGGGCCGTTGCCGAAATGTACAATCAGCTTAATACGCCCGAAACGGATACAATATCAAAATTATGGAATGATCAGAACGATGCGTTTCATTTAAAACCTCTGGACGACCGCCATTTTGTTATTCGTCAGGAGCTGTTGCGCGATATGAAAGGCGCAAACGAACGCAATAACAAAGTCAAACAATTGGGCTTTTTCATTTTTTTGGGATTTTTATTTGTCTTTGTCATTTTGGAACTGTTATGGCTGATCGTTCGACGCTGGGTGCTAAGGCCCGTTGAAAACCTGTTGGAAGCAACGCATCATATTTCTTCGGGCGATTTTACTTTTCGTGTGCCGGTTTTGCCTCGTTTTTCCAAACAGGACGAACTGGATTTGCTGGCTCGCGATTTTAACCAAATGGCTGAAAATATCCAGAAATCCATTCAGGATATTGAAGAAAACAAAGAATTTTTGCAAAATTTAATCAATACGATTCCGGACGGAATACGCGTGTTGGATGAAAATTACAATATTATTCTGACCAATTTATCCTATGAAAAAATGAACGAACAGATTTCCGATTTTACCGGAAAAAAGTGCTTCAACGTCTGCGGATATTCCGAACCGTGTCGCAACGAACAAAATCCGTGTCCGTTGTTGCTGTTAAAAGAATCTCCGGACCGTCCGGTTAATTTAATTCAGCGTTATATCGATAAAGACGGGCGGGAACGGTTTATGGAAGTTTCGGCCGCCGCCTCTTACCACCAAACCGAAAACGGGCAGGTGTTGTGGGTTATAGAGCTGATCCGTCCGCTGGATAAAGCAATTTTATTTTCTCATCAGCAAAAACTGTCTGCTGTCGGAATGCTGGCCAGTTCGGTTGCTCATGAAATGCGCAATCCGTTAGGGTCGGTGCGCTTGGTTTTGGAAAATATTTTAGATAAAATTGAAAAAAAACCCCTGAAAGAAGAGGAACTGAAGCGTTATTTGGAGTTGGTCAACGAACAAATCAGCTTTTGTATTAATGTGACATCGCGTTTGCTGAAATTATCCAGAAAGCCCGAAAAAGAATATCAGCCGGTTGATTTAAACGAAGTCATTACCGAAACGGCGTGTTTGTTGGAATATGAAGCTAAAAAAACAGGCATTGAAGTTCAAATCAGGGAATCTGACAAACCGGCGCTTATTTTGGCAGCAGATGCGGAGATGCGCATGATGACGGTTAATTTGATGCAAAACGCTTTTCATGCCATGCCGAACGGCGGAAAAATGACAATTCAGCTGTTTGCCGACAAAGATCGGATTAAAGTTGATTTTGCCGATACGGGCGTCGGAATAGAACCGGAAAATCTGTCGCGTATTTTTGAACCGTTTTTTTCAAAGGGTTTGTCGGATTCTTTTAATACGGGGACAGGGTTGGGATTGTCCATTGTTAAAACGATCATAGAAAACTGCGGCGGGTCAGTTCATGTGGAAAGCGTTGTCGGAAAGGGAACGGTTTTTCATTTAAGTTTTAAAGCCTGTAGCGGGTAAAGATTTTTTCACCGATAATGAATGGGCATATCCGTAAAAATAAAACAGTCGGATACAGAAGATAAGGGGGCAGTTTGTCTTTGGATCGTTTTATGATGGCTCAGGAACAAAGTTATGCGACGGCTTTGTCCGAAATCCGCCGAGGACGCAAGAAAAGTCACTGGATGTGGTATATTTTTCCGCAGATCCGCGGGTTGGGTTACAGTGCGACGGCGCAAAAATATGCCATTCTTGATTTGCAGGAGGCTGCGGATTTTATCCGCCACCCGATATTGGGAAAACGTTTAATAGAAATTTCTTCGGCATTGCTGGCGTTAAAGACCGATAACATTGCCGATGTTTTTGATTATCCCGATGATTTAAAATTGCATTCTTCCATGACTTTGTTTTTATGTGCGGCGCCGGACATTTTCGTTTTTAAATCGGTCTTGGATAAGTTTTTCGGCGGAATAAAAGACCCGGCAACGCTGAAAATTTTAAAATCCGATACAGAAAAAACCGATTGATCTCTTTGTTTTTTCTGTTATTTTTTTATGCGTTAAACGGGTTGGTTCAAGAACTTTTTTATTGCAGAAAGGCAAAGAAAACGGATTTTTATCCGGCAACTGGCCGAATCGGTATTTTCAATCGTTCAAAAAAACGTTACACTTTTACGGGATCAACTGATTGACCGGGAGGAAATATGGCTGACAAAACAAAGGCCGAATGCCGTGATGAGCTGGTATGGAACGAGGTGCCGCATTTGATCGAACCGATCTACAAAGTAGACGAACGTCCGGATAAATTGTGGGAATCTCTGTTGTACGGCTGGCAGCATACATTGATAGATATGGGAACGCCTTTGGTTCTGCCGATTGCCGTTGCTGCCGCGCTGCAGCTGTCCGCCGAACAAAGTATTGCAATGATCAGCGCAACATTGTTTGTTATGGGGATCAGCACTTTGCTGCAATCAACGTTCGGTAACCGTCTGCCGGTTATTCAGGGCCCTTGCAGTACAACGGGCGCAACGATTATATCCATGACAACGCTTTTCCCGGCTTCGGCAATTTGGGGGGCGATCTTTTTTTGCGGATTTATAGAATTTTTGGTCGGCGCTTTGGGTTTGCTGAAGTATATTCGGGTGCTGTTTCCGATGACGGTTGCCGGATTGGTGATTACCTGTATCGGTCTGAATCTGGGAACAATGGGGGTCAGCTGGGTTGTTGAAGGAGCCGATACGATTAATTTATTTTTAGGGGCAGCCGTTATTTTGGTGACCTGCATTTTCCGGTTTTTACTGGCCAATGTCTTAAGGGGGGTATTGTCCCGCGGCGCAATTTTATTTTCTATTTTAATTGTCGGTTTGGGCATTGCGCCGTTTGTCAGGGAAATGAACTGGCATGAAGTCGCTGTCCGTCCCTGGTTCGCTTTGCCGGAGTTTTTTCCGTTCGGCCACCCGTTTGAAGGTTGGACTTTTGTTCACGGGGCAATATTGGGGCTGCTGGTTGCTATTTTGGGATCCGTTGTCGAAATGCTGGGTGACTTTGCGGCAACATCAGCCGTTTGCGGCATACCGTACCGGGTTTCCCATATGAATAAAGGCGTCAGGACAATCGGTATCTGTAATATGATTGCACCTTTGCTCGGATCTGTCAGTGTTACCAGCTACAGCCAGAATTCGGGACTGATTGCCAATACGCGCATTGCCAGCCGTTTTGTGATACAAATCGGCGCCTGTTTTATTATTTTATACGGCTTGTGTCCGAAATTTGCCGCATTGCTGGCGATAATACCTCAGGCGGTGCAGGGTGGTGTTTTCGTGTTGGTGTGTTGTTCCATTACGATTGCCGGGCTGGAACTGCTGCATACGGTGCCGCAGACCGACGGAAATAAAATGGTAATCGGCCTGACGCTGTTGTTTGCTTTGGGGACACCGATGTATTTTAATGCGCCGGAACATGCTTACTTTATCGAAAGTTTGCCGATGTTTGTTCGGTTGCTGCTGTCAAACAGCATTGTTTTGGCCGTTGTTGTCGGAACAATACTGAATATTTTGATCAATCACGTGCTTTTGCGTTTTGCCGGGGATAAAAAAGGCTAGTGTCGTTATTTGTGTTTGCAAGCAATGACCGGATATCGTATAGTGCCTGCCGTCTGATAGGTCAACATCGGTAAATCGGGTATGTTTCGGAAAGTAAAAAGTAAGTTTTTATCCTTAACGATTGTTAAGAATTATTTGAAAATTTACCCTTATGTCCGTCCTTATTGGGGCAGGGCACTGATGGCCGTTTTAATTACCATTCCCATCGGGTCTTTTGACGCGTTGACCGCGTGGATTTTAAAGCCTTACATGGATGTTGTTCTGGTTGAAAAGAACGTTCAGGCCGTTTCCTTTATGCCGTTATTGATCGTTATTGCCAGCGCGTTTCAAAGCTTGTGCAATTATTCGGCCGTTTATCTGAATACCTGGGTCGGACAGAAAATTACAAACGATCTGAAGACGGATATGTATAAAAAATTAATGCAGGAAGATACGGCTTTTTTCGACAGATCGTCTTCCGGCCTGATCCAGATGCGTTTCAATAATGATGCGGATATGGCGTGCAGCGGATTGCTGGCAAACTTAAAGCTGTTTACGACGCGCGTGTTTTCATCGATTTCTTTGATCGGCGTTCTGATTTATAACTCATGGCAGCTGGCGATTGTTGCATTGTTCTTTTTGTTTGGAGCGCTGCTGCCGTTGACGCGCGTGCGTAAAAAAATCAAACAGCTGATGTCACGTCAGGTTTCGGCCGGCGGGCTGATCGCAACGCATTATATAGAAACTTTCGGCGGAAACAGAGTCATCGCTTCGTATAACCTGCATGATTATCAAACAAAAAAATTTCAGGAAAATCTGCGCGCCATTTTTAAAATCAGTATGAAAATGGTGCAGAAAACAGGGTTGCTGTCTCCTTTGATTCACTTTATTGTTTCATTGGGAATTGCCGGCGTGATCTGGCTGGGCAGCTATTTAATCGTGCACGGACAGATTTCAAGCGGTAATTTTGTTTCATTCGTTGCGGCTTTGCTGATGCTGTATACGCCGATTAAAGGATTGGGTACGAATTATACGGCGGTGCAGATGTCTTTTTTGGCAATGGATCGTGTTTTTGATATTTTAAACGAACAGCCGAAAATACATAATCCGGAAAATCCCGTTATGTTAAACGGCGTGCATCAAGGGATTGAATATAAAAACGTTTCTTTTTCTTATTTACCCGGAAAACCTGTTTTAAAAGAAATAAACTTAAAAATAAACGTCGGGCAAATGGTTGCTTTTGTCGGCAATTCCGGCGGCGGAAAAACGACTTTTGTCAATCTGTTGCCGCGTTTTTACGATATTGACGCCGGATCGATTTTAATAGACGGACATGATATCAGACAAATTGATCTGCATTCTTTGCGTGATAATATCGCTGTTGTCTTTCAGGATAATTTTTTATTTTCGGGAACAATTTTGGACAATATTACGTTGGGCATGACGGATTATACGCAGGATCAGCTGCAACAGGCCGTTCAGAATGCCTGTCTGGACGAATTTATTTCCGGATTGGACAAGGGGTTGATGACAGATATCGGCGAACGCGGTATTTTATTGTCGGGCGGGCAAAAACAACGCGTTGCCATTGCCCGGGCTTTTTTAAAAAACGCACCGATTGTTATCTTGGACGAAGCAACCTCCGCTTTGGATAACAAATCCGAAGCGATTGTTCAAAAAGCCATTGATAATCTGATGATGGATCGAACGGTTTTGGTGATCGCGCATCGTTTGTCAACAGTGCAGAATGCGGATATGATCGTCGTGGTTAATCACGGACGGATTGTCGAACAGGGAACGCATGAAGAACTGCTGGCTTTAAACGGCGAGTACGCCGGTTTGTATGAAGCGCAGTTTAAAGCAAAAAGGCATGAAGAAAATCAGTAACGGTATTATCCGTTGTTCCACAGCCAGGCGGCACCTCTGACACCGCTGGAATCTCCGTAAGCGGCCTTTTTTATTTTTGTTAATACCGTATCCGAAAAGACGTATTTCGGCCATAAACGGGGAATGGTCGTGTAAAGCCGATCGACGTTTGACAGGCCGCCGCCCAAAACGATAACGTGCGGATCAATGATATTGATGACGGCTGCGGTTGCTTTTGCAAGGCGATCTTCATAGATCCGAAATACTTTTTCCGCATCTTTTTCACCGTCGGTCATTGCTTTGATAATTTCCGGCGTTGTTTTTTCTTTACCGGTGATGCGGAAATATTCTTTGGCCAAAGCCGGTCCCGATAATACGGTTTCTATGCACCCGTTGCGCCCGCAGTAACAGGGCAGTCGTTTTATTTCCGACGGTTTCAGTCCCGGTTGCGGATTATGTCCCCATTCTCCGCAAATAGCGTTTGCCCCCTGCATCAGACGTCCGTTGACGACAATGCCGGATCCGATGCCGGTTCCCAAAATAACGCCCCAAACAATACCGTATCCCGTGCCGGCGCCGTCCGTTGCTTCGGATAAAGCCAGACAGTCGGCATCATTGGCCAGACGAATCGGACGTCCCAAAGCAGTATTCAAATCTTTGTCGAACGGTTTACCGTTCAAACAGGTAAGATTGGCGTTTTTAATCAGTCCGCTGGCCGGAGACAAAGCCCCCGGCAGTCCGATGCCGACGGATCCCGATTCATTTAATTTTTTTTCGGTAGCAGCAATCAAAGAACAAATATTGCGGATTATGCCGTCATACGTTCGCGGTGTCGGTATTCGCTGTTTGTAAATTATTTCGGAATTATTTTGTCTGAGAACGGCAATTTCCGTTTTTGTTCCGCCTAAATCGATTCCGAATCGTAAAGTCATGTTTTTCCTTTATTTAAGCAATAATGTCAGGCAGCAGCATATTTTCCAAACGCGCGATTTCATCTTTCAGTGCCAATTTGCGTTTTTTCAGTCGTTGAATGCGAATCTGATCGATTCCCGGCTGTTCGATAACATTTCCGATCAAAAAATCCAGATCGTCATGTTCGGTTTTTAACGTAATCAGCAATTGTTTGATTTGGTCTTGAGTAAGGGATTCCATAGCGTTATGAGGCTTGTTAATAAAAAAATCTTTAAAACGATAATTTTAGACTAGCAGAAAACCAAGAAAAAAGGTATTGATTTCAGTGAAAAAGAATCACAGGGTTCATTTTTAGGAGTTTTAGAAATGCCGCAAATCAAAAGAATTGGTGTTTTAACCAGCGGCGGCGACTGTGCCGGCCTGAACGCCGTCATTCGCGCCGTTGTTCATCGTGCAATCTGGACGTACGGGTGGGAAGTTTACGGAATTCTGGACGGGACGGACGGATTAACGTTTCGTCCGCTGCGTTATCGTAAAATGTCAATTGCCGATTTCCATGCGCCGTATGCTCGTCTGGGCGGGACAATGCTGGGAACGATTAATAAAGGCAGCCCCTTTGCTCACCCGATGCCGGACGGCACAACCAAAGACCTGACCGAAGATTTCGGGGCAGGGTGCCGCGAATTGGGATTGGACGCTTTGGCCGTGATCGGCGGCGACGGGTCTATGGCAATTGTATCCCGTTTGTGCCGCGGTGCCGGCGTTACAATGGTCGGCATTCCCAAAACGATTGATAACGATACACCGATTACCGAACATTCTGTCGGTTTTTCAACGGCACGCGATGTTTGCGTCGAGGCTTTGGATCGCTTGGATTCGACGGCTTCTTCTCACCATCGGGTGATGATTTGCGAGGTTATGGGGCGTGATGCCGGCCATGTCGCATTGCATTCGGCGATTGCGGGCGGTGCCGATGTTTGCCTGATCCCCGAAGTCCCGTATACATTGGAAGGTGTTGTCCGCAAGCTGCATCTGGTACGTGAACAGGGACGTGATCATGCGTTGGTCGTCGTTGCCGAAGGGGTGAAAACGCCCGAAGGCCAAAATATCTCTGTCGCGCAGGTTGACGGTGTTCGTTACGGCGGTATCGGTCAGTACTTAAGTGCCCGATTGAATGAAATCGATCCGCGCTTTTCTACGCGTGTTACTGTTTTAGGCCATGTTCAGCGCGGCGGTGTTCCGGCGGCTCATGACCGTTTGGCGGCGTCTTGCTTCGGCGTTCATGCCGTTGATGTTTTGGCGCAGGGTAAAACGGATCGCATGGTTGTATGGAAAAGCGGAACGATTACAGACGTCGGCTTGGACGAAGTGGCTGCCATCGGAACGGCAAAAGTCGATCCGAACGGCATGGTCGTTAAAACGGCTCGCGGTCTGGGAATGTATATCGGCGAATAAAAATACCGTGTTTCTTTTTGTCGGGGAAGGGGATTGCTTCTTCCCCGATTTTTATTTTTCTTTCAAACGGTTTTGAAAAGAGATATACTAAATACAGTGCTTATAAAATTCTATTCTGTGGAGGTATTGCATGAAGGAAGAATCAGCTCATTTGCAGGCGTTAAAAGCAAAACATGCTGCTTTGGACGAAGAAATCGCACAAGAAATGGCTCGTCCGTTGCCTGACGAAATGATCCTTTCCAATCTGAAACGTCAAAAACTGAAAATTAAAGAAGAGATTGAAGCTGTATCCGAATCGGATTCGTAATTTTGTTTTTGAATGAATTTCAATGCCGTTTATATGTTAAAACGGCATTGTTTTTTTATAAAAGTGTTAAAAAGAATAATAAAAGGAATTTATAATGCCTTCTGCAGATTTTCAAAATAATGATGTGATCGAATATACCGGCAGAAAAGAAAAAAAGGAAAATATTGAAAAATATCTTATTTTTATCGATCCTGAGGCAAAAAAAAGAAAAAAGTCAAAATCGGATGGGGATTTGATTTTTTATTTTTTGGAATTTTCGCTTTTTTATTTCAAGGCTTTATAAAAGACTTCTTTTTATGTTTTTTTCTGTTGTTTTTATTGGATACGGTTTACTTGTATTTCAATATAAAGCCGCCGAGTTCAGCTTATGCTGTGGTGGGCACTTGGTTGGCTTATTGGGGTAATTTTTACATTGCCCGTTCTTTATCAAAAAAAGGTTGGACGCTAAAGGAACCGTCGGATCAAACCCGTGAATACGCCAAAACGAAATGGAAAAATTTTTGTGGAAAAAAACGGGAAACTCCTTTTGAAGTTTGGTTAAGTGAATAAATAAAAACCCCCGTAAACTACGGGGGTTTTCTGATGAAGTTTAAGTTTTTACATCGCCTGAGAAACAGCAACGGCGACCGCAACGGAAGCGCCGACCATCGGGTTGTTCCCCATACCGATCAAGCCCATCATTTCAACGTGAGCCGGAACGGAAGAAGATCCTGCAAACTGCGCATCTCCGTGCATACGTCCCATCGTGTCCGTCATGCCGTAAGAAGCCGGACCGGCTGCAACGTTATCGGGGTGTAAAGTACGTCCCGTACCGCCACCGGAAGCCACCGAGAAGTATTTCTTGCCGTTTTCAATGGCCCATTTTTTGTATGTGCCGGCAACAGGGTGCTGGAAACGGGTCGGGTTGGTCGAGTTCCCCGTAATGGAAACGTCAACGCCTTCTTTGATCATAACGGCAACGCCTTCGGAAACGTCATCGACGCCATAGCATTTCACTTTGGCGCGATCGCCTTTGGAAAACGGCTTTTCGGAAACGATTTTCAGTTCGCCCGTTTTATAGTCGTATTCCGTTTCAACGGAAGTAAAGCCGTTGATGCGCGAAATGATATAAGCGGCGTCTTTACCCAAACCGTTCAAGATAACGCGCAAAGGTTCTTTACGGACTTTGTTCGCCGTCAAAGCGATACCGATTGCGCCTTCGGCCGCGGCAAAAGATTCGTGACCGGCCAAAAAGCAAAAGCACTTTGTTTCTTCGCGCAGTAACATGGCCGCCAAGTTACCGTGCCCCAGACCGACTTTACGCTGATCGGCAACAGATCCCGGAATGCAGAAAGCCTGTAAACCGACACCGATTTTTTCGGCCGCATCGGCTGCGTTTTTCGCGCCGGATTTAATGGCGATTGCCGCGCCCAGTGTATAAGCCCAGCAAGCGTTTTCAAAACAAATCGGCTGAATGCCTTTGACAATGGCGGCAACGTCAATGCCCTTGTCTTTGCAGATTTTGTCGGCTTCTTCAATATTGGCAATACCGTATTCTTTGCAGCATTTTTCAATCTGCGCAATGCGGCGTTCATATCCTTCAAAAAGACTCATTTTCAAACTCCTTATTCTTTGCGCGGATCAATGACTTTAACGGCTTCGTCGAAGCGGCCTTTGGTCGCGACGTTCTTTTCGAACGCTTCTTTCGGATCAACGCCTTTTTTAATGGCTTCCATCATTTTGCCCAGGTTAACGGTTTTATAGCCGATGACTTCTCCGTTGTCGTCCAGACCTTCGGCCAAAACATAACCTTCGGCCATTTCCAAATAACGTACGCCTTTGGGTTCTGTTGAATACATCGTCCCGACCTGAGAGCGCAGACCTTTGCCCAAATCTTCCAATCCGGCGCCGACAGGCAGACCGTCATCGGAAAAAGCAGACTGCGTGCGGCCATAAACGATCTGCAAAAACAGTTCGCGCATGGCAACATTGATTGCATCGCAGACCAAGTCTGTGTTCAATGCTTCCAAAATTGTTTTGCCGGGCAGGACTTCGGCCGCCATCGCCGCAGAATGCGTCATGCCGGAACAGCCGATCGTTTCAACCAAAGCTTCGCGGATAACACCTTCTTTGACGTTTAAGGTCAGTTTGCACGTCCCTTGTTGCGGGGCACAGGCGCCGACACCGTGGGTTAAACCGGAAACGTCCTTGATTTCTTTTGATTTGACCCATTTTCCTTCTTCGGGAATAGGGGCCGGATCATGACGTGCACCTTTGGTAACGGGGCACATCTCCTGCACTTCGTGCGAACACATATAAGAACAAGTCATTTTAATGCTTACTCCAATAAGAAAATTAAATTACGTTTTTCTTTATATCCTTATTGTCATGATATTTACACCTTTTTTTTTGCGGACTTTTGATTTTTTGTACGGTTTTTTTTCACGGTCGTTTTTGTTAAATTGAAATGTAATTTTTAAGGAGCAAAATCATGAAAGTCGTTGCTTTTAACGGCAGCCCGCGTAAAAACGGCAATACGGCGTCTTTGATCTGGACTGTTTTTCGGGAATTGGCCGAAGAAGAAATTGATGTCGAAATGGTACAATTGGGCGGTCATCTGATCCGACCATGCACGGCCTGCGGCGATTGTCACCGCAACCGGGACAGACGCTGCGTGATTAAAGACGATATCATTAATGAATGCGTGGATAAAATGATAGAAGCAGACGGCATTATTTTGGCCTCTTCGGTTCATTTCGGCGATGTAACGGGACAGATCAAAATGCTGATTGACCGGGCGGGAATGGTTTCCGGAGCAAATGCGGATTCTTTTCGCCGCAAGATCGGCGCCGGCATCATTGCGGCCAGACGCGGCGGAGCCATGCACGCGTTTCATACGTTAAACGATTTTTTCTTGCTGCGGGAAATGATCATTGTCGGATCCAGTTACTGGAATATCGGGTACGGCCGTGAATCGGAAGAAGTCATGCAAGATGAAGAAGCCCTGCGGACAATGCGCTGTCTGGGCAGAAATATAGCCTGGGCGTTAAAAAAAATAAGAGGGTAAAAAAACGGCTGTTAAAGCCGTTTTTTCATGATTACTCTTTATTTTCATTTGCCGGCGGCGGGACTTCACGAACTTCGGCCTCAATAATGATTTCGGCAACTTTTTCGGCGTCCTGATAGGATTTTTGCAGTTCCGCCTGTTCTTTTTCTCTGCGGCAGCGGCAAAAGATTCCGAAAACGTTTTTTAATTTAGAACAAACCGGACAAGCGCACCAGTTTTTACGGTACATCAGATACCACAGGCCTGTTCCCAAAACAGCCAGAACGCCGAAAGAAACGATTTCCACTTTGTTAAACGGAAAACGCATTTCCAAAGACAACAATACCATGCGCAATCCCAGCAGCATTAAAACGAATACGGCCAGCTTTAAGCCGAAACGATATTCATATGAACGATTGGAATGACCTTTCACGGACAGTTTGTAGAACAACAGGAAAAACGGCAGTTCCAAAATAATATAGCCCAGGGCAATCAGCAGTGTATTCGTCAGTATAATTGAAACGGTGCTGAGCCAGGCCCAGAAAGGAATTGTCAGACTGACAGTTTTTAAAAACAGCAGGATAAAAATCAGGCGAAAAATAAATTCCGCTGCAAATAAAAGGAAAAACAAAGAAATACGTTTAATAAAAGGCCAGGAAAACAGTCTGATGACAATTTGAGACGCGGTCGGCGAAATTTGTCCGTCGCGCAGAATGGCTTTTAGTTTGTTCTTTGGCATAAAAACCAGACAGCCCATTGTCCGGCATAAAAACAAAAACAGAAAAAAGATCGTACAGGCAAACAGTATAAAAGGCGTGTTGACGTATAATTCCAATACCAACAGATCAAGCTGATAGAACCACCAAAACATCAGGATATAAAAAAAGACGATTTGCAGAATACTGCGGCAGACAAAATTAAACCGTTGAATTTTCGTCATAAAATACCTCGTTAAATACTCTTTAAAGCCGCATTATAATATATAATCGGCAAAATTACTATCGGTTAAGCCGAAACAGTTCCGTGCGGACAGTATCGTTTTTGGGCTATATTAATGTTGTTTGTTTTAATGCGGCGGCGATAAATCCTTTAAAAATCGGGTGTGCTTCAAAAGCACGGGATTTAAATTCGGGGTGAAATTGAACGGCGATAAAGAACGGGTGGTCTTTTAACTCGACAATTTCAGGCAACACACCGTCAGGCGACAGACCGGAAATGATCAGTCCTTTTTCTTCCAACTGCCGCGCAACGGATATGTTGACCTCATAGCGGTGACGGTGACGTTCATAAATTGTTTGCGCACCGTCGTACAGTTTTGAGGCCAGAGAGCCCGCTTTTAACCGACAGGGATAAGCGCCCAACCGCATGGTACCGCCGACATCTGTTTTTTCCGTGCGAATTTGTTTTTTGCCGTCCTGTTCCCATTCGGTCATCAAAGCGACGACGGGCGTACAGTCTTTGGTAAATTCCGTGGAATTGGCGTCCGTAATGCCCAACAGGTTGCGGGCGGCTTCGATAACGGCGGTCTGCATGCCCAAACAAATACCAAAGAAAGGAATTTTCTTTTCCCGTGCATAACGTTCGGCGATCATTTTACCTTCAACGCCGCGGCTGCCGAATCCGCCGGGAACCAAAATTCCCTGTATTCCGGCAAAAGCCCGGTCAATTTGTTCGGGCGTCATTGTTTCCAAAGTATCCGATTCGATCCAATTGATTCGGACTTTTGTTTTGTGCGCGATCCCCGCATGAAACAAAGCTTCGTTTAACGATTTATAAGCATCTGGCAGGCCGCAGTATTTTCCGACAACGGCAATGGTTGTTTCGTGTTCCCAGGCGCTGATCGTGTCAATGATCGATTCCCATTTTTTCAGATTCGGTGCCGGTGCCGTTTCCAGCATGCCGAAATACTTTAAAATCCGGCAGTCCAGACCTTCTTCGTGATATTGCAAGGGGATTTTGTAAATGCTGTCGGCGTCCAGCGCGATGATGACGTCTTCGGGCGCGATATTACAGAATAAACCGATTTTGCGGCGTTCCGAGTCCGACAACATCATCTGAGAACGGCACAACAAAATATCGGGCTGAATCCCTGTTTCCAATAACTGTTTGACAGAATGCTGCGTGGGCTTTGTCTTTAATTCGCCGGCTGTCGGAATATAAGGCAACAGCGTTAAATGCAGAAACAAACAATTTTCGCGTCCGGCCGTGATGGCAAACTGACGGATCGCCTCTAAAAACAGAGTCCCTTCAATATCGCCGACCGTGCCGCCGATTTCATATAAAACAAAATCTTCATCGCTCAGATCCGATTCTATGAAATGTTTGATTTCATCCGTAACGTGCGGAATCGCCTGAACGGTTGCCCCCAGATATTCGCCGCGGCGTTCTTTCATTAAAACATTATAGTAAATTTTTCCGCCGGAAACCGAATCCGTTTTATGGCAGGGAACACCGATAAAACGTTCATAATGCCCCAAATCCAGATCGGTTTCGGCGCCGTCTTCGGTCACAAAGACTTCTCCGTGCTGATAAGGTGACATTGTACCGGGATCAATGTTCAGATAAGGATCCATTTTGCGCATACGCACTTTATAGCCTCTGGATTGAAGCAAAGCGCCGATGGCAGCGGAAGCCATACCCTTTCCCAATGAAGAAACAACACCGCCCGTAATAAAGATATACTTTGTCATTTTCATTTCCCCCGACCAGGTCTTTGTTTCGGCTATCATATAAAGAAGTCCGATAAAGTAAAGCGATTTTAAGGTGTTTTTAATATTCCGGGCATAAAGTTAAAAAGAAAAGAACTGATTGAAAGACGAGTAATGAAAAAAGTATTGTTTTCTTTGATCTTTTTTGTTTCTGCCGCCGTAATGTCCGGCTGTGCTCATAACGAATCGATGTATCGTTCGGAAACGGACGGTACGGGCGGGACTTCGCCAAGCTTTGCCCAGTTTAACGATATCCCCATTCCCGAAAAAGCGACAATGGATTTGAAATCGACTTTGTTGCTGGGCGGGTCAAGTGCGTGGATCGGGCGATTGGTCTTTGCCGCGCCGTATACGTTGAACGGTATGTTTGATTTTTATATGTCCGAAATGCCTAAATTCGGCTGGAAAGAAGTAACGGTCGTACGTTCGAAAGTCAGTGTTTTATCCTTTACGAACGCCGATCGTGTCGCAACAATTCAACTGGAACCGGACATGGTGAACGGAACGGTGGTTTCTTTTACGGTTTCGCCAAAGTCAAAGACACAAACAACAAAGTAAAACGTTATACTTTATAAAAAGCTCTGCTTTTCAGGCAGAGCTTTTTGTTTATTAGATCTTTCTGTAAAAACAGGATCGATTGCCGGTGTGACAAGCCGCACCGTTTTGATCAATCAAAGCCAGTAACGTATCGCCGTCACAATCGATTCGCATTTCGATCAGTTTTTGCGTGTGTCCCGATGTTTCGCCTTTGCGCCATAATTGTTGACGAGAACGGGAAAAATAACACATACGCTGTGTTTGAACGGTTTCTTTTAAAGCCGTTTCGTTTGCCCAGGCCATCATTAAAACTTCGCCCGTATCGTACTGTTGGGCAATAACGGGAATCAGTCCGTCCGCATTGAAGCGAACCGATTGAAAAAAGTCTTCTTGTGTGATTTTCTGCATTTTTTTCTGCCTTTTAAAAAAATATAAAGCTTTTTAACCGCAGACGGTGTAAAAGAAAAGAAGTTATTTTTAAAGACAAGGGATATCAGGCCAATGCAAGATGTTACCATTCAGGATTTACGCGCACAGATTGATTCCGTTGATGATCAAATGCACGATCTTTTGATGCAGCGTATGGGATTGGTGGAACAAATCGGCCGGCTGAAGGCGCAACAATCGGATTCTGTTCCTTCTTTTGCCTTGCGCCCGAAACGGGAAATAGAAATCATGCGCCGTTTGTGGCAGCGCCATAAGGGAAATCTGGATAAAGATGTCATGATCCGGATCTGGCGGGAAATTATCAGTGCCGGCGTGAATTTGCAATCAGCGGTCACGGTGGCCGTTTTTATGCCCGAACGCGGTATGGGGAATCTGGAAATTGCCCGCGATTATTTCGGCGCATATACGTCCATGTTGTCCTGTCGGTCCGTCAGTCTGGTTCTGAAAGAATTAACGCAGGGGGAGGCCAATGTGGCCATTTTGTCTTTGAATGACGATAAACAAACCTGTTGGTGGTATACTTTGGCACAGGAATACAAACGTTCCGTGAACGTGTTTTTAAAGTTGCCGCTGACCGGTCCGGGACATGGTCGCGGAGACGGGCGTTCTGCCTATGCGTTAAGCAAGCTGCCCTTTGAATCAACCGGTGAAGACAAGACGTTGCTGGTTGCCGAAACCGACGGGTCATTGAGTCTGAGTACTTTGGATTTATTGCTCAAAGCCGGCGGTATTCCGACGAATGCCATCTGCGATTCGTATACGCCGGATATGATGCATAAAGCTTATTTGTTTGAGGTGGAAGGATATCTGTCGGATCAGGACGAACGATTAACGGCTTTGATCGAAAAAGAAAACGGCAAAATTACGATGTTGCGCGTTATCGGCGGATATCCGGTCGAATTTTGTTAAGGTAAAAAAACAATGAAAAACTATCCTGTTGCGGCACATTCAAGTATTTTGTCTTTAAAACCGTATGTCGGCGGTGCTTCCAGCGTTCAGGGCTTTGAAAAAGTCATTAAACTGTCTTCCAACGAAGGAGCCTTCGGAACAAATCCGGCGGCTGTTCAGGCTTGTCGGGACTTTGCCGAAAATATGTTTCGTTATCCTGACGGCGGATCTGTTGCACTGCGCAGCGCCATTGCCGAATCTCACGGGATTGATGCGGATAGAATTGTTTGCGGCAACGGTTCCGATGAATTGATCGGACTGTTGTGCCATGCGTATTTGCCGGCCGATTCCGAAGTCATTGTCACCCAGTATGCTTTTTTGATGTATCGTTTGTACGCCGTCGGCTGCGGCGCCCGTCCCGTGACCGTTGCGGAAAAGGATTTTAAAATTGATCCCGATGCGATTTTACGGGCCGTGACTGCGAAAACAAAAATGGTCTTTATTACCAACCCGGGCAATCCGACGGGGACATATTTGTCCAAAAACGAACTGATCGGTTTATGCCGCCGCCTGCCTGAAAATATTTTGATTGTTATTGATGCCGCTTATGCGGAATTTGTTTCCAAAAAAGATTATGATGCCGGCATTGATATCGTTGACGAATTTCCAAATGTTGTTATGCTGCGCACTTTTTCTAAAATTTACGGGTTGGGCGGCCTTCGTTTGGGGTGGAGCTATGCTTCCAAAGAAATTACGGATATTTTAAACCGTGTACGCGGTCCGTTTAACGTTAATGCCGTTGCTCAAATTGCCGGTGTTGCTGCCGTCAAAGACAGGGATTTCGTACAAAAATCATTTGAACATAATCGTAAATGGCTGGATATTTTGCCGCAGGAATTGGCTAAAATCGGCCTGAAAATGACCCCGTCCGTGACGAATTTTGTTCTGGTGCATTTTCCTGCGGAAAACAAAACGGCGGAAAAGGCTGATCTTTTCCTGCAAAGTCGCGGTATTATCGTTCGGCGTGTTGCTTCATACGGCTTGCCGGACGCGCTGCGCATGACGATCGGAAATGACGAAGAAATGACGTTATTGCTGAACGCATTAAAAGATTTTATGGAATCATAAACAATATTTTGTCAATACATTATTAACCCGCGTGTGATCCGGTTAAGTGATCAACGCGGGATTATTCCTCGTTTTTATCGTACAACAGAATCGGGCCCGCATAAATTTTGCCGGATTGAAAACTAAAAGGAGAAGTGACGGAAGGCTGATCTTCTCCGGGTTCTTTTTTTAATTTTTCCCCTAAAACGACTTTGGCAACGGAAACGTGGCTGGGGCGTACATATTCGCCTTTTTCAAACATATCCAGCAAATCAAAAAATCCGTATACCTTGGCAACGCTTGCGCCGACCATCTCAAAGGAATTATCAAATCCGAATGTTCCGGAAAAACTGGCCATAAAAGGTTTCCAAATAATCTCGCCCTGCGTAATTTCGGTACTTCCGCCTGTTTGTGTCCAGTTGGTCAGCAAAGGTTTTTCCGCATCGGCGGTTAATCCGGATATGACGCCGTTTAAACGGACATAGTCAACATCTGCAGGCAAATGCTGTGCCAGATAAGCAGGCAGGCGGATATGATTTGAAAGCAGCGTAAAAGAAACGGGGGGAACGGTCTTTTCTTCGCCCGTTTCCCGTTGCATGGTCAAAGAAAGATCCGCAACGGAAAATCCTTCCATGGATTTCGGCGCGGCTGTTTGAACATTTTTAAATACGGCGGTAAGTTCCAGATTTTCTTTTTTTGACGGCAGACGCAGGATAATTTCGCCTTCGCCGACAATCAGGCGTATATCGCCAATGATCTTTGTCGTCAAAGAATGCGTTCCGGCAGCTCTGATTTTAATCGTACGCGGTGTAAAGGGATTGCTTGTAACGGTGATGCGGCCTGCTTTTAATTCCCAACCCCCCATTTTTTCCGGAGCCGTAAGAACAACATCGTCCAGATTCAGTCCGCTTTTAAATGCCAGATATGATGACGGAGCGCTGTATGAAACGCCGAAACCGTCTTCCCCCAATTCTTTGAATACATCGTATACGCCGCTGCGCAAAAGCCGTTCGCCCTGAAAACAGACGCTGATATACATCATCAAAGACAGACCGCTGGCCAACAAAACTCCCTTTTTGCCGGAAAACACGTTAATAATTTGTTCCCAGAGACTTTCTTCGGACAGATCGTCCTGCGTTTCCGTCTGTGGCTGCTGCGGCTGTAAATGGGGCAGTTTACTGGGGTCTAACATAGGATTGGTATCTGTTGTTGATCATGTTGGCTATATATTATACATTTTTGTGCCAAGTGTAATATTTTTTTTGACAGGCAGGTAAAAATGACGGTGGAAAGCATTGTTTTTGATTTCGGCGGGGTACTGATTGATTGGAACCCGCGCTATTTATACCGGCAGGTGTTTCGGGACGAAGAAAAAATGGAATATTTTTTATCCCATGTCTGTACGCCGGAATGGAATGCCGCTTTGGATAAAGGAAAACCGTTTCAACAAGGGGTGAAAGAACTATTGCCGCTTTATCCCGAATATGCCGAAGAAATCAAAATGTATGATACACGCTGGGAAGAAATGTGCGGCGAGGAAATTGAAGGCAGTGTCCGTCTGCTGCGCGCTGTTGCTCGGCGTTATTCGGTATACGGTTTAACAAACTGGTCGGCCGAAAAATTCAGAATTACCCTGCCGAAACATGATTTTTTCAACTTATTTAAAGGAATCGTTGTTTCCGGTGTTGAAAAAGAATGCAAACCGGATCCCGCTTTGTTTAAGATTTTAATTGAGCGTTACGGACTGATTCCGGGAAAAACGATTTTTATTGACGATTCTTTTCCTAATATTGAGACGGCAAAACAGCTGGGATTCCAGACGATCCATTTTAATTCTCCCGAAAAATTAAAAGAAGAACTGTCGGCAAGAGGAGTCGTTTTGGATTAAACCAGACTGACGGTTTTTTCGGTCGGATCAATCTGCATCAAAGCACCGTAGGGCAAACAGCAAATCGGATCCGTATGGCCGAAATCCATGCAGGTAACGATCGGCATATTTTTTAATCCGGCTTCCATTCGGACAGCGCGGATCAGAGCCTTATCATACAGATCAAAATCTTTTTCGGGCACATTGTGCGGCCGTCCCATGATCAGACCACGCAGATTTTTTAAGATTCCCGCCGCCGCATAGTTACGCAGGCAGCGAATCAGGTATGTCGGACTGGGGGCTTCTTCGGACAAATCAAGAAATAAAATACAGTCTTTCCATACTTTTTTGTCCGGCCAGACAGGCGTTCCTTTGATCATTTCCAACACTTCCAGACACCCGCCGATCAAACGTCCCTGAACAGGGCAGCGCCCTTGTATGAACCGATATCCTTTATTCGGGATTCTTTTTCTTGTTTGTTTTTGGTTGGCCGGATCGGCCCAGTCGAGAAATTCGTTTGTCCAGGCATCGGACGGTTTGATCTTTCCGCTGATTTTTCCGTTAAACAGAACTTTTTCAAAGCTGGCACGGACATAATCGAAAATGCCGCCGTTTTCTGCAAAAGTCGTTAAAAAAGCCGGGCCGTAAACAGAAGAAACGCCTGCTTTTAAAAAAGCGAAGTGTATCGCCGTCGGATCAGAATAGCCGATAAAAAATTTCGGATTTTCCGATATGGCGCGGTAATCCAGATAAGGCAGCAACCGAACACTGTCATCACCGCCGATTGTTGTGATAATGGCTTTGATGTCGGGATCTTTGACGGCCGCGTTGATATCTTCCGCTCGCCAACGCGGATTTTGATCCAGTTCGTCCGGCGAACAAAGCGTATGCGGCATTTCAACGACTTTTAACCCGAAAGTTTCTTCAAACTGCTTTTTCCCGATTTCATAACGATATCGAAAAACAAAAGCGCCGCCCCATGACGGAGATACGGCGGCAACGGTGTCTCCTTTTTTTAACAAAGGCGGTGTTTTTAAGCTTAATGTCATGAACGCTCCGCATATCCGTTGTTTTTTTTAGTATATCATAAAAATATAAAAAAACAGCCTCTAAACGATCAGAGGCTGTGGCATCATATCAATTATCGGGCATTTCTTTTTTTGATTTCTTTTCGTGCCCGCTTTTTTTATGCTTTTTTTTCATTTTTTTATTTTCTGCCTTTTCGTTTGATTCCGAATTTGATACGGACGTTTGGCTGCTTTTATATTCCTGCAATTTCAACGCCTTTCTTTCGGCCTTTTGCAGCATTTTCAGTTCAAACATTTCTCTGGCCTGCTTGATTTTTAATTCTTTTGTTTGTTTTTCCTGATCCAAACGCAGCTGTTTCATTTCTTCGCTTAGTTTATGCTTGGATTCTATTTTCTGAATGTCTTCTTTGTATTCCTGTTCAATTTCGGCAATTTTTCGATCAAGTTTGCTCATTTTCCCGTCTTTTGCCATTACCGGCGTTGATATAAGGCAAAAAGCCATCAACATTAAAACGCTTTTTTTCATTTAATTCTCCTTGGTTAATTAAGCCTTTTTCAACATGAATTTTTTTGTAAGATCGGTCAATACGGCAGAAAGTCTGTATGTTGGCCTTTTTTTTGACTGTGCTGCGCGGCTCGATCGGCTTTTTCAAAGATTTCTTTAAAATCCGAAAACCTCATAAAAAAGAAAGAATTAAAACCAAAAAGAATGATTTTTTATTTGACAGAGCTTGTTTGTTTCGATAGCATTCTTTTCATGATGAGAAGAACAGAAAACATTCTGCCGACGGGGCAAAACTGGTGGTGGCTTTCCTAGGGGAAGCCGCGCAGGGTGTTTTTAAATCGTTACCGCGGGTTTCCCAAAACGGGAACGGCGGTTTTTTTATGACAAAAATTGTTTTATAACCTCAGCTTCCCGGAAAAGACGCTACGGTTTAACTTGAAGCAAAGAAAGGTTTAAAACAATGACTTATATGCCTGAATTTTCTACTCCCGATACAGACGGCTTTTTTCACGGTTTCGGCGGAATGTATCTGCCCGAAGAACTGAAAAATGTCATGCATGAAATTGCGGCTGCGTATGCCGAAATTAAGGATACGCCCAAATTTAAACAGGAATTGGCTCATTATTTAACAGAATATGTCGGCCGTGAAACTCCGCTGTATTTTGCCGAACGGCTCAGCAAAGAACTGGGGGGCGCAAAAATATATTTAAAACGGGAAGACCTTTGTCATACGGGCGCCCATAAAATTAATAATGTTATGGGGCAGATTCTTTTGGCCCGCCACATGGGGAAGAAACGGATTATTGCCGAAACCGGCGCCGGACAACACGGCGTTGCCACGGCAACGGGCGCGGCTTTGCTTGGTATGAAATGCCGTATTTATATGGGGGAAGAAGATACAAAACGACAGGAATTGAACGTTTTTCGCATGAAAATGCTGGGGGCGGAAGTCGTTCCGGTCATGAAAGGGCAAAGAACCCTCAGTGATGCGGTTGATGCGGCTTTGGAGGATCTGATTCAAAATTATAAAGATACTTTTTATTTGGTCGGATCGGCCGTCGGACCACATCCGTATCCGATGATTGTTCGTGATTTCCAATCGGTAATCGGAAAAGAATCCCGCCGCCAGATTTTGGAACATGAAAACAGATTACCGGATTATGCCGTTGCCTGTGTCGGCGGCGGCAGCAATGCCATCGGCCTGTTTTCCGGATTCGTCAAAGATCCGTCTGTTCGGCTTGTCGGCGTGGAAGCAGCGGGCAAAGGGCTGGATACCGGTGAACATTGCGCGACAATGACAAAAGGAAAGCCCGGCTATTTACACGGGGCATATACTTACTTGTTGCAGGACGACAAAGGCAATCCGGCATTAACGCACAGCATTTCCGCCGGACTGGATTATCCGGGTGTCGGGGCGGAACACAGTATGTTGAAAGAAACGGGCAGAGCTGTTTATGAAACGGCGACGGATCAGGAAGCCGTAGAAGCCTGTCTGGCCTTATCACGGATAGAGGGCATTATTCCCGCTTTGGAATCGTCTCATGCTTTGGCGTACACGATGAAGCTGGCAAAAACGCTGGATCAGGAAAAAATCATCGTTATGTGTCTGTCCGGCCGCGGAGACAAAGACGTTCACATTCTTCAACAGGCAATTAATTTTTAAACGAAAAAGGCGGTTAAAAAGCCGCCTCTTTTTTTTGTAAAATATTTGTGTATAGTATCTGTTTCGGAATCACAAAACAAAAAGGACTATACCGTGACGATTATGGGAACGATTAAAGGCTTTTCTCAAAAATGGACAGCTTTTTTTAAAAAAATGTATAACTGGGTGCTGAAATGTTCGGAACACCCGCAGGCCGTCTGGCTGCTGGCATTGATTTCGTTTGCGGAAAGCTCTTTTTTCCCGATTCCTCCCGATGTTTTATTAATTCCCATGATGCTGGCGCGTCCGACACAGGCTTTTTGGCTGGCTACGGTTTGTACGGTTTCCAGCGTTCTCGGCGGTTATGCCGGCTATGCAATCGGTATGTTTCTTTATGATGCCGTTGCCGTTCCGATTTTTACTTTTTACGGCTATATGGATCAGGTCGAAGTCTTTAAACAGGCTTATAACGAATACGGCGCTTGGATCGTTGCTGCCGCTGGTTTTACGCCTTTTCCGTATAAAGTCGTGACAATATTAAGCGGTATGACGGATTTGAATTTGGACGTTTTCGGTATAGCGTCAGTCCTTTCTCGTGGCGGTCGATTCTTTTTATTGGCTGTTTTGCTGTGGAAATTCGGCGCACCGATGCAGGTGTTTATCGAAAAAAATCTGGGGTGGCTGGCAACATTGTTCTTTGCCTTGCTTGTCGGCGGATTTGCCGCTATCAAATATATGTAATAAAAACGGCAGATTTTTTGAAAAAATAAAAAAAAATAAATTTTTTTCAAAATCATGCTTGACTTACATTGTTCAGTTACGTATATACGTTTCTTGCGCCGGTTGATCTGGCGATTAGAGAGTTCATAGGATATAGTGAATATGTAGAGAAGAGAAGAGATGTACAGGCGGTGGCTGTTAGCAAGTGATGGTCAGTGCTGAAGTACATCG
>CALYBD010000006.1 GCA_944393745.1 uncultured Alphaproteobacteria bacterium | reverse complement strand
TTCTTTGTCCATGGCGTCACAGGCGGCTCAGAGCGTGTTGCAGTTGTTTTAATCCCGAAGAGCAGGATTCTTAAAAAAGGATAAAGGCGGAGTTTTCTCCGCCTTTATTTTTTTAAGAAGAAAACAACCGAAACTGCGAACATGAAGTGTGAAGCAGTCCTCTGTATCGGAAGACGCAGAATGGATTGCCGTGGCCTTACGGCCTCGCAATTTCGAAAATGAAACATAATCGAAACTGCGAACACGAAGTGTGAAGCAGTCCACTGTATCGGAGGACGCAGAATGGATTGCCGCGGCCTTCGGCCTCGCAATTTCGAAAATGAAACATAACCGAAACTGCGAACATGAAGTGTGAAGCAGTCCTCTGTATCGGAAGACGCAGAATGGATTGCCGCGGCCTTCGGCCTCGCAATTTCGGAAAAGAAAAATAATCGAAACTGCGAACATGAAGTGTGAAGCAGTCCACTGTATCAGAGGACGCAGAATGGATTGCCGCGGCCTTCGGCCTCGCAATTTCGAAAATGAAACATAACCGAACGCCTCGCAATTTCGAAAATGAACCGTCAATCTCTTTCTTTTTGTGCGAAAATGCTATAAAGTATTTTCCTGTAACAAAAAAAGGAACATACTCTGATGACCGACAGCCTGAAAAACAAAAAAGTCGTTTTAATTGACGGTTCGGGATATATCTACCGCGCTTATTATGCTTTGCCGCCGATGACGCGACTGGACGGAAAACCGGTCAATGCGGTTTACGGTTTTTGTTCAATGATGATGAAGCTGCTAAAAGAAATGCCGGCGGACTATATGGCTGTTGTCTTTGATGCATCGCGCAAAACTTTTCGCATGGATATTTTTCCCGATTACAAGGGAACGCGCAAAGAAACACCCGAAGATTTAATTCCGCAGTTTCCTTTGCTGCGTCAGGCGGTTGATGCGTTCGGTCTGGCACAGGTCGAAATGGAAGGGTTTGAGGCAGATGATCTGTTGGCGACTTATTCCCGACTGGCCGGCGAAAAAGGGGCGGCGGTAACGATTGTTTCGGCGGACAAAGATTTAATGCAGTTGGTCGGTTCCGGCGTGACGATTTTTGATCCGATGAAACAAAAAAATATCGAAGCCGAACAGGTCATTGAAAAATTCGGCGTTCCTCCGGAAAAAGTCATTGATGTGCAGGCTTTGGCCGGAGATTCTTCCGATAATGTTCCGGGAGTGCGCGGCATAGGAATAAAGACCGCGGCGGCGTTGATTACGGAATACGGCAGTTTGGAAAATTTACTGGATAATCTGGCGTCAATTAAGCAAAACAAACGCCGCGAAATTTTAACTCAGGACGCGGATTTGGCGCGTATTTCAAAACGTTTGGTGACGTTAGACGCTTTTGCGCCGGTGGAAAAACCGCTGTCATCTTTTGTTTTTCAGCCTCCGCAAGTGGAAAAGATAGAATTATTTTTTCAGGAAATGGAATTTAAAAGCCTGCTGGCCAAATTGCCGGCTTGGGCGGCTTCATCGGCTTCGTCAGAGGAGGAAAAAGAAAAAATCTCTTTGCCCGTCGTGCATCAGGTTGAAAAAAATTATCGCTTGATCCAGGACGCCGCGGAACTGGAAAAGCAACTGAAAATCGCCGAAGAAAAAGGCTTTTTGGCCATAGACACGGAAACGGATTCTTTATCGGCGATGCAGGCGGAAATGGTGGGCTTTTCTTTTTGCTTTGAAGAGGGAAATTCTTTTTATGTTCCTTTGCGTCATCGGGCGAAAAACCTGCAGGCCGATTTGTTCGGAACACAGGAAGAACAGGAAAAAATCCGCCAAATTCCTTTAAAACAAGCGCTGGATCTGTTAAAGCCCGTCTTGGAAAACAAAGGTATTTTAAAAATCGGGCATAATATCAAATTTGACTGGCACGTCCTGGCAAACGAATATGAAACGTTGGATCTGAACCCGATTGCGGATACCATGATCATGTCTTATGATCTGGACGGCGCGGCGCATCGGCACAACATGGACGATCTGGCCGCGTTGTTTTTGGATTATCAGACGATCAAATACCGCGATGTCTGCGGCACGGGACGGGGCAGAATCACGTTTGACAAAGTCGATCTGGATCAGGCGCTGGAGTATGCGGCGGAAGATGCGGATATTACCTTGCGGCTGTACCATTTTTTCAAAAAAAGGTTGGAAAACGAAAAGCTGGTCGCGTTGTATGAAACCATGGACAGGCCGTGTGTCAGGGTGCTGTACAATATGGAACGCGCCGGCATTAAAGTTTGTGAAAAGGAATTAAAACAACTCAGTACCGAATTCGGAGAAAAACTGGCGGCTTTGGAAAAGAAAATTCATGCACAAGCCGGAGAAGAATTCAATCTGAATTCTCCGTTGCAGTTGGGAAAGATTTTGTTTGAAAAACTCAACCTGCCCAAAGGCGTTAAAAATGCCAAAACAGGATCTTGGGGCACGGACGCGGCCGTTTTGGAAGAATTGGCGCAAGACGGTTTTTCAATCGCTCAGGATATTCTGGAATATCGCCTGTTTTCGAAACTGAAAAGCACTTATACCGATGCGTTGCAAAATCAGATTAATCCGAAAACCAAACGGGTGCATACAACGTTTATGCAAACCGTAGCGTCAACGGGACGATTGTCTTCAAACGATCCGAACCTGCAAAACATTCCGATCCGACAAGAGGAAGGGCGAGCCATTCGCCGCGCTTTTATCGCGGAATCGGGCAAAAAACTGTTGTCGGCGGACTATTCTCAAATCGAATTGCGTCTCATGGCGCATGTTGCCGATGTCAAAGGGTTGAAGGAAGCCTTTGAACACGGCATAGACATTCACGCCGCGACGGCTTCCCAAGTGTTCGGCATTCCCGTTGAAGGAATGGATCCGATGGTGCGCCGCCGCGCCAAAGCGATTAACTTCGGCATTATTTACGGCATTTCCGCTTTCGGTCTGGCGCGTCAGTTGGGAATTGATCGCAAAGAAGCGCAAAACTATATTGACGCTTATTTCGACCGTTATCCTGAAATTCGTTCTTATATGGAAGAAACCGTCTACTTTGCCAAAGCCAACGGATACGTTTTAACGCCGTTCGGACGCAAATGCGCCATCGGCAGCATCAACGACAAAAACGCCGCCCGCCGTCAGTTCGCGCAACGGGCAGCGATTAACGCGCCGATACAAGGCGGCGCCGCCGATATTATTAAAAAGGCGATGCTCCGTTTAAATCCCGCGTTGCAAAAAGAGAATTTATCCGCCAAGCTGTTATTGCAAGTGCATGACGAACTGATCTTGGAAATGCCCGAAGAAGAAGCGCAAGCAACGGCAAAAGTCGTTAAGGACGTTATGGAAAACGTTGTGTCTTTGTCCGTTCCCCTGATCGCCGAAGTCGGTATCGCGGACAACTGGGCGGACGCGCATTGATCCTGTCGTGACGTGAATAATAAAAAAGCGGGGATGCCCCCCGCTTTTAAATTTTTAGAAATCATATTGGAACTGTACGCCCAACACTTCCGCATTGACATCGTATTTAACGTCAAGTCCGGTTTCAGTAATACCCGATACGCCGTTTTTCCCATATCCGTTTCTGGCTTTGTACGTCGGCAGATACAGGTGAGCGTATCCGACATCGATTTTCACGTTTTCATTGACTTTATACGTAAAGCCCAAAGACATCCAATAACGATCGTTATCGGGAATGCGGACGGTACGTAACGCCGCGCTGCGAACCGGAGATTCGTCGAAAGCGACACCGGCGCGGAACGTCCAGACATCGTTGTAATACCAATCAACGCCTAAAGCGACAGTCCACGTGTTTTGCCAGTTGTATTTAGAGGTATGATATCCCAAAGGACTGGAAGACGTTAACGTAAAATCGTTAAAGTGTTCCCAGCGATTATAACGAACCGAAGCGGAATAACCGAACTTCCCGTGTTTATGATACCCTGATAACAACCAATGTTCGGGCAATCCCGTCACGGTACCACCGATCCAATCTCTGCCTAAAATTGTATGATCCCCTTTCAGAGTATGTTCGACTTCGGTTGACTGCGTTTGATAAGCAACGCCAAAACGAGTATTTTCGGACGCTTCGTACATCACGCCGAAACGGCCGTACCAACCCCATCCGTCAATATCAAAATCGCTGAATCCCATAGCAGAGGTATTTGTCATTTTGACATGACCATAGCGGGCGATCAAAGACGCGCCGACGCTCCACTGATTGTTGATGCGATAAGAAAGGGACGGAGCGATATCAATAACTTCCAGAGCCGAATGCACCCCCAAGTCCGATCCGAACCAATCGCCGTCATATTTTGTTTCCAGACCGAACGGCGCATAAACCCCCAATCCGAAATTAACGGAATCGGAAACTTTGTATTGCGCAAACAAATTAGGGACACCGACAGGAATACTGACGTCTTCTTTGCCGGAAGCGCTCACACCTGCTTTGTCAGCGTGTCCTTTGACATCGCCGTGTTGCCAGATCAAAGCGGCTCCGGCCTGTGCGCCAGATCCTTTCAGAGCCATTCCGGCGGGGTTGAAAGCGATGGCGGAATAATCGTCGCCGACAATGCCCGCCCCAGCGTAAGAACGCCCCAGACCGGTCATGGAAAAATCGGTTAACTGAAAGCCGGCGGCGTTTGCCTGGCCGGTTAAAAAAGCGCCTGCAGAAAAAACAAGTGCAAAAAGACGCCCGGAATGTGATGTTGAAAAGTTCATTCGTGATCCTATTTTTTAGTATTTGTTTTTATACAAAGCCAAAATGGCGCGGGTATGATCCGAAATCATATCCGTGATTTTTTTGATCTCTCTTTCCGTATATTCCTGCCAGCCCAGATGTTCTAAAATCGTTTGTTTGCGCGACTGGAAAACGAACATTTGCGCGAACAGTTGAAAAGTGTACAACGCGGCGTCTTCGTTATTTAAAACGTTGCCGGTGGCCGAAACAATCAGATCGGAAAACAATTTGTAAACGGGCGAGATCAATTCCCGGTACAAGGTGTCGAACGCTTCTCCCGGTGCGGAATATTCGCGCAGGAAAATAACGGCGTCTTCATTCGGCAGGCGTTTGGAACACAGCAAAGAACATAAATCGGAAATTAATTCAAGCAAAAGCGTTTCCGCTTCTTGTGACGGAGCCTCTTCGTTTGCCAGCAAAGTTAAAGCATGTTCCGTTTTTTCGCTTAATTCTGTTCTGACCCGACAGGCGATATCCGACAAAACGGCCCTGTATAATCCCAGTTTGCCACCGAAATAATACGTAATTGCCGAAATGTTGACCTTTGCCTTTTGCGCGATGTCGCGCGTTGAAGTTTCCTGGTATCCTTTCAGGGCGAACAGATGACGCGCCGTTTCAAACAAGCGTTTTTTTGAATTTTTGATCATCTGAATATACCCCCGTCCGAATATGATCGAATGACTATACAGATGTTTTTTTTCAAAGTCAATCGAACGATTGATTTTTTTGTCAAAGGGGGCGGATTTACTTATAACCCGGCGTTTTTTTCAATCAATTCCGCCGCCGTTCTGATACAATCGGGGCAAGAACAGACGGGGCGTCCGCCGTTTCCTTTTAACTCCCGGCAAAGAACGGAACCTGCTTTTTCTTTAAAAGCATCTGCAATTTCCCGGATTTGTTTATAGGTGGCGGGTCTGGAGGATTTATCTCCGGGCAGTTCGGAACCGTTTTTTAATCCGATCAACATAAAAGCGGCCGTAACGGCACCGCAGGTTTCCCCCATACCGCCCATGCCGGAACCGAATCCTTCCGCGATTTTGCGGGCCGTTTTTTCATCAAGTCCGTATAAATCGGCATACGCGCACAAAACGGCCTGAGCGCAGTTGTATCCTTTGGTGTTGCGCAGTTCGACTGCTTTTTCGATTCGGTCTGTCATGTTTTTCCTTTCGATCATTGATGGAGGCAATATAATCTTTTTGATGTTTTCGTTCAATCTTTGTTGATCGGCAGTCTTGATTTTTTAAGGCTTAAATGTATAAAGTCTTACAAAGACATTATTCGGAAAAACACAGATGAAATTCTTAAAAAAAGAAGATAATCCCCGTCGGAAAATATTTTTTCTGGCCGTTTTGGCGCTTATGGTGATTGTCGGTTCTTTTTTAATCGGACGTTATCCGCTTTCGTTAAAAGAAATTTTCGGCATTTTAACGTCAAAAATACTTTCCGTTGAGCCGTTCTGGACGGAACAGGCGCAAACGGTATTTATGAATGTACGGGCGCCGCGCGTACTGACAGGGTGTTTGGTCGGATGCGCTTTGTCGGCTGCCGGCGCCGCTTATCAGGGCGTATTTCAAAACCCGATGGCTTCCCCGGATATTTTGGGCGCTTCTGCCGGGGCTGCTTTCGGGGCTGCTTTAGCTTTATTGTTCGGCGCGGACGGTTCTGTCGTTATCGGGGCCGCTTTCTTTTTCAGTCTGCTGTGTACCGGTGCCGCCTGGCTGATCAGTCAAAGAACGCAGGGACGCCAGATATTGGGATTGATCTTGTCGGGAATTGTCGTCGGTTCTTTGTTTACGGCCTCAACGTCTTTAATCAAGCTGGTCGCCGATCCGACCGATCAGCTGCCGGCAATTACGTACTGGTTGATGGGCAGTCTGGCCGGATCAGGGCAGGTAACGCTGCTGTTTTCTGCCGGCATTATGGCCGTCGGACTGATTCCGCTGTTTTTGCTGCGCTGGAAAATCAATGTGCTGACTTTGGGGGACGAAGAAGCATGGGCTTTGGGCGTCAATGCAAAAAAAATGCGTTTGATCATTGTCTTCTGCGCTTCTTTGATCACGGCTGCGGCCGTTGCAATCAGCGGCATTATCGGTTGGGTGGGGTTGGTTGTCCCGCATATGGCCAGACGATTGGTCGGAAACAACTACAGATACCTGATGCCCGCTTCCATGCTGATGGGGGCTGCTTTTTTGCCCGTGGTTGATGATGTTGCCAGAAATATGCTGTCTTCGGAAATTCCGATCGGTATTTTGACGGCGTTTATCGGCGCGCCGTTTTTTCTATACCTGATTACGGCAAAAGGGGGCAGCGCATGACACTGAACGTGAATCATCTGTCTTTTTCTTATGGCAGCCGCGGGATTCTGGACGATATTTCATTTGATCTGCCCGCGGGGTCTTTGACGGCTGTTTTAGGGGCGAACGGTGTCGGCAAAAGCACTTTGTTTAAATGTATTTTGGGGTTGTTGACCGACTATGACGGCAAAGTAACGATTAACGCAACGGAAACAAAACATTTGCCGGCGCAACAACTGGCGTCGCTGGCGGCATATATTCCGCAATCTCATGACACCGCTTTTAATTTTGGCGTGTTTGATATGGTTCTGATGGGAACGACGGCAAGATTGAAAGGATTCCGGCTTCCTTCAAAAGAACAAACGGAAATTACGTTGCAGGCTTTGGAACGATTGGGAATCTCTTTTTTAAAGGACAGAGAATACAGACATATCAGCGGCGGAGAACGACAGCTGGTTTTAATTGCGCGTGCTTTGGCGCAAAAAACAAACGTTTTGATTATGGACGAACCGACGGCCAATCTGGATTACGGCAACAGTCTGCGCGTTTTGGCGCAGATGCGTGCTTTGGCGGATCAGGGATATACGATTTTGTTTTCAACGCATTCTCCCGATCACGTTTTTTTATACGCCGATCGCGTTCTGGCTTTGTCGGATCGGAAAATGCTGGCAGACGGTCTGCCCAAAGAAACAATAACCGCCGAGCTGATTCAAACATTGTACGGCGTCAACGTGCGGATCGAAAGCCTGTATGACGATAAAATCCGCTGTTGTATACCGCGAAAAGGGACTTTGTAAAAAAGAATTGCATTTATAAAGATATAGTTTAAAATCACTCTAATTTTGCTTGATGCTTTTTTAATAGGAGAAAAAAATGGAATTAAAAGGATCAAAAACGGAAAAGAATTTGATGACGGCTTTTGCCGGTGAATCCCAGGCGCGCAACAAATACACGTATTTTGCCAGCGTTGCCAAAAAAGAAGGCTATGAACAGATTGCGGCTTTGTTTACAAAAACTGCTGAAAATGAAAAAGAACACGCAAAGTTGTGGTTCAAAGCTTTGGGCGAATTAGGCGATACGGCGCAGAATCTGCTTCATGCGGCCGAAGGCGAAAATTACGAATGGACGGATATGTATGCCACCTTTGCCAAAGAAGCCGAAGAAGAAGGTTTTGTTCAGTTGGCGGCTCAGTTCCGGGCTGTCGCCGCGATTGAAAAAGCGCATGAAGAAAGATATCGTGCTTTGCTGAAAAACGTTGAAATGCAGGCCGTTTTCGAAAAAGCCGGCGAAACCATGTGGGAATGCCGCAACTGCGGTCATTTGGTGATGGGCAAAAAAGCACCGGAAGTTTGCCCGGTTTGCGCTCATCCGCAAAGCTTTTTCGAAGTTCGCGCCGAAAATTATTAATTCTTTATATCGGGAAAAAGCGCCGTCGGGCGCTTTTTCTTTGCCTGAAAAAAAAGCCGGAAATTCCGGCTTTAATTTTAGTTTTTCCTATTGCAGGCGGGTCATTTTAAGGAATTTTTCTTCTCTGTCGCGGCGGATTTTGTCGCGGTCCATTTTCAACAATTCCTTTAAATGTTTGGCAATGGCGTCTCCGACTGCGGCAACGGTGGCTTCTTTGGCGCGATGCGCACCGCCCGTCGGTTCTGGGATTATTTCGTCAATGACGCCCAAAGCTTTTAAATCTTCGGCCGTTAAGTGCAAGGCTTCGGCCGCTTTTTGCGCCTGCGTTCCGTCACGCCACAAAATTGACGCGCAGCCTTCCGGCGAGATAACGGAATAAATAGAATTGGACAGCATCAATAAACGGTTGGCCGTTGCCAAAGCAATTGCACCGCCGGATCCGCCTTCGCCGATGACACAACAGATCAGCGGGACGCGAACGGCAAAGCTTTGGTCAATGCAGGAAGCAATTGCTTCGGCCTGGCCGCGTTCTTCGCCTTCCAATCCGGGGAAAGCGCCGGCCGTATCGACAAACGTAATAATCGGCAACCCAAATCTGTCAGCCAATTTCATTAAACGAATCACCTTGCGGTATCCTTCGGGTTTTGCCATGCCGAAGCTGTGTTTTAAACGGGTTTCGATGTCGTGGCCTTTTTCTTGCCCGATGACCATAACGGAATGTCCCTGAAAACGACCCAATCCGCCGACAATGGCGGCGTCTTCCGCAAACAGACGGTCGCCGGCCAAAGCCGTAAAATCCGTAATCAGGCCGTTGATATAATCCAAACAATGCGGCCGGTCGGGGTGGCGTGCAACCAAGGTTTTCTGCCACGGTGTAAGCTTGGCATACAGCTGATTAACCTGTTTTTCGACTTTTTTTTGCAGACGGCTGATTTCTTCGGCAATGCTGACGCCGTTGTCCGCGCTGCTTAAATGTCGCAGGCCTTCGATTTTGCTTTCCAGTTCGGCGATGGGTTTTTCAAATTCCAGATATTGTTCCTGTTCCATGGTGCCTCTGTTTATTAAAATTCTTAAAGCTTATTTCTTATTATCACTTTTGTCGGCATAAGAGAATAAAAATATTCCCCCGTATTTAGAGAAAATTTATAAACGTACCGTATAATTTTCTTAATTTGTTTATTCGCTTTTCTGCTGAAAGGGATAAAAACGTGGTCGGTTTGATTGTTTTATTCAGCTTTTCCGTTGCGGCTTCTTTGTTGTGGCTCAGCGGCGTTTTGTTTTATATCTATGCAAAAATCGGTTTTCCGCAGTTGTTCGGCCTGCCGATGCCCGATGTCGTGTTGATTGCGGCAACGGCTTTTTTGCCGGTGATTTTTTTATGGCTGGTCGTCGGACTGCTTTATAATGCCATGACGCTGCACAAACAGGGCCATACGATTAATCTTTTGCTGGCACAAACCCGCCGGTCGGCCGATCACGCCGAAGCAATGGTGCGCACAATGATGGAAACACAAGTACAGACCCGCAGCGCACTTGTGTTGCATAATGCGGATTTATTTATTAATGAATTAAATGATTTGTTGTCGGATATTATTGTTCGCCTGGGGCTGGTTCAGCCGGCGCATACGGAACTGATCTGGCAACGGGTCGGCGACGGCAATCGGTGGGCTTTTTGCAAGGTATTGCTGCAAAATGCGGATAATTCGCCGAAATTTAAAGACGATTTGCAAAACCAGCTAAAACGGGACGAGATTTTATCAAATGCGGTCCGGACGTTTTGTTATCGTTTCGAACAGATGTTTACGATGCTGGAACGCCATGATATCGAACATTATCTGACCAAAATTTTTGAAGAAGGATCTTTGGGGCGGGTTTATCTGCGTTTTGTCGAGGCTTGCCGGGAAATAGAAAGCCAACAGGCGGCTTTTGTGCAATCACAGGAACAAACGGAGCCGTTTGCCGAAACACCGGAAGAACAAACACGCCAAGAAGAATCCGAAATATCCGAATTGCCGCCGGATTATGAAATTCCCCGATATGACCCGGAAGCTTTTGAACCGTCTTCTTTGATGCCGGAATATCAGGATCCGCCGGAACAACCCGCTTCACCGTCGTTGCCGTCGCAGCCGTTTCGCCCGGAACAACGGGAAGGCTTTGAATCGGCGTCTCCTTTCGGATTTTTACGCCCGACGCGTTGATTTTTGCTTTCTTTTTATCTGAAAAAACGTATAAATAAAGCGTCCTGAAACAAAGGGAGGCGGCAATGCTTGATTTCGATTTTTCAATTCCGACAAAAGTTTTGTTCGGCGTTGGTCGACTTGATGAATTAAAACGCGAAAAACTACCCGGAAAGCTGGCTCTGGTCGTTGTTTCCGCCGGGGAAACAATGAAACGGAACGGATACCTGGACAGGGTATTGACGGCCTTGAAACATCAGGGCATTGAATATTTGATTTTTGATAAAATCCGTCCGAATCCTTCCAAAGCACATGTGATGGAAGCGGCTCAGTTCGCACGCGATAATTTTTGCGAATTTGTTATCGGCGTCGGCGGTGCCAGCACGATTGATGCCGCCAAAGCAATTGCTTTGATGGCCCGGAATCCGGGGGATTTGTGGGATTATATCGTGACCGGATCCGGAAAAGGCAAGCCGGTGAAAAATGCCGCTTTGCCGATTGTCGCCGTGATGACAACGGCCGGTACGGGCACCGAAGCCGATCCGTGGATGGTGATTACCGATCGGGATTTGCAGGAAAAAATAGGGTTTGGCGTGCCTTCGACATTCCCGTGTCTGTCTGTCGTTGATCCAGAATTAACGCTCAGTGTCCCGCCGTTTTTAACGGCTATTCAGGGCTTTGACGCTTTTTTCCATGCGGCGGAAGGCTTTATTGCCGAAATCGCCACGCCGATCAGCGAAGCTTTTTCTTTGCAGGTGATTCGCTTGATTTTCAAAAATTTGCCGAAAGCCGTTCACGACGGTTCCGATATTGAAGCGCGGACAAATATCGCATTGGCAAGCCTGTTGTCGGGTATGGTGCAATCAACGTCCAGCTGTACGTCTGAACATTCCATGGAACACGCTATGACGGCTTTTCACCCCGAATTGCCGCACGGCGCGGGGCTTTTGATGATTTCAGAGGCTTATTTTTCGTTTTTTGCCAAATATGTGCCCGACCGTTTTATCAAAATGGCACATATGATGGGCGAAACAACCGACGGCCTGCCCGAAGAAGAAAAACCGTATACGTTTGTTCATGCTTTGCAAAAACTGAAAAAGGAATGCGGCGTGGATCAATTGAAAATGTCTGATTACGGTATTCAAGCCGATGAAATGGAAAAATTAGCCAGAAATGCGCACAAGACGATGAGCAACCTGTTCGCCATGGATCGCTATACGCTGTCGTTAAAGGAAAATATTGAAATTTTTAAGGCAGCCTACCGCTAAGAACAGCTTGAATAATTTGCTTTTTTTGTTAAAAACGGTTGACTTTTTCTGATTTTTTGGACAAAAATTAAAAAGATTTTGAAAAAGGAGACTGTCATGGCCGAACAACTGCCTAAATGGGATCTCAGCGACCTTTATCCTTCAATGGATTCGCCTGAATTAAAAAAAGATATGGCTGCCGTTTCTGCGGGGGCTCTGCGCTTTGAAACGCATTATAAAGGAAAACTGGCGGCTTCTACACCCGATGAATTCGGAAAATCCGTTGAAGAATATGAAAAATTAAACGAAACGCTGGGACGGTTGGACGCGTATTCGTACATGATGCATTCAACAAATATGAATGACCCTGAAATTTCAAAGTTCTATCAAAACGTGCAGGAAAAATCAAATGACGTCTCCGGGAAAATGTTGTTTTTCGAACTGGAGTTAAATTCTTTGACGGACGATCAGCTGGCCGAAAAAATGTCTTCGCCGGTTGCCCGGAAGTACGAACCGTGGATTAAAAACGTCCGTGCCGCGCGGGATCATATGCTGCCCGAAAATATGGAAAAGTTGTTACACGATAAATCCATGAGCGCCGCAACGGCCTGGAATCGTCTGTTTGACGAAACAATGGCGGGTTTGCGTTTTAAAATCGGCGGCAAAGAACTGACCGAACCCGAAGCGATGGCCAAAATGTCCGATCCCGATATGGCGACACGCCATGAAGCCTGCGCCGAAATAAACCGCGTCATGAAAGAAAACATGCCGACCTTTGCTTTGATTACAAATACTTTGGCAAAGGATAAACAGATCGAAGACGAATGGCGGGGCTATAAACGTCCGATTTCTGCGCGCAACATTGAAAATCAGGTGGAAGACGAAGTCGTTGATGCTCTGGTTGATTCGGTTGTTGACAGCCATGCGGATATTTCTCACCGGTATTATAAAATGAAAGCAGACTGGTTGGGCGTTGACAAGTTGGATTATTCCGACCGCAATGCACCGATTCCCGATCTGCCCGAAAAAAAGTATTCCTGGGAAGAAGCTAAAAAGATCGTTTTGGCGGCTTATAACGAATTTTCGCCGGAAATGGCAGCTGTCGGCAAAAAGTTTTTTGACAATAACTGGATTGACGTTGCCCCGAAAGAGGGCAAAGAAGGCGGCGCATATGCCCACCCGGCCGTTCCGTCGGCGCATCCGTATTTAATGCTAAACTTTATGGGGACGACGAACGACGTTATGACGCTGGCGCACGAACTGGGGCACGGCGTGCATCAATATCTGGCGCGCGGACAGGGCATGCTGAAATCCAATACGCCGATTACGCTGGCGGAAACAGCGTCGATTTTCGGTGAAATGATGACGTTCAAATATATGTTGAAACATGAACAGGATCCTAAACAGCGCTTTGCAATGCTGGCAGAAAAAACAGGATCCATGATTAATTCTTCGGTGCGTCAGATCGCGTTCCACCGTTTTGAAACCGAAGTGCATACCGCGCGCCGTGCGGAAGGCGAATTGTCACCCGATCGTTTAAACGGAATTTGGACAAAGACGCAGAACGAAGCGTTAGGGCCTTCGGTGACAAACGATGACAAATCGAACGCGATGTGGTCAACAATTCCGCATTTGATTCATACGCCGTTTTATGTTTACGGATATGCTTTCGGCGACTGCTTGGTTAATTCGCTGTATAAAGTGTATGAAGAGGGAAAAGTCGCAGATTTCCCGAAAAAATACATGGAAATGTTGGCTAAAGGCGGTTCGGAACGTCATCAGCAGATGTTAAAACCGTTCGGTCTGGACGCGTCCAAACCCGATTTTTGGAAAAAAGGGCTGAGTGTTGTCAAGGGCTTTGTTGATGAACTGGAAGTTTTAACGGATCAACTGGGAATGAATAAAAACAAGCAGGCCGGAAAAACCGAAACGACATCAAAAGCGGTTTCGCCCGTGACGGCCGCGGCTATGGCCAAAACGGCTCAGAGCCGTTAGTTTACGGAAATATGTTCTGTCAAAAAAGCCTCTTTGAAAAGGGAGGGTGGTTGTTTCGGGATTGATTCGGAAAAACAATAAAATAAAAAGATTCGAGTTGTTTTTTGGGACCCGAAAAAACCTGCCACAACAGACAAAATATAACGATGCAGGTACAGACATAAAAGTATCTCCGAAATAAAAACCCCCGTTTTTTGCGGGGGCTTTTTAAGTTTAAAGCAAAAGAGAGATTTAAAATTATCCCATTGCTTTTGTAATTTGGTCCTGCATGGAAAACGTTCCCATAACCGCCCAGGCAATTGCGCCGGAAACGAACAGGGTTGCCACCATGTTCAAAACGGCAGCTTTTTCTGAAATACCGGTCACGCTGTTTTCCAGCCACTCGTTTGCCATTTGATCCAAAGCGCCTTGGAAGTTGTCCATTTCGGAATAAATACGCAGATCGCCGATAATTTCTTTGTCCGGAAAGCCCAGTCCGGATTTGTTCAACGCTTCGCCCAAGTTATCACCGTTGTTAATAAAGACCAAAGCGCTGTCAATTCGGTAGAGCAAGTACGGGCTGGCATCATGACGCAGAGAACGCAGTGCCTGAGAAACGGGCGTTCCGGCGCGCACCAAGGCGGCCATTGCCAGCATCCAGGTGACACCGACGAAAATACGATACAAAGACCAAGGCGGCACATTATCAAACCAGGAACGCGTTTTACCTTTCCAGCGGCCCAATGTCAGATAAATCAGAAAGAAGACTGTCGGCAGGAAAGCAAAAGCAATCAGCCAGTTTTTCTGAATCCATACGGACAGCTGTACCAGATCGCGGGCAGTGCCGGTCCAGCGGGTGTTCGGTGCCGCATTCATCATCGGCGGAACCATGTACACGCCGATTGCGTAAATAATCAGCACGGTCATCATGGACAAAAACATCGGGTAACTGATCGCGCTGACCAGCGGTTGTTTCATTTTTGTCGTTCCTTCGGTCACTTTGATCAGGTTTTCAAGCGCACCTTCCAGATGGGAAACGTCACCGACCGACAGCATCAGGCGTTCGCTGGCCGGCGCCCAGCCTTCCAAAGCAACGGAAAACGGATTACCGTTTTGTAATGAACGGGACCAGTACAAAATCGCCAAAGCCAAAGGTTCATCGGGATTTTTTCCGTCATTTGTAATAATTGCTCTGATACGATCCAAAGCGTCCATCAAAGAAAACCGGTTGCGCAAAAGAGAAATCAGCTTACGGTAAATTTTTAACCGTGCGCCGTTGCTCATTCTGCAGATAATCATCGCATAATAACGGTTAATGTCCGCCAGATTAAACTTACTTTTGGCCATTTGTATCCTCTTTTGTTAATAAATCGGTCTTTCATCTAACAGACCGCACCAGCGTTCGACTTCTTCGGCATCGATCAGTCCGTTTAACATTCGTTCTATCGCGCAGTCTTTCATTGTACGCCCGCCAAGGTCTCCCGTCCAGTAGTCAATTGCTTTTTTTGTTTCGCCGTTGACCAGCAAATTTAAAAAGGTTGCGTCGGGCAGCAGAATTTCCCCGACAACGCAGCGACCTTTACAACCGTTTCCGTTGCATTCCGGACACCCTTCGCCGCGCAAAAAAGCCTGTTCCATTCCGAAATCACCGTATGCTTTGCGTAAACGTTGAACGGTCGGGTGATCCGGTTTTTGCGAAACGGGAATCCGGCAGTTCGGGCATACGCGGCGGAACAGACGCTGGGACACCATGCCTTTCATAATTTCAGGATCGATCAGCTTAAACGTTTCAACGCCCATGTCACGGAAACGCATAACCACTGCCGGTGATGAGTTCGCATGCAGTGTTGACCACACGCCGTGCCCCGACAGCGCGCCTTTAAAAGCCAACTGAGCCGAAGATAACGTACGGATTTCTCCGATCATCAGCATATCCGGGTCGGAACGAAGCGAAGCGGCCAGAGCTTTTGTGAATTCCTGTTCTTTTAAAGCTTCCGTGTTCGCGTTTGTCACCGGCATCTGACGGGCGCCGGGAATCGGGTATTCGGGCGGGTCTTCCACGGTGATCAGATTAAGTTCGTAATTGCGTTCCTGCAGCAAAGAAATCATATTGCGCTGCAGCGTCGTTGATTTTCCCGATCCCGTCGGTCCCGCCACAATGATAATGCCGATCGGCACGGCGCGCAGACGGTAAAACATATCGGCTTCGCGTTGCGTGTATCCCAAAGCCATCAGATCGCCGGCGTTATCGGGATCTTCATCGGCATACAGCAGACGCATAACCAGATATCGTGTTCCGAAAGCAATCGGGTTAAATTGCAGACGTACCCCTAACACCAATTTCGGCAGACGCAGCTTACCGTTGGAACCGCGCAGCGGGGCGTCCCCGATTTTTTGGGCAGCCTGATATTCGTTTTGCGCGTAGTTTGCATCTGAAATGTCAGAAGACGCAAAAGCAGCGCGCACAAAAGCTTCGCCCCAGTCTTTGGTGTTTTCCATGACAACCTGCATCATGCCGTTTTGACGGAAAAAGACTTCTGTTTTATGCGTGCCGACCACAACGTGCACGTCGGAAACTTTAACGGCTGCAGCTTTGCTTAGAACAGCCACATAGTCTTTTTGCATTTGCAGCTGTTCAAGATCCGCGGCACTGCCGGTTTCTTCGGGGACTTCTTCCGGCGCTTCTTTTTCGGCGCGTTCGTAAATTGCCTTGATCAGGGTAGACGGGACATATTCGGCTTTGTTGACCTGCAGTTTCTTTTTTCTGGCCAACACTTCAAAGCTTAAAACACGGCCGTCAAATTTGTGTTCCGAACTGACCAGAAACCGTCCGTTGTCGAACAAAGCCAACAGATTGCGCGTGTCGTCTTTAACGGGAAAAGACCCGGAAGGCGCCGTAATGCATTTTCCGTTGGCAAAAAGTTCATTTAAAACTTCCGAAGTCTTTTTCGGTGCTGCTTTGGCCTGTTGCGCAGGCGCGCCAGAACCGCTTTGCGCAGCCGGCGAAGCGGTTCCTGTTTTTGGTTTGACTGGTAACGGCATTGTTTTTCAACCTTCTTTCATGCATCAACGCCTTTTAAAAGCCGACAGGGAGAAAACCCTCCCTGTCGATTTTGTGTTTATCTGGCCAGGCTTGCGCCCGAAAAGCTTGGTCCCACTCCGGCTGTTGCCGAAACTTGCGGGGCGGCTCTGCGGCGGCGTTCTTCCCGTTCTGCCCGACGGCGTTCTGCCCTTTCTCTGCGGGCATTTTCATCGTCATTATTGTTTTGTTCCGTTGCGGTGTTCGGCGTATCGGAAAGCAATCCGGCAGACGGGAAGCCGATCATTTCTTTATCCTTGCCGATTTGAACCAGAACGAAATCTTTTTCAATACCGATCACTGTGTGCCCTGTCGGCAGAATAGTGCTTTTTTTGGCAAAAAAGGTCGTTTTGTCTTTTTTGGAAATCAGTTTTGCAATCAAGGCTCCTGCCGTACCGCGAATTTCCGAAACGGCATACAATGCCGAAGCCGGTTCACGGGCTTTTTCTTCTTTATTTTCTCCTTCGGCCGGGACTTCTACGGTCAAAGCCTCACCGGCTTTTTTCTTTGTCAGCAGATCTTCTCCTGTTGTCGTCAAGGCCTTTGGAATACGTGAAGAAGCCGATCGTTTGATTTTTGCCGGACGCGTGGCCGCCATCAAAATGGGCTTCAGATTGTTCAGACGAACCAAAGAAGCAGCATCATATTTTTTCTTTAATTCGGCTCTTTTTTGCAAGATTCTTTCTTTTTCTTCTTTTTCTTTCTGAATACGGGCGGCTTCTTCATCTTTCATTTTCTGAATACGTCTGTCTTCTTCGCGTTTCAGAGCAGCTTCAATTTGTTTTTGACGAATTTCTGCCCGTTGTCTTCTTTCCAAAGCTTCCTGACGTTTTAAATCCTGAGCCAGTTCCCATTCCAAACGCGCCTGAGTCATTTTTTCACGCCGTTCGATTTCATCAAATAACATCTGACGGTTAGAGGTTTTCAGGGCATCAATTTCGGAACGCAACTGTTCGCGTTTTAATTCCAGCATCAGCGTGCTGTTTTCACGTTCCATTTCCGCCATTTCACGGAAAATGTCGCTGGAAACTTTTCCTAAAATCTGTTCGCTGGGCGGCGTTGACAAATTCATGGCGCCGGCGCCGGTTGTGCCGAAATTAAGGCCGGCCGGTGCTGAGGGAGCAGACGTACTGGGCGGCGGGGGGACATTTGTATCCGAGGACGGCGCCGGAACAGTCGGTATATCCAAAGATAACTGCGGTTCGGCAAGAGACGGCGCAGGTGTCGGTTCCGGGACGGGGGCCGGTGTTTCAGCCGGCGTCGGAACAGGATCCGGCGTTTCTGCCGGTGCCGCCGAGTCGGGCGCCGGAATTTCTGCCGGAGCGGGAGCCGGTGCGGGTGTTTCCGCAGCCGTTTCCGCCGGAGCTGCCGGTTCTGCTGCCGGTTCTGCTGCCGGTTCCGGCGTTTGCGCCTTCGGATCATCGGCCGGTTTTACCGCATCAACAGGAGCCGGATCCGCAAAAAAGGAATCGTCAAACAAATCATCTGCGTTTGCTGCCGGGACAGAAACGGAAATAACCATTGCTGCCAGCCAAAAATATTTTTTAAGGAATTGGTTCATAGATTTGTCCCTCATAAGTCCAGATGTTGCTGTTCGGATCGTAATTCAACCGCATTATTTCCAAGGCCGGAAATTTATTAAACAAAGTTATCCATTCTTCCATCGGCAAATCAGAAGAAAAAGAAAAATTCAAACGCGGATAAACGAACGTTTGTTTTACGTCCAGTCCCAATCCGTCTGCAGATGTCTGCGTTGTTATTTGCGGTCTTACCTCTGACATGGTGATGGTCTGATTAATCGCTTGGAAAATATTATTTAATTCTTCGCGCGATTCGAAAATCATCATTTTAGGTGTCTGAGAATGAATCGCAACATCGCCGATCGACAGACTGACGATGGCGGTTCTTCCGGAATTATCAATCAGAAAATCCAATCCGCGCGTATTGTATTCTTCAAAAGCGCGTTTCAGCCACCCTAAATGTCCCCACTGCATTGACCATGTTGTGGATAGTCCCGAAGCCGAACAGGAAATAGTCCCCAGACTCCAGCCCGGAATAACCATGGTTTTTATCTGCCATGCCGCCGCCTGACAGCGATTCAACAGATCTTCGGTAACGACCAGTTTTTCCCAGGGGTGGACAACGACAGCTTTTTGTTTGGGGGCTTCTTCCTCAAATAAAGGCTTCATCGGTGCCAATGGTCGGATTATGGGTTTTTCGTCGGAAGAAAACAGGCCGGAAAGCAGTTTATAAACAATAAACAAAAGAACAACGCCCGCACCGATTGTAATCAGCTTCATTTTTTGACGCTGATTTTTATTGATGTGCATCAGTTTTGATCCGCCGGGTTCTTTTAAGATATCCCACAGATCAACTTCTTCCGTACCTTCTATTTCCCAAGAAGCCGGCGCGATTTTCCGTCCCCAGTCCGGAACGGCCATCATGGCGTAAAAAGCTCTTTTGGCGTCTTCTTCGTTTAAATACAGCATATCTTCTTCAGACAGAATCAGGTCGTTTCTGATGGCAATAAACCACCAGCCTTCATCTACTTCAAAGACGGCAACGGAAGACGGTTTGTCCTGAAATACTTCGGCAATGGCCGCTGCCGCAGACGGCATGCCTGCTTTATGTCCTTCGGTCGAATTGCCGATACCGTATTGCGGCGATGTCCCCTGACGCAGGCAGAACAGATCGGCGCCTTCCATAAAGTTGTCAACGGTTTCCTGGACTTCCGGATAAGGATCGTTTGTGTCCTGCAATGGCTGCCAAAACAGCGTGACGGCATATGTCGTGTCGTTTACGACAATCGTCGGACCCCAGGACGGTTCGGCATTTTCTTCCTCTTCGCCCCCTTCTTCAAAGGTGACTTCACTGTCGGTATCTTCCTCCAGATCGTCCAGGGTCAGTTCTTCATCATCTGCGGCCATTGTCAATTATCCCGTTATACGTTCAGCATTCTTGTCTCCGGTGAAAGCGGAGAAATCAAAACTTCCGGCGTCAGCAGAATAACCATGATGTTGCGGTTTTTGTCTGCATTGTTGTTTACGGAAAAAAGCTGTTTGTCGTTTCCTGTTGACGTCTGAACCTGTTCAAATCCCGTCAACATCAGGGTCGATCCCGACATCATGGCGACTTCCTGAACAAAGCCGCGTGTTCTGATTTTCGGCAGTTGTACTTGAGTCTGAGAATCTTCTCCGCCGCCGGTTGCCACACCCATTTCTTCCAGTTCGGTTAAAGTCATTGTAAACATCATCAATAACCGGCCGTGATCCAAAATACGCGGCAGAACCTCCATGGTGAAACCATAGTTGATTTTTGCCGGTGTAATGGACGTAGACGTCGTGTCGGTGTTCATGGTTGTTTCAATTTTTTCGACGTAAGATTCGTCCGTTGAAACCTGAATCGGCGCGATTCTGTTGTTCATGGTCGTAATGGATGCGCTGGTCATCAAAGACGTTGTTCCTTGGGCGTTTAAGGCCTGAATAATCAAGTCGGTCTGTCCGATGTGTTTATCCCCGGGAATTAACGTCATGCTCAGGTCACTGCTGACATTTTCAACCGTCGGAGAGCTGGAATTCAGGTTAAATTTCAGTTTTTCATTCAAGAAATTCAAAACCGATTTTACGTTTAACGTCATTTGCTGGCTGTTGCTCAGCGTAACGTTCAGCACTTTAACGGAAATCGCCACCTGACGCGCCAGTTTTTCATTCATGCTGTTGACGTACTGAGAAATACGCTGCAATGTAAACGGCGGCGCGGTGACAGTCATTGTTCCGTTTGTCGGAATAATATTCAGCGTGGCACCTTCGGGCAGCATGGCGGAAACGGCTTCTTCCAACTGAGTCCAGAAATCCAGTTCAATGGAAGAATCCATGGACGCCGACGTCGAACCGCCGCTTTCACCCGATGACGTTCCGGCGATATTCGCATTCATGGACGAAGTAACGGGTAAGGCGTAAATCGTGAAAACGCGCGTTTCCATCTTATAGAAAGTAATAACGCCGTTTTTATACCTCCACCACAGGGCGAAACGGGAAACGATCTGATCCAGCAATCCGCTTAATTTCCCCGAATAAGCCGGCATAAACAATTCTGTACTGGTATTATTGGAAATACCGCCGATTTGAACATCGCTTGCTTCTGCCTGTGTGGCGTCCCGAACTTCATTTAAAATCATATCGTCAACGCGGACGGTAATTCCCGTCAGTGAAGTAATTTGTTCGGAAATCTGCAACAAAGAAACAGGGGTTGTGGAAACCAAAGTAATGCCGTCATCTGTTTCAAAACGTGCCGGCAACGGATCGCCTTCGTTGACGCGAACGCTTTGATTGCCCAGCCAGATATCGTCTTTGACGGCGATTGTATCTAATTTATATTGGTCGGTCGGGGTGAAAGGACGTTCCAGCGTTCCTTCGATTTTATCAATCAATCGATCGGTTTCTTTTAACGTGGAACGATAGAGCGAACAGGAAGTCAGCCCGATCAGGCAGGCGCTGAAAATAAAGAATAACTGTTTAGTCCGCATTTTCGTCCTCCTGAGTCGTCACTACCAATACGCGGTTTCCTTTATAAAACGTGGCCCACGGCGCCGGTCTTGCACGGGCAAACGAACGAATCAAAGCCGAAGCAACGTCCATGAACCGTCCGCGGAACATGGCACCTGCTTCCAGGATATATTCGCGGTCGGTGCTCCATACAACACGCCAGCCGGCTTTATCCCCCCATTCTGTTAACAAAGAACGAACGGAAGACCCTTCTGTCGCCAACCAGTCTTCAACCGGATCTGCCGGATCATATAATTCTTCACTGCCGGTCTGACCCGAATTGTCGGCAGCGGAAGATGAAGCGTTGCTTTCCTGCGTTTCCGCAGTACTTTTTTGAGCATTGTTTAACGTGTCGGCGTTTAAGGTTGTTTCTTTTGAGCTGTCATAGCTGTATAAACCGTTTGTGCCGACGGCACTCGGCGCTGTTGCGGCCAAATCTTCACCGCGATATCCATAGGTGTTTTGCAAAACATCGGGGGGCGTTCTTTGTCCGAACTGTCCGCCGCCGACTGGTGCCGTAAAATCAGGAGCCGAAGAAACAGTGCCGGCGGAAACACCGGGCCACGCCGGATCACTTTCAATCAGCTGAGTGCACCCGTTCAGTAAAAAAACAGTCGTTAACAGGCTGAATATACTGATTTTTTTATATGGATACGCCATAACAATCTCCAAAAATTGAATCAAAACGCTTCTTTAGGATTATAATTAAAGCATTAAATTATTTAAAAAATCCTTTATAAAAACAAAAACCGTATACAGTGTTTGTTTTTTCGTGACCCGTATAAAAAATAGCAGCTTTTTGCGGATTTTTCAATCCGGGCGGAAAATCACCATTTCTTGTAGTACAAGCGTTCTTTTATTCCGCCGGCTTCCGTGGTGTATTCCGTATATCCTTCTTCGGGCAGGACAATCATTCTTAAAACAATGGTATGCGGCGTGCGGTCTGTTAAAACGGGAATGACCTGCACGTCTTCCATACCGACACCGGTTAACGTGCTGTGAATCAGCGCAAAACGTTCTTCCTGCAGATCCGGATCAATATTGCTCATACGGACTTCAACGGCATTTTGAATGTCTTTTTTGGCCCGTTGACCGAAAGCTTTGACCCATTTAACGGATTGAGCCGACATTTCGGAACTGCCCGGTTTAAAGGTCAAACGCAGCTCTGTCGGTACGATTTGTCTGTCAGTCTGTTGTGTCGCCGGTCTTTCCGAGGGACGCAAGGCCGTTGTGCCGTCAGTTTTTTGTTTTCCGATTTTTGAGGCGTTCTTTTTATCTTTATTTTTATCTTTTTCTGATGAATCCGCAGGCGTTCCGGAACCGATATTGGGCAAAGAATCCGTTTCCGCTTTTCCAAAGAAAGAAAACAACTTATCTACCAATCCGTTGTCATTATCTTTCTTTTCTTCGGTTTCTGTTTTTGTCGGCGAAGACAGGGCCGCGGATAAACCGCCCGGGTTGACTTTGGGAGGCGGTCCCGCCGCAATGACGGGAGCTGCCGCCGGCGTTGCCGGTGAGGTTGTCGACGGTGCCGGAGCTCCTAAAGGCAACAAAAGAGGATCTGTCTTTGCCTGTGGTTTTTGTTCTTCTCCGACAATACGCACCGGCTGTGAATTAATGACATTGTCCTGCGGGGCTTCTCCTGTTGGCGTAGAAGCCGGCGCGTTTTCTGTCTTTTGCGGTGTTGTTGTTTGTTCTTCTGCAACTCGGAATGCTTTGGCCCGATCTGCGGCCCCTGTCGCATCTGCGGCCGGTGACCATACGGACGGCGTATCGGATTGCGACATGCTTGTCCATACGGCGGCTTGCTGACGATCCAACCAGTTCAGCGATTTTTGAGGCTCATTTTGAATAACGGCCGATACCTCTCCGTCGCGGTATATGATCATGGGCTTGTTGTTGACAGAGGCCGTTTCAGAAACTTTTTCTGTTTTTTCGCCGGCCGTTTCTCCAGTCGCTTCTTTTGTTTCTGTTTCCTCGTGTTTGGGGGCAAGGGTGTTTTTGGGTTTTCCCCGGGCTTTGGCAATTTTCCACAGGCTGGGAGAATCACCGGCCAGGAATGAAGTCTCTTTTACGGATTTTGCCGTCTGCGGCGTTTCTGCCGTTCCGGCAAACGGAATATCCTGTACAACGGCTGTCTGAACGGCGTTTTGTTGCAAAGAATCCGCTTTTTGGGAAATGGGCTGTGATTCCGGTGCTTTTTGTTTTTCGGTTTTTTTATCGTTTTCCTTCTGTAAAACGGCGCTTGGCGCGGTTTGCGGCGCTACGTCTGAAGTGATTTGCGTGTTTAAAGAAGCCGTTTGTCGGGAATCGTTCATTTCCAAAAGGGCTGCATTCTTTTTCCGAATGTCATCTTTTTTTATATCATTCTTTTTTATTTCTGTCTGTACGGACAGCTGACGGCGTAACTGCGCAATGTCAACCCAGCGCGTTTGAGGTAGCGATTGTTTCTTTTTTTCTGCTTTTTTCGCCGGTAGCTTTTTCTTTTCTTCGGATTTCGGTTTTTGTCGTACGGTGACAGATTTGGATTTGCCTTGATCAATAACGGCCGTTGTCAGGGGTTTTCGTTGTTGTTCCGGCTTTTCGGTTTTCGGCGCTTCTTCCGGATCTTCCTGCAACAAAAATTCAGAAGCCATGATCGATTCATCGGATTTGGCCAAAAGTGTCAATCCGGAAGTCATCAGGTGATCCAAAGGAACATCTTCGGTCAAGGCGTTTGCCACGGCTGATTCTTTTTCTTTATTTTGTTTCGAAGCGTCGGGAATAACGGCGGCAGCTGTTCGGATAACGGGCGGCCGCTTGACGGTTTTTGCTGTCGGGGTTAAAACGGCCGGTTTTTGGGCTGCGGCAGCCAAAACAGGTTGCGGTGCCGGTTCAAAAAGCGAAGAATCCGTTTTTGTTTTTTTGTTGTCTTCCGGCAGTTTCGGCCTGACGAAAAAAGGTGCCGGCGCGGTTTTATCCTGATTCCTTAATACAATATAAGATGATTTTTCAGTTCTGCGGCCGGAATAAGGTTGGACATCAACGTATGTTTTTACCAAAACATCACGGTCAACGGCACTGCGATGATTTTTCAACACATAAAATGAAAATTTACAAAATCCGACGATTAAGAGAAAGCTGAACACCAAGAAAACGACAGTACCGACGGATACCGGATAATTTTTTTTCAAAACGGTATCTTGTTTTTCTTCCTGGTGTTTTAAATTTTTCTGAGAAACAGGCATTTTTTTACTTTATCGGATTGACAGAATACAAATATATTTTTCAAAGTTTATCTGCAAAGTTGTTAACTATCAGTAAATTTCTGTTGATTTTCCGATATATTAGTAAAAAAATCTTTGCAAGGGGCAGTGGTTCTAAATATTTCAAATTCGTGACAATTTTTTGACCTGAGTGTAATTTTTTGAAATATAATATATATATCAATGGGTTACGCGTTTTTTGGAAGTTTTTTTTTGTTGTAGACATCGTCGGCGGTTTTTCATATTCTGAGGGTATGAAGGACATTTAACCTTAAAACAAGGAGAACTGAAATGAAACTGTTATATTTAGCATTAGCTATGTTATTCGCCGTTTGTCCGGAAGCTTCAGCAGCCGGAGGTGATGCATTCGGAACCGTTACCTCAAAGGGTGTGGAACTGTTTAATAACGTTAAAACGGTTGTTTTCGTTTTAGGCGGTTTCGGTCTGGTCGGTATGGCTGTCGGTGCTGTTTTCGGTAAAGTAAACTGGAAATGGTGTGGTGCTTTGGCCTTTGGTTTGTTCATTCTGGCAATTGCAGCTAAGATTGTTACGTACTTCACGAACACCTCGGACGCAGGCTACAACGATTCTTTCTAAGAGTTGTTTATATAAAAAAAACAAATTGCCGCAGTACGCTGCGGCAATTTTTTTGTTGAGAACTCTTTATTTTTGTTTTTCCAATCCATATAATCATATATAGAAAGAGTTTGTTTATTTTTTTTTGTTACTCTGCTCAATGAAAACAAGGAAAGAAAAATGCGGGAACCGATTTTAAAAGCAGTAGCTATGCCGCCCAGAATTTTTTGGGCACCGTTTCTGCCGGCATTGGTAAATCTGATGATACAGTTTCCTTTTATGTTTATAGGAATGGGCGTATACGATATGAATCCTTTGGTATCTGTTATTCCGATTGTCATTGCTCATATCATTTTGATTATTTATGGTTCCCGTGAACCGCACTTATCTGCGATGGTACGGGCTTTCGGGCCGATGTCCGGCGGTTCTAAAAATATTTATAAAAGTAAAGGAACTAAACTTGCCCCCTGAAAGTATTTTTTCCATTTTTATTCAAAGCCTGGGAACAGGTGAAGTTCTGGTCAGTATCCTGGGAATCGTTTCCGCGGCTGCTTTCGCGGGGCTGTTGGCAACGAAATTGGGGGAATTAATTCTGCCCAAACCGCAGGAAACTCAGGTCAGTGATTTTTTGCCGTTTGAACGTTTAAAAGATGACGGAACGACCATTGAATGTCATGACGGTTCTTTGGTGCGTGTTTTTTCCGTCAGGGGCGCTGATGTCGCCATGATCCAGCCCGAATTGCGTGCAAATATGCTGGAAGCCCGTAAAAGCTTCATTGACGCTATGGGCGATTTGAATGTAACTGTTCGCGTTTTAACCATTCGGGAAATGATTCCGTTAGGAGAGGAAGTGCGCCATGAAAATCCTATTCTGGCGGCAATTGCCGAACAATGGACAGAAAATCTGAGCCGTGTTTTCAGAAATAAACATTATGTCGTTTTATCCGTTAAAGAACGTAAAAATCATGACCGTGATTTAACGCAGGCAGCGCAGGCGTTGACATCGATTTTAGATATGTATGAACCGGTGCAGCTGTTTGAAACAAAGGAAAGCGACCTGGATCAAAGCCCGTTTACTTTTTTTGCCCGCTTGTGCAGCCCGGTGACCATGCCGCGTCCCCGAATCGGTTCTTTGGAAGGCGCCGAATTAAAATCTATGCTGACGGCAGATTATATCCACTTTACCGGTGATGAAGGACTGATCCGCTTTTTTAAAGGGGATTATGAAATGTTCGGGATCGTCATGGGGATTCGCAGCTCCGGTGATTATATGGACGAACAGATGGTTTCGGATCTTTTGTCCATCAATGTCGAAGTCACAATGCTGCATACGGTAACGCCGATTCCGAAACTTCAGGCGTTGGCTCTTTTAATGCAGCAAAAACGCATGACCAGAGTGACCAGTTTTTCAGGTTCAACGCTTGATCAGTATGATGAAGCCATTGAATTAATCGATTCGGCAGACAGCGATACGCAGACACTGTGCCATTATTCCATGACGTTGTTTATTTTCGGCATGACAAAAGATGAAATTGAATTCGGACAGATGGAAGTGGAACGGTTGTGCCGTTTATATGGTGTTACGCCCGTGCGTGAAGGTTGGATTGCGCAGGCGTCTTTCTTTGCTCAGTTCCCGACATATGATATTTATCCCCGAACATATACATATCTGTCGCGTGCCGTTGCGACGGCAATCAACCTGGAAAAAGCGCCGGAAGGCAACGCCAGCAGCGACTGGGGCCCCGGGCCGATTACGATTTTCAAAACAATCAGCGGAACGGCATATCGTTGGCAGTTCCACGTAACGGCTGCCGCAAATGCCGTGGCTCACTGTATTTTGCTGGGGTCGACCGGTCAAGGTAAAACGACATTACTGGCTTTTCTGGCCGGTCAGGCCATGCGTCACAGTGATCTGCGCGTTTACTTTTTTGACCGTCACAGAGGTGTGGAAGTTTTCTGCCGGGCGATTCAGGGGGCTTACGTTAATTTTGACGGTGATAAAGATTCAACGTCCATGAATCCTTTTTCCTGTCGCGACACACCTGAAAACAGAGCCTTTTTGCGTCGTTGGTTAAAGGCGATCACAATGGTTGACGATGCCGTTTCCGAAAAAGAAATTGCCCGCGCGGTTACAACGGCATTTGATTATCTGCGTCCCGAAGAAAGGACGTTGAAAAATCTGCATAAAAGCTGTTTTTCACCGACAGGAGCCATGCGCCGCGAATTGTTCCGTTGGGTCAATGATCAGCAATACGGGCTGATCTTTAATTCGCCGAATGATACTCTGGACATGACGGCACGTTTTATTGCATTTGACTTTACGCATATTTTTGAAGATGAAATTTTGGCTCCGGCGGTTATCAGTTATATTATGCAGCGTATTCACAGTGTTTCCGGCGATACGGGCGATCCCAGTTTGATTATGATCGATGAAACCGCGCCGATGTTGAAACACCCGATGTTCCGCGATCAGTTTGTGATCGGTTTGCAGGAAGGTCGTAAGAAACGTCAGGCTTATTTGTGCGCGTTCCAACAACCGAATATTGTGGATTCGCTGGGAATGGGCGAAGTGATTCGCGGTCAGTGTCAGACGGTGATTTTTTTCCGTAACCCGCAAGGCATGGAAGAAGATTATGAAAACTGGCGTTTGACACCGCATGAACGCGATTTTGTTTTCGGCCGTGCGTTTAAAGAATTAAAATACGCTATTTTGGTTGCGCGACCGGCCGTCGGCGAATCTGTTATACTTGATGTGAATTTAAGCGGATTGGGACCGTTTTTGAAACTTTATTCTTCCGGGCGAAAACACGTTTTGCTGGCGGAACAGCTGATGAAAGAGTACGGTCCGGAAGGATTTGTCGAAAAATATCTTGAAGTAGCATAGTGATGAAACCGGACTTTGATCCGGTTTTGTCTTTTTTTTGTCATAATTGCCTTAATAAAAACCATTGTTTTGCCACAATTGTATGGTTAAACTATAATTAGTAAGCAAAGCTGTGCACAAAGCTGTAAATATAAAAAGGAGGCTTCTATGACCTATTTTAAGAAAACGGCAATTTTCGGTTTGGTGGCGGTTTCTTTTTTCTTCCGCAATGAAGCGCAGGCGATTCCGATTCCGACAATCGGTGCGGAACTGGCAACACAGATCGATCAATTAACGAAGCATATCGATGAATTAAAGAAAGTAAAAGATCAGATTACGAACGGTATCGAACAGGCCAAGGCTATGGGCGACAAGCTGAGTATGGATGCTTTGAAAAATTTTGCTTCCGGACAGCTGAAGTCGGCTTTGAGCGGTGGCATGAAAGCGATGGAAGTTCCTCAGGAAATGTCAAAGGCCGGATTTTCCGAAGATGTTATGAAAGATCCGGAAAAAGTGACGGACGCTATTGAAAAAGCAAAAGAAATGGGGCGTTCTGAAGGAGAGGTTGATATGGATCAACGAAACGTCTGTTGGGAAGCCCGCGACAGTATGAAAAAAGAACTGGCAATGTCAGGATTGGCGAACTCTTTTGCTTTGCAACAGAATCTGGCCAGCGGAGAAGATATGAAAAAGGCGCAGGAAGCATCAAGTGCTTCTGATGACCAGATGCAGTTGATCGGTGCAAACACGGCAACGTTGAAAGTGATGTATCAACAGCTTGCGGCTTCAACATTGATGGAAGCCAACAGTGTCGCCTCATCGGCTATTGATACAATGTGCGATTAATTTGCCCTTTGATTAAGATGGAGAAAAAAAATGTTACGTAAATACGCTCTTATTGTTTCCGTCTTAGCTGTATTGGGGGCGCCGTCAACGGCCAAAGCCCAGACGACAATGGATGTTGCCATGAAAATTCAGGCTATTCTGGATCAGCTTTCTGAAATTCGTTCCGGGTTAAAGCAGGTTCAGTCCAGCATGAATATTGAGACCATGCTGCAAAATCTGGGCGGATCCGGGGACTGGAAAGCCATGTTAAAAAATGCTGCCGGCGGCATTTTTGATAAAAATGCGGAAAAGGGCGGCACAAAACAGGCTTTATTGTTGTTGCCGGAAGGTCTTGACAGTAAAGCTGACGATCCTGATGCGGCAATCGACTGGATGCAGAAAAACCTTTATTTGCAAAAAGAAAACGCTTCTATCTCCGAAGTCGATGAGATAACCAAAAAAAGAATAGAGTTCCAATATACGGCGGCGGCTTCCGGATATGGCAAAGCGATCGCGACACGCAAACAATTGGATAAGGATATTGCTACAATTGAAAAATTGCGCCAGGACGCGGAAAGCAAAGAAGCAGAAACGGATTTGCAAAATGAAATCAACAAAATTGCTTTGTTGAAACTGGAACAGGCCAATTATCAACAGCTGATCACGTCTACAAGATCACATATTGACGGTGCGGCTAACTTATTGGCGGCGGAACCAACGCTGGAAAGTAATTAGGAGGAGAATATGAAAAAGCAGATTATTTTGACAAGTATGCTGACAATATCCCTTCTGATGCCTGTATCGGAGGCAAAGGCTCAGGGTTGGCCGACATTTGACGTAGCCAAGCTGGCTTCTTTGATTACAAATCTGGTCGGTCGTTTTCAGCCGATCCCGCAGGTGTTAAGCCGTGTGAATCAGGTTAAAACGACCATGTCACAGATTCAGGCTGTCGGTCAGGCCGTTGTTTCGGGGGATTTAAAGGCGATCGGTCAGGCTGCGGCAGGCGCATTGCAGTCCGGGGCTTTTACCGGCGGCAAAAAGTCTGCTGTTTCCGATGCGGCAGAAGGGGCAAACGGGGCAAAAGATGCTTCCAGTAAAATTCAGGACACAATGTTTGCGCCTAAAGATAAAGAAATTTCGATGAGTGAAAGAACCGAAATTGACGATACCAGAGCAGAAATGCTGAAAGCTGCAAAAGCGGAAACATTGGCAACATCTTTTTATATGGTGGTCAATTCGGCACAGCAGTCGGAAGAACGCTTTAAGAAAGCAGACGAAGCGATGAAAACGGCCGAGACACTGCAAGATGCCGTTAATGCCAATACAATGATGATTATGAACGGTAATTATGAACGTTTAAATCAAATTGCATTGTTGCTGGTTGATTTGAAACAAACAACGGCCGAACATTTAAATACCTTGCCCGTCAGTGGTTATAAAAAACCGGATCCGGCAAAGGATATGAAATTAGGGGAAGGCGAATACTCTGTGAAAGAAAAGGATGAAATCGATGTTGACTTTGAATAAAATGAAAAAAATGTTCTTGGCCGTCGGTTTGGCGCTGGCTTTTTCTTCTTCACCGGCGCAGGCGGGGTGTATGCCGATCAATCCGATTTGTCTGTTCAAAATGATTTTGAAAGCAACTCCGGGAATGCCCGTTTTTGACTTCACTTCGGTTCCGGCGATTATTCCGCATGTTCCGGCGGCTTTGTTAAAAGAAGGGCAGGCAAAATTAAAAGAAATTGCCGATAATGCTTTGGAAAAAATTCGTTCCGGCGAGCTGCCGTCAATGGCTGACATTAAATTGGATATGCCCAGTTTTGAAGGTTCAACGCCGGCTCAGAACGAAGAATTTACCTCTTTGGAGGCATTCCCGCAGATGGATTCCGAGGACCCGTTGGAAATAGCAAAAGCCATTGAAGTTATTTTCCTGCGGCCGGGTTGGGATCAAGAAGGTTCCGAAATGACACAATACGACAAACTGTTGATGAAGTATTATCAAGGGCAGTTTAAATATAACAATGCGGTGGAAATTGCCGGTTATACAGCCTTTATGCAAAATCGCCTGGAGGAACTGATGACGGCAGCTGAAGATATTCAAAAACAAATTGAAAGTGCCGATGATCTGAATAAGGCGCAGCGGGCAAATTATGCGGCTCACTTGATGGAATATCAGCTGATGATCGTTTATAATCAGTTGCTGGCTGCGGAATTACAGCTTGAATCAGCAATGAAGCTGGGTAATGACAGTATTATTTTGGATCAGCCTATTTTCGGCAACATGTAGCCAATTTTTAGAAAGACAGGAGAAAAAAAATGAAACCTTCTTTGAAAAACACGCTTATGACAGTAACGATACTGTCCACCGGATTCTTTGTTTTTTCCTCCAGCTTGGCCAAGGCCGATTATAAAAAGCCGGAAATTAAAGAAACGGTTGCCAATACCAGTTTTCAGCAATATCCGAAATTAGGAGAAGTCAGAGATGATGTGAATACGGCTCTTGATCTGCATCAGACGGCGACTTCGCTGCTGTCGGAAAAACAACAGCTGGAAGAATACAAGGAAAGTATTGAAAAATATAATGAAATCGAACGCCGTTTGGCTCAGAACATAGAATGCAACATCTCTCAGCTTAACGAGCATTTTTCTGACGGTGCGGCCGTATGGAAAAAAGTTTCCGCTTGGGCAGAAGACAGTGCTTCCACACTTTTGGCCGAAGCGTCCGATTCGCTAAGCGATGAAGAATCTTCCTCTCAGCTCAGCGCGTTAGAGGCAAAAATTAACGCGGGTGATTCTTCTGAAGATGCCTCAACGACGCAGACAACGGATTCCGATTCGCCGTATGCGTCCATTGACGAAAATACATCCGAAGAAGAAGCCATGAAAATGGTGGAAGCCGGTACGGCCGAAGCCGAAACGGCAACAACGGATATGGATATGGACGAAGCTTCGGCGTACGGAAAAGTCCGCTGGGATGTCGGATATACCGTGTTGAAAGATGTTTATGCTTATCCGAAAAAATGGGGTAATCTGAAAAAAGCCTTTTCACCGTGGGTTGACCAAAAACACGTTTATGATGTGTATTTGGATAACTTCTATGCGGAATTGGAAAAACATTACACCACGGTTTATTATGTCACGGACGGTGAAGGAAATCGGGTTGCGCGGACACGTGCTTTCCCGGCGCGTCCGAAAATGAGCGCATCGGATTCTTATCTGCCGGAAGACTACTATAACGGCGAAGTTCCCGAAATTACGGTTTCTTCTGTCAGTTACAATGATGCGGCGGCAACAGCCGATGATAAATGGTGCGGCGCGACAGACGGTAAAAAGAATGTATGTGCCCGTATTAATAAAGGACCATTTTATCAAAAACATCTGGCTTATGTTTCGGCATTACAGTCGTATAACCTGAGAAGCGGTTATTCCACACCGAAGATGGATGCGCCGTATCTGCCGCAGAAGCCTTTGCCGCCCTGGCGTGAATCTGTGTATATCATGAATGTTGAAAAACAGATTCCCGAAATGGCATCGGAACTGCCGGATCCGTGGTTTAAGGTAACGCAGTCGATTAATAATTTCGCGGCTGACGGTGAATTGTCGAATTTGGTTGAACGGCACGGAAATACCGTTCGTTATCGGCCGGAAGACTATAATGCCGAAACCGGAGAAATCAAAAACAATTCTGACGGAACGCCCAGAATGCCGTTGCCTTTGATGACGAACAGAATCAGTTCTTATCTGATGCTTGTTTCTGCCAAAGAGGAACAGCAACCGGTCAAAGAACGTGCTGAAGCGTCAATCAAAGAAATGAATGAAAACGTCATTGCCACTTTGGAAAAGGCAGGGTATACGATTCCCAATCCGGCAACGTTTGACCTGGCTAATGAAGCCGATTACAACATGGCCGTTCAGAAGATGAAAGAGCTGCAGGACGCAAAAATCAGTTCTGCCAAGGCAAAGATGAACAGCCTGCGTGCTTCGTTCGGCGGAAAGCTGTTGCCGTCCGTTTCTCAGATTTTGGACGAAGAAACGGTTACAATGGACGCTTTGCAGAAGGATACGGAATTCCTGGTCGGTGTAACGCGCGATAACGCGGCAGAAATTAATTCTCTGCTGTTAACGGCGGCCGCCGATGCAACGGCCAACCAGACATATAAGGAAAATCTGGAAGGCGATATGGAAGATCTGGCACCGATCCCGCCGGTAGGTTGTCCGGTTCTGTAATCAATCGGAAAAGTGAGGAAAAGCCTTTCATTTTTAATGGAAGGCTTTTCTTTGTGTCGCCGAATGTTTTGATTATTCTGTTTGAAAAGGAAAAAGTTTGTTGCTATAAAGGAGTGTTTATAAAAAGATATTGCCATAAGGGCAAAAATTTTTAAACGGAAGGAAATATGGCGAAGAAAATCAACAAAGCGGAACTGGCGAAAAAATATGCGTCAGCTCTGTTTGACGAAGCTGTGGCTCATAATCAGGCCGATGCTGTCGCCGGTGAAATACGGGACCTTGTTCAACTTATGTCGGACAGTCCTGAGTTTAAACGATTAATCATGTCTCGTTTGTTAAACGGCCGGGTTCGCAGCCGGGGAGTTGATTTGGTTGCCGATCAGCTTGCTTTGTCCGATTCGATGCGTCATTTTCTGGGCGTTTTGATTGAAAACGGCCGTTTATCCCTTTTTCCTGAAATTGAACCGGTTTTTATGCAACGGTATGAAGAATATAAGGGAATTCTGCCGGTTTTTGTTGTTTCTGCGCAAACATTAAATAATGCGGCGCGTCAGCATCTGGCCGAAGTGCTTAAAAAAACTTTTAATAAGGACATTCATCTGAACATAACGGTAAATCCCGCTTTGATCGGCGGGCTGACCGTACAGGTCGGGTCGTTTATGGCCGATGCTTCCGTAAAAACGAAGTTGCAGAAACTTAATCTTGTTATGAAAGGTGTCGCGATATGAATCTCCAAGCAACGGAAATTTCATCTTTATTAAAAGAACGAATTGAAAATTTCGGTGCCGAACCGGATATGTCCGAAGTCGGGCAAGTGCTTTCGGTCGGTGATGGGATTGCGCGTATTTATGGCTTGGACAGAGTGCAGGCCGGCGAATTGGTGGAATTTGAAGGCGGCTTAAAGGGCATGGCTTTGAATTTGGAAACCGACAGTGTCGGCGCCGTTGTCTTTGGTCAGGACTCCGATATTCATGAAGGCGAAACCGTTAAACGTACGGGCGAAATCGTTAATGCTCCTGTAGGAATGAATTTGCTGGGACGCGTTGTTGATGCTTTGGGCAATCCGATTGACGGTAAAGGCGAAATCGAAGCGGCGGAATATCGAGCCGTTGACGTTAAGGCGCCGGGAATTATTACGCGCCGCAGTGTGCATGAACCGTTGCAGACGGGATTGAAGGCTATCGATTCCTTGATTCCGATCGGGCGCGGACAGCGTGAACTGATCATCGGTGATCGTCAGACGGGAAAAACGGCGATCATTCTGGATACGATTATTAACCAGAAAACTATGAATGATCAGGCGAAAAACGACAAAGAAAAAATGTTTTGCATTTATGTGGCCGTCGGACAGAAACGATCAACGGTTGCCCAAGTGATGCACATTCTGGAACAATACGGTGCACTGGATTATACGATTATCGTGGCGGCAACGGCTTCCGAATCGGCGCCTTTACAGTTTATTGCGCCGTACACGGGGTGCGCAATGGGCGAATATTTCCGTGATAACGGAATGCATGCGGTTGTTTTTTATGACGATTTGTCAAAGCACGCGGTCGCTTATCGTCAGATGTCTTTGCTGTTACGCCGTCCGCCAGGTCGTGAAGCGTATCCCGGTGACGTGTTTTATTTGCATTCCCGTTTGTTGGAACGCGCGGCAAAGATGAATGACGAATTGGGGGCCGGTTCATTAACGGCTCTGCCTGTGATTGAAACACAGGCCGGTGACGTTTCCGCGTACATTCCGACAAACGTCATTTCCATTACGGACGGACAGATCTTTTTGGAAAGCGCTTTGTTTTATCAGGGCATTCGACCGGCGGTCAACGTCGGTATTTCCGTTTCTCGTGTGGGATCTGCCGCGCAGATCAAAGCGATGAAGCAAGTCGCCGGTTCAATTAAACTGGAACTGGCGCAGTATCGCGAAATGGCGGCATTTTCTCAGTTTGCTTCGGATTTGGATCCGGCAACGCAGAAATTGTTAAATCGCGGTTCCCGTTTAACCGAACTGTTGAAACAAAAACAATATCACCCGATGTCCGCGGAAGAAGAGGTTGTTTCTATTTTTACGGGGATCCGCGGTTATCTGGACGATTTACCCGTTGAAAAGATTTCACGTTTTGAAACGGAAATGCTGACACAGTTAAAGGCGACGGTTCCTTCGGTTTTGGAATCGATTCGCGATGAAAAAGTGTTGACGCCGGAAACCGAAGAAGATCTGCGGTTCTTTTTAGACGATTTTATCAAAAAGTTTTCTTAATGTTGTAGGGATACACCGATGGCAAATTTAAGAGAACTGCGAAACCGTATTGCTTCCATTAAGTCGACGCGCAAGATTACTTCGGCCATGAAGATGGTTGCCGCTTCTCGTTTGCGCCAGTCGCAGCAGGCGATTGCGGATTCGGGATATTTTACAGCTTCTTTGGGGCGGATTGTGTTGCGTTTGGGCAAGACGGTTTCTTTTTTGCGTGCGCAAGATATTGCAAACGGTTTGCCGCCGCGTTATGAAATGCCGCGTTTGATTACGGGTGACGGCGAAGACCAGCGGCATTTGGTGATTGTTTTTGCCTCGTCGCGCGGTTTGTGCAGCGGTTTTAATTTAAATATTGTAAAAAAGGCCGCGCAGTTTATAGAACATTTGCAGTCTCAGGGGCGGATCGTACGTTTGATTTGCGTGGGATCAAAGGCGACGGATCTTTTACGCGATCAGTTCGGCAAGCAGATTGTGGCGACTTTTAACAGTCGGATCAGTGCGTCGGATCAGCTGGCAGACGCCGAAAATATGGCCATGCATTTGATCAGTATGTTTGAAAAAGGAACCATAGACGCGTGTTCCGTTGTTTATAATCATTTTCATTCCGCCATTTCGCAGGAAGTGCGGATTCGCCCGATTGTTCCGATGCAGGCAGCGCGTATTTTGCAGCCGTTTACCGGCGAAAACCCGTGGGGATTTTTGGTTGACGGCAGTGAAGGCAGCACTTTTCAGCTGCAACGTCCGTCACGGGCCAAAAGCGGCTCTTTGGGCAAAGGGAAGGGGATTGTTCGCGGAATTTCCGGCGGTGTCAGAGCCAAACAGAGTCAATATAAAACAACACAAGAACGTCGGATTTTGGGCATTGATAAAATCAGTGACCAGCCTTTGTTGGACATAGATCCGCTGGAATACGATTACGAACCTGAAAATCCGCTGGAATTGTTGAATGTATTGTTGCCGGAAATGCTGACGGCATTGATTTTCCGCGCTTCGTTGGAATCTGCAGCTTCCGAAAACGGGGCGCGAATGACGGCAATGGACAATGCAACAAATAATGCGGCGGACATTATTGACGATCTGACGCTGATATACAATCGTACGCGCCAGACAATGATTACAAGAGAATTAACGGAAATTATTTCGGGTGCCGAAGCACTTTAGACAAGATTGATTTGAAAGACAGGAGCAGAAAAGAATGGCTAAAAACAGTATCGGACACGTTGCCCAGGTAACGGGCGCTGTTGTAGACGTAAAGTTCGACGATGAAAAAGATCTGCCGTCTATTCTTTCCGCATTGGAAACAAAAGTCGGCGATAAAAAACTGGTTTTGGAAGTTGCTCAGCAGCTTGGAGAATCCGTTGTACGCTGTATAGCGATGGATTCAACGGACGGCGTTATGCGCAGTCAGGAAGTCATTGATACGGGGGCTCCGATTTCTGTTCCGGTCGGTCCGAAGACATTGGGACGTATTATGAATGTTTTAGGAGAACCGGTTGATAACCGCGGTCCGATTGAAGGGGTACGTCGCGATCCGATTCACCGTGATCCGCCGCCGTTTGTGGATCAGGCAACATCAACACAGATGTTGACGACCGGGATTAAAGTCATTGATTTGTTGGAACCGTATGCGCGCGGCGGAAAAATCGGTTTGTTCGGCGGCGCGGGTGTCGGAAAGACGGTTTTGATTATGGAATTAATTAATAACGTTGCAAAAGGACACGGCGGTTATTCTGTTTTTGCCGGTGTCGGCGAAAGAACGCGTGAAGGAAACGATTTGTACAATGAAATGATCGAATCCGGCGTTATTGATATAAAAGGTGATAACTCTAAAGCCGCTTTAGTTTACGGACAGATGAACGAATCTCCGGGGGCGCGTGCGCGTGTGGCTTTATCCGGGTTGACCGTTGCCGAATATTTCCGAGATGTCGAACATCAGGACGTTTTGTTGTTCGTGGATAATATTTTCCGTTTCACGCAGGCCGGGTCGGAAGTGTCCGCTTTGTTGGGACGTATTCCTTCGGCGGTGGGTTATCAGCCGACATTGGGAACGGATATGGGGGCGATGCAGGAACGTATTACCTCGACAAAAGAAGGATCGATTACGTCCGTGCAGGCGGTATATGTGCCGGCGGACGACTTGACGGATCCGGCGCCGGCGACAACGTTTGCGCATTTGGACGCAACGACGGTGTTAAGCCGTTCCATTGCCGAATTGGGGATATATCCCGCGGTGGATCCGTTGGAATCGACCAGCCGTATTTTGGATCCGGCAGTTGTCGGTGAAGAACATTATGCCGTTGCGCGTGAAGTTCAACGTATATTGCAGCAATATAAAGCGTTGCAGGATATTATTGCGATTTTGGGTATGGACGAATTGGGCGAAGAAGATAAGCAGATTGTTTCCCGCGCCCGTAAAATTCAACGTTTCTTATCTCAGCCGTTTCATGTCGGTGAAGTCTTTACGGGTATTCCGGGACGTTATGTTGAATTGGAAGATACGATCAAGGGCTTTAAGGGAATTGTCGAAGGCAAATACGATCATTTGCCCGAACAGGCATTCTTTATGGTCGGCACGATCGAAGAAGCTGAAGAAAAAGCCAAGAAGATGTCGTCTAATGTACGCTTTAAAAAGGCAGAGGAATAATGGGGGAACAGGATTCAATTTTTGTTAAAATGCTGATTCCGCAAAAGCCTTTTTCCGTAAAAGAAGTGCTGAGCGTTGAAATCCCGGCAGTGGACGGGCCGTATTTGGTTCTGCCCCGCCGTGCGCCGGCAATGAAGCTGTTAAAGGACGGCGTTGTCACGATTATCAACGCCGATCAGACAAAGACTGAAAAATATTTTATTTCCGCAGGGGTTGCTAAAATTCGTGATAACGCCTGCACGATATTGACGCATAATATTTTAAGCGTTGAAGACATTAAAATTGATGAAATCAAAAAAAGTCTGGCCGAATACAAGGAAAAAGAAAACAAGGAATCGCATTTAGACATGATTGATCAAAAAAAGACTGCTTTTCTTGAAATGATTGCAGGGTATTTTGCGAAGTGAACTTTATCATAAATTAATTCTGAGTGATAAAAAAGATTCTTCCCTCAGTCAGAAGGAAGAAAGGGAAACCCGTGTTTTTAAACTGAAAGTTTTGCGCTGTTTCCGGGAAACATGGAAATTGGCCGTGCCTGTTGTCATTGCCCGGTTAGGGGCAATCGGCATGACGTTGGTTGATACGATTTTTGTGGGCAGGTTCAGTACGCAGGATCTGGCATATCAAAGTATTGCCGGAACAATTCATACGTTGTTGTTGTCCGTGGCCATGGGGTTGCTGCAAGGAACGATCGTTTTGACGGCAAATGCGTTCGGGCAGGGAAAATATCGTGAATGCGGTTTGGTTTTGCGCCGATCTATTCCGTATGCTTTGATCATTGGAATTTTATTGATGCTGATGTGTCTGCCGTCCGAATTTGTCATGAATTTGTTGGGCCAGCAGCCTGATGTAGCGCAGGGCAGCGCAAAAGTGTTATCGGTGTATGCTTTGGGAATGCCGTTTGCCCTGTTGTTTTTTGTGATGTCTTCTTTTTTGGAAGGCACAAAACGGCCGTTGCCCGGCATGATTATGATTTTGCTGGCGAACGTCATTAACGTTTTTGCCAATTATGCTTTTGTTTACGGGCATTTCGGTTTTCCGGAAATGGGATCTGTCGGTTCCGCCGTGGCAACGACTTTAATTCGAGTTATTCTGGCGGTCGGTATGTTTATTATTGTTTTCTGTATTGATGAAAACGATTTATACGGTGTGTGGGTCAAACCGGAAAAAGATAAAGAAGAAAACAAACGGATCCGGGCAGTCGGATACGGTGCGGCCGCAACGATCGGCGTTGAAGAAGGGTCTTATTCCGCCGTGAACATTATGGCCGGCTGGTTGGGGGCAATGGCTTTGGGTGCCTATACGATTATGCTGAACGTTTCAACGAACGTGTTTGTGTTGGCCAGCGGGGTCGGAACAGCCTCATCTGTTTTAATGGGGATTGCCAAAGGCAAAAAATCCGTTTTGGAAATGCGTATTGTCGGTTATACGGCTTTGGCGTTTAATTTGGTTCTGATGCTGATTTGTTCCGCTATATTCCTGCTTTGTCCGCATTTTATTGCTTCCGTTTATACGAAAGATCCCGCTTTGGCCGAAATGACGGTTCCGTTAATTATGATTTGTTCTTTGTTGTGTGTTTTTGACGGTACACAGCAGGTCATGGTAAATGTTTTGCGCGGTGCGGTGGATATTCTGGTCCCGACGGTTTGTCAGGGAGCCGCGTTTGTTTTTATCATGTTGCCTTTGATCTGGCTGCTGTCGTTTCAATGGGATCACGGCGTTATGGGCATGACGTATGCCATGATCGTAGCCTGTGCCTGCGCGGCCGTATTTCTGATCGTCCGGTTTGTTCTGATTTGCCGACATTATGAAAAAGAGGGCTTTGAACGCTAAAAATCAATGCCGGTGTGCCTGCAAAACGCTTCCGCCGTGTTTTCCAGCAACATGGCAATGGTCATCGGGCCGACGCCGCGGGGCACCGGCGTAATTGCCGAACATTTATCAAAGCAGTTTTCAAAATCCACATCGCCGCACAGTTTGCCGTTTTCCAGGCGATTGATGCCGACGTCAATGACAATGGCGCCTTTTTTGATCCAGTCGGCTTTAACAGTCTTCGGTTTTCCGACGGCAGCCACTAAAATATCGGCGCTGCGGCACAATTCCGGCAGGTTTTGTGTTTTTGAATGCGCCATGGTTACCGTACAGTTTTCTTTTAACAACAATTGCGCCATCGGTTTGCCGACAATGACGGATCGTCCGATAACAACGGCGTTTAATCCGCTCAGGTCTTGTTTGGCCTGATGAATTAACTTCAGGCAGCCTTTGGGCGTACAGGCGATCGGTGCCGGTTCGCCGATCATCAGTTTTCCCAGATTCAACGGGTGAAAGCCGTCAACGTCTTTAGCCGGATCAATTGCCTGTAAAATTTCTTTTTCATTTATTCCGTCGGGTAAAGGCAGCTGTACAAGAATACCGTCAATCTCGTTATCGGCGTTCAGCCGGGCGATCAGAGACAGTAATTCCGTTTGCGTAATCGTTTCAAAACGATAAACGGCGGATTCTATGCCGACTTCGCCGGCGGCTTTTTCTTTGTTTTTAACGTAAACGGCGCTGGCGGGATCGCTGCCGACCAGAACAACAGCCAGCTTTGGTGCGCGGGGCAGCGTTTTTATTTTTTCTGCCAAAGAGGCACGGCATTGCCCGGCCAGCTCAAATCCGTTTAACAACAAAGTCATTTTGAAATCTCCAGTTTTTTTATTAATTCCGCCGGGTCGCCTTGAATAACCAAAGTTTTTGTCCGATCGGTCGTTCCAGCTGTTAAAGTAATGCTGCTTTTGGCGACATGCAGGTATTTGGCCAGCCATTTAATCAGGGCATCGTTGGCTTTGCCGTCAACCGGCGGTGCCGAAACGGCGATTTTCAAACGTTCAAATCCGTCGGGATCCGTGTAAATGCCTTCAATTCCTTCCCGTTTGGATTTGGGGGAAAGTCTGACAAACAATTTGATACCGTTTGATTGCTTTTCCAAGAACATCAGGCGGTCACCTGCGCAAGGCGCGCAAAGAGGCTGGGAATAAACGTTTGCAAAAAGAACAACACGATCAGTCCGAATAAAGCCGATAAATCCACCATGCCGACGGGCGGAATGAATTTTCGGAATAAATTAAAGTACGGCTCTGTTAATTTTCGGATCGTATCACAGATCATGCGGACGGTGGCGTTATAGGTGTTTAAGATATTAAAGGCTTCCAGCCACGACAGAATAACGGCGGCAAGGATAACGTAAGTATAAAGGCGGATCAGTACATAAGACGGATAGATCAGAGCCTGAAAAAAAACGGATAAAACGGACATTATTTTTTCTCCAACGAACGCGCCATTGCGCAAAAAGCTTCAATATCGACTTCTTCTGCACGCAGTGTAACAGGAATTTTTGCCGCTGCACACAGTTCTTCCGGACAGCCGACGGATTTTAATGAAGAACGCAGCATTTTTCTGCGCTGATTAAAAGCCGCCGCCGTGACTTTTTCCAGCAGATCCGCCCGTGCCGGGGCCAAAGGCTGTTTGCGGGGCTTAAGAAAAACAACGGCCGAAGTCACTTTCGGCGGCGGCACAAAACATGACGGCGGCACGTAAAACAAGATTTCCGCTTCGCATAACCATTGGGTCAGAATAGATAATCGCCCGTAATCGGAGGTTTTCGGCCGGGCGGTCAGGCGCAGGGCGACTTCTTTTTGAAACATCAGTGTCAAAGACGAAAAAGCCTCAATCCGCTTTAACCATTTTGTCAACAACGCCGTTGCGACATTATATGGCAGATTGGCAATGATCGAACGCGGCATAAATCCCGTCTGATCCGCATCAATGTTTAAAGCATCGGCATTTAAAACGGATAAACGCCCCGGATAAGCCGCCTGAATTTCCTGCAATAAATTCAGGCAACGTTCGTCTTTTTCGATAACGCACAGATGTTTTGCTCCGTTTTCCAATATGGCGCGCGTTACGCCGCCCGGGCCGGGGCCGATTTCGATAACGGTGCCTTTTTCAAACGGTTCGGGATCGCGTTGTTTTGAGCTGCGGACAATTTTATCCAACAGGTTTGTGTCCAGAATGAAATTCTGTCCCAGCGCTTTTTTGGCCGACAGACCGTGACGCGCAATGACGTCTTTTAAAGCAGGCAGACCGGCATTCATCGGCGGATTTCCATAACGGCATTTCTGCGCAGTTCACGCAGGCGTCTTTGCGCAATGTTTTCCAGACGTTGAGATTCTAACTGCATTTTAATTATGTCTTTACCCGGCAAAAGGGAAATTTTTTCTTTGGCGCATGGCATAAGAACCAATTCCCCGCCTTCGATCGGCAGCGGCGTACTGGGTTCCATCAGATGTGTGCGCTTGATAACACTTAAAATCGGTGCCGGCAATTCGCTGATCGGTACTTTGCCCAGATCAATGCGCGGCGTTGTTTTTAACTGTTCGCCGACGGATTTGAACTGATCACAGGATCCTTTGGTCATATTTAAATCGCGCAGGACGGACTGCCGCTGGCGCGGTGTAAATGTTTGGGGCAGAAATATCTGCATTAAATGAATAACGTCTTGTTCCGCGGCATTGTTGTCGGAAGGATCACGTACGGCATGCAGGACAATCAACCGGTATCCTTCCGGCGTTTTAACGGGCGTGCTCAGTTGGCCGGGCTGCATAACGGATAATTCTTCCTCGACGGCGGGGGTCATCATGTCTTGTCCGATCCAACCGACCATGCCGCCTTTATCGGCACTGGGGGCTTTTGAATATTCCCGGGCGATTTGTTCAAACGATTCGCCGTCGCGCATACGAATGACCAGCTGCATGGCCAGGCCGTAAGTTTCCGCGTCTTTTTCAGGTGTTTCCACCGGCAGCAGAATTTCTGAAAGCAGATATTGCTTTTGGCCGGTTTTGTCTTTGATTTCGTTTAGTTTTGCTTCGACTTCTCTGTCAGAAGCATCGGCACGCGGACCGGCTGTTTTTTTGATTGCACGGATATACAGCAGATCGCTTTTGATTTGATCTTCGATCACGGAAGCAGGCAGATCGTTTTGTTTTAAAATACGCATGACCTCGTCGTATTTAAGCCCGTTTTGACGCAAGGTAATTTTAACGGCCTGTTGTACTTCTTCATCGGAAACGGTGATGTCGGCAGCGCGGGCTTCCTGCTGTTTTAATTTTTCATCGATTAATTGTTTTAACAATCTGTCCTGAATGTCCGTACGCGTTGTGTCGGCCTGCCCGGTCAGACGAATAAAAGCCAGACGCTGTTGCAGATCACGTTCGGAAATAATGTCGTCATTTACCTGCGCGATAATCTTTGTCTGTGCCAAAGCGGCTTGATTCATCAAAAGAGTGAAGCAAAAAAACAATGAGAACAGACGCATTATTTTCCCTTTGTTATTACATATTGAAAACGCCGAACGGCTTAAATTCCACTCCCAGCTGGAATGTGACGCCGCTTTCGTAATCGCGGTCATACGTATAATCTTTTTTAATGCCCGTTTCCAATGCAAAACATTCGTCTTCATAACGCAGGTAACCGCCCGTTTCCAGAACACCGCCGCCATCGGACAAATTAATGCGCTGATTGAATTTTAACATCCAATATCTGGTCAGCCGGGATTCAAGATAGTAAATCAATTCTTCGCGGCTGTTATACGCGGAATATTCCGAAACCGTGCTTTTCAGGTTAATATAACTGGCCGAAACGCGCAAGAGGGCATTCCCGGCAGATAAAGAAATATCACTGCGGTTTAATTCCAAAGATTTGCGATCCAGACGAAAAGCATAGTTCAGACTGATAAAAGAATTAGGTTCGATGCTGATGCGACCGACAATATCCGATGCCTGATCAACCAATCCCGAATCCGGAGGAAAAATGCCGGAATGCGAAAAACGGTAACTTTGCCCGATCAAGGCGGAAATATAACCTTTTTTATGGCCGTACATACTCCATTTTAATCCGTAATTCAGACGAGACCCGGGTTCAAACATATCAAAACCGACAAAGCGTTTTTCACTGAACAGGTTTGTGTCGTCAAAATCCAGATCGCTGCTGTCTTCATTCGGTATTTTATCCGAGTTTCGGGAATTCGGAGCAACGATCCCCATAACAATCGGTTCCAAAATCTGATTATATTTTTCGCCGACTTTTACAAAAGGATAGCTGACTTTTAAAGAAGCCTGCGGATTAAAGGCCGCGACATTTCCCGAAAACAGTTCTTTTTTTTCAGGAATCATGTAATCTTCCACGCGATATCCGCTGAGCAAAGCGGACACATCAAAACTGTATACGGCCCCCCAGTCGGTAATGCCCGGCAAATGCCAACCCGTTTCAAAGGATAAACGGCTGCTGTCATCACCGGTTTTTCGGGTCAGCGTGGCCGAAGAAACATCAAAGCTCCAATACCCGCCGTTGTCCTGCGGTTCGCCGGAATACGAAAACTGCATTAAGGGGACGACTTCGGGAATAGTATCATCATCAACGTCCGAACGCATATTTTGATAATGTGTGCCGCCAAAGGAAAAATAACTGTTTTCCGTCAGAGCTTCTACGGTCAGGTTTGATTTTAACCACGGATCATAAGTATCATCGCTGCGAATATCGTAACGGCGCAGATACGTATCGTCCGAAGCATGATCAACATTCAACCGGGCGCGCCAGATATCGGTCATATGCCAGTCGGCATTGGCAACGATATTATATCTGTTTTGCCCGTCCTGACGGATAAACGTTCCGTTGACGTCCATCGTTCCTTCGGTAAAATTATGCCGCAAATTGCCGCCCCATAATATTCCTTTGGCTGCGATCCAGGGCGAAAACAAAAAATCCGTATACGGACTGATTTCCAGATAATACGGAATTGTAACCCCCGCGCTCATCGCCCGATTGGATTTTATACCGGGCATTAAAAAACCGGATTTGCGCTTTACCGTCGGATCCGGATAGGAAAAATAAGGAATATACATGACAGGCACATCGGCAACCGTCATGGTGGCGTTTTGCGCGGTCATGGTTTGCCCGGCTTTGTCATGGATCATTTTTTTTGCTTTGACTTCCCAGAATCGGGATCCGTCTTCGCAAAAATCGCACGAAGAGTAAGCAACATCTTCAAATTCGGTGTAATTGCCTTGAATATGTTCGGCTTTTTGTGCCGTCAGAACGGATTGATCGGCCAGCGTATAGCGGATTTTTCTGATCAGTCCGTCTTTTAAATCGCCGGATACTTTTGCGTAATTGCCCCGCATTAATCCGCCGTCGGGAGTATAAATTTCAACATTCCCGGACGCAATGACAACGCCGTCAACCGTGTCATAGTTGATATGATCCGCGCGCAGGGACGATTTTCCCTGGGTAAAGGTGACGTTTCCGCGGGCAATGATTAAGTTCAGTTCGCGGTCATAAGTCAATTCATCGGCGGAAAAATCGACGGGCAGATCTTTATCTGCGCCGGCGGCAGCGTGCGACAGAAAGAGAACAGCCGTGAAAATAATGCCGAAAAACCTCATGCTTTTGAAGCTTTCTTTTTTTGCAGCAACTTTTGTAAAAAAGCCTTGCAGGCTGCTTGGAAATTTTTAAGGCGGGTAAATTTAAATTCACCGGAATGTTTCAGGACATAAAGGCAAACAAAAATCGGCGCAATGGCCAGAATATAAATCAACGGCACAAAGTATAAATTGCGCATGCATAAATTTTCAACGCCCAAAGCGGCAATTTGTACACCGGCCATGATCAAAACGGTGACGATGATGCGTTTGTTGTGTCCGCGCCGGTTGAAATTTCCGGTCAGTAAGCCTGCCGCCGCAATCAGCATGAAAGACAGATTGTAAAACGGCATGGCCAGGCGTTTAAATCCTTCCATTCTGAATCGGTGATAAGTCTTGTCGTTGGGCAGTTTGTCGCGCGGTGTCGTGAATAATTCTTTTAAACTGCGTTCTGCGGGATTTTTAAAACGACTGTTTGATTTGTTTTTATTCGAAAAAAAGTCCAAATTGTAATAATCAAAATATAAAATGGAAAACCGGCCGGTTTTGTTGGATACTTCCTGGCGCGATCCGTTTTTCATGGAAATTTGCGGCACACCGTCATGGTAAATAATGCTTCCTTTTTCTGCCAACAGCGTTACCCGGCTGTCTTCGGAATGCTGATCGTGCAAAATAATACCTTCCAAGGATCCGTCAGTGTTTTTATCGCGGATATAAACGGTAATGCCGTCGGAAATATCGTTAAATTCCCCTTCCTGAATTAACAGATGGGACACATCATGCTGTACTTTCCAGCGCAGTTCGCGGAAATCGGCAACGGCATGAGGCACCAGAACCAGTGAAATGTAAAATCCCAGGATTGTAAACAACACGCCGATTGTGAAAACAGGTTTTGCCAGTTGCATCGGGCTCATGCCGGCGGCGCGCAGAATGATCAGTTCACGGTCGGTAATCAGGCGGTTATATGTAAACAGAGCAACGGCAAACAAGGCAATCGGGGAAATAATGGCCAGATACCCCGGGATCAGCATCATGGTCAAACGGACGAACAGCCAGATAGAAACCTTTGAATTTAAAAGCATATCGAACAGGCGTAAAGACTGCGACAACCACACGATCATCAACAGACCCGAGGTGATCAGCACGAACCCGAACAGCATTTGCTTTAAAATATATTTCGTAACTATTCTCATGGGGCGGAATTATAGCGTTAAGAAGGCCTTTCGTCTTCATATTTTTAAAGTTTGTGAAAAAAAATCAAGTCCGGCCAGCGGGTGATTTTTTTCCACGGCGTTTTTTAACCGGTTATCCAAGATATGCGTATAGATTTGCGTTGTTGCGATATTGGCGTGTCCCAGCATTTGCTGAACGGTTCTGAGATCTGCGTCATGCGCGATCAGATGGCTGGCAAAGGAATGTCTGATTACGTGGGGTGACACCCGTTGCGGCGAAATGCCGGCAATAATGGCAAGTTTTTTTAATTCTTCGAAAAAGCCTTCCCGCGTTAAATGCCCTGTTTTTCCTTTTGACGGGAACAGCCAGCGGGATTCGCGACCTTTCGGAAGAGTTCTTTCGCGTTCGGGGATCCAGTCGCGCAGTGCCTGTTTCGCCGCATCGGTCAGCGGAACCATTCTGTCTTTGCTGCCTTTGCCGCGGACGATCAGAAAGTTTTCTTTGACGTTCGCCGTTGAAGCCGGCAAAGAAACCAATTCGGAAACGCGCAGTCCGGACGCGTATAGAATTTCCAGCAGCGCTTTCATTCTGATGACTTTGTCGGCAGGCAGCCGCGTGACGGCATCAAACAGGCGGTTGACTTCGTCTTCGGAAAGGTATTTCGGCAAAGGCCGCCCCGTTTTCGGCGAATCCAGAGCATCTGTCGGATTGTCTTTTCGGATTTTTTCGGTATAGAGATACTTATAAAATTCGCGCAAAGCGGATAACCGGCGCGCCTGTGTTTTAACGGACATGCCGTTTTTGACCAAAAAAGCCAAATAAGCCCGCAGATCCGATATCTGAGCATTTTCAAACGTTCGTTTCCGGGAATCCAAAAATTCACCGCAGCTTTCCAAATCGCGGGTATACGCCGCAACGGTGTTGGCCGCGGCGCCGCGTTCGGCGGTAATTGTTTCCAGAAAAGCGGCGATCAAATTCTTATTCATCGAAGGATTCCGGAGTTAAAACGATGTCCATGGATTGCAGAGCCGTTTGCGCGGCTTCCCGATCCAGTCCGAGAGCTTTTAACAAAGACAAGGCTCTTAATAATCCGGTATAGCTGCCGTCCAGATCATTCAGCGCGTCCAGAACAAGACTGCCGGCTGCCTCCGCATTGATTTGAGCTTTGCCCGTATTGGTCTGCCGTGCGGCAACGAAGGATTCTTCGGATCCTTCAGGAAACGACGTGTAATGCCATGTTTCATCGGGCTGAATCATGTCCAGCGTTTTAAACATCAGCATCAGCCGATCAATTTTTTGAAGAAAGTTTTCGTTTGTTTTTTGATTTTGTTCGGCAAACGCCATCATGGATTCCAACGCGGGAATAAAGAAATGTCCTTCGGGGTCTTTTCTGGCCAGCTCGGCAAAATACCAGCCTTCGGCCGTTGTCTGCGAAACGGGAAAAAGCATTTCGGCTTTTGTCTGCCATTCATCGGCTTTTTCATTCAGCCCGGCCAGGGCAAAAGCTTCGATCAGACGGCCGGATTCGGGCAAAGTGTCAATATCGGGTCTGACGGTTTCCAAAACGTCTTTGGCCGCCGAAGAAAAGGCATAGCTCAGATGATCTTGTTTTGCCGATTCCAGTCCCCGGCGCAGAAACAACTGTTTTTGCAGGTTGTCTTCAACCGTGCTGCCCAATGCGGCAGCTTTTTGCAACCAAAAAGCCCGTTGTATTGCGCCAGTCAGATTTTTTTCATCGGTTGATTCGTCAAATACGGCCTGTTGATAGTAAGTACGCAGTTTTAAAGGTTCCAATAACCCGAATTGAACCAGTTTTTCCGCTTCATCCAGGCGCTGTTCGGCAGGTATCGTTTCGTCCTGCACCAATAATTTTTTAAACCAGACGGCATCTGTTTTGTCGTTAAGCTCTGCTAGGCTTCGTCCGGCCTTGCGCCAGACGGCAACGCGCAACGGGGTTATTTTTTGCGGCATTTCCGTTAAAGGAGCTCCGTTTAAAAAATGATCAACGGCATTGATGATCATGGGATCTTCGCTGTTTTGTTCTTTTAACAGATCCAAAGCCAGAAAAGCCTTGTCGTCTTCTTGGTTAAAGGCCGCGCAGACAGCCGACAGACGCTGCCAGAAAACGTCATCGGTTTCTTTATCCGTCAGGAAACACGCCGTTTGTATGTCCTGCAGCAGCAAGACATTTGCATAAAGTTTGTTTTGTTCCGCGGAACGCAGCTTTTCCGGTATTTTTTGAATAAGTCGAAAAACTTCGTTAAAGTATCCGTGGTCAAATAAATGGCGCAGTTTTAAAGTAATAAAAGCCTGTCCCGTTGTTCCTGCCGGCGGTTCACCGGCCGTCAGTAACAGGTTAAGCCGCAGCTTTTCCGCGGCGGCCGGCAGTTTGTCGCGGGTTTTTGCAAACTTTCCCGCAATGACGGGATATGTCGTTTTTTGCCACAGATTTTCGTTTAAAACATCGTTCTTTTTGCCAAAAAGTAATCCGTAAGCATTTGTTTCCATCTTTTTTAACGGCAACAGCTGTACCGGCGGCACCAGATAGATTCTTTCCTGCGCCGAAACGGCAAAAGAAACAAAAAACAATAAAACCGTCAGAAAAAAACTATTTTTGCAACCTGTCATAACTGATTTCTTTTTCAACGGTTGTTTTGGGAACCTGAATGTCGTAAACGGCGATAAAGACGCCCAATCCGATAATGACAAACAAAATCGGATAAACATACCAACGCGAATTTCGGCGCATTTTGGATCCTTTCGTTTAAAACGTTAAAAACTTCTTTTCTTATGCCACAATCAAGTTAAAATAACGTTAGAATTTTTTATCAAAACAATTCTTCGGATAACAGAAAAAAATGCCCGGGAAAAAAGAAACATTACTGCATTTTCCGTATCCGCTGGACAGGACGTTGTTTCTGGTCGGCATGATGGGCAGCGGCAAAAGCAGTATCGGACGCCGGTTGGCGCGTATTTATTCCATGCCGTTTGTCGATGCGGACAAGGAAATCGAAAAGGCCGGCGGAGGGGATATTTGTTATTTGTTTCAGCGCTACGGCGAACAGGATTTTCGCCGGGTAGAAGAACGCATCATGGATCGTTTGCTGAACGCAAAGAAGTGTATTTTGGCTTCCGGCGGGGGGGCTTTTATGTCGGCGCAGACCCGGCAGATTGCTTCACAAAAAGCCGTCAGCGTTTTTTTGGATGCCCATGTTGATACGATTGTGCGCAATACGGCGGGCAGAACGCATCGGCCGCTGTTGAACGTAGATAATCCGAGGGAAGTTATTCAGACATTGTTAAATAAACGGCGGCCTTTTTATGAACAGGCGGATATCCGTGTCGAATATAAAGAAGAAACAATGGGGCAATTACTGCGGATATTGGTCGCGCGGATCAACCGCTTTGCTGCAGGAGGGGAAAGATGAAGCTTGAAGAGTTGGTAAAAGTTGATGTTGAAGTCAAAGAATGTCAGTACCCGGTTTTTATCGGTTCGGATTACTTAACATATATCGGCGATCTGATAGAACCGTTCGTGCGTTCAAAAAAGCTGTTTATTATTACGGACGATCTGGTGTCCATGTTGTATTTGCCGATGGTAAAAGAAAGCCTGGAAAAAGCAGAATTTGAAGTTTACGCTTTGCCGGTACCGCAGGGGGAAAGAAGCAAAACATTGGAACAGGCCGGAAAGCTGATGGAACGTATTTTAAAAATCGGTTGTGACCGGCACAGTACGATTGTTTCTTTGGGCGGCGGTGTTGTCGGAGACCTGGCCGGTTTTTGCGCATCTGTTTTGTTGCGCGGTATTGATTTTATTCAAATCCCGACGACGCTTTTGGCGCAGACCGACAGCTCTGTCGGCGGAAAAACGGCCGTTAATACCGAAGCCGGGAAAAATCTGATCGGCACGTTTCATCAGCCGAAAGCCGTTTTTATTGACGTACATACTTTAAAAACGCTTGATCCGCAGCAGGTAACGGCCGGCTTTGCCGAAGTTGTCAAATACGGCCTGGCTTTGAATATTGATTTTTGGAATTGGCTGGTTGACAGCGGGGAACAGGTGTTGGCTTTGGACGAAACCGCCTGTATCTATGCCGTTGAACAAAGTTGCCGGATTAAAGCGGCCGTGGTCGCCGAAGACGAATTCGAACAAACCGGACTGCGTTCTTTGTTGAATTACGGGCATACGTTCGGTCATGCGATCGAAGCCGTTTCCGGTATGCGCGGAAATATTCTGCACGGTGAAGCCATTGCCATCGGATCCGTTTTGGCCGCCTGGTTGTCTGCCGATATGCAGTTATGTGCCGCAGACGTGCCGAAAAAAATCAAAGAACAATACGAAAAATGGGGGCTGCCGACGCAATTTGACGCTTTGAAAATCTCCGAATTGCTTTCCTATATGAAAAAGGACAAAAAAACGATGGGAATGCAGTTGAATTTTGTTTTGCTGGAAGATATCGGCAGCGGCGTGCTGGTGCATAATATTAATCCGTCCGATGTCGAAAAAGTTTTGTACGAGAAAGGACGAAAACGTAATGCCGTTTCCTATTACTGATCCGGATCGGGAAGAAATTTATTTCCGCCATATCGACTATACGGGGTATCGTCGGACGGATTCTTTCTGGGATATCGAAGGTCATTTTCGCGACCGGCGAACCGTTGATTGCACGTGTATTGATCGTGGCGGCGTTATTCGTGCGGGAGAAACGTTTCATGAAATGTTTTTAACTCTGACGATTGACGACGATATGGTAATCCGTGGGTTGGCGGTAAAAATAGATAAATATCCGTATAAACAATGCCCTTGTGCAGCGGCGGTTTTTAAAAATGCCGAGGGGTTAAAAATCGGTCCCGGCTTTTCAAAAGAGCTGCGTCGCCGTATTCCCGCAAAGCTGGGGTGCACGCATTTGTTTTCTTTGCTGATCGGTGCGGCAGGGGCGGCGTTTCAAACGGTGGCGCAGGTGCGCATGATGAAATACTGTCGCGGCGTAACGCCGGATCCTTTGGATACCTGTTTGGCTTGGGACAGTTCCGGCGAAATGGTCAAGCGGGAATGGCCGGATTTTTATAAAGCCAAAGAATCGGACGAACAGTGATGGGCCGGCGCGCAAAGTACGCTTTTTCTTTTAATGATTTAACCGGTCGTCCGCCGGCGGCGCCGGAACATATCTGCGATAAGGAAGGCTGTGGCAAAGCCGCGGAATATCGCGCGCCCAAAGACAGAACTTTGACGGATTACTATTGGTTTTGCCTGGAACACGTTCAGGAATACAATGCTCAATGGGATTATTATCAGGGCATGACCCCCCTGGAAATAGAAGAACAGTTAAAACAAGACGTCTGCTGGCAGCGCCCGACGTGGAAATTAGGGGAACGCGGCGCGGATCCGTCAATGTTTGCCGATCCTCTGGGGATTAAAAAAGAAGCTTTCGGTTCTTCTTACGATGATCCTTTTGCTCGTTCGGATCAAACGCACGTTGATCCGGCCATTGCCGCTGCTGCCAGAATTTTGGAACTGGCGTTTCCGTTGGAAATAAAAAATGTGCGCCTGAATTATAAAAGATTGGCCAAACAATATCACCCCGATTCAAACGGCGGAAATAAAGAACTGGAAGAAAAATTTAAGGATATTACAGAAGCCTATCGCCTGATTATCAGTGTTTTAAATGTTAAAAAATAAAGGTTGATCAGCGCCACGGGTACTACCCGTACGGGGACAACGTCCTCCCGACAGGGGATTAGGTCGTGCTAGCGGCAAGAACCCCAAAAAACTAATGTCCGTACGGCTACTACCCGTAGGGGGATCATCCCCTCCCGGCGGGGTGGCGGCGCCACAGGCTTAACGTCTTCCAGACAGGGATTAGGTCGTGCTTGCGGTAAGAACCATAAAAAAACTGATGTCCGTACGACCAGTACTACCCGTAGGGGGGATCATGCCCTCCCGGCGGGGATTAGGTCGTGCCGGCGGCAGGAAAGCAAAAAAAGGTGATTGAACAGAATATACGAATATTATCGGCACTCTGACGGGGAAAGAATTACAGGTACATTCTTTCGGAAAGTTCTGATTTCCGTGTCGCAATAAAGCTGTTGATTTTGAATTCAATCCGATCCGATCCGTTTACAAAGAAATATTAACGACCGGTTCATATCGGTCTGTCATAAAAACGGGCGGGAACAAAATCTTTCGGATTTTTATCCGTATACAAAAACCCCCGCATTTTTTGCGGGGGCGCTTTCTTATTAAAAATTTTGCGATAAAATTACCGTCCTGCCGCGCGTGCCTGTAAAGCAGCCAATGCCGCCGGAGAAAGGGGCTGTTTTTTGTTGTCTTTATTCTGATCTTTGTTTTGATCTTTTTCGACAGGCAAGTAGGCCGGAGGAACAAATTGCGTCAGGCGTTTCCAATCCTTTTCCGCATTTTTCGGATTTTTGAAAAATTCTTTTTTCATCTGTGCATAGAATTCTCTGTCTTTCGGCAAACTGCCCCGCAGAATAATATTGCTGTCCAGCGCAGCCTTAAAACAATCCTTCATGGTTTTTTCTCTGTTTTTTGCATGAGGGGGAACATACAGTTCAGCCATTCTTTTTTCTTGAGGTGTTTTTTCAGCGTCCCACAGGGCGTTCATCTGCTGATTCATCAGCATAAATAATTCATAGGGATTCTTGGCAAAAAGTTTCTTTCCTTTATGGGCTCCAAAACCATCGGCAGAACAATTCCCGTCTGAAAGATTCATATTAAAGCCGCCGCCGTTTTGCTTTAGTTTTGGCGGTTTCTTTTTCTTTTTGTCGTCATCGTCTTTTTTCTTGTAATCTTCTTTTTTCCGTTTGTTCCTCATAAAATCATTGGGATTTAAAGAAGACGCATTCCCTTGTCGGGCAGCCTCTAAAAAAGATTTTACATCGAAAGATCTTCCGTATTTGACCTTATATTCGTATGCTAATTTTAAAACTTCGGACATGAATTTCTTCCCGCCATATATAAAAAAACATACAATTTTTTTTAATTTTTGTCAAACATCTTTACGATATTTAAAAAAAAGAAAGAAAATCCGGCACTTTCTGCAAAAGCGGCGGATTGCGTTTTTCGTAAATTTTTTAACCGTCTTGTCCGGTTTACGGATTTATTTTTTCAAAGCCGAGAGGTATTTTTCGGCTTCCAACGCGGCACGGCAGCCGCCGGCAGCAGCAGTAATCGCCTGGCGGTAAAAAAGTTCCTGCACGTCTCCGGCAGCAAAAAGGCCTTTGACGGAAGTATGCAGATTTGCTTTGTCGGTGATAATAAATCCGTCTTCGTTTAATTCCAGCTGGCCGCGAAACAATTCCGTGTTCGGCGCGTAACCGATCGCGATAAAACAACCGTCTACGGCTAATTCGGATTCTTTTGCCGTTTTTGTGTTTTTTAATTTTAATCCGGTTAATCCGCCTTTGTTTTTGTCGCCGATATAATCTTCAACAACGGTATCCCAAATTATCCTGATTTTCGGGTGAGTTTTTACTCTTTCCTGCATAACCTTTTCGGAACGCAGTTCATCGCGCCGGTGAATCAAATAAACTTCAGAAGCCAGATTAGCCAGATACAAAGCTTCTTCCACTGCGGTATTGCCCCCGCCGACAACAGCGACCTTTTTGTTTCTGTAGAAAAAGCCGTCACACGTCGCACAAGCGGAAACACCAAAACCGCGCAATGGCTGTTCATTCGGTAAATTCAGCCACTTCGCCGATGCGCCCGTGGCGATGATCAATGCATCACACGTATAAACGTCACCGGAATCCAAAGTGATTACAAACGGATTTTGGGATAAATCAGCCGTGATCGCTGTTTCGTCAATCATAAGAGTGCCTAAATTTTCGGCTTGCTGGCGCATACGATCCATCAGTTCCATGCCGCTGATTTTTTCGGGAAAACCGGGAAAATTTTCGATATCTCCGGTTTGAGTCAGTTGTCCGCCAGGTTGCGTTCCGGAAATCAGCACGGGAGTTATTAATGACCGAGCCGCATAAATAGCCGCCGTGTATCCGGCCGGGCCGGATCCCAAAATCAAAAGGGGAGTATGTTTTGTTGTCATTCTCAAATCCTTGTTTATTTAAGTGACGTTATTCTGTATCTGTTCCGATCAACCCGATAAACGGCAAAACAAAAAATTTTTCCGCTGTAATACCTGCTGACAAAGACAAAGCAAATAACAGGCTATCTGCCGACATTTCCTTTTGCTTTTGCCTGAAAAGCGGCACGTGCCGTTTTATAAGCTTCGATTTTACGAAAAGCATCTGGATACATCGGCGGCATATTGACCTGACCGTACAGCATGGGCGATTCTTTGTAAACGGGCAAAGATTTGACAGACGGTTCCGGAGAAACGCCGGCTTCTTTGCACAAATTGGTGTTAACGTCCAACCATTCTTTTAACCTTTGGGAAATACCCGCACGTTCCGGTGTTTTTAAAGCGTCTGCACTTTGTGTGAAATAAGATTCGTTGTTAAAACGACATAAACGATCAATACAGGATTCGGGTGTCAATTCTTTGTATTTACCGGTCGTGTTTTCAAAGTTTGCCCCAGCGCTGACAGGCAGAGCAACAACGCGGCATTCGTGTTTGAATAATCTGTTTTCATTGTCATACCAAGCCAGGGCAGCTTGGGTGAGGGCTTCTTTTTTAGAAACTTTCAACCCTTTTTCAAACGCTGCCGTTTCTTTTTCATAATGAGGAAGAGCCGCTTGCATGGCCGCTTCTTTTCCCTGATCTTTCAGTTCCTGACAAACCATTAAAGAAACCGCTACGGCATCGGCCTCCATCAGTCGTTTTTCGATTAACTGGTCTTTCAGCAAAACCGTCGGCGTGTAATAAGGTTCCGCACCTTTGCTGATTTGTTCGACATGACGGGATTCATGAGCCAAAGAAGAAATCAGTTTGTCATAAGAACATCTGTTTGACAGAACAATTCTTTTATCTTTTGCGTGGCACAGTCCGAAGCAGTCAATGCTTTCAAGGCTTAAGGAATATCCCTGAGCGGCAGCTTGTTCCAACAAAGCTTTTCCGGTCGCACTCGTTGCAACATCGTTAATCAAATCGGTCAGCATCGCTTGATCGGAATTGCGTTCCAATTTTAACGGCGGATTTATATTTTGTTGCATTGCCATATCTGAAAATCCTTTGTTTTTTTCAAGAGTATAAAAAAAACAAAAGCCGTTGTCAAAGAGATATGGACGAATTAGACAAAAAATTATGGCTTGCTGAACAGGCGATATGCTTCTGCCGGATCGTCAATGTTTTGAACTTTCATTTCCATCGGACACAAGCCGGTATTTGTCCGGTTGCGAATATTGTCAATAACTTTGTCGGCATGATACTTTATGCCGTACTTTTCATAAACAGCGACGGCGGGTTTGGAAATAACGGGTGTGTATACTTCCCTTACCCGGCCGTAAACGTGCAGCAGGGCAGAGGCCTTACCGACAATACGGTCTGCAATAAAAGCGTCCCTGAACGTACCGTCATTTAACCGGATTAACAAAGGACGCAACCCTCTTTCATTGTAGAAATTAATCTTGTCGTCTTTGTAAACAATCAGTGTATATTCCTTTAACTGATCGCGCAGCATATCCGTATCCGGCCGGGGACAGGAAACGCAGGAAACAAGAAAAACCGTTATCAGGCATATAAGGTATTTTTTCATAAGCAGACCTTTATTAAAATTTTTCATTTGCCGGGTTATGTTATCAATTTCCGACATAAAAAAACAGCCTTTGTTGCCAAAGGCTGTGTTCTTTTTATTTTTCTTTATTTCACGGCTTTAATCGCTTCGACAACTTTGTCGGCTTCCGGTTCAACCGTTTTGCCTGCAACCGTTACCATCGGATCATCGCCGGTGTGGCCGAACGTCACAACGACTTTCGTCTGCTGCTGCAATCCGTTTTCGCGGATTTTGGCAAACACGTCGCCCATCAGGTTTTCAACGCCTTTACGCATGTTTTCGCCCGACAGGTTTAACTCGACGCGCACGGCATCTTTGGCCGTTCTGTTCATGTCAAGTTCCAGATCCGTTTTCGGTCTGGCGACATAAGTCGTATGCAGGTTTTCATGCGCCGCATGTGTCGCGGGGCCGCCTTCAAAGTATTTTTCGTAAACTTCGTAAACGGCCGTGTTTTCCTGAGATTTACGCAAAGCGCAGTGTTCATCAGCGTTATACAGCCCCTGCGCACGCAGCTTTTTCTTGACCAGACCTTCGCTGACCGGCTGACCGGCGCCGCCGACGCAGCCCATCGGGCAGGCCATGACTTCGATCAGGTCATATTTACACGTGCCGTCAACAACTTCCTGCGCCACTTTTCCCGCATTGGCCAATCCGTGAACAACGGCCAGTTTGAACGTTCTGCCGTTTAATTCGACTTCGGCTTCACGGATTCCTTCTTCGCCGCGGACGTTTTTAAATTCAATGGCGTTCTTAATACCGCCGATCTTTTCCGCGGCAAAACGCAAAACGGCTTCCATAACGCCGCCGGTCACGCCGAAAATAACGCCGGCGCCGGTGTACATGCCCAACGGCATATCCAGATCGACGTCGTCCATCTCAACCAGGTTAATCCCCGCGGATTTTAACATTTCAGCCAACTCTTGCGTCGTCAGAACGTGGTCGATTTCCGCTTTGCCGTCGTGTATGAACTGATCGCGGCGGGCTTCGAATTTCTTGGCCGTGCAGGGCATAATCGAAATGGATACGATATCCTTGTTGTCTTTGCCTGTCAGGCCGGGCATCGCTTTGCGCACGACCGCGCCGAACATACCCTGTGGCGAACGGCAGGAACTGATGTTGTTCAACAAAGACGGATAATACGTTTCCGCATACTTGATCCATGCCGGACAGCACGAAGTAAACATCGGGAACGTACCGCCGTTTTGCAGACGATGCACAAATTCGGTGGCTTCCTCAACAATCGTCATATCTGCGGTAAAGTTCGTGTCATAAACATAATCGACGCCGATTTTCTTTAAAGCGGCAACGATTTTTTTGGTCGAATCGATTCCGGGCGGCAGGCCGAATTCTTCGGCAATGGCGACACGGACGGCCGGAGCCATTTGAACAACGGTTATCTTTTCGGGGTTATTGATGTCCTTCATTGTTTCATCAATTTCCGATTTGATTTGCAAAGCGCCCGTCGGACAAACGGCGGCACATTGACCGCAGTTGACGCATTCGGTTTTGGCCATGTCTTTGCCAAAAGCGGTAATGACAACGCTGTTGGAACCGCGGTTGGCAAAGTTGACGGCACCGATTCCCTGAACTTCCGCACACATACGTACGCAGTTGCCGCACAAAATGCACTTTGCGGGATCGCGGATCAAAGAATAAGAACTGTCGTCAACCGGCAGATCTTTGACCGAATGTTTGTAACGGATTTCCTTGACGCCGACTTTGCGTGCGATTTCCTGCAACTTACAGTGCGTGCTTTTACCGCATTTCAGGCAGTCTTGCGGATGCGAAGCCAGCAGCAATTCCATCGTCATGCGGCGCAGCTTGCGGATTTCGTCCGTGTTTGTTTTGATTTTCAACCCGGCTTCCGGCGGCGTGGAACACGACGACAGAATGCCTCTGCCTTCGATTTCGACCAGACACAAACGGCAGGCGCCGTAAATGCTTAATTCCGGCTGATAGCAAAACGTCGGGATATCGATCCCCGCTTTACGGCACAGCTCTAAAATATTGCGTTCATTTTCGATTTCGACTTCTTTGCCGTCAATGAACAAAGTTTTCTTTTCAGTCATAAAGCTTCACCTTTCACTTAAGCACGGGGAGCGATGCCTTTGACGGCACCGAACTTGCACGCTGCGGCACAAGCACCGCATTTAATACATTTCGTCGGGTCAATGGAGTGCGGCTGTTTAACCGTTCCCGTAATCGCACCGACGGGACATTTGCGCGCGCAGGCCGTACAGCCGCGGCACAAAATCGGATCAATTTCCGGTTTGGCCAAAGCTTTGCACTGACCTGTCGGACAGGTTTTGTCGCGAACGTGCGCCAGATATTCGTCACGGAAATAACGCAGCGTTGACAATACCGGGTTGGGCGCCGTTTTGCCCAAGCCGCACAAAGACGCTTTTTGAACGGTTTTCGCCGTTTCTTCCAGCAGATCCAGCGTTTCCTCGGTTGCGCGGCCGGCCATGATGTCGTCCAGCAAAGCCAGCATTTGCTTTGTGCCTTCGCGGCACGGCGTGCATTTGCCGCAGGATTCGTTTTGCGTAAACTGCATAAAGAATCGGGCAACACTGACCATACAGGTGTTTTTGTTCATGACGACCAGACCGCCGGAACCGACCATGGCGCCCGCCGAACGCAACGAATCGAAATCAATCGGCAGATCCAGATGTTCGGCTGTCAGACAGCCGCCGGACGGGCCGCCGATCTGAACGGCTTTAAAACAGTCATTATCGACTTCGCCTTTGGAATTCAAGACGCCGCCGCCGATGTCAAAGATGATTTCGCGCAACGTTGTTCCGAACGGAACTTCGATCAATCCGGTGTTGGCAACGTGGCCGGTAACGGCGAACGTTTTCGTGCCGGGCGATTTTTCCGTGCCGACGGAACGATAGTTTCCGGCGCCTTTCAGAATAATCATCGGAACGCTGGCCAACGTTTCAACGTTATTGATGACCGTCGGCTTGCCCCACAACCCCGACTGAGCCGGGAAAGGCGGTTTCGGACGCGGCATACCGCGATTACCTTCGATGGAGGCCATTAAAGCCGTTTCTTCGCCGCAGACAAAAGCGCCTGCGCCTTCCATGACGTGCAGGATAAAGTTTTTGCCCGATCCGAAAATATTATTGCCTAAAATGCCTAATTTTTCAGCATCATCAATCGCTTTGCGCATGCGCTTGACCGCCAAAGGATATTCGGCACGCACATAAATGTAGCCTTCGTCGGCGCCGATTCCGCGGGCGGCAATCATCATGCCTTCGATAACGGAATGCGGGTTGCCTTCCATAACGGAACGATCCATAAAAGCGCCCGGATCGCCTTCGTCGGCATTGCAGATGACATATTTCTTATCGCCCTGCACCTTGCGGGTTAAATCCCATTTCAATCCGGTCGGGAATCCGCCGCCGCCGCGTCCGCGCAGGCCGGAATCCAAAATTTCTTTGCAGACCGTTTCGTCCGTCATTTCCGTATACGCTTTTTGCGCGGCTTTGTATCCGTCATGATAAATGTATTCGCGGATATCTTCCGGATCGACGTGGCCGCAGGCTTTCAGAACGGTACGGCGCTGACGCGTGTAAAACGGAATGTCGTTTGTGCCGCGGCAGTGCGATCCGTCCGTCGGGTTTTTATAAACCAAGCGGTCAATGACTTCGTTGTTTTTAAGGGTTTTTTCAACGATTTCGGCCGCGTCCGCCGCATGAGCCCGGCAATACAGAATACCGTCGGGTTCAATGGACAGCAAAGGTCCCATCTGGCAAAATCCCTGACAGCCGCTTTTGGACAGCAGAGATTTTTTCGAATGATCTTCTGTTTTCAGTTCTACGCTGACATTAATGCCGGCTTGTTTTGTTTCTTTTAACAGGGCATCGTATAATTTCAGTGATCCGTTGGCAATGCAACCCGTTCCGGCGCAGATAATCATGCGGCGGGTGACGGTGTCATGCATCTCTTTGTAATCGGAAGCAATTTTTTCTAAATTTTCAGTCATTAAGAATTCTCCGCCTGCAAGATATCATCAACCATTTTTATTGCTTTATCCGGCGTCATCTGGCCGTGTACGTCTTCGTTGACGACAACGACGGGAGCCAGACCGCACGCCCCCAGACAAGAGACGGTTTCAATCGTAAACATCATATCGTCTGTTGTCGGTTTTTCAACGGTCAGCCCCAATTTTTCACGTAAAGCATTCAGAATCGGTTCGGATCCGCGGACATGGCAGGCCGTACCATCGCACAAACGGATCAGATACCGTCCTTTGGGTTCCAAAGAAAAATGGGCGTAAAACGTTGCAACGCCGTAAACGCGTCCGGCCGGAATACCCAGCGCCTGCGCGACATAGTTCATGATTTCTTTGGGCAGGTAACGGTAAACTTCCTGAACTTCCTGCAAAATGGGGATCAGCCGGGAACTCTGGCGGCCGTTTTTATCCAGAATTTCCTTGACTTTTTCTATTTTATCAAAGGCAGACACTTCATGCCCTGTCGTTTCACTCATATAGTTTTCTCCAAGAATATATGACGGGAAGCCGGTTGATCTGTACATCTTACGGCTTTGGATATTTTACAGTTTTAATCGTTCGTTGATGTAAAAGCAAGAGTGAATCGTGAAGGAAATAACAAATAAATCGTGATTTTTTGTATGAATTTAAAAATCTTGAATTTTCGGTTTGCCGCAGTTAGGATTCCGGGCAGAATTTGTGGAGAAAACATGCCAAAAGGAAAAATTATTGTTATCGGAAACGAAAAGGGCGGCACCGGTAAATCAACGCTGGCCATGCATTTGATCATGTGGTTTTTGCGCCGGAAAAAACTGGTGGCGTCAATGGATTTGGACGGGCGTCAGGGCACGTTGACGCATTACATTCAGAACAGAGCGTCTTATTCTGCCGCGCACGGTATTGATCTGGAATTGCCCGAACATTTAACCGTAACCGTGCGGGAAAACCCGACTGAAGAAGAACGCCGTACGGACGAAGCGGCTTTTACGGATCAACTTGAACGCCTGCAGGCCGAAAATGACTTTGTCATTATTGATACGCCCGGGGCGGACGGATATTTGTTTCGTTTGGCCCATGTCGCGGCGGATATTTTAATTACGCCTTTAAACGACAGCCTGATTGATTTGGACGTTTTGGCCAAAGTTGAACCGGAAACACTGACGATAAAATCGCCCGGGCATTACGCGCAGACCGTCTGGCAGGCCAGGCAGAAACGCGCGGCGCTGAAAAAACCGCAGACACGGTGGTTTGTTTTGCGCAATCGTGTCATGCACGTGTCGACACGCAATGAAAAGCTGATCTGGAGGTTGCTGGAAGCTTTGGGAAAGCGCGTTAATTTTACGCCTCTGCCCGGTTTGGGCGAAAGGATTATCTTTCGCGAGCTGTTTTTAAAAGGGCTGACTTTGCTGGATGTCGGATCTGTCAGATCGGGCGTGGCTTTGTCAATGCCTCATGTGGCGGCCAGGCAGGAGCTGCGCTCTATTTTACAGGCAATCGGCGAAGATACTTCATTCGAAAGCTGATTTAAAACCCGCATAAAACAAGCTTAAAACAAGCTTGTCTTGACAGAAGGCCCGTGATTCGTAATCCTGTTAAAAGTATTTGTTTTTTTATGATGGATTCTTAATTTCAGGGGGACAGAATGAATATTAAAACCGTTCCGACAAAACCTTTTGAAGGGCAGCGTCCGGGAACTTCCGGTCTGCGTAAAAAGGTAACTGTGTTTGAACAGCCGCATTATCTGGAAAACTTTGTTCAGTCTATATTTGACAGTCTTGATGATTTTCAGGGAAAGACGCTGGTGATCGGCGGTGACGGCCGTTACTTTAACCGCAAAGCCATTCAGACAATTATTAAAATGGCGGCGGCGAACGGCTTTGGCGAACTGATGATCGGCAAAGGCGGGCTGTTGTCAACGCCGGCGGCGTCTTGCGTTATCCGTAAATATCAGGCTTTCGGCGGCATCATTTTGTCTGCCAGCCATAATCCCGGCGGCCCGACCGAGGATTTCGGTATTAAATACAATATTTCAAACGGCGGGCCTGCTCCCGAAAAAGTGACGGAAGCAATTTATGCCAATACGCAAAAAATCGAAAGCTATCAGATCGCCGATACGCCGGATATTGATCTGGACACGATCGGGGAAAAGGTTCTGGGCGAAACAAAAATCAAAATTATTGATCCGGTAATTGATTATGCCGAACTGATGGCAAAGCTGTTTGATTTTGATTTGATTAAACGACTGTTTGAAGTCGGTAATTTCAAAATGCGTTATGATGCGATGCACGCCGTGACCGGTCCTTATGCCAAATATATTCTGGAAGAAGTGTTAAAAGCGCCCAAAGGAACCGTTGTTAACGGCGAACCGAAGGAAGACTTTGGCGGCGGCCACCCGGATCCGAATTTGGTGCATGCGCGTAAACTGGTTGAATATATGTTCTCTGACGAAGCGCCGGATTTCGGTGCGGCTTCGGACGGTGACGGCGATCGCAACATGATCCTGGGGCGCAAATTCTATGTTAATCCCAGCGACAGTCTGGCCGTTATCGTGGCGAATTTCTGGAATGCGCCCGGTTATGATCGCGGCCTGACCGGGGTTGCGCGTTCGATGCCGACGTCGCAGGCTGTTGACCGCGTGGCGCGCGGCATGGGCATGAGCTGTTATGAAACCCCGACCGGGTGGAAATTCTTCGGTAATCTGCTGGACGCCAACAAGGCCACCATCTGCGGTGAAGAAAGTTTCGGTACGGGATCAAATCATGTTCGTGAAAAGGACGGTCTGTGGGCGGTTTTGTACTGGTTGAACATTATTGCCGCCGTAAATATGTCGGTGGAAGAAATCGTCAGAGCACACTGGAAAAAATACGGACGTAATTTCTATTCCCGTCATGATTACGAAGCCGTTGACAGCAAAATTGCCAATGAAATCATGGATAATATGCGTTCAATGGCGGCGGACAGCGTCGGTAAGTTTTTCGGTGATTACGAAGTCGAAACGTTTGATGATTTCAAATATGTCGATCCCGTTGATAAAAGCGAAAGCGCGCATCAGGGAATCCGGGTTTTGTTCAAAGACGGGTCCCGTATTGTATTTCGTTTGTCCGGTACGGGAACGCAGGGGGCGACCATTCGTATTTATATTGAAAAGTATGAACCGAATGTTGCTCGTCATGATATGGATCCGCAGGAAGCTTTGGCGGAATTAATCGATATCGCGGAAGAAATTTCCGGTGTAAAAGCCAAAACGGGGCGTAAAGCACCTGATGTCATTACCTGATCGGGATACTTTGGATAAATCTGTTTTGCGCGCCGCGGATATCCGCGGCGTTGCCGGTTTAACGCTGACCAATCGGTCTGCGGAACTGATCGGCCGGGCTTTCGGAACCGTTTTAATACGAACGGGATTGCACAAATGTCTGGTCGGCGGGGACGGTCGGTTGTCAACGCCGGATCTGTCTGCGGCTTTGATTCGCGGGCTGCTTTCCTGCGGTGTCGAGGTGATAAATATCGGTTGTTGTCCGACGCCGATGTTGTATTTTTCCGTCGTTTTAACAAAAAAAGCCGGCGGCGTTATGGTGACGGCTTCACATAATCCGAAGGAATATAACGGCTTTAAACTGATGATCGACGGCAAATCTTTTTGTGCCGATAATATTCAAAATCTGGGGAAATTAATTGATCGCCGTGATTTTGAACAGGGCAAAGGCTCTGTGCATACCGAAGATTTTTCAGACAGATATCTTGACCGCCTTGTCCGGGATTTTCGTTTTGAAGGAAAGCCTTTGACGGTTGTGTGGGATTGCGGCAACGGGACGGCCGGAACCGTTGTTCCCGGCTTGATTCGGCGATTGCCGGGGCGACATATCATACTGAATGAACAGGTAGACGGGAATTTTCCGGCTCATGCGCCCGATTCGTCAAAAATTGAAAATCTGACAGTTTTACGTGAAACGGTTTTACGTGAAAAAGCCGATTTAGGATTGGCTTTTGACGGAGATTCGGATCGCTTGGGCGTGATAGATTCTCAAGGGGAAATGCTGGAAACAGATCATTTGTTGCAAATTTTTGCCGAAGAAATTTTAAAAACGACTCCTAATGCTGTTTTTATTGCCGATATTAAATCCGGCAAGACATTTGTTTCCGAAATTCGGCGCATGGGCGGTCGGCCGTTGATTTGGCGGACAGGGCATTCTTTTATCAAAACAAAAATGCAGGAAACGGGGGCGCCTTTGGGCGGGGAAATGAGCGGACATATCTGCTTTGCCGATAAATACTACGGATTTGACGATGCATTATATGCGGCCGTTCGATTGTTGGATATTGCCGTGAATCAAAAAAACGAATCGCTGCAAGACAGGATTTCCCGAATCCCGAAAACGTTTGCCAGCCCTGAAATTCAAATAGCCTGTCCGGACAAGGATAAATTCCAATGTGTTGAAAAGATTAAAGAAATTTTGCGCGCACGCGGGGAATCATTTGACGAAACGGACGGTATAAAGCTTGTTTATCCGTCAACGGGGTGGTGGCTGCTGCGGGCTTCGAATACTTCGCCGAGTCTGGTTTGCCGCTGTGAAGCAGATACGCCGGCAGAGCTGAATTTACTGAAAAAAGATTTATTTGAACTAATAGAGAAGGTTCAACCTATTGAATTTATTTGATATTTTTTGATTTTTTTGTTTTTGCCACAATTCGCCATAATTCAGACCATAATTTTGCCACAATTTATCCTTATTCTGAAAGAAGCTTAGAAAAGGTTTACATTCAAACGAGCGTTTTTTAAGTACTGGCAAAACGATCTGAGTGTCGTAAAAATAATAAAAACAAGAATGGGGTGAACTCCATCAGAAACAAAAAAGGCTTAAATGTTCTTTTATATCCAAAGAAAAATCCTCCGGCTCCGGGGGATTTTTTATTGTGCCGGCGGCCGTGCTGCGTTTTTGGTGCGGCACGATGATTGAAACGGACAATATACGTAAATTGTGCCCGTGGCCGGATTGGCCCTATGACCGGATAAAAGAATAAAAAATAACGGCTGAGGGTTTCCTTTATTTTTTGCGATTGTGATTACAAAAAGAGAGCCTTTCTGCAGAAAGGCTCTCTTTTGATGATATTTTTTAACTGCATTTTCCTTTGCTTGTGTAGTTACCATTGTGGTCTTTGGGCACTCTTCCGCTGGTACAGGAGGTACAGGCATACGGATCGCCGGCAGTTGTGCATGCTTTACATCCGCTGGCACAGCTTGCACAGACATAACCGCCCATCAAAACATAACCGGGTTTACACGTAATTGTGCTTTTGGAACACGTTGACGCGTTTGCATCACATTTGATGCAAGAGTTTTTGCTTGGTCCGTACCAACAACCAGAGTTACAATTCGGATACGTTCCGCACGAACTGGTACTGGAAGAAGGAGCGCATTTAACGCAGGTTCCCCATAAGGAGTCACTGATCTGAAATCTCATATAAGTCTGCACGCCACTGCGGCAGTTGTTTGAACTTCCCCAAGAGCTTGAGGCGCTGCTTAAACCGTTTGATGACGTTGCGGTGACATAGCTGGTCCATCCCAGTTGTGTACAGGCGCTCTGATAATGCTGACAGCTATTATTGACCATGAGATAGCCATTAGAGCATTTTGTACACTGAGTGGCGTTACATTGTAAACACGGTCCGTATTTATATCCGCAAGCAATACAATGAGATCCTGACCCCGGCATAGTTTCTGTTTCAGACCAATAATAATTCGTGCCGCAGGAATCCGGAGTTTCAACGATACACTTTCCGCCGCTGAGGTAATATCCGGATTTGCATTTTGTGCAGGTACCGTTACTGCATGTTGAACAGTTTGTCGGACAAGCAGGAGGTTTAACAGCTCTGGCGTTCATAATCCGGCAATCACTGGAACTTACCTGAATAACGGACCCTGTCGGATCTTCCTTCACGAAGGCTTCCATACTGTTTACATTGCCTTCTTCCACACATAGATATGCCTCGGAATGATCGCTACCGCCACACCAACCGACATAGTCATCGGTAACAATGTAGCAAGCCGATTTGTCAGCGTTGTAATAATTTGTTCCCGGCGTACAGGTTCCGTTTTTCATGCCGTATCCGGATTGACATTTCGGAGATTTAACAGCTCTGGCGTTCATAATCCGGCAATCACTGGAACTTACCTGAATAACGGACCCTGACGGATCTTCGTTCACGAAGTCTTCCATACTGTTTACATTGCCTTCTTCCACACATAAGTATGCATCGGAATGATCGCTGCCGCCACACCAAGCGATAAAGTCATCGGTAACAATGTAGCAAGCCGATTTATCAGCGTTGTAATAATTTGTTCCCGGCGTACAGGTTCCGTTTTTCATGCCGTATCCGGATTGACATTTCGGAGATTTAACAGCTCTGGCGTTCATAATCCGGCAATCACTGGAACTTACCTGAATAACGGACCCTGACGGATCTTCGTTCACGAAGTCTTCCATACTGTTTACATTGCCTTCTTCCACACATAAGTATGCATCGGAATGATCGCTGCCGCCACACCAAGCGATAAAGTCATCGGTAACAATGTAGCAAGCCGATTTATCAGCATTGTAATAATTTGTTCCCCGTGTGCAGTAACCGTTTTTCATGCCGTATCCGGCAGCGCAGGTAACGATTTTGGCACCTGATTTTTGACAATCGCTTAAAGAAACTTTGATGACAGATCCTGTCGGATCGTCTCTTACAAAGCCTTCCATGCCAGCGACATTGCCATCTTCCACACATAGATATGCTTCGGAATGATCTCCGCCGCCACACCAACCGACATAGTCATTGGTAACAATGTAGCAAGCCGATTTATCAGCGTTGTAATAATTTGTTCCCGGCGTACAGGTTCCGTTTTTCATGCCATATCCGGATTGACATTTTGAACATTTTCCCGTTTTTGTATCACAGGTCTGACAACCGATTTCACATTCTTTATCGTTATCAATTGTGGCGCCGGTATCAATGGCATTGATACCACCAACGGAATAAGACGAACCTCTTCCCAACTTGACCACTTTAGCCAAAGAGAAGGCGGCTTTTGTATTAAAGACAGAATCGTTTGCGTGCGCCGTAGGGGGCACGAAACAACAAAATAAGAGAAACAAAAGAAATTTTTTCATAGATCCCTCCATATAAGACATAAAGATGTTACTATTATTCAGCGAACAGAGGACTTCATCTATAAAAACATGGGGGGGGGGGGGGGGCATATTTGTAACAAAAGTGTAACAATATAATTTTTTAGAAACAAAGGGAAAAAAGCTTTTTTGTTTAAAAAGACAAAGAAAAAG